>JAANAU010000032.1 GCA_011089965.1 Magnetococcales bacterium
GGACAATCCCAAATCCTTCAGGATCTCTTCGGCATCCTGTTTGACGGACGGTTCGATACGCGCCCGGATCATCCCGGTTTTGGACATGGTTGTTCTCCTTGGCTGCTTGTTGAGACTTTTTCCTACTGTAGCACATATGGGGAACAAATTCCATTATTCTAACGTTAACCAATATTTAACATGCTATAAAAAATCAATTTAGATATCAATATCTTGCGAGGCTATTTTTTGGCGAGTGGCACTACAAATTCACGATTCTTTGATTTGATGCCTCAGACGAGCATTTTTTTCACGGCACCTGATCCAAATCCGATCCAAATACAAATCCGTCCAAATCCAAATCCGGGGACAGGACACAAATCCGCACAAATCCGTCCGACAAATCCGGGGACAGTATATCCATTTCCTTTCCGGCTTGAAAAAGTTAACATGACCCATGGCCAGAATCGCTCGCGTTGTTGCTCCTGGATTGCCGCATCACATCACCCAACGAGGCAATCGGAGGCAGCAGACATTTTTTGTGGAACAGGATTATCAGGTCTATCTCGATCTGATGGCAGAGTGGTGCGCGCGTTTTGAGGTGGAGATCTGGGCTTACTGTTTGATGCCCAACCATGTGCATCTGATCGCCGTCCCCAAAGTGGCGGATGGTTTGCGGTTGGCTATCGGCGAGGCTCATCGGCGTTTTACCCGGCATATCAATTTTCGCATGAAATGGCGTGGACACCTCTGGCAGGAACGGTTTGCCTCTTTTCCTTTGGATGAAGCGTACCTTCTGGCCGCTACCCGGTACGTTGAACTCAATCCGGTACGAGCACGTTTGACCGCCTTGCCTGAAGAATACCTATGGAGCAGCGCACGCGCTCATTTGTCCGAGCAAGACGACAGGCTGGTCAAAACCAAACCCATGCTGGAGTTGATTCCGGATTGGTCTCTTTTTCTGGAAAGCCGGTTGGCTGATGAAACCATGGAAACCCTGCGCAGACACGAACAAACCGGAAGACCCCTGGGCAGTGATCTCTTTTTGGATAAACTGGAGACCCAACTGAAGCGGATTCTTAAGCCCCAAAAGCCAGGACGCAAGCCTGTCAAGCCCGATCAACCGGGATGAGTCATCCCCCACTTTTCCCTCTGCTGCTCCCATTCCATTGGGAACGGGTTCTTCAACTCCCGCCACGTCAGCACATCCGGCTGTCGCCCGTCCAGGATCGCGACGATGATGTCCGGCGCGAGCAGGGTCAGACGCAACACCCTGGCCAGATAGGAATCGTTGATCTGCTCCTGGGCCGCCAGATCCTTGATGGAGCGGCAAGCCCCCCAGCGACAACTCCTGGATCCGATGAGCCAACCGCTTCACCAGAAACGCCCGGTTGACGGGTGTGGGGAGGATGTTCAGGGATGTGCGCGGGTTGTTCCGGGAGGTCGGATCAGCAGTCGAAGTCGCCCTGGATGTCAGGGGTGGTCGCTTGCCGGTCGAAGTCCAGCATCAGCAGGGAGATGATGAAGTCGTACTGATCCGCGTAGACCGCCATCTCCACCACATCGTGTTCCTGGAACCAGGCGCCTTTTGGCACCAGCATGCCATCTTTGGGGTAATTGGTGGCATGGCGCCGGGCCGCCAGCGACTGGGCCGGGGTCTCCACCGGCTCCTTCCAGATCTCCCGGAAGCAGGCGCCACATTTTTTGGCGGTCTCGCTGGCTTCGGACCACAGAATGAAACCGTTCCTGGAGACCACCAGCACCGCCCTTTGTTGGGTCAAGCGCAGCCATTGCCGGATCAGAGCCAGCAGGGAGACGCCGTAACGGTCGGCACAGCAGCCCAGCATGTTGAGGTCCGTCCATTCCGTCGGCGGGATCTGCTCCATCAGATCGTGCGGGGGAATCAGGAAGTGGGAGGCAAAAGTGTCCGCTTCCCGTTCCAGGCGGTCGATGGGCTGTTCCGGATCCGGAATTTCCTCTGCCACGCACTGAAAGCCTTCAGGGCGGAAGGCGCGGTGCATCAGATAGTGCCCGAACTCATGGGCCAGGGTGAAACGGATGCGCCGTTTGGAAGGAACGTTGCGGTTGTAGAGGATTCTCCATCCACGACTCGGGTGACGGATCAGGGCGCCCTGAAACCCTGGCAACTCGCCGCCCTCCACGGCCATGATCGGCTCCGATGGATATTTGCTGGCAGAGAACATTTGTGCCACCTCGACCACGCTGACGGGGTGGCGCTCCCGTCCGAAGGCCTGGTCCAGGACAAGGTTGACGAAGTGCGCCCACTCTTCCGGTGACCGGCGTTCCGACATCAACCGTCGCTCCAGAGCTTCCCCATCGCCCGGATCTTGCGTCGCGTTTCGACGGGCATGCGTTTGTATTGTCGATAAAAGGCCCGATCCCGAGGACATGAGGTACTCCGGCGTCACGCCCAAGGCTTCGGCGACCGGCATGCTTTCATCCGCGTTTGCAGGTCGTCAAAGCGCTATAGAAATCGCATGGTTGCCGTTCCAGAAACTGAATACGGATATTATCCCCGGAGACACTCACGATTCGGCAAGGTGTCACATCGCATTGCACCAAAGGGATGATATGCAACAAAGCCGTTACACCATCCTCAAACCAGGAGGGCACGGCTTGCATGAACAGCAAGGCCCCAGTATCACTGACATCCATCACCGAGCATGTCAATCCTCGTCCCTTGGACAATTCCAACAAGGCCCGCACATTGACCTTGATTCTTGGAGAACGTTGTTGGACACCATGGGCATTTCCAGAAAAATGACTCCGATGCTGGCGATCCACTTTCAAGATATGCTGGCAGAGCCATTCTTGCAACAACGTCGCGATCTCAACCGCGACTCCTTGTACACGGGTCGGATCGATTGCCGCTGACTGCGATGTTTGATTGATCAGGGCATATTGACCGCGAAAGTGATCATGAAGATTCTTGTGTTGCAAAAACGCCAAGGAACTTGATTTTTTAAGAATTTGTTCTTCATAGGCAAGATGCTCTGATATATAGGACTCAATTTCGAGCAGTACCGCCTCAATCTGGAGAGAGTTCGTATATCTCGATTCAGTAATCGTCTTGCAGAGAGTAAACAATCGCTCATGCTGTTCATCAATTCCAGGAATATCCAGTCTAAGATCAGATTCAAAAGAAACATCTCTCTGTGAGCATCTGATAATTAACATGGCATATCCAATCGGTGCCGCTCAATGCCCCAATAAATTGACCGGTTTGGCCACCTCGCCAGATTGCAACAAAGTCATCTCGATGCGCGTCAACAGGTAGATCACTTCCCGACCAAGTCGCACCACATCCTGATAAGCCTCTTCGGATTTCCGGAAATTTTTGCGCCGCAGCAGACGGATCGTCTCCTCGGCGCGTTGATGGAACCGCTGGTGCCGTTCTTCCAGTTCATGGATCAAAGCCTTGTCGGATCGGTTCCTGCTGTTCGCCTCGCCAATCCAGATGCCGACAAAGCAGGATTCCGCCGGCTCCAAAACCGCATCCCGACCCCAATTCTGAAAGGCCTTCAACAGGTGTCGCGACCATCGCAGGTGCATCAGTCGGGCGTGGCTGACTTCCAAGATGCCGTGACGTTCCGTATCCTCATGATCGGGAATGTGAATGTTGAAAAGACGATGAATCATCGTCCGGAAGGGATGGGCGGCAAAGTCCTCCAGGGGCTTATGCTCCAGATAATCCAGTTCGGCCTCGGTAATGAAATAGACGATATCCCGACTGAACGAACGGATCTGGCGCATCTCCTGTTCCACCTGCTCCGGAGTGCTGGTGGAAAAAATGGACAACAGATGCAGCGCAGAACGATGAAACCGCTCGTGTATTTCCACCAACTGTCGCAGCGGGGTCAGATGATACAGTTCGCGAATCCCCTCGCCATGCAGCCACTGACCCAGTTCGCAATCCTCATGGCTGGTCAGATGTACGGTTTTGCGCCGTTGTTCAACCAACTCTTCCAGTTCTGATTCCCACATGACGTGGGCGATGCGGGCGATGCCGAAATCGATTGGTCTCATTGTTCCCTCACGGTGCAGTCCGTCGGATATAGGACATGGACAACGAGGTCAGATCTCTCAACTTGACACCATCCGATCCCTGTTGAATGACACGACTGATGCTGACTGCCTTTTGCGTGCTTTGGGAAAAAGGATTCCAGAACGCTTGCGGGATGATCACCTCTCCGTTCCGATCCAGTTCGAACATGTACGCATGACCACGTTCCACCTGTAAGACCAGACGCAATTCAGCCATGGAGTCCGGGGTCAATGTGAAGGTTTCATGGGGACGAATGGCGCTGTGTCCCATCATGTCAGCAATGGAGAATACCATGTTGCCATCACGATTACGCCACACACGCAGACTGCCGTGTGTAGTATTCTTGGCGGGTTTGAATTTCTCATACGACTCTTTGGTGACGCGCAGCATTTTGGTATCAAATCGTGCGAACTCAGTCTGCCAAGAGGAGGAGGTTGAAGCGGTACTCTTCGCCGATTTAACAGGAACAGAAGGTATGGAAGATTTGTTGGCGGGCGCTGTGGAGTTCATTACCACGTCGGCCTGGATGTTTTGCTCTTTCGCCGGATGTGAAAGAGGGGGGGCATCGCCTTTATTCTTTTCTGGTGGATGTGGTTCAGCAACATCCCTGGTGTCGGCTGGTGTTGCCGGGGCTTTGGACTCTTGTGGTGCTGCTGCGGGCGGAAGAGAGGGCACAGTCGTAGTCATGGCAACAGGTGCAGCAACGGAAGGCAACTCCTGGGACGCTTTTGCAGCAGGTTTGTCGAAAGTTGGAGGTGGTTGCGCGGGCAGAGCCTCTGTAGCAGGTGGAGCGATCTTGTCAACAGATTTCTTGGAGAGCTGTTCCGAAGACAAAAGCTGAACAAGTGGGTCAGGCAACGACGAAACATCCACCAGTTGGGCAACGACTGCCACCAACCCGGCTGCCACCAACCCGCCAAACATCCAGCGGCGTTGACTGCTCTTGCGATTTTGCATCGCAATCTGTTCTGCTTCCTGGCGCTGCCGTTCTTCGGTTTGGCGTTGTGTCAGTTCCTGACGTTTACGTTCGATTTCATCATTGGTGGCCTGCTGACGTTTCCGTGCCTCCTGCAAGGCGGCCTCCTGTCGATGCATCTCTTCGAAGTGGGCTTGACGCGCCTGTACTTCCGTTGCTCCGAGTTGCGCATCCGCCAACGGATCCGCAGGTACGGACACATCGCTTTCGATCAAATCGCTCCGGTCTTCTGTAACGTCAATATCCCCAACCAGTTCTGGTGTCGATTCCCTGGCTTTTCTGGTCTCAGCCTCTTTGGCCAGGCGTTCGATCTCAGCAGACGCTGCTTTCCGCAACTCTTCTGGAATCTCCAGGCGCACGATGCGTTCCTGTGGCAATTGAATCAAACCATGCAGGATCTCTCCGGGCAGAACCGTACTCAACAACAGACGCACCATGCCGCCAGGAATATCGTCCCGCCAAGCGAACTGCGCGCCCAGATCCGGTTTGGTGGCAATCAGCGTGGCCACCACCTCCACCGCCGCCTTGATCTGCTCGAATTGATTTCGATTGGCCTCCGGATTCCCGCCCAAAGGGATGTGCAATGAGTAGAAATCAAGTCCCTGGGTAATGGCCGTAGCCAGAGCCTGGGGATGATCCGCCAGATTGAACTCCGGGGGATCGGAGTGGGCCGCGAGCATCGACTGGATGGCGAGAACCTCCTGATCAATGGAGGGGAGTTGCAAGCGGGTTGGATCTTCCAGAAGCAGGGCGAGTTTTTTGAGAGCCAGGGAAACAATCGATACGAATTCTGGTCGGGCGTGCGACAGATGTCCTCTGAAGCGACCCAGGAAGGATTCCAGCGCTTGACACAACCGTACCATCTGCGGCAGTGCATGAAAGCGGGCCGATCCACCAATGCCGCGCGTGGTACGCAGCAATCGTTCATATGCAACGGCCCGTCCTTGCGGATCGTTCTGCTCCAGAGTGTCCAGGTCATCCAGACAGAGCTTCACCCGGTTCTGGGACTCTTGGACAAACAGCCTTAACTGGGAATTATTCTCTTCAAGCATGGCGATCCCCGGATCGAAAGAACAGAACGAACAGGAACTCTTGGTTATTCGATTACAAAGAAGTTTTCAAATTTCATTTGATGCATCAAATTTTTGATATGTGGACTGCAATGGATCATCCGGATCGGTTCACCCTGTTTTTCGCGGTTGTGCTGGTTCAACATCAACATGCTCCCGAAGGCGGCTTTGCCGATATGAATGGTATCCTGAAAATCAAGAATGTAATGGGTATTGCGTCCACGATAACGGTAGAGTTTGGCAAAATCGTTTCGGCAGTTGTAATCGAACATCCGGGCCACGCGGATCTTGACCGTGGCAGGTTCGCCCGGTTCGCGGAAGGTCTCGACCTGGAATTGATGCACGTCGTCTCCTTGCTGATCCGAACCGAGCAGAGTGATGCCGATGCCGGGAACATTCAGAAACGCCAATGCATCCAGCATCTCCTTGCTGCAATGAACGATGACGATATCATCATGCCCGCCGTGATTGTGCGCCTCCAGATCCAGCAGCATGGCCAATCCCGATGGCGCCACCCCGGTGACGTTTTTGAAATCGAGCCGATAGCGCCATCCCGGAGGACGTTCACGATAGATCTGGCTGAATTCATCCCAAAAATCGGCGGACAACTCCCCACGCAGATGGATGATCGATTCCTTTTCATTGTGCTGCACAAATTTGATCCCGCTTCTGGATGAAACGCACAATTTGGCAAATGCGCTCGACTCTTCGAGGGAGACCAGGGCTACGCCCACTTTGGTCACACGTGCCACTTTGACGTGCTCGCGGATGGGTTGATGATCGACAATAAAGCTCAACAATCCCTTGTGACCCACCTCGAATGACTGGGTGGTCGGAAAAACCAGGAACACGGCGATTTCGTTGACATCCAGTGCATTGCCCAGAACGCCATCCAGTTCCATGGGCAGACCACAAAAAACGCGTTCATGTTTTCTTCTGGAATGCAATGTCGCTGACATTTGATCAATCCTCCTCTGCGCCCTCGGGGATCAGATTGAATTTTTGCAGCTTCTCCAACAGCGCCTGCCGGGTGACCGGTTTGGTGAGATAGTCCGAACAGCCCCCCTTGAAATAGGCCTGCATCGCTTGCAGAGACGAGTCCATTCCGGTCACCATGATGATCGGAATCTCTTTGTACCCCTCTTTGCCTTCGGAGAACTTTTTCTCCGTGGCGCGGATGCGTGCCAGCGCCTTTTGTCCGTCCATGACCGGCATGATGATGTCCAACAACACCAAATCATACAGTTCGCCATCCTCCAGATCGGCGGTGAACAACTCCAAAGCCGCTTTGCCGTCGCTTACCATATCGCAGTGGGCGTATTTTTTTAAATAATCGCGCATCAATTTTCGGTTGTTCAACTCGTCATCGGCAATCAGGATTTTCATGCGACACCCTCTTGGGCTAGGTGTTGAACCAGGGCTTCCACATACTGTTCCAGATTTGGATACATCGATTGAGCATCTTCCCAGGCATCCATTTCAACCTGGCCGATCAGACGGATGGCGTGCGATGCCAACCGGTTGGCCCCGATGTGTTCGGCCATGTTGCGTAACCAGTTGCACTCAAGCACAACACTGCCCAGATCGGTCTGCTGCAACGATTGATGTAACTTGAACAGGTGATTGGGTGCTTCAACGATGAAGTTCTGCCTGAAACGCCGCAGCGTCTCGGCGTCGATCTCCACACCGCTCAAAACGATTTCACTGACCGGTTTGACCGGTTTGACCGGTTTGCGTACTGGAGGGGTATTGATTTTCGAGAAGCCAGAGACCATTTCAACGAGTTCATGGGGCTGATACGGTTTCAAGAGAAAACCGTTCATGCCAATCTCATAGCACTTTTGTCTCTCGTTCATCATCACCATGGCTGAAACCGCCACGATGGGCACGTGTGGATTCCCGACTTCGCTCGGATCGCCGTTGCGGATGCGGCGCGTGGTCTCGAAGCCATCCATGACAGGCATCTGCAAATCCATGAGGATCAGATCGAAATGAGCGCCCCGTTTAAGCGTCTCCAGGGCGTCAACCCCGTTGTTGGCGATCATCACACGATGCCCTTGATAGACGAGAATATCCTGGGCAAGTTTCTGATTGCCGGGCAGATCTTCTACCAGAAGGATCTCAAGGGGTTGCAATGACTTGGACAGCAATGGGTTGATCGCAATTGCCGGATCCTCGGCAGTCTGTCCAGTTGGCTGCGTCAGGAGTTGCTGGATTTTTTTCAACAGATAGAATTGCCGCACCGGCTTTTTGATCAGGACTGCCTTCTGAAAAAGCCCATCCAGGACAAATTGTTTGGATGTCAGATAGGGCGAGACCAAGACGAGGATGCGGGATTGGTAGTACAGATAGGGATCTTGCTCCAACCCGCTAACACGCTGCTTAATCGTTTCGTCCACCACCACCAGGTCGAAAGGATGATGGACATTTTGGTCCATTTGCTCCTGGAGATCTGCGCAATTATTGACGTAAGTCACTATTGCACCATGAAAACACAACAGGTTTTCGATGATCTCGCCCCCCGTGGGATGCGTATCGGCCAGAAGTATCCGTCTTTCCTGCAACGGGGCCGAGGTGTCTGCCGCATGATCGCTCCGACGCGGTTTCATCCAAGGCTCCTGTTCCGGTTGTTCCTTGGCAATGGCCAGAGGAAGCGAGAAATGAAAGCAACTGCCATGCCCCTCCCGACTGATCACCTGCAGTTTGCCTCCCATCATCTCGACCAGATGGCGCGAGATCGTCAACCCCAGACCCGTGCCACCGAATTTGCGGGCAATCGATCCATCCGCCTGTACGAAACTCTGGAAAATCTGTTGTTGCTGATTTTCGGGTATTCCGATACCGGTATCGCGCACAGAAAAACGCACACGAAATTCCGGACCATTGTGGGGGTCACACAACGCATCGTGTTCGACCGTAAGGACGATCTCTCCGGCGTTGGTGAATTTGATGGCGTTGTTGATCAGGTTGATGATGATCTGCTTTAAACGCAACGGATCTCCCATCAGGGTACGCGGCAGATCCATCGGGATGCGGGTGTAGAGACTCAACCCTTTTTGATGGGCCTTGATCGCGAGCATTTCGCAGGCTCCTTCCAGTTGACCGAGCAGGTCGAAAGGAGTCGATTCAAGTTGAAAGTGGCCCGCCTCAATCTTGGAAAGATCCAGAATGCCGTTGATCAGTTCGAGCAACGACAGGGATGAACTGCGCACGATTTCCAGATTGCCGAACATTTCCTCGCGGGAGAGTGGGGTATTCAACACCAGATCGGTCATGCCGATGATCACATTGAGCGGAGTGCGGATCTCGTGGCTCATGTTCGCCAGGAATTGGCTCTTGGCATTATTGGCGATTTCCGCTCTTTCTTGGGACTCCTTCAATGCCTGATCCACATGTGAACGTATGACAAGATTGACAAGAACCTTTCCTATCGAATCAAACATCAGATTGTGGAAAGCTCCTTGCATGATTGTTTCATCTACCACCATACGGAAGATTCCAATATTTTCTGAATTGGAAATCAGAGGGATGCAATAATCAAACTTGTTCTCTATCTCTGCTTCAATAAAGCGATTGCCCGGAGAGACAAATACACTCAACAATGGATTGGTATGTAATGAGTGAATGCAGAGCGAGCAATCATTGGATGCATACTCACAACAATACTGTTTTGGGAATTTGCCTTCTGGGCAGTCTGCAAGCAACTCGAAAATGTTATCATGCTTATTGCTTAAATAAATTCCCAACCAGTTTTCCCCATGGAGTAGCCACGGCAACTTGCCGATGAAATCCAAAGCCATCTGCAACTTTTCTTGCAGGGAACAATCCTTAAGAGAAAGATGCAGAATATGGTTCACGGTTTGTTGTGTCTGCAATGCAATGGTGGCATTTTTCTCAGATCGCTTTATCCTTTCCAACTCATTGTTCTTGCTTTCTGTATTTTGCTCTGCAACCAGAAGGGTATCATTCAGTGCGCGTACCAACTGTTGAAATGCAGTCGCATCTCGAATACTTGCAACACCATATATCTCTTGATCAATTTTAACAAGAAAAAGGGAAATTTCAACTTGAATATGAAACCCGCCAGAACATACAGCAACCGAATTGAATCGTTTAAGAAATTTCGGCATCAAATTTTCTTGATTCCTTAGATGTTCCAGGCCACGTTTATGCATGGAACCATACTCTGATGGGATCAATAAATCGCCAATATCCTTGCCAATGCAATCTTCTCTGATAAAACCAAATAATTTTTCTGAAGAACGATTGAACTCTATGATTCTGCCGCAAAGATCAGCAATAATGACGGCGTCTATACTGTAATCAATGAACGAACGAGAGAAGCTGTCAACATTGAAATAATTTTGGTTGTTATTGTATGGATGTGTCAGTGTACCATTCTTGGGGGCAGGATTGGATATCATGGCATCATGTTGGATCATGATGGTTTTCTCCCAGACTCTCGACGGTATGTGACAGGCCAAAGTTCACCACGTAGGGCACGACATGCCGTTCGGCGCCGATGTTGACATAATAGATTCCCCGGCGTGAGGTCTGTTTCCAGGTCAGCCGGTAGCGCACCATCTGGCCCGGTTCGGTGGAAAAATGGATCTTCACCCGCCGGGTCACCTGGGTGCCGAATTCAATGTGCAGCGTTTTCTTGAGTTCCTTTTCCACCAGGCCGTCCACCAGACGCAGGACCGAGGATTTGACCTGATTGGAGCGCTCCTGGCTGCGATCCACGGCAAAGCTGATCTCGGCGGTACGCGTGAACTCATGTTCACTGGTCAACACCTTGTTGCCATAGCGATTGTCCAGAGGCACATCCTCAATCGCCAGAATCACCGACTCTTCCTGGATCAGTTGTTCACCCACCAATTCGATCAGCGAGAGCGACGTTCGCTCGGATCGGGTGTTGCGGGGAGCGTCCTCTATCTGTTCACTCAAGATGGTCGGTCCGAACTTCTTGCCGAGCATGCCGCCCAACAGTGCCGCCACGCCATAGGGAATCAATTGCAACATTTTCGTCTCCCGGGTCGATTTCGTGAACGCTCTCCAGCTTTAGTCGTCACAAAGAGAACTCACCCCTCAACGACCACCCCAAACGGTTTGAGCTGCTCCTGATGCGCCATGTGCTGCATCAACTCCATCTGTCGAATCCGCTCCATCTGCTGGGCATGCGCCTGATGCATGCGCTGCATCTCTCCCAAAAAACTGGGAAAATCATCGTGCAGTTGTGCCATCAGATCGTGCGCCTGAACGATGATCTCAAGATTGTTCCGGAACAGACGCCCAACGTGCTGGAACGGCGTCACCACGATCTGCAACGCTTGCTGGGTGCGCTCGAATGCGGCCTGGCACTTCTCCATCTCCAAACTGACATGCTCCAGCATTCCGGCGATCTCCCGGTCTGTGCCGGTGCGCTGCCCAGTCATCAACTCGTTCAACTCTTTCAAGGCGTTGTTCTTCATCTCCTCGGCCTGACGACCTTCCTCTTCCAGCATTTCGATCAACGGCTTCAAATAGATCATCAGGCGCGGATCAATGCGTTTTTCCAATGTTTGCAGAATGGTGCTCTGTTGGCTCTGGAATTTGTCAAACATGTCAGGAACCTGGGAGAGGGCGTCGAGTTTTTCGACCATCGGGGATGCCGTGCTCAAATGGACGCTTTCGGATTTCTCCAGCATGTGTTGCAACGTCGCCTTCAGATCGGCCATCTCCTTGCGCATCTCGACCAGCCCTTGCGAAAGCTCGGGGCTGACCCGAGTCTCTCCCAGAGTTGCGCCGTCGGTCTCTGGATCCATGCGACGCATGAAGTTGGTGATGGTATCTGCGGAGATTTCGATGCGATTGAGCTTTTCGTCCAGACTCTTGACATGTACCGCTGTTGAAAGATGCACCTCCACCACTTTTTTCAACAAATCTTCCAAGAGGGAGATGCGATTTTGCAGACCGGTATCGACGGAATCGGCGCTCTGAGCCATAATGATCGCTCCTTAAAGACGTTATCTGGTTTGTACATACACCAAAATATCATGACACTTGATGCACCGACCCGAGGGCGGATGCGGTCTGGTCGAATTCGGCATGATCGGCGGCCCGACCTTGTAGTAGGTCGAAACCTGTTCCCACACCTTGGCCACGGGCGTGGCCGGCTGACTTCCCGCTGGCGCCCCGCCACGGATCAGATGGCAGTTGGTGCATGGCCCCCAGGTCGGATGTGGCATGCTCGCACCCGGGTTGATGGTCGGGATGCGCTTGACCAGCATGCGCTGCAACGAAGTGGATGGCGGATTCACGAGTTGCAACACCGGTTCCTGCAGGGAGGGTTGCGTGGGCTTGGGGATTGATCCGAACACTTCGCCCTGCACCTGCCCGGTTGCCTCGCCGGAAAACAGTGGCAACGCATTTTTGCCACCGCCAAAACCGCCAAAACCCCACAAGATCAATCCCGCCACAACGATCAGCACGATCACTGCAGCCGCCGCCTTGAAAATCGTTGAGTGGAAGGGCAGATCGCTCATGGCTTTGTCAACGCAGCTTGTTGGACCAAAGGGCAAACCCTTCGTCGTTGCGCAATTGACAGATTTTGCCGTTGATGCGGAGCCGCTTGGCATAGATCAACGGACGCGCCCCACCCTTTTCGTAGGAGAAGCCGGTGCCTTCCACCATCACATCATGCGCCAGCGGGCAGCCGAGATATTTCAGAAACCAACCCGGTCCGACCGAAACGCGCGCCTCCGCGCCATTGGCCCCTGTGATCCACAGATGCAGTTGACCATCGCTCTGGGGCTGTTCGGAGACCTGTTGCACCCTTCCGCTGAAGGTCACGGTTGGAGCCTGTTGCAACTGGATCAGCCCGGCGGCACCGGTGCCACCATCAGGCGGGGTGCGCGGTGCGGCCACCGGAATCATGTGCAATGCCTGCTGATCCCCAGGACGCAGCAGGGCATTGGTTCCCACCTGTCCCATCGCCACGGTCGGGTTGGCCGGTTGACGCTCCCAGAGCCGTTCCGGCAGCATGGCAGCCACCACGATGAGCAGAACCAACACCACGCCTGCAAGCAGAATCCACTCCGCCGGATTCAAGGAACGTTTCATCCGGTCATCTCCTCATGCTTCATCCCGGATATCCGGGGTGAGATAGAACTGCATGCTGCCGACATTTTCCAAATTGAGACGCAACTTCTCCGTCAGGGCGGCCAGGACCAGATCTCCTTCAAACACCTTCAAATTCTTGTCCACCCGCAGATCGGCTTCAATGTAGAGCGATTCGCCCAGACTGCGCGCACGCAGGTAATTGATCCCCTGAATGTGCGGGAAGGCACGAATGATCTTGTAGATCCCCTCCAACTCTTCGATATCCGGCGAGGCGTCCATCAGGTTGTCCACTGCCTCGATGATCAATTCGATGCCGATCTTGATCACCAGGATCGACAGGATGATCGCGGCCAGAGGGTCAGCCACCGGAAAGTCCAGCACCGTAGCGAAGAACAAACCCACCACCATGCCGACCGAGGAGAAGGCATCGGAACGGTTGTCCCAGGCGTTGGCCATGATCGCCGGGCTGTTGTTTTCGACCGCCACGCAGCGTTGATATTGATACATCAACTCGTTGCCAATCGTAGAGACCACTGCAGCCACCAGGGACATGCGATCCGGAGTGGCAAAGGTGTTGTTGATGATGCTTAACAACGCATCCACCATGATGAAGATCGAACCGATCACAAGAATCAATCCGACGATCCCGGAAGAGATGTGTTGGATCTTGCCGTAGCCGTAGGCGAATTTCTCATCCGCCGGTCGGTCGGAGAGCCGCAGACTGAACAAGGTGAAAACGCTTGCCAGAAGATCGGCCATGGAATGGAAGGCATCCGCCATCAATGCCGCACAATTGGTCACCAGCGACATGATGATTTTGTAGGTGACCATGAAGACATTGAACCAGATCGAATACCAGGTCACGTAATCACGGCAGCGTATACAATGCGGATACTTCATGGCTGTCTGCGCCTTGCCTTAAAATGGTGAGCCGAATTCATTCTCATCCCCTGTCTTGCTCTATTTCACGCCACCGCGTCCCGGGTCCAGATTGCCCGATTCGTTGCGCACGCCGGTCGCCGGATCGCCAGCATCCGGTTTGGCCGGTATTTTCCCTGCCTCGGCAGGAGCTTTGGGCGCAACCGCAGGGGCGGAATGCTCCTTGCCATGCGAAGTGTTCAATTCGCCCTCCGGAATCAAGCGCATAAATTTCCTGGAGTCCAGATCCATATCCATGTTGTCCGGTCCAGGTGATGCACTGAAATAGGGGTGGCGTTGAAAATTGAGAATCCGCGCCATGATCGACCATGGAAATGTGGTGATCAATGTATTGTAGACCTTGACATCTGTATTGTACTCGTCACGCCGTTGACTGATGAGATTCTCGATATCCACCAGTTTGTCCATCAACTGCTGGTAAGTGGTCGAGGTTTTGATGTCCGGGTATTGTTCCACCAGACCAAACAGCCGTGCAATCGCCTCGGCTGCCGTGGTACCGGAAGGCAGGGATGTCGGCGATTGCCCGCTCTGCGTCTCGCCATTGCCTTTGCCAGACGGTGCTGGTGTTTTGCCCATCATCCCCAAACGACCGTCCGAAACATACCGGAACACCTCCTGTTCCAGCATGGCATGGTTCAAAGTCAGATTGACCAGATTGCCGAACAGGTTGGAGCGCCGTTGCAGGGCGTCGTGAATGTGACCCTTGGCCGACAACACCTGCTCCTCGGCAGCGACAAACCGATTGAAATTATAAAAGGTCGTCACCACCAGAAAGAGAATCGCCGCAATGCTGAATCCCAGAATCAGCGTTTTGGATCGAATCGGTGGCATTTCGACGACAGGCGTGGTCTCTTCCTCCTCCTGATAGAGTTGACGCATCAGTTTGCGCATCCGCTGCATGCGCTCACTGCTGGTCATCTCCAGGCCGAGGTCATCCATCTCGTCCATCGGGTCGCGTTTATCCGCCATGACAGGTCACACCCAACCGTTCTTCAACCTTCCTGAATGACTTCCTTGATCTCCGAGGTCTTCTTGAAGAAGACCACGGCTTCATCGTGTTTGCCTTGCTGATCCAGCACGAAGCCAATCGATTGATATACCTTCATCTCGTTGGGACGAATCGCCAGGGCGTTCTGGAACGCCTCGATGGCGCCGTCGTACTCGCCGAGATGATCCAGCGCCAATCCGAGACGGTAGTGCATGTTGAAATTGTGCGGCGTCCTGGCCAGACCGGCCTGCAATACCTCGACGGCCTTTCGGTACTCCTTGGCCTGGATGTAGGCCATGCCGAGAATCGAACTCACCCGCGAACTGGCAGGATCCAACTCCCGCGCTTTTTCCAAGGTCATGATGCCTTCCCGGGTCTGTTCGGTTTTCAAGTAACAGTAACCCAAGTGAAACAACGCCTCCTGATCCTTGGGCATTTGACGGATCACCTGTTCCAAAAGGGGCAGGGCCTGCCAGTACCGTCCCTGCTTGGTATGTTCGACCCCGCGTTCCCGATAGAAACGGGCGCGCATCTCGTCGTCCACCGAAAAAACCCGATTGAAGGCATCGATGGAATGGACGGCCAGACGTTGCAACACCCCCAGAGAGGCATAGGAAAACAGTTTGATCTCATCCAACATGTTGACGGGAGAACGGGTGTTACTCATGGAGGTCTGATCCTTCCTTATATTAACGGATGATGGTGTGACAAGCATGACAAGGCCCCCGATCCTTGTGGGGGGAGGCCGCATTCGCCCGGATGGGCGGAGGCGGCAGTATGATCCCATCCGGATCCGGGACGATATGCCCCGTAGTGCCGATGGCATGACACTGGGTACACGGACCCCGGTAGGGGTGTGGCATGATCTCGCCGGGCAGAATCATTGGCGCGGTCTCCACCTGGGCATAGCCGAGATTGTTCCTGGCCACCAGCATGAACTGCTGCATTTTACCCTTGCGATAGATCAGCATCGACGCGGATTTGGCCATCTGCACCCGCCGACTCTCCGTGACCAGATCCTCCAGACTGCGCACCGGCCTGCCGTTGACGGCCACCAGAACATCACCAGCCAACAGTCCGGCTTCGGCGGCATTCAAAGTCACTTCGTCGATCAACAACCCCTCCAGTTCCATGGGCAGTTTGAGTTTCTGCTTCAACTCATTCGACAACGGCAACGCCTCCAGTCCCTTCCAATGGCCCTCGGAGAGTCTGGCCTTGGGATTGAGATAAGGCTTCAATCCACCGGCATCGCCTGTGCCCATGGGGGCATTGGCCGTGGGAGGCATGGCAGAAGCGAACGGTGCCGACGGAGTGGTCATGACCGGTGTGGAAGGGACAGGAGCCATGCGTGCCGCAGGCATCATGGAAGAAACCCGATTGCCGGTCGTGGCGACGGTGGATGGATTGTCGGTCGTCGGAGAGAGAGTCGGATTGCCGGTCATTCCGATGACTGGTGCAACGGTGACGGTCGAATGGGTTCCTCCCCTGGTTTTTGGATCGGCCAACAGGGCGAACAGCATCAATCCGATGATCAGGATGAATCCGACCATGACCAGCAAGGTGGCATCCGGTTTCCACTTCATGACAAGAACATCCTTATCGCGATGATGAACATGAGTACGGCATAGAACCAGCGCAGCACGTTCAAGGGGATGACCGATGTCAGCCATGCGCCGACCATTCCGCCCACAAATGCGCCGGGAGTCAGGATCAGCGCCATGACCACCGGAGTATGCACCTCGAATGATCCGGTGTTCACCCCGTGCCACAACGCCACCATGGAACCGACGATTGATGCGAAAAAGACCAACGTGGCGCTGTTGGCAATGGCAGTGCGCAATGGCATGCGTGCGATGTATCGCTGCAAGGGCACCTCGATCACCCCGCCGGTGATGCCGAGAATCCCGGAAATGATCCCCATCGGCAGGCCGAGCATGCCGTGTCGCGCCTTGGCGCTTTGCCATTCGGGCGGTGGCAGGTCGTCATCCACCCGGCTTCCGAAATATTTCTGCAACCAGGTGAGCCATGCCGACTCCTGTCCGCCTGGTGGCAGATCTTCATCCAGCATATCGCCGCTTTTCCGGTAGCCGCTCACCCGATACTCGGTGATTTCGACCAGCATCTTGATGCCGAGCAACAGCGCAAAAGCGCCCAGCAACCACTGGATGGCGGTTTTGCTCATGACGTTGCCGATGAAATAGCCGAGTACCATACCGGCCATGGCCCAGGGGATCAGGGGACGACATTGGTGAAATTTCAGCAATCCCTGTCGCTGATAGCGCAACATGGCTGCGCCGTACATGAAGATGTTGGTGATGTAGGCCACCGGTCGCACCAGCAGCAGGCCATACCCGAAAAACCACATCAATCCGGTGACCTTGATGATCCCACCTCCCATGGTCATCATGCCGCCGCTGATTCCGGAAATGAATCCGAGCAGCAACAGGCCAAGAAAATTCCCCGGCGTATAACCCAGAATCAACAGTCTGGTTTCGTGGACCGGATCCCGTATCGCACCGACCGGATCTCCCGGAGTGGTCAAAGCGACATGTTTGCCCAAATTGACGCCCAACAGCCCTTGCATCTTCTGCCACCAGATATCCGCAGTGCGCGGGGCACGACTCTGGGGAGGCTGTTGCGGCGATGGGGACAGCGACTCTGGAGCGGCAAAGAGTGGCTCGGCAGAGGGATTCAGGGTAGAGGCCGGAGAACTCTTATGTACGAATGTGACCACCTCCTGGAAGTGGGTCACGAGTACGGTGGTCGGAATCGCATAGCCGAAGATCCGGCCATTGCCATCCTCGACCGCGAGATTGATGCCCACCAAATGGCCACTGCCGTTCACCAAAGGCCCACCATTTTGCGCCCAGTTGTAGACCGCATCGGTGAGCATCAGATGGGTCAGTTGGTTGCCCTTGATCAGAACCGGCTCGGTCAGATCCATTTTGGCCAAGGTGCCAACCCGCTGGATCGCTTCGGTGCCCACGGGATCTCCCCACGCCTGCACCGGATCGCCAACCTTCAACACAGGTGTCTGTTCGAGTGCCAGATAGGGGAAGATGTCCTGGGAGACGATCTTGATCAGCGCCAGATCGTGCTGCGGCAACACCTTGACCGTCTTGGCCGGATATTGCCGTGGTCCAAAGGGGGTCTGCACCCGGACCAGAATTTCGGCGAGATCCTGGATCAGATGTTGCGCAGTGACGACATACCCTTTTGGATTGATGATCACACCGGAACCGGTACTGACATAGGTTCCCTCCTGACCATTGGCCGCCTTGCTGATGCCGGCGATATTCACCATGGCCACACGGATGGGGTTGATCGTCTGGGAAACCGGTTGCGTCATGGCCACGCTCTGGGCATTCAACTCCGGGTTTGCGGATTGGGTTATGGTCAGCATCCCCAGACCCAGTTGATCCGCATGATCCCTTACCAGATGAATGCCCCAGGCGAACGTGCCGATGAACAGCACGATCAACACCATGGCGGGGATTCTCCACGCCTGACGGCAGAACGGCGGAATATGGGGCAGATGTCTGTATGCTCTCATCGTGTCGTCCTGATCACATTCTCTTTTAACACCGCTTTAACAGACCAATCCTGATTCAACCATTTGCATTCATGCAGCAATGATCGAGATGTAAACGGTTGAGATCATCAAAAACAGCAGTGCAATCGGGATCCCCCATTGCAGATAGCCATGAAAATCCAACAGATCGCCGATCCTGCGTTGATCACGCGGCAACTCCCGGGCATATCGGGCCATGGTGCTGGCCACGACCGGTCCAGCCGTCGCACCGGAGAGCGTGGCCGAAGAACCGGCCAATACACCCAGAGAGAGCGCCCACCAGATGGCGTCGCCCGGCAGATCGTGCGCCATTCCCTTGACCACCGGGATCAACAGGGCAGTTGTGGGTCCGGCGTTGAAAAGCGGGGTGACGATGCCAGCCAGCCACATCAGGACCAGAAGCGTGGTCGTGCTTTGCGTGCCCCCCAGGGTGACGATGAGGGAGTGGAACAGATCCAGCACGCCTGCGGCCTGGAGTCCACCCACCATCACGAACAGGCCGAGAAAAAACAACAGATCCCCGCCGCTCATCGCGGAAAAAAGATCGTTTCTGGGAATCCGGCCCCACACCAGCATGGCCGCTCCGGCCAATAGTGAAATCATGGCAGGCAGAATGCCGAGCGGTTTGGCCAGAAAAAATCCCGCAAGGGAGAGGAGGAAAGCCCATCCACCCACTCTGAACAGATAGGGATCCACCTCGATTCGCCCGGATGAGGCATGTTGCGGGGAGAGTTGTGCCAAAGAGTGGTGAATCGCCTCCATATCCAACTGTCCGGCAGATGCACCGGTGGCGTATTTTTGGAATTGAAGGAGCAGTACCGCCAGCAGCACCAGGCAGGGAACCATCATGCCGACGATGAAATCATCGAAATGGAGACGGGCGACCGAGCCAATGATCATGTTGGGGAAGTCACCTATCAGGGTGGATGCGCCGCCCAGGTTGGAGGCGATCAATTCCGCAGCCACGAGAGGTGCAGCCGACATTGCCAATGATTGGCACAGTACCAGGGTCAACGGCAGCACGATCACCATGACGGAGAGATTGTTGAAACACAACGAGGCCGTGTAGGTGGCCAGAATCAACAGGGTCAGAATCAGCAGACGATTGCCCCGGGAATAGCCCACGGCCCGGAAGGCCAGAGCGTGAAAGATTCCGGAGCGGTAGAGTACGTTGGAGATCAACGACATGCCGAACAATAAAGCCAGACTGTCGAAATAGATCGCTTCAAACGCTTCCTGAAAAATATAGAAATCAAAAATCCAACCGAGTGTCAAAAACAGTACGGCACCGCCGAGCATGGCCACGCCACGCTCCACCCGGTCGGTCTGCACCAGAATGAAAATCGCCACGAACAACGACAGCGTCATGACAACCCGGAAGGTCTCCATGGCTCAAACCACCCCGAGATCCGGCGCTTCCGTATCGGCTCGCCGGGCAAAGCTCTGACGCATCTTTTCAAATTCACCATCCATCTGCTGCAATTCCGGTAGTGTGCCACTTGCGGATTTGAAATGGACGCTCACCTCGCCAAGATGGGGAATCGCATTCACCAGACGCTCCTCGACCCACAGACTGATCTCCTTGGCCCGTTCAATCGTCAACTCCGGATCTGTGCCGATCACCAGGGTGATCCAGATATCCTGACCTACCCGACGGGTCCGGACGCTTTCCACCGACTTGACCCCGGCCACGGCGCGGGTCAACTCATGCACCTTCTGCACGGTCTCCTGTGGTGCGGAGACATCCATCAAACCCTGTAACGCCTCCATGGAGATCTTCACCCCCAGATGAAACAAATCCAGGCATTCGCCGACCGCCACCAGGGTGTCGAGCCACGGCATGTTCAGATAATGCGAACCGATGATGCCCAAAGCCACGGCCATGGAAGAGATTGCATCCGACTTCTGATGGTCCGAGAGGATGGCCACAATCGGACTGTTGACCTGGTGGGCCACACAGCGGGTGTAGTACCACATGTAAATGTTGGCCCCAACCACGAACAGTGCAGTCCAGAGGGCGATCATGTGCGGGGCCTTGTGGGTCATTCCAGCCCCGGACAACACCTTGTCCGCCTCGAAATAGATGAACATCCCGGTGATGATGATCATCGACAAGCCAACCACCAGCGAAAACAGGAATTCTGCCTTGCCGTGTCCGAATTGGTGCTCCTCATCAATCGGTTTTTTGGAATATTTGAGTCCGAGCAGAATGAGAAACGAGGTCAATACATCCTTGAGCGAATAGAGCGCATCAATCATCAACGCCTGTGAGCCGGAGATGAATCCGACAAACAGCTTGAGCAGGGATAAGCCGATGTTGACGACCAGACCTGTCCATCCCACAGTACGGTGACAGATCAGGCATTGCGGATAACTCATAATTTCTCATCCCTGCGTCGGATGCGCATGACCTTGCGAGCCAGATGGTGGACCGTTGACAATAAAAAACCGGCAATGAACGCCCCGGAAATGATCAAAATCAGAGGAAGTTCGAGTGGCGGTCCCACGATCAGCCTGACCTGCACGGCATGCATGTTCTGGGAGGCAAAAATCAACAAGAGAATCGCCAACAGCAGAGACAGGAATGCCCGTGTCCGGCCATCCTTGTCCCGCTGCGGCGCTTTTTGCTGTGCCACCTTCATGCCGGTTTCAAATATTTTCCGCCCAATTGCCGATCAGCGGCAATTTCCAGGCTCGCCCCGTGAAGACCGAAATCAGACCGATCACGGAAAATGTGAAGCACAACAGACTGGAAATGCCGAAGAACAGGCGTCCCAGCCCCGGGAACACCAGGCTGTAGATGGCCAGAACCTCCCACATCCACAACACGATCCCCTGCCGGGCATGAAAGCGCACATAGGGATCCTCCCGGTTCACCACCAGAGGAACCAGCGAAAGAATGCCCAGGTAGCTCATGGCTGCGAGCATCCGGGTGGTCAAGCTGCGTGACATGGTCAATGTCGATGACATTTTTTTTCTCCTTCTGTTTGAAGGTGGTTTGGCATGGTTGTTTTGGAAAGATCAGGCAGAGGCGACGTGTCCGACCTGATCCCAATATTGCGGCGGCAATTCCATGGCCAGTTTCAGGGCACCGACAACGCCACAGTAGTCGGGATCCGGAACCTGCTGCACCTGCACCGTGCCGTAACCCTGCATCATCGCCACGATCATCTCTTCAAGACCACGAATCTTGGAGCCGCCACCGGTCAGATAGATGTTCTTCAGCGCCTCTTCCTGATCCTCGGGATCGAAGACGCTGATCAAAGCCTGCAGATGCTCCACGATTTCGCTGACAATGGATTCGCAGGCCGTGCGGACCTCCTTGGTCAGGTTGATCGAGACCGGCTTGCCAGAGACGCGCATGTTGACGACAATCTCCTCCTTGGGTGTGCCGACAAAGGCATGCTGTTCCTTGATCTTGCGTGCCAGATTGTTGGTCATCTGTACGTGCGGATGGTTTTCGCGGATCAGGTTTTCCAGCACGACATCGATGTAGTTGCCAGCCTTGAGTACGGTCACCTGCTCGTTCACCCCAGGAATCGTACCCATCATGGCGCAGATGTCGGTTGTGCCGCCCCCGATGTCGATGATGATGGCGTTGTTCAATTGATCGATGGCGTAGGCGGCCATGAACGGCTCCGAGACCACCATGGAGAGATCCAACAGTTCGTGCGTGATCTTCAACAACTGATTCTTGTTGAACAGCGATGCCCGAGCCGGTACGCCCAACACCCCGTAGATCTTCTCGCCGGGCAGAGGGTTCATGAGGGTGATGGCATGTTTGATCAACAGTCTGGCTGCTTCCGTGGCCTGGTCATTGGCATCCTTGAGCACGCCATCTTCCAGAGGATAGTGGATGTTCAGATAGGATTGCCGTTTGAGCGCCTCTTCGCCGATCATGTACGAATGATGCATCAGCTTGACGCCAATGATATCCTTGGGATAACCGACAACGGAGCGGACCGTGGATTTGTCCCCACGGCTGGACATGATCATGGTCCTGGATGTTCCCAGGTCGATCCCGAGCAAGAGTGGACTGCGGTCGGTTTTTTGCATGGTCTTTCTGTCCCTTCGGCGGATGTGAATGGAATCGTCGTTCCTGTCCCCTGTGTGGCCTCGGTGTGGGCCAACGTTTACTCTTTGGCCGGCTTGAATGCCTGGAAGACCGAACCGATGGCTCCCAGTACCGGCATGGTTACGATGCCGACCGCACCCACCACGATGTTGCCGGCTCCGATAACGATCTCGGCCACACCGCC
This sequence comes from Magnetococcales bacterium, assembly GCA_011089965.1. GTDB lineage: Bacteria > Pseudomonadota > Magnetococcia > Magnetococcales > Magnetaquicoccaceae > Magnetaquiglobus. The sequence goes on from JAANAU010000032.1 coordinate 22,950, forward strand.
GCCCGCACCCTTGACCCCTTTGGCAATGCGACGCGCAGCGCGGTCGGTGCCGGAGAGCTTCGGACCCGGAGCTTCCGGCATGGGATCCTCACCTGTCACCGTGGACTGCACCTTGCGGGCGGTCGCAGCGCTTCCCTCGACCACTGCACCCACCATGTCACCAAGAACATTGAAAATCCCGCTTCCCAGCGACTCCACCGGCACCTCAACGGATCCATCCTCGGCAATGCGTCGTCCAGAACGCCTGCGAGGTTGTTTGGCAGCAGTTGCGGCCTCCGGTTGGGGGGTTGCATCGTCGGTTGCCTTGGGACGCGGTTTTTTGATCTCCAATTCCTCCGGCATCGGTTCATGACCTTTCAACTGACGCAAAAACGCCTCAGTCAAACGGGTCTGACTCGGTGATGGGAGAGGATCCATCTTCATCCGGGAACCGGACGGAACCTTCATGGAAGGAGGCAGCAACACTGTGGGCTGGAGCGGTTTGGTGGTTTCAGCAGCAGGAGTTTCCACCGGCTGGATTGCAACGACAGGAGCGGCCTGCACCTCGACCGCCGCCGCAGGCTCTTCCGGTACGGAAGAGGTTTCAGGCGCGACAATCGTGGTGACATCTTCCTGGATCGTGAAACCGGTTGCTGTTGCGACTTCCGGTGCATCGGTCACAGTCGGGGCCTCTTCAACAACAACCGGGGTCTCGGTTGGAGCCGGAGCCTCTTCTTGCGGAACCATGCGTGCCCGCAACGTGGCGCGCAGGTCAAAGCCATCCTCCATGCGTTTGGAGGCTGCATCCCGGATCATTTTCAAGACCCGCTCCTTTTCGGCAGCGGCCACATAGGGATCCTTCTTCGTCATGTTCAGATCAACCTTTGGGCTATCGTCCTCAGGTTTGGCCACCTCTTCGGCAGTCTGAGCCGACGTGCGCGCCAGGTCGGTGAAGTGATCTGCCAGTCCGGACATTTCGGCCATCTTCTCAGTGATCGGATTGGTTGGCTTTTCTTCCGACGTGACCGCATCAACAGCAGGTGTTACGACAGGAGCGGCTTCGACAGCAGGTGTTACGACAGGAGCGGCTTCGGCAGCAGGTGTTACGACAGGAGCGGCTTCGGCAGCAGGTGTTACGACAGGAGCGGCTTCGGCAGCAGGCGTTACGACAGGAGCGGCTTCGGCAGCAGGCGTTACGACAGGAGCGGCTTCGGCAGCAGGTGCCTCGACAGGAGCGGCTTCGGCAGCAGGTGCCTCGACAGGAGCGGCTTCGGCAGCAGGTGCCTCGACAGGAGCGGCTTCGACAGCAGGTGCCTCGACAGGAGCGGCTTCGACAGGGGCGGCCTCGACAGTGGGTGATGCCACGGGAGCGATCACAGCAGCAGGCGTTTCTTTGACTGCGGCGCGCTTCAATGTCGGCTTGGACTCTTCGGTTGGTGCCGAGACCGGGGATTTGCCGTTTTGTCTCACTTTCAGCTTATCATTGATCTGACGTTGCAACACGGCATCCATCTGGCTGGCAGCCGCATCCTCGGAACCCACTGGTTCGACTTCCACGGATTTCTCACCAATGGATTGCGGCTTGACACTTTTTTTCTCTTCCCCAGGACCGTCTTTGATTTTTTCCATCTCGTTGTTTCTCCTGTCAGCCGTTGTTCATTGGCGATGATGAGCTTCACTGCGGCTATTGCAGTGTTACGAACATTCTTTTTCCGTCACGTTCCACATCGAGAAGAATCGTCTTGGCCGTGGCGCTGGCCTTGATCGCCTTGTCCAGATCCGCATTGCTGCCGACTGGATTGCCGTTGATCGCCACGACGATGTCGTTGGCACGAATGCCGGCCATGTCCGCTTGCAGTCCAGGATCCACTTCACCCACCAGGGCACCCTGCTTGTTCTTGAGGGTGGGATTCTTGGCTGCGGCTCCCTTTTGGATCGGTTGCAGTTCCATGCCGAACCACTCGAATTCCGTGGGTGGCTTGGGTTGACCGGTCTTGGCCTTGGTTTTGGCAGGCTCTGCGGCCTGAGCAGGCACCATGGGGGCAACCTGGGTCGCCTCCAGTACGGAGAGCGGAGGTGCCACATGGACCGGTTGCGGATTCATGGTGAGAACCACTTCCATGCGTTGCCGCTTACGCGCCAGCGAGAAGCGGGCCTTGTCGCCGATCCGAATCTCCTGTAGACGTTGCTGCAATTCATCGGTCGAGCGTACCCAGCGGCCATTGATCTTGAAGATGATGTCCCCAGGCTGAAGACCGCCGCTCTCGGCCAGAGAACCGGGTTGCATGGATTGCAAAAAGACTCCGGTCGAATAAGGGGGTTGAAACCGTTTGACGAGTTGATCGTCGAGCGGTCTGAACTCAGCGCCCAGAATCGCCGACAGTACACTGGCTGCCGGTGCCGAAGGATTCGTTGCCCCAACCGCATTGGTTGTGCCTGCTCCATTGGCGCCAGTGACCGCATTTTGCGCCGGTCCGATTGGATTCATGCCGCCACTGCCGGTTGGATTGCCGGGTTGTTGGGGATTCAACGAGATATTGATACCATTGGCACCCCCAGGAACCCCTGTGTTGCCGGTTTGGTTGATCGGTTGACCACTGCGCAGAATGACGTGACAATTCTCACAAGGTCCGCGATCCCCGTGCGGTGCCACGGCATTGACGGGAATCGGCGGCGGGCCGGGACGGGTCGTGGCTGCGACGGGACGTCCCTGACCGAGCCAACCCGGTTGGGTCATGGCCGGGGTGACCTCCGGAATCGAAATCACCTCGGCGATGAACTCCTTGACACTGTTGACCGGCACCGCGAAGCCCACACCAGAGAAGGCCTGCGTGGGCGAATAGATGGCGGTGTTGATGCCGATCACATAGCCGTAGCGGGAGACGAGCGGACCGCCTGAATTACCCTGGTTGATGGCGGCATCGGTCTGGATCAGATCCTTGTGGATCGTGCCTTCGATGGTGACTGCCTTGCGCGCTCCGGAGATGATCCCCTTGCTCACGGTTTGATCCAGTCCGAACGGACAACCCACGGTGATCACCGGATCCCCAACCAGGAGCAGATCGCTGTTGCCGAGCGGGGCCGGTTGCAAGGGGATCGGGACGTTGATCTTCAACAAAACCAGATCACGTGTTGGATCCAGACGCACCACATCGGCAGGATAGCGCTGCATGCCATAGGGACCGAATACGGTCACGAAGACATTTTGCGAATTTTCCACCACATGGAAATTGCTGACGATGTAACCATCCGCCGACACGATCACACCGGAGCCGATGCTTTCCATGGCCACACCCGAAAAAGGGCTGGCAAATTTCAGTCCATCAGGACCGACCGGCGTGACAACATTGGCCGATTGCACTGTTTGCGCCGCATTGGGTTGCTGAGAGAGCGGGGCGCTCATCGGCATGGTGTTGGGCAGGGTTGTGCTGCGATTCTGCGTGCTGACGTTCACAACGCTCGGCAGAATGGAGCGGACCACGGTGGGGAACGACTCCTGATCGCTGGGGGTTGTATTCGGATTTTGAAACAGGGGTTGCGGCCACACCAGTCCGGCCTGCTGACCTTGCGCCCCCGTGAACGCAGGGGCGGTTTGCAGCGGCGTGCCGGGCAGTTCGGTGATCGCCTGGACTCCTCTTTGTCCAACGTCGCGCGTCAAGGCGACCGCCTTTTCGGAGTCGAAGCCGATCTCGTCGAGAAAATAGTTCAGATACCAGTAGCTTCCAATCAGGCCCAAAACGGCCATGGCCCCCAGAATGTAGAGGTATTTTCTGTATTGGAGTCCACATTCGACGCTTTTGCTGGAAAACATAGCGTTCTACTCATCGGATTTGGAGGATGACTCGGACAATTCCGCATCCATCGGTGCGGCAGCAGGCTGCTCCTTCTTGATTTTCGTGACCCCGGCACCGAGCGAGACAATGCCGAGAATCAACAGCGCCATGGGAACCAGGCCGCGCAAGAGTTCGACAATCGACCACCACCAAGTCGAAACGCCCCACAATCCAAGCGCCATGGCAATCAATCCGAATACGATTTTAGGCATTACACGCCATCCTTCTTGCAAAATTTAGATGGAGGAGAGATTCAAATCTTCTGACATCACCGGCCCCTTTCGGGGATCTTTCATCACGGTCAACGCATAGGCGAACAAGGCCAGGTTGACGATTCCCATAAACAAAAACGGCACGGTTGGTCCCAACCAGTCAAACAGGATGCCACCGACCTGGAGAAAGAAAATCACGCCAAAGCAACCGACGGTATTGAATACGCCCAGCACGGAACCGCGAATCTCTTCCGGGGCCAGATCCAGTGCCAGGGTTTGCGGCACCAATACACATCCGGCCTGCCCCACACCGATGATGGTGACCGGGATCACGATCCACCAGGAAAAAGGATTGAGAATCAGGCCCATGGATGCAAAGCCGATCCCCGAGATCAGCAGTCCGATCACGATGGCAGGAATTCGACCGATCCGAGCGGTCACGCGGCCCCAAATCGGAATGGTGATCAACACCACAAGTCCCAACCATCCAATCACCAGTCCCGCGCGGGATGCGGCCTGTTCGTGACTGGTTTTTTCAAGCAGATCCGCAAAATAGACGAACCAGGTCATCAGAAAGAGTCCGACGAGTACCATGTCGTTGCGGGCGGTGAAGGCGGAAAGGAAACTCAAACGCAATCCCTGCTCCCGTTTGATCAACTCCCAGACATCCCGGAAGGGAAAGCTGCGATCCACCATCCTGGGCTGCACCATCTCCACCAGAAGTTTCTTGGCCAGCCATGCCCCGGCCAGGGCGAAGAATCCGGCCAGCCACATGGTGGCAGTGACGCCGATCTGCTCGGGCAACTGCATGAAAACCGCGTAGACAATCGTCACCCCGAAAGCCATCATGAAACCAACGTTGGCCAGCAGCAGTGGACGATCCTCCTGCCGGGTATAGTCTCCGGTCAGCGTGGCGATCTGTGGCCAGATCAGGGTGCCTCCCAGGGACATCAATACCCGCACGACGTAAAAAATCACCAGGGCATTCACCCCCAGCACCGCCCCAACCCAGCGATCAAAGGGAGCCAGGAGCGCCGTGATGCCAGCCAACAGAAATCCATAAACAATCAATGGTATACGACCAATGCGATCCGAAATGTAGCCCAGATAGCCGACGAACAACAAATCCACCAACTCCGTGATGGCCTGAATATTGGCGTTGACAAACCCGGCATTGTCTCGCCCCAGACCGAGTACGCGACTCAGATAGAGGGGTTGCAAGGCCAACACCATGGTCAGAAAGATCATCACGATGGCCACGATGAGGTACAGGGCGTTATGGTGGTAGCCTTCCAGATCTTCCACCAGGGAGTTGCCCGCATCCGGTCCATCGTTTTTTATGGGAATATTGGCCACTTTTTGATCAATCTTTCTGCAAATGTTCGGCTGGAATTCCGGCAATGCTGGCGATGACCGGGATTCTCCAGCGTTGATTCATGACCACCGAGAACAGACCGAACATACTCAGGAACAAGACGAGTACGGTCGAGGTGCTGAAAAGATAGGGGCCAAGCCCCGGGATGTGCATGGCAAAGTAGGAGAGTACGGTCCACACCCAAAGCACCAACCCCTGTCTGGCGTGAAACACCACAAAGGCGTCTTTCGATTCCATCAGCAACGGCACAAGGCTCAAAACGCCCAAATAGCTGAGTGCGGCCAGCAAACGATTTTTCATGGTCGGACGCATTCAATGATCCGGAGGTTGATAATGCCCGTCTGCCGGATGGCCGCCAAAACAGACCTTCCGGCAGACGGGTCCAGAACCCGCTTTTCAAGCTGAAGCGGTCAGCTCAAGGCGTCCTCAAGCTCGCCATCTTCCTGCGAGCGTTTCATGTAGCTGTAGATTCCGACCCCGACCGCAGCCAGGGCGCCGACCAGAAGGATCGGTCCCCAACCCCCCAAACCAAGGCCAAGGCCAAGGCTTGTGCCGGAACCGGTCCAAATGGTACCACCTGCAGCCGCGCCTTTGGCTCCAGCGGCAGTGGCCGCACTGGCCGCAGCCTTGGCACCACCGGACAAGGTGGCCGATCCGGTGAGCGCAGAACCGCCTGCCATGGTGTTGGTGGTGCCTGTGGCAATGGATCCGGCACCCAGTGTCGATCCCGTGGTCAGGGTCAGCGCTTCGTTGCCGGCTGCCGCCGTGGTGCCCACCTTGCAGGCCGCAGCCCCTTTGCTGACCGCAGCCCCTTTGCCGACCGACGCTGCCCCTTTGCCAGCCGTGGCACCCTTGCAGATCAAACCGCCCTTGCCAGACGCACCCTTGGCCGCTGCCCCTTCGATCTCAAAATTCATTGGCTGCATGGCCACGCCCGTCATGCCGGCCTTGGCCGCCGTACCGGTGATACCCGGCTGAAGAACCAGCCATTTGCCAGCCGCAGTCGCGCCAACCGGCGATTTGCCCACGGTGACCGTTTTGCCGACCAGTGCGGACAGTTGACCTGCCTGGCGCGCGCCTTCCAGTTTCAGGGCCACCATGCCGCTGTTGGCTCCACCACCGGCCACCGGGTTCAAAAAGATCCAGTTCGCCAATCCATCGCCTGTTGCCACAGTGCTGCCCACGGTGAATGACTTGCCCGCAAGCATCGGCACTTGGGCAGCCTGGGCAGCTCCGCTCAATTTGAACATCATGGTTTCCACTGCCATCTTAACATCTCCTTTTTTTGGTGAAAATGCGTAGACATCCACTTGTCAAAACAATATTAACTGCTGATCTTTTCAAAACAAAACAAAACAAAACAAAAAAAATTTAGAAACTTCTTAAAGAATGAAAATTAATCACCGTCAATGTATTTCACGCTTATTTCTGAGAGTCAATATAACACGCAGAAATATTTAAAGGCAAGTATTGAATTTATATATTTTAAATTTCCTTGAAATTTCAAATTATTGAGAATGCTTCTCATTTGTGCAGCGTCTGCGACTTGTCTCTTGTTTGATGATTATTGTAAATAATAATAACCAATAAATATTGATGGCAGATGAAACATTCTTTAAATTATCATTCCATTTTACAAAAAATATTATTCAATAATCAAGTTGATTGCTTGACATTTTTACATTGCATGGATAAAATTTGCAAAATTTGACCTTGCATTTTACTCTATGTTATATTTGAGAAAATGCGGTTGCCGACCCAAGGATTGAAACGCGATGATTGCCATTGCCACCTTTTTTTCCAGCCTCGGGGGTCATTTGGTTTTGGCCTTCATGGTTATCAGTGGTTTTTTGTTGAGCCTTGGAATCTTTTTCCTGCAAACCCGCAGAATCGGCAAGCAGGTCGCACGCGGCTTGCACCTCATTGAGTTGCATGCGGACTCCCCGGAGATCGCCAGGGAGTCGGATCCGGATCGGAAAATTTTGCGGCGCAAAATCCGGTTTGCCAACAACTGGAAAGCGTTCCGACAGGGCATGGAAGAGCCGGGCATGGGCTATTTCGGCTCTTCCTGGGCCGAATTCGTCAAGCACATCACCGTGCCGGCTACCGATTCACAAAAGGCGATCCAAACCTCCGCCGACCCGGCCATCTATTTCAACGAACGCACACTCTATTTCGTCAATATCAACACCCGGCTTTTTGATGCGATTCCAGGGTTCTTGACGGGTGGCGGCATCTTTGGCACCTTCGTCGGTTTGGTGGCCGGCATCTACCTGGCCCAGGATGGCATGGCCGCCGGTCCTCAGGAGATGAAACAGGCGATGAAGTTCCTGATGGGGGGGGTCTCCACGGCCTTCATCACCTCCATCTTCGGTATTGGCCTCTCCATCCTCTTCTCAATCATCGAAAAACGTCGCCAACACTGGATCGGTCGGCTGGTACACCGCTTCTGCGAACAGTTGGAATCCTGTTTCGAGATTCATCACCGGGAGGACAGCGGCCTTGCGCCCATTCACATCGCCCAGATGGAGCAGGTGGCGGAACTCAGAAAATTGAACAGGCTTCTGCAAACCAGAACCATGGGGCAGGACTCCTCTGCCACTACGGCGGCAGAGGTGGAGAATCGTATCGGCGCCAGCCTGGCACCGGCCATCGGAAAGATGTTTGAAACCCTGGTGCGCTATCAGGACAACCAGCGCGCCACGCAGCAACAAGCCATGCAGGATGCGCTCGCCCCTCTTTTTGCGCAGTTCCAGACCACACTCGGAGAAAAACTGTCCTCCATCGAACTGGGTCTGTTCGCGTTGAACGAAAATCTGCGCAATCAGCATGCCGGGATGGACGGGTTGTGGAGCGATCTGCGTGCCAGCAATAAAGAAGGGTTGTTGAATATGGCCCAGAGCATTCGTGCGGCCTTCGACGACTTTGCCGTGCAGTTCACCATACTGATGCGCGAATCCTCCGCCGGTTCTCTCAACAGCCTGAATCAGGCCATGAGTCAACTCACCGAGGCGTTGACCGCCATTCACAACGCCCAGGATCGTCAGTTGCGCTCCGTGGTCGAAGGTCTGAACCGTCAGCAGGGTGAGATGCGCGGTGACAGCGACCGGTATGGACAGACCCTGGAACAACTGGTCACCGGTCTTCAGGGGCTGACCGATCAGGGCAACTCCAGGATCGATCAGCTCATCTCCGGTCTGCACGGGGCATCTGATCAGAGCAGCCAGCGGCTTGAACAACTCATCTCCGGCTTGCACAAAGGCGTGGCCGCGCAGAACGAACGGTTGACCCGTTTTGTCGAGGATGCCGCCCGGATTCTTGCCGACTTGCAGGGGCGCAGCGAGGTCCAGAGTGCAGCGGCCCGGCAGACCGCCACCGGACAGGAGCAACTCATCACCCATCTGCTCGCCAGTCTGACCGATGTCGCGGTGGGCATGCGCAGCTCCCAGATCGAACTGTCCGCAGCACTCAAGGACTCCTCCTCCGGCATGAGCGCCCGTCTTGAGCGGGTGTTGGCCGATCTGGCCGATGTGGCCGCAGGCATGCGCGGCGCACAATCCGAGATGTCCGCTTTGCTCAAGGACTCCTCGGCGGGTCTGGCCGGCACCATGAATCGCACCATCACGGATCTGGGGGCTGTGGCCTCCGGCATGAAGAGTGCACAGATGGAACTGGTCACCCTGCTCAGGGAGTCGTCCAACAGCTTTGCCGGTCAGATGGGGAACTCCTTGAAGGAGATGGCCCAATCCTCCACGGCCATGCTGGCGGTACAAAACGAGATGCAACGCATCTTCGGGGCTGCCCCGCACCTGCTTGCCGCCACCGAAAAACTCCTCGATGGCATGGAGCGGTTCCAGGGATCGATCACTTCCAAAATCGATACCGTCGTGACCGCAGCCAAGCCGCATGATGCGACGCCATCCGGAGTTGTCGAAAAACAGATCCTGGAGCAGATGACCCGCTATATGGATTCAAACCGTGATGCGTTGCACGAGGAGTCCAAGACCATCTCCGAAACCATGATGATGGCCGGTGGTCTGCTGCTGCGCGCCGCCGAAAGCCTGGAACAGACTGCCGCCGGCATGGCCAGTCATTTTGCCACCTCCTTGAATCAACTCTCCACACAGCACACCACGGCTGCCTCGACCTTGCGCCAGGCAAGCGATCAGGTGTCGAGCCGCATCGAGGAGTCGCTCTCCACCATGCTTCTGACCATGGAGGAGATGCGTTACGCCGTGGATGGCATGATGAAACAAGCGAACAAACGAGACGCGGTTTCCAGCCAGACCAGTCAACTGGTGCATCCTGACCAGCAGCGCATCGAGGACGCCTTGTTCGGCATCCTGCACTATATCGAACGTCTGGAGAGCAGCCATCAATCCACGGTACACAGCCTGGATCAGCACAACCAGACAATCACCACGGCTTTGCAAAACTCGCGTGAACATCTGAGCCAGGGCAATGCCGAATTGCAATCTTTGGTCGGTGTGGCTGCATCATCCTTGGTGCAAGCGGTCGGCGAGATCAATCACGCACTGACCCGTCTCAATGTGACCATGCAGCAACAATCCACGCGTCTCTCCGATGAAAACCGCAAGGCGCTCACTGAGGTGACCTCCCTCACCAACCACTTCGATCCAGAGGGAGGACGTTTCGGTCATCTGATCGAAGCCATGGAGTCTGGCGCCATGATGATCGCCGTGGCTGGCGAGAAGCTGCAAACCAGCAGCGACAAGCTGGAAAAGGTCTCCACCTCCCTGACATCCACCCAGGAGACCGCCCGGCAGACCCTGGCCGGGATTGGCAAGGCGCACGAGCAGTTGCGTCTGCTCCTCACCAACTACGAAGCCCGCTTTGAAAAGGTCGATGATGCGCTTGGTCGCACCTTTGGTCATCTGAACAACGGCTTGCAAGAGTTCTCCGAGAAGGTGCTGCATTTCATCGCCCAGATCGACGAACATATGGGCGGAATTTCCGAGAAATTGGGATACAGTGTCGGGGATCTCGGCTCCAAGCTCGACGACATGAATGACACGTTGAGCGGTTTTCTGGAGAGCCTTGCCAATACCCTGCTCAAACCCCTGATCGAAAGTTCCCGACAGGTGATGCAGGCCGGTCAGAAACTCCACGCCACCATGGAGAGCCTGCAACAGCTTGCGCACACCTTGAAACGGATGGAAGGCGCGACCAGTCAAGACAACAAACAAACCATGGTTGCTATCGCAGAGTTGCAGGAACGCCTTAAGATGACAACAATCGCCGTACAACAGCAATTGCAATCCTCGCTGGGCGAGCATCAACGGAAGCTCGATCACCTCTCTGTCAACATGATGCAGACCATCGGTACACTGAACGGCGATCTGAAGGCCCTTTCGTCCGAGAGAATCCTGGAGTTCATCGGCGGGGTGGACGAGCATATGGATCATGTGTCGCATCAGTTGCGGGGCACCATCGAGGAGATGCATGTCAAGCTGGAGGAAATGAACGAGACCATGCATTATTACATGCAGATCAACCCGGATCATAAGTAACGGAGACGCCATGTATCAGCGCAGGCGCGAAACCCGAGGCCCGCAATATACGGCGCACGACTACTCCATCTCGATCAGCGATGTGATGTCTGCGTTGCTGTATGTGTTCATCGTCATCCTGATCATCTTTTCGTTCAATATGGGCAACTCCGAGAGCGACTTCCGCACCGAATACGAGAAGGCTGCGCAGGAGCGCGAACAGATCAAGAAACTTCACAATGAACAGAGCGAGAAACTGAAAAAACTGGAAATCGGCATTGTCGAATTGCGTGATCTGGCCGCGCATCTCAAGCGCGATCTGGACCAACACATGGCCAAGACCAACCAACTGCTCCACCAGCTTTTGTCCGATATCCACCACGATCTGCAAGTCGAGAATGTCCAGGTCTTCATCGATCCCAACCACGGCCTCCTGCGTCTGCCCAACGAGATCCTTTTCCCGTTGGGTCAAGCGCAATTTGCCCCGGGTGGCGAGGAGACCCTCACCAAACTCGCCCGGGTGCTGGCGCGTCATTTGCCCTGCTACGCCGGATCAATCGACAAGGCTGTGCGTCTGTCGTTTTGCGAAGAGCGTCAATGGAATCCAGGCACCCTGGATGCGGTCTTCATCGAAGGACATACCGACAATATCCCTCTGGGCAAGGCCAATCCCTTTGCCAACAACCTGCATCTTTCCGGCATGCGTGCCATTAAGACCTTCGAGACCATCCTGGGTGGCGAGAAGGGGGTATCGGTACTCAAGGAGTTGCGCAACCAGAAGGGTCAGTCGGTGTTCGGAATCAGCGGATACGGTGAACATCGACCGGTGATTTCTCACGAAAACCCCACCGCTGAACCGGCCAACCGGCGCATCGACATCCGTTTTTTCCTGGTCAATCCGAAACCGCCTGCGGTCATCCCCCAGCTTTTTGAAGAACTGGACCGTTTGACCCAGAAACTCGATGCCCTGAAATGAGCCTAAAGCGCGCCATCTTTGCCCATCAGCAAGCCTTTTTGTTTCCCAATCTGCCTCTGGGCAGCCGGGTGGCTCAGGCCGAACAGAAACTCGCAGACCTGTGTGCGCAGAATGCATTTACCCGCATCCCGGCAGAGGATCTGCAAACCGGTCTGTTGCGCGTGGCCGAATGGATCACGCAACACGACGGTATCGAGGGTCTTTCCCGCAAGGATCTCAAGAAAATGCCCTGGTTCCTTTTCGAGGATCTGGGCGATGGGATGACCCTGGCGGACCTACCCTCCGTACTCCCGGAGTGGCTGCATTGGTTCCGGGATCATCCATCCAGCGGCACGTTGTCGGTGCTGCTTTACCAGGTGCTGTTGAAAACACTCACACGGGAGCAATTGGCCCTGCTGCACCCGGTGGTTTACGAGGGCATTGCCAGCAGTCGTCATCCCAAGTGGCAGCTTTGGAAAGATCGCTGTGACCGTTTTCATCTGTTGACCCTGGATGGGCCGGATCGATTGGCCGAACGGATCTATCAAGGCAGCCTCACCTTCGAAACCTTCTGCCGCGAGGCCGATTTCAGTGGAGAGTTGGCCACGGGGGGATTCGTGCAGCGTTCCCTGACCAGGCTGTTGATACGAATGCAGGACTATGCGGATCAAAACACCGGTCTGAAGCTGGAAACATTGAAGGCGCTCCTGAACGGATTCCGCGATCAACAGGGGCGTTTTCTGCAAATCATCCCAGGTTTCAAGGCGCAACTGGCCGAAGTCCTGTTGCGCCCCTTCATGAATCGCGAACCCGAGGCCAATCTGAAGAATCTGGTGCGGGATTTTCTGGTCAAGAACCTGGGCGATCCACGCACCCACCCGGCTGCGTGGCAGGCTGTGGACCCCAAGGCGCGCCAGGTCATCACCCTGTGGCTTTCCGGCAGACCGTCGCGACTCGATGACAAGGTGTGGATGTTCATCGAAGAGGCCAACAAGCAGATCGTCGGATTGGAAAAAGATTTCTACCAGATCAAGAATCAAACCACCGCCGTATCACCCAATCTTCTGCTTCAGTCCGTGCACCGGCTCAATGCCATCATTGGGGTCGCGCAGTTTTTTCAGTTGTTTGATGTGATCAACACCTGCAAGACCATCGAATCGACCTTGAACCGGATCGCTCAGCGCCATGCGGTGGAGGGGCCTCATGTGGTGGATGAGTTGTTCGACCGGTTGGGCCGTTTGCAAACCGCAGTCCGGGATGTTCCTGGATTTGGCTTTCATGCGTGAACAATGCAAAATGTGCAGAGCAGGTGGAAGTTTTCAGAAACCCGGATCACGCTGGACCGTGATACCAAAGACTTGGAAAAGGAGATTCGCATGTCCACATCATCCATTGCCGCCGTTCCGGTGGCGTTCCCGGTTTCGCTCCGCAGCGCAGAGTGTGATCCGATCCTGGTGATTGTGGGATTGACCAATGCGGGTAAAAGTACACTATTCAATGCCATTACTGCAAGCTATACGATGGTGGCCAACTATCCACAGACCACTGTGGCCCCGAATCGCAAGGAAATCACCTTGCATGGGCGCAAGGTAACGATTATCGACACCCCTGGCATTGCATCATTGGCTGCCTTGACAGCCGATGAACAAACCACACTGGATCTTCTGCTTGGGAAAAAGCCCTGCCGGATCTTGTTTTGCGGGGATGCGTTGCGACTCAAACCGAGTTTGATCCTGTATGCTCAAATTCGCGAATTGGGCATTCCAACCGTCTTTTGTCTCAACAAGGCGGATGAAGCGGCACGCCTTGGTATTGTCATCGATGCGGAACAGTTGTCGCGTGACGCAGGAACCCGTGTTGTCCTGACCGATGCCTCGCATGGCATTGGCATGAAGAGTTTGTTGCAACAGTTGGCGAATCCCTCCCTGCCCGTCGGGGGCATGATCCAGTACCCCGAGGATCTGGAACAGGTCATAACGCGCATCAGTGCATTGTTCAATCCCATCCGACGTCCTTCCAAAGGACAAATGTTGCAAATCATCCAATGCCCGGATGGTCCCGAACGTTTGCTGGCGGACCGTTTCCCCGCCGAAAGGATCGACAAGGTCAAGGAGATCATCCATGAACTGCAATGGCGCTACTCCGTGTCCGCCTTGCAATTGCGGATCTTTCATGGGCGGGAGGAGTGGGCGGAACGGATCTCCAGACAGGTGACCCATCGTTCGGATTTTCCCATTCATTCGCTTTTTCAGCGCGTGGCCTGGGCCTCCCGCCATCCCCTCCTGGGGTGGCCGATTTTTTTTGCCATTTTATGGTTGACCTTTCACGGTGTGGTGGTCCTTTCATCGGAAATGGCCGGATTTCTGGACGGTGAAATCTTCAAGCCTCTGGCTGCAATGATCGAGGGGTGGGTGGATCATCCCGGAGTCAACGAATTCCTTGTAGGCAATTTTGGTCTTCTGACCATGGGATTGTTCAATGCCATGGTCACGGTGGTACCGATTCTGCTGGTCTTTTTTTTGATCATGAACATCCTGGAAGATACCGGATACCTGCCCAATCTCAGTGTCCTGGCCAACCGCACCCTGGCACCTTTCGGACTTTCCGGAAAGGCCGTTCTGCCTCTGGTGTTGGGTACAGGGTGCAACACCATGGCCACCCTGACCAGTCGAATTCTGGAAACCCGCAAGGAACGATTGATGGCCGTCTTTCTGATCGCTCTGGGCATGCCTTGCGCTGTTCAGTTGGGCATCATGATGGCCATTCTGGCCACCATTCCCTTTTCAGCCATGCTGATCGTACTGGCCGCCGTGGCAGGCACGCAGATCGTCTGCGGGGTGATCCTGAACCGGGTCATCGGGATGCGTCAGGGCAAAGGGGCGGAATTCATTCTGGAACTCCCCCCGTTCCGCTGGCCGGATCCGCTCCATGTGGTGCGCAAGACCTATTATCGGGTCAAATGGTTTTTGTGGGAGGCGGTTCCCATGTTCATGCTTGCCGCTGTGATGATGTATACGCTGGAAAAGAGCGGCATCCTGGAACGGTTGAAAGAGTGGTTCCATCCGGTGGTGACAGGCTTCTTGTCCCTGCCCGACAAGGTGACCGAAGTCTTTATTCTGGTGCTCTCCCGCAGAGAGGTCGGTGCGGTCTATTTCAAGGATATGGTGGATGGGGGCGCGTTGACCTTCCAGCAAATTGTGGTCGGACTGGTGGTCATGACCTTGTTTATTCCATGCGCATCCAACACCATGATGATGATCAAAGAGATCGGACCCAAATGGGCGATCAGCATGAATATCGCCATCATCCTGCTGGCCATTCTGGTCGGCGGTCTGGTCAATTTTCTCATGAACCTTGTGTAAGGTGACAGACATGAATCTTGAAACATCGCACAAAAAAGATGAACTCCTGGAGATGCTGTGGCGTCTGCATGAATTTTATGAAGA
>JAANAU010000005.1 GCA_011089965.1 Magnetococcales bacterium
GGGGGGTATGGCCGGGTCTATCTCTCCAACACCAATGCCACCACCAATACCGGCGATGGCATGGCCCTGGCTCTGCGGGCCGGGGCACCCCTTGCCGACATGGAGTTCGTCCAGTTCCACCCCACCGGCCTGCGCACCTCGGGGATCCTGGTCACCGAAGGGGCACGGGGCGAAGGCGGCTATCTGATCAATGCCTTGGGCGAACGGTTCATGAGCCGGTATGCCCCCAACAAACTGGAACTGGCCTCACGGGATGTGGTGTCGCGGGCTGAACAGACCGAAATCATCGAGGGGCGCGGCGTCAATGGCGCGGTCTTTCTCGATCTGCGCCATCTCGGCGCCGACAAGATCCTGGAACGTTTGCCCCAGATCCGCCAACTCTCCATCGACCTGGAAGGGGTGGATGCCATCCATGCCCCGATCCCGGTCCGCCCCACAGCCCACTACTCCATGGGCGGCATCCGTACCGACAAATTCGGGGCATCCCCGGTGACAGGACTCTTTGCCGCTGGCGAAGCGGCCTGCGTTTCGGTCCACGGCGCCAACCGCCTGGGTGGCAACTCATTGCTCGACACCATCGTCTTTGGCAAAATCACCGGCAGGGCATGCGCCCGCTTTGTCCAGGATGAAGGATTCAGAGATTTTTCTCTTCTGGAAGTGGAAGCGGTCAAACAACGCATCCAGGAACTGAAAGCACGTCCCAACCAGGGAGTCCGGCCCATTGCCCTGCACCACCGCATGGCCGAAGCCATGAATGGCTGTTGCGGCGTGTTCCGCACCCCGGAAGGAGTGCGCACCGGGGTCGAAGCGTTGCCGGGACTGCGCGCCGATTATGCCCGCCTTCATCTGGATGACCATTCCGATGATTTCAACATCGATCTGGTGCGCGCCATGGAACTGGGTCATCTGATCGATCTGGCCGAATGCATCCTGCGGGGTGCCCTGGCCCGTGAAGAGTCACGGGGTGCCCACTCCCGGACCGATTTTCCCAACCGGGATGATGACCAGTGGCGCAAACACACCCTGAGCCATTGGGACGCTGCCCAAGGCCGGGTGATCCTCTCTTACGAACCGGTACGGACCGTGGGCAAACCGGAATATGCCCCCAAAGTCCGCACCTACTGATGCCGAGGGACGCACCATGACCACACACCCCTACACCCTGCGCATCCAACGCAACCGCAAAGGGCCGGATGGCCGACTCACCACCATGTGGCAGGAGTTCACCGTTCAGGCCACCCCCACCACGACCATCCTGACGCTTCTGGAGGAGATCAAAGGGGAGAAGGATGGCACGCTCACCTTCCGGCAGTCGTGCCGCTCTGCCATTTGCGGCTCCTGCGCCATGAAAATCGGCGGACGTACCCGCCTGGCCTGCAAAACCCATATCGGGAGCGTGGCTCGCCAGGGCGTGGTCGAGATCGCCCCACAAGCCAACCAGCCCGTTCTGAAAGACCTGGCCATCGATATCGGCCCCTTCTTTGCCCGCATCCACCAGATCCGTCCATTCCTGGAAGATGGACCGGATACCGATGCCGTGCTGGAAAAATCGGCCTATGACCAGGTCAACCATGTCACCCAGTGCATCTTGTGCGGCAGTTGTTATTCCGACTGCGTCATGGCCGAGGTCAGCCCGGAGTTCATCGGCCCTGCGGCCCTGGCCAAGGCGTTCCGATTCGTCTCGGACCCGCGCGAAGGCCAGAAGGTCCGACGCTTAGAGGCCCTCTCCCTGCCCCACATGATGTGGACCTGCGCCCGCTGTGCCATGTGCGTGGAGAGCTGTCCCAAGGATGTCAAACCCATGGAGGCCATTGTCAAACTGCGCACCCGTGGCATTGCCAAAGGGTTGGACGCCGGACCCGGACCCAAACATGCCCTGGCCTTTCACCAGGACATCCAGGAGGCAGGCAGCCTGAACGAATTCACCCTGATGATGCGCACCGTGGGTCTGCTCGGTACGCTCGAAGAGTTGGGCACAGCGTTCCATCTCCTGAAAAAAGGCAAGGTGCCCTCACCCATTCCGCACAAATCCCAAGGTGTGGCCGAGCTGGCCAAAATCTACGAAATCCTCGAAGAGCACCCGTTGGATGTGGAAACCAAAGCCAAGGAGGTGGTCCCCGAGTGATCGGGGAACCACCCATCCCATAGGAGAGTCCCATGAAACTCGATTTTGCCTACTATCCCGGATGCGCTGCCAAGCAGGTGCAAAAAGAGGCGGATCGCGCGGCCCGCGCCGTGGCCCAGACCTTGGGCATCACCCTGCGCGACATGCCGCGCGCCACCTGCTGCGGTGCAGTCAGCCTGCGTGAAACCAAACCGGCCTTCTCCCTGGCCGTGGCTGCCCGCATCCTCTCCGAGGCCGAAGAGGGCGGACGCCACCTGGTGACGATCTGCAACACCTGTCTCCAGACCTTGAGCCATGCCAATCACCGCTTCCAGAACGAACCCGATCTGCTGGAAAAGATCAACCATGTGCTTGTCCAGGTGGGGGTGCGCCCCTATCAGGCCACCATCCAGGTCTTTCACCTGCTCTGGGTCATCACCGATCAGATCGATCCGCAATTCTTGAAATCCAAAGTCAAAAAATCGCTGAACGGATTGCGGGTCGCCCCTTTTTACGGGTGTCACAATCTGCGTCCTGCCGAAATCTTCGCAGCCAAGGCCGGAGAAGAGGCCGATCATCTGGACCGGCTGATTCTGTTGCTTGGGGGGCAACCGGTGGCCTATGACGGACACGATAAATGTTGCGGATTTCACGTCATGCTGTCGGACAAAACCGAAATGCGTGCCATGCTAGCCAAAAACTGCCTGAACGCCAAAAAGGCGGGTGCCGAGGTGATGATCACCCCCTGCACCTTGTGCGACATGTCCATGGGATCATTCCAGGGACCGGCCGAAAAGAGCATCGGCCAGCCGATCCAGTTGCCGGAGATGAACTTTGCCCAACTGTTGGCCGTGGCCATGGGCCTGGAGGGAAGCGCCGGATTGAACCGTCTGCATGTCTCTCCGCAAGCCACACTGACCGCGCGTGGACTGCTCTGACGGTCGCCCGCATCCGGCCCAGACCGTCACTCCAGAGCAGTTGCAGGAGGGGATCTGTCTGCTGGTCGATTTTCCGGAACTGGGGACCCCTCTGTTCTTCCGCACTCCGGCACGGGTGATCATTGCCTGGCACCCGTGGGAGGTACGCCCGGCACTCCGCCTGGCCGAAACCGAGGCCAAGGCAGGCCGCTGGATCGGCGGCTGGCTGGCCTATGAGGCTGCCGCTGCCTTTGCACTCCCGGTCCACGCCCCCATGGCCGATCTGCCGCTGGCCTGGTTTGCCATCTTTGACGAACCACCCCGCCCGGCTCTGTACGATGATCCCGGACCATGGCCCCGACTGACCGTGGTTCCGGAGATCGATTATCCGCGTTTTCAACACGATCTGGAGCAGATTGCCACCTGGATCGCCACTGGCGAGAGCTACCAGGTCAACTACACCCTGTCTGCGGCGCTCCAGGGAGAACTGAATCCGGCTGCTCTGTTCATGCACCTGCAAACACGCCACCGCTTTCCCAGGGCCATGTGGGTGCATAATGGTCCAGCCTGGTCCATGGCCTCCTTCTCGCCGGAGCTGTTTTTGGAACGACAAGGCCGCCACCTGACCACAGCTCCGATCAAAGGCACCTCATCCCGCGCTCCAGAGGCAGCCACGGATCGACTCCAGATGCATACACTGCAACAGTCGGCCAAAGATCGTGCGGAACACGTCATGATCGTCGATATGGCACGCAACGATCTGGGACAGATCTGCCAAACCGGCAGCGTGACCGTGGAACGGTTGGCCGTCTGCCGTTCTTTCTCTTCTGTGCATCATCTGGAAACCCGGGTCCAGGGAGTGGCACGGACCGGAACGACTCTGGAGGAGACGCTGGCAGCCCTGTTTCCGGCAGCTTCCATCACCGGTGCCCCGAAAAAGCGCACGATGGAGATGATCCGCCAGTTGGAACAACGCCCACGAGGCCTCTATACCGGCATCATGGGGGTACTGAAACCCGGCGGCGACGGCTGGTTCAACGTGGCCATCCGCACTGTGCTGCACACCCCGACCACAGGCCCGATCATCGGTCTGGGGGGCGGCGTGGTGGCCGACTCGCAACCCAAAGCCGAATGGAACGAAATCGCCGACAAGGCCCGCTTCCTGACCGCCTCACCCACCCCACTGGAGTTGATCGAAACCTTCCGGATCGATCCGGAAGGAGAGATTCCCTGGCTGGATCTGCATCTGACCCGCCTGACCCGATCTGCGGCCACACTGGGCATCCCTCTGGAGCCGGACCGGGTTGCCCACCAGGTACGCACCACGGTCGCTGCCTGGCACACTGCCGGATGGACCCCACTGACCGGACGACTGACCCTGACCTCCCATGGCACCCTGACCCTGAACCATCGCCCGACTGCCAGTTGGCCTCCGGCACCCAAGGTCCGCCTGGCTGCCTGGCAACCCGACCCGCACGATCCATTGTTGCGCCATAAAACCAATCGACGCCTCCATTACGACGCCGAATTGGCACAAGCCTATCAGACCGGTTATGACGAGGTACTCTTCATCAATCGCGCCGGACAGGTGACCGAAGGGGCCATCAGCAGCCTGCTGGTCCATCTGGATGGCGACTGGGTCGCCCCGCCCGTGACCGACGGACTCTGCCCCAGCATCTGGCAGACACAAGAGATCAACCGCTTGCAGGCCAAAACCGCCAGCCTGACCCAGAATGACCTCAAGCGCGCCACAGAAATTCGCCTGGGCAATGCGGTACGCGGGGGCTGTTCCATCAGGCGCATCGACGACGTTACTGGTCAGATGTTCCACATCTCTGATGTTTCATTCGATACAATTTGCAATGCATCGCAAAAAAAATCTTGACAGTTCGTCGTTCAGGAAAAATATTATATAAAAAAAATCGCTTACAAAAACATTTTCCGATACAAGGAGTCCCCAGATGTCGTCTGATTTGCTCAAACATGCCGCAGAAATCATCGAGGCATATGTATCCAATAATGAGGTCCAGGCCCGTGAATTACCGGGACTGCTCCGGGAAGTGTTCGGGACATTGACCGACCTTTCCACGAAAGGAACCCCACCCAAAATCAACGAAACCATTTCTGACCCCGAGACCGAGGAAGATGTCGTTCCGGAATCTTACACCCCAACGGAAAAAAAGAAGATCGAACCGTTTCTGCCCATTGATGAAGCCGTCACGGATGAAGCGGTTTTTTGTTTGATCTGTGGCAAGTCCTGCAAAGCCTTGAAAGGCCATCTGACCCGTTCGCACAAAATCGATTTCGACGAATACCGGGCCATGTTCGATCTGGACAAGAGCTTCCCGATGGTGGCCCCGGCCTACTCGGACAAACGCCGCTCCCTGGCCATTGCTGCCGGACTGGGGGACAAACTGCGTGACTCGCGCCGCAAAGGAGCCGGCGATACCCAGGGATAACGTCTGATTCCACTCTTGACCTTCTCCACAGCGCCCGGGAAGCGTCGAAAACCATGCCCCGTTGATCAGGCCGACGGAAGGGACAATACGGAGTGCAGAAAACGCCCGGTCCAGGAACGTTCCACCCGGGTACACTGCTCCGGCGTCCCTTCCATCACCACCTCCCCCCCCTGGGTGCCTCCCTCTGGTCCCAGATCGATGATCCAATCGGCACTTTTGATCACATCCAGATTGTGTTCGATCACCAGGACGGTATTCCCGGCCTCGACCAATTGACCGAGAACTTCCAACAGCTTGCGTATGTCATCAAAATGCAGCCCTGTGGTGGGTTCGTCCAGGATATACAAGGTGCGACCCGTGGCCCGTTTGGCCAACTCCCGGGCAATCTTCACCCGTTGCGCCTCCCCCCCGGACAAGGTCGTGGCCGCCTGTCCAAGCCGGACATACCCCATCCCGACCTCTTTGAGCGTCTTCAATCGAGCGTGCAAGGCCGGAATGGCCTGAAACATCACCGCCGCATCATCCACGGTCAGATCGAGAATCTGGGCAATGTTTTTGCCCTGATAGCAGATCTCCAGGGTTTCACGATTATAACGACTGCCCCGACATTGATCGCATTGCACAAAAATATCCGGCAGAAAATGCATCTCGATCTTGATCAACCCATCGCCCGCACAGGCTTCACAGCGCCCCCCCTTGACATTGAAACTGAACCGTCCGGCCTGATAACCACGCGCACGCGCTTCGGGCACACTGGCCATCAACTCGCGCAACGGGGTGAACAGTCCGGTATAGGTGGCGGGATTGGAACGGGGCGTGCGTCCGATTGGAGATTGATCGATATGAATCACCTTGTCGAGCCAGGAGAGTCCCTCAATGGCCCGATAATGACCGCCCGGCAGATGACCCTGGCCCAGATGGGCCATCAGGGCAGGCAGCAGGGTATCCAGAATCAGACTCGACTTGCCCGATCCCGAAACCCCGGTGACACAGACCAACAACCCCAACGGAATGGTGGCCGAAACCTCCTTGAGATTGTGGGTGGTCACCCCGCTCAACAGGATCCGACGCTCCGGATTGGGACGCCGACGCTGCGCTGGCACCGGAATGGTCAGAATCCCACCCAGATAACGACCGGTCAACGAGGCCGGATCGGCCATGATCTGCTCGGGTGACCCTTCTGCCACCACCCGTCCCCCCTGCTCCCCGGCTCCCGGCCCCATATCCACCACATGATCGGCACGCCGGATCGCCTCTTCGTCATGCTCCACCATCACCACGGTGTTGCCCAGATCCCGCAACCGGAACAACGCATCCAGCAACCGTTGATTGTCCCGTTGATGCAGACCGATACTGGGTTCATCCAGAATATACAACACCCCGGTCAAACCCGAACCGATCTGATTGGCCAGACGAATCCTCTGTCCCTCCCCGCCCGACAACGTGACCGCTGCACGATCCAGGGTCAAATAGTCCAAACCCAGGGCACGCAAAAAACCGATCCGTTCATGCAACTCCTTGAGAATCCGTCCGGCAATGGCCTGCTCCATGGCACCCAGCGGCAAATGGGCCAACCGTACCGCCGCCTGATCCAACGACAATGCCGACAACTCGGCAATGTTCAACCCGTCGATCCGGATGTGCAACGCCTCCTTGCGCAACCGTTGCCCATGACAAAGGGGACACGGGGCTGAGGAACGGTACGGTTGCAGCTCCTCGCGCACCTCATCGGATTCGGTCTCCAGAAAACGACGTTCCAAATTGCGCATGATCCCCTCCCAGGGACGCGACGTGGTAAACGATCCCCTGGGGCCGCGAAAACGAAACAGGATCTTCTCCTGACCTGAACCATGCAACAGAATGGCGCGAATCGACTCCGGGATCTCCTTCCAGGGAAGCCGCATGTCAAACCCGTAATGGGCGCTCAAGGTCTGAAGCGACTCCCGGGCCATATGCGCCGTCGGCTTGTTCCAGGGGGCAACCGCCCCCTCCTCCAGAGATCGCCCCGGATCCGGCACCACCAGCTCCGGATCAAAGAACGGCTTGTTCCCCAATCCGTCACACTCCGGACAGGCCCCATGCGGCCCGTTGAACGAAAACATGCGCGGCTCGATCTCCGGATAGGAGATCCCGCAATCCGGACAGGCATGCCGCTCGCTGAAAATCATCTCCCGGTTGGGGTGATCCAGAATCACCACCTTGGCAAGGCCTCCGGTCTGCTGCTTGATCCCCAAAGCCTCGACCGCACCCAAAGCCGTGGCCAGGGAGTCGGCCAGACGCCCCTCCAGACCCGGCTTGATGATGAGGCGATCCACAATGATTTCAATGGTTTTTTTGGTGGATTTGTTCAGGACCGGGAGCTGATCCAGCTCACAGGTCTCCCCATCGATCATGACCCGGGTGAATCCCAGGCGCGCCATGGCAGCCAGCTCTTTTTTGTACTCCCCCTTGCGATCCCGGATCACCGGAGCCAACAGCATCAAACGACTCTTTTCCGGCAGGGCCATCAGGATATCCACCATCTGGCTGATGCTCTGGCTCTGGATCGGCTGGCCGCAGCCGTGACAATAGGGTTTGCCGATGCGCGCATACAACAGGCGCAAATAGTCATGGATCTCGGTCACCGTACCCACGGTGGAACGGGGATTCTTGCTGGTGCCCTTCTGCTCGATGGAGATGGAGGGAGAGAGTCCCTCAATGGCATCCACATCCGGTTTGCCCTGCAAACTGAGAAATTGCCGGGCATAGGCCGACAAAGACTCCACATACCGTCGTTGCCCCTCTGCCGACAGGGTGTCAAAGGCCAACGACGACTTGCCCGAACCCGACACGCCGGTAATGACCGTCAAACGATGACGCGGCAATGAAAGGGTCAGATTTTTCAGATTGTGTTCGCGGGCACCGCGAATGATGATGTGGGTATCCGACATCCCGAGCAACCCTGGCAAGAGAGAACCGATGCATGGATCAACATAGCACGCCCCATTATCTGGCGGAACTGGTTTTGGCGGGCAAGGCCGTCCTGGTGGCAGGAGGCGGGAGGGTGGCCCGCCGCAAGATCGAAGGGTTGATAAACTGTCAGGCTGCCATCACCGTGGTCGCACCTCACCTGGACCCGGTGGTGTCGCAATGGGTGGAGGCACGCCAGATCACCCACTGGCCGGAACGGTTTTCACCCGCACTGCTGACCCGTCCTCCCCGCCCCTGGCTGGTTTTTGCCGCCACTGACCAGGCCACCTTGAACCAGGAGATCGCCCGACTCTGCACCCAGGCGGGCGTCTGGTGCAATTCCGCCGATGATCCTGGTGTCAGCGGCCTGCTGGTTCCTGCCGTGGTGCGCCGTGGGGAGGTGGTGGTGGCCGTGGGGACCGGCGGGGGGAGTCCGGCCTTGTCCCGGGTGATCAAGGAACGGATCGATGCGTGGCTGGAACCGGGCTGGGCTGGCATTGCCGCTGCCTTCAAGGCGTGGCGCGGACGCGTGGCCCAACAGATTCCGGACAGCACCACACGCCAGAATTTCTGGCGCCATACTGCCCAGGCCGCTGCCCATCCCGAACAGGGCGCACTCCATACCGATGCCGAAAGCTGGCTGCTCAAGCAGTTATCCGACTACCAGTCCTGTCCGGATGATTTTTTTGGAAAGGAGCGATAATTTTCTCTCAAGCCGCAGAGGCTCTTGTTCGATAAATGGATCAGGAGATTTTTTTCGGTTCATTGGGTACACCACGCCAGGGAGGCGGATGATGAAAGTCGAACAAAGCCTCGACGAACGCATGGACGAGATCCTTTCTCGTCTCCAGGGAATTTGGGCCTCTCCCATTGCCACAAGTCGCTTTGAATTCGAGTTGAAGCGTCTGGAACGGGAGGTGGAAGAGCAGCGCCGTCACGAGCCGATCCGGGCCTTTTATCTGCTGGGACTGATTGCCACCTTGCAGGAAGAGGCCGATAAAATGCAGCGCCATTTCAAGAATGCCCTATGGCACAGCAACCAGGATCCGGATGTCCGGCACGGCTATGGGGCCTGTCTGGCGCGGATGGGTCATTTTTCCGCAGCGCGGGAGCAATACCGGATCCTGTATGCACAGAGTCCGGACGATCTGAACCTGCTGGCCGAACTGATCATGACCACGCTGGCAACCGGACGCATTCAGGAGGGGGTGCGCTGGATGAGTGAGTGGAGTCGGCTCAATCCCCAACGTCCCATGGAAGAGGCGGTATCCATTGCCAAAAGCAGCGCGCTTCTGGAGCGGTTCGGGGTCTCGGATGACGACATGGAGCGGTTACAACAGTTGGCCCTCAACATCCTGGAGCGCGGCAAGACAACAGTCAAAACGATCAACTATACCGGCATGCCTGCCGATGACCCTTGCTGGATTCAGGCGGATTTGATCATCGAAGAGCCGACCGAAGTGGTGGAGTCTTTGAATCACCGTCTGGCCGAAGCCCGCAAAAGCGCCACACCACCCCGTCTGGCCGAGCTGATCTTTTTCAATTTCTGCAATGACCACACCATAAGCACAGAGGTCAAAACATCGTCCAGCGGATGATACCGACCCACGACTCTCACCTCTGAAAGGCTGTTTGGTGATTGTTACAGGATCAGTAGAGAGTCAATACACCATGATCAAGGGTCCAGGGGGGGGTACCCCCCCTGGTGGGGTCCAGGAGGGCAACCCATAGGAATTTAATTTTTTTTAATTTTTTAATTTTTTAATCCTTAACAAAAATATTAATAAATTATTTTTTTAAACATTAAAACATTAAAACATTAAAACCCTGGGGGATGAATCCCCCAGACCCCCTCTTTTCTTTCAATAATTGGATATTCATACTCGGCTCAGGAATCTACAGCCTCTGAATCGTGAAATAGAAAACGCTTCCCTGACCCGGCTCAGACTCCACCCAGATGGTGCCGCCATGGCGTTCGGCAATGCGCTTGCAGATGGCCAGACCAATGCCGGTTCCCGGATGGGTGGCCCGGGTATGCAACCGCTGAAAGATGATGAAAATCCGTTCCCGATGGCGTTCGGCAATCCCGATGCCGTTGTCACGCACGGAAAAACGCCAAAACCCCTCGATCTCCTCCACCCCGACATGAATGCGCGGCAACTCTGCACCCCGAAACTTGATGGCATTGGAAATCAAATTCTGAAACATGCGTACCAGTTGAAACGAATCGGCCCGAATATCCGGCAAACGATCCCGGGTGATGGTTGCCCCGGACTGGGCAATGGCCGTGGCCAGATTGCGCATGACCTGATCCAGCACCCGTTCACATGAAATCTCCGCCAATGGCCCACCATGGGTCTGCACCCGGGAAAAACTCAACAACGCCTCGATCAACTCCTGCATATGTTGGGTGCCTTCCACCATGTAATCGATAAACTGCTCGGCCTTGGCATCCAACTGTCCCTGATAACGCCTGGCAAGCAATTGCGCAAACCCGCTCACCTGCCGCAACGGCTCTTGCAAATCGTGGGATGCCACATGGGCAAACTGCTGCAGATCCCGATTGGAACGTTCCAGCTCCAAGGTTCGTTCGGCCACCCGTTTTTCCAAAGAGTCATTGAGCTGACGCAACGCCTCCTCCACCCGCTTGCGTTCGGCAATTTCGACGGTCAGAGAGTCCATGGCCCAACGCAACGCCTGCTCTGCCTGCTGACGCTCGGTAACATCCCGGAAGATCCCCTGAATCACCCGCTGCTCGCCCAGACGGATCACCCCGGCATTGATCTCCACGGGAATCCGCGCTCCCAGACTGTTGATGACACAAACATTGGTGACAAAACCACCTCCGGCCAACACCTGGGCATGGAAAGTCTCCCGATACCGCTCCCGCTCCTCAGGGGGATGGAGCTGGCTTTGATGCATACCGATGAGTTCTGTCACCGGACGTTGCAACAGGGTGGCAGCCATCCGATTGGCATCCAGAATCAGACCGCTTTCGGCATCGGCCACGAGAATGGCATCCCTGGCCGACTCCATGAGCATGCGAAACTTCTCTTCGGAACGGGCCAAACGCATGGCAGCATTCCGCGCTTCGGTGACATCACGGGCCAAGAACTGATAACCCACATTGCGCCGGGAACGATCCAGAATGGAGGAGATGCGGACTTCATAAATTCTCTCGCCCTGTGCCGTCGCATGGCGGGTTTCAAACAGCTCGGCACCGAGTTTGGCCACACGCCCCAACAAGGTATCCACCCGGGCGCGCTGGACGCCAAAACGATCTGCCACCTCCCAGACCGTATGACCCACCACCTCTTCCATACGTACGCCAAACATCCGCTCGGCTGCCGGATTACAGATGCGTACCACCAGAATCTCATCCGTGGCCCCGATGGCCAGATCCGTGGCAGTCAACACCAGATTTTCCAACAGTGTGGCCTGTTCCAGAAAGGCACTCTGGGTGTGACGCCGCGCCAGCTCGGAAACGTGCAGCCGACGTGTCAGCAACCAGGCCAGCCAGATGCCCCCCCCAAAAATGACCAACACCACCCCGCCACCCACCCGAAAAATGAGCTGCATCTCCTCTTCAGCCCGCTCCTGCAACACACCGGCCTGGTGATGAACCCGCTGCAAAAGAGTCTCGCTGCTGGCACTGACCCGTTGCCAACGCGGCTCATGCTCCAATCCCATCATCCGGAACGCGGCCTGACCGCCCCGGTCTCGCTGAGCGGTCACGATATCGCGACATAATGCCGACCACCCCACCACGGCATCATGCAAAGCACGTACATCAACCGGATCCCCGGGATAACGTTCCTGGATCACCCGCAACTCAACGCGCATCTCTGCCTCCAACCCTTCCAAACGCACGGCGACCGCATCGACCCCCATCAGCTCGTGCAGCATCTCCATCACATCCAGATGCATCCGGGTGGCCTGATCGCGCAGCCGCATCACAGCATTGGTCACCAGATAGGGTTGATGGTAGATCTGCCCGGTCAAACCCGAAAGCGTATGCAATCGCTCCAAGGCCGCATACCCCACCAAAACCACCACCGCAAACAAACCCATCCCGAATCCGGCCAACCGAGTGTTGATTGTCATTGATTTTTCACCATTTAAACCGCACCCATTCCGGGATGCGTCGTTTATGTCAAGGGGGTCCAGGGGCCAATGGCCCCTGGTGGGATCCAAGGGCAACGCCCTTGGTGGGGTTTGGGGCAACGCCCCAACAAAACCAATGCCACATTCCAAAATGGTTTTGGTTTAAACCGCACCCATTTCGGGATGCGTCGTTTATGTCAAGGGGGTCCAGGGGCCAATGGCCCCTGGTGGGATCCAAGGGCAACGCCCTTGGTGAGGTTTGGGGCAACGCCCCAACAAAACCAATGCCACATTCCAAAATGGTTTTGGTTTAAAACCCTGGGGGATGAATCCCCAGACCCCCTCTTTTTTTTCAATAATTGGATATTCATACTCGGCTCAAGAATCACCAAACAGCCTCTAAGGGACGGTTGCGGACGCAGGGTGGTCGGCCAACCGTTTCAGCAAATCGAGCAGCGCCTTTTTGGTGATCGGTTTGGTCAGATAAAGATCACATCCCGCCTCCCGGCTGCGTTGTTGTTCCCCATCCAGGGCATTGGCCGACAGGGCGACAATGGGAACGTGGGGGCGTCCCGACTCCCGTTCCCACTGACGGATCCGGCGGGTGGCTGTGTAGCCGTCCATGACGGGCATCTGGATGTCCATGATCACCACGTCGAACCGTTCCTCCTGCACCCGTGTAACCGCCTCCAGGCCATTGCAGACCATCACCAGCCGATGCGGGGCCTGCATGAGATACGCCTCGAACAGAATCCGGTTCTCCTGGACATCTTCCGCCAGCAGGATGCGCAGGCCTTTGGCTTCCCTCTGGGCATGCGCATCCTCCGGCGGCGGTGCATCGGGCACGACAACGTTCCCGACCCGCAACGGCAAGGTGCAGGTGAACGCACTTCCCAGCCCAGGAACGCTTTCCACCCGAATCCGGCCACCCATCATCTCCACCAGGCGTCGGGAGATGGCCAGACCAAGACCGCTCCCCCCGTAGCTCCGGGTAATCCCCGCGTCCGCCTGGGTAAATTGCTCGAAAATGTGTTCCAACTGTTCCGGGGGGATCCCGATGCCGGTATCGGCCACGGTGAAAAGCAGCGTGCCCGTCTCAGACTGCTCCAGATCCAGACTCACCCTGCCCTGATGGGTGAATTTGATCGCGTTGCCCAACAGGTTGATGAGGATCTGACTGATCCGGCCATCGTCACCGATCACGGTTTCCGGCACGGAAGGGGCCACCCGCACTTCCAGGAGCAACCCTTTCTCCTCGGCAGCGATCTGCATCCATTGCGCCATCTCCTCCACCATCCGACGGGGGGAAAAGGGCTGATCGGTCAGGGAGAGGCATCCGGCATCGATGCGCGAGAAATCCAAAACATCGTTGATCACCTTCAACAGCGCCTTGTTTGAATGGTGCAGGGTCTGAACAAAACGGTGTTGCAGGGGCGTCAGCCCGGTTTCCAGCAGCAGTTCCGACATGCCCATCACCACATTCAACGGCGTGCGGATTTCGTGGCTGACGTTGGCCAGAAAATCGCCTTTGGCCTGATTGGCCGCCTCGGCCGCCTCCTTGGCCTGGCGCAACTGGCTGGTCAGCCTGCGATGCTCGGAGGTGTCGTGGTTGACTTGCACGACCGCTGGCGCGCGGGACTCTCCTTCCGGCGTGAGACGCCAATGGCTGAAGATCGTGACCACCCGCCGATCCCGGGTGTGATGCACCAGATCACCCTGCCAATGTCCGTGGAGAGCCAGGTCGGCCATGATTTCCGGCAGGGGTTTGGGGAATTCGGTTTGCAACAATTCATAAAAATTCCGACCGACTGCCTCCTCGCTCTGCCAGCCGTAAATCTCCTCCACGCCGATATTCCACATCAGAATGTGGTGGTCGAGGTCGCAGACCAACAGATGGGCGCGACTGAGCAGCTTGGCCTGATCCTGCAAAAAGAGCATGGTGGCGTGGTCGCGCTCTTCGGCAGCCTTCATCACCGTCACATCGGTAAAGGTGACAATCACGCCATCCACCTGCCGTTGGGCGGTGCGATACGGCATGGTGCGCATCAGATACCAGTGTCCCTGCTGATCCCGCACATCCCGTTCCCGTATCGTGTGATCGGCAAGCATCTGACGAGCATCGACCCATGGATCGATGCCCGTCAGGTTGTGAGCGATATCCGTCATCGGGCGTCCGACATCGCCGGGGATCAGGCGCATGAGACGGGTGGACGCCGGAGTGAACCGTTTGATGCGCAAACGCAAATCCAGAAACAGAATGGCAGTGTCGGTGCTGCTGAACAGGTTGGAAAGGTCGTCGTTGGCCAATTCCAGTTCCACCACCTTGGCATCCAGCGTGGCGTTGGCGATGGACAACTCTTCGTTGAGGGATTGCAACTCCTCTTTCGAGCTTTCCAACTCTTCATTGGCGGATTGCAACTCCTCGTTCATGGCGATGGTCTCTTCATTGAAGGCCATCAACTCTTCATTGGAACTGCGCAACTGCTCGATGGTCCGTTGCAGGTCATCCCGGGTGGCCCGCAACTCCTGTTCCAATTGCTGAATCAGGAACGCCTCTCCGGTCAGGTACGATGTGCGGGAGATCTCCCCGGGTTCGTGGGCCAGGGTGATCAACAGCAACCGCTCTCCCGACTGCGGGGAGATGGAGGAGATGGGGGAGATGGTCACGCGCGTCGCACGTCCGTTCCCGTCCGGATGGGTGCGGGCAGTGGCCAACCGATTCTTCTGGGCCACCCGCACCATGGCAGCCGACAACAGGCCACGGACATCGGGTTTGACCATGGCGATGATGTTGTTCTGGGGTTCCCCATGGGGCACCATCAAAAAGGCCCGGGTGTTGCCGCTGACATGGATGGCCTCCCCCTCCAGGGAGGTCAGCACCATGGCAGGTCCGTGATTCTCCAACACGGTGCGATAGATCCGCTCCATGCCGACACCACCGGTCACCGACGGGGCGACGATCCCGGAGAGCCGTTGCAAAGGATTGCCCGTCAGCAGGGGAATCTCCTTGCGGTTGGGTGCCTTGCCCTGGTGACGGTAGATGCGCCAAGCCTTGGAAACCGCCTCGAAGTGCTTGGCCTGCTGTCCCAGGGATTCGGAACTGCCCAGAAAGAGGCAACCATCCTTGTTGAGGACAAAACGGAACACCGAAAGCAGTTTTTTTTGCGCATCCTGCTCCAGGTAGATGAGCACGTTGCGGCAGACCACCAGATCCATCCGGGAAAAAGGGGGGTCGCTCAACAGGTTATGGGAGGCGAACACGACCGACTCCCGCACTTCGCGCTTGATGCGGAAAAACGGCTCCTGCCGGGTGAAGAAGCGTGCCAGACGTTGTGGCTCGATCTCCCGCATCCCCTCCTCACGGTAGCATCCGCTGCGCGCATCATCCAGGGCCGCATCGTCCAGATCGGTGGCAAAAATCTGGATGGGATGGCGCAGACCCGCTTTTTCACGGAATTCGTGCAGGAGCATGGCGATGGAATAGGCCTCCTCGCCAGTGGCGCACCCGGCCACCCAGACCCGTACCGGTTGCAAGGAATCCTTGTCGGAAAACAACCGGGGAACCACCTGACGCTCCAGAATCTGATAGGCATCCCGGTCCCGGAAAAAGGCGGTGACACCGACAAGAATATCTTGAATCAGCAAATCCAACTCTTCCGGTTGCCGTTCGAGCAGCTCCAGATAGCCGGTGATGGTTGGGATGTCCTTGAGATGCATGCGGCGTTCCACCCTGCGCCGCAGGGTGGTTTTCTTGTAACCCTGCAACACACTCCCCTTGCGGGTGGCGGCCAGGTTCAGGATGGCCTCCAACTGGAGTTCCCGGTTTTGCGGCGCAATGGAGAGGGGAAGATCGGGCACGGCAGCCGCCGGATTCCGGCCATGGATCAGCAGATCGATCAATGCAGCGGGGATCTCCTCCGGAGGCACCACCAGATCCGCGCCGGCGATCTCCAAAGCCGCCCCGGGCATGCCGTCGAAAGTGGCGCTTCCCGGTTCCTGCACCACCCCGATTCCTCCCTTTTCCCGGATCGCCTTGAGGCCCGCCGCCCCATCCCGTCCAGATCCCGACAGGATGATGCCGATGCTGCGCGCACCGTATCGTTCTGCCAGCGAATTCAACATCACATCGATGGGGGAAAAGTGGCGGTGGGAGGCGTCCGGAAGCACCAGCCGCACCCCCATGGGCGTGAAGGTGATCAGATGTCCCGGAGGAGTCAGATAGATCTGATCCGGCAATAACCGCTCATGGTTCTGGATGGTCACCACGGGCATGCGGGTCCAGTGTTCCGCGATTGCCGGCATCAGACTTTTGCGGTCCGGGTCCAGATGCTGCATCACCACAAAGGTCAGGCCGGAAAAGGCGGGAATGGCCATGATCAGGCTCTTCAACGCCTCCACACCACCTGCCGAGGCACCGATGCAGCAAATGGGCACCAAGGTCTCTTCGACCGGCTTTGCAGACCCAAGGAGATCCACCCTCCCGTTCAACCCCTGCGCAATCGATTTGGTCAACGTCGTGTCCCCCGATTCCCCTGGACATGAAAAGGCCGATTCCGTTAGCGACTTCCTCCTCCTGGCAGTCTTGACCCACGGCTTGTTGTGCGGGCACCCCTGAATCTATGAAACGAAAAAAGCCGCACGATTAAATGACTTCATTCATTTTACAAAAACGTGAGACCCTGTTGAACCCATTCTCCGCCTTTGTTACGTTGCAACACAAGGGGGGGGCTGTTCAGGCTTGGTTTAGGAGCATTCCTTCTTGAGTTTTATATATACATATATATAAAACCGGATGCGTACCAGGCTGATCACTGCCGCCTCACCGAGATCCAGCCGACCAGCCTTGCCTGAAGGGATACGTCCCTGATCAAAGAGTTTGAGAGTCAGCCAGAAACACTCCTCGTCGGAAAAATGATCTGGCAATTCAGCAGACAGAGGCAATCCATCCAAGGGCAGTTCATGTGTTATTACGCTCACCACGCCCTCCTTGTCAACCACGATATTACATGCACAACGAAAGTCGCCTCCATTCAGCCACCATTTCTTAACCGTCGACACTCTAAATCAAAGTTATTTTTGAATATATAATTTATTTTTTCATGGCGTTGCCGCAAACCCCACCAAGGGCCACAGACCCATGGACCTCTTTAAATATAAACGACGCCTCCCGTAATGGGTGCGGTTTAATTACCAAAAGAAGCGAACGCCGCCACTGGGTCGTTTGGTGGCGGTCACGGGCACTTGGATTTCCCAGTTGAGATGTCCGAAAACCGCTCATTGCCCGCGTTTGATTGTCTGAATCGTCTCTTCCAGAGTTTGCAAGAAACGCGACCTGTCCTTGTTGCCAAAAGGCGGGCCACCCCCCCGGATCTCTCCGGAATCGCGCAGTTGGGCGTTGAGGTCGCGCATGGCCAGGGCCATGCCGATGCCGTTGTCATCGAAGGGCTTGCCTGTGGGACCGATGACCCGTGCGCCCTTGGCCAGACAGCGGGCGGCCAGGGGAATATCCGCCGTGATGGCAATATCACCCCGCTCGATGCGCTCCACGATCCAGTCATCGGCCATGTCCAGACCTCCCGTGACCACCTGGAGTTTCAGCAGGGGATGGGCGGGCAGTCGCATCCATTGATTGCTGACCATGTGAACGGACAGACCATGGCGTTGGGCAACCCGCATCACCTCGGACTTCACTGGGCAGGCATCGGCATCCACGTAGATCATCATGCTGGATTCAGCGTTCCTGCTCCTGAACTCACGGCCAAAAGGTATGGGCAGGTCTTGGGCATTTTTCCGCACAGGACGCGCTGTATTGCGTTTTTCCTGGCAAGGCAGGCAGTCCAACATCCTGACGGAACAAAGTCGCCCAATGAGGTATGTACGCCAATACCGATCAAATCCCCGCGCAGCCAATGCCACCCAGTCAGCCAAGAGTTACCCTGTGAGAGTTGGTCTGCGATCATGACTTTTCATCCAAATCTCCCACATCCCCCGCCAGTTCCGCTTCAATCTCGGCAATGCTCGGCAAGTTACGCCCCAACATTTCCGGCAAATCACGCAGCAATTGGTACTCAGCAACGCCGATGGGCTTCTCAATGCCTGACAGCGCATATTCCGCCACCAACCGGTTTTGTTGTTTGCACAGTAGCAGACCGATGGTGGGTTTGTCATCCTCGGCCTTGACCTGAGCATCCACGGCGGCAAGATAAAAATTGAGCTGCCCTGCATGTTCCGGTTTGAAAGCGGGGGCTTTGAGTTCAATGACCACATAACGTTTCAATCGCGTGTGGTAGAAGAGCAGGTCGATGAAAAACTCGTCTCCAGCGACTTCCAATCGAAACTGCCTTCCGACGAAGGCAAAACCAGCTCCCAGTTCCAGCAAGAAACGGGTGATATGGCGGATCAACCCGGACTCGATTTCTCGTTCATGCGCATCATCACCCAGGCCAAGGAAGTCAAACAAGGTATGGGTCTTTCAGTGTGTCATGAGCCAAGGCTGAATCGGGCGATGGCAAACGCTCCACGAAATTGCTCACCGCCGCTCCCTGCCGCAGGCGTAGCTGGTTCTTGATGTTCAGTTCCAGCGTCGTGCGTGACCAGCCATGCTGCACTGCCTGTGCCGCGTACCAATTGCGATCAATTGGGTTGTCCAACTTGGTCAGCAGGATC
Source organism: Magnetococcales bacterium (assembly GCA_011089965.1). Taxonomy (GTDB): domain Bacteria; phylum Pseudomonadota; class Magnetococcia; order Magnetococcales; family Magnetaquicoccaceae; genus Magnetaquiglobus. The sequence continues at coordinate 19,200 of JAANAU010000005.1, forward strand.
ACGACGTGAAACCATGGCAATTGGTCAGCGGGCTGCTGACCAAATTTCCCATCCGGGCAATGCTGGGCAAAAAATCGCATATATTTTAGGTTGCTGGACGACCAACCGCGCATGTCCGGGAAGCTGTCTTTCAAATCACGCGCCAGACGATCAATCACCTTCGCGCCCCAACCTTGAGCCTCCTGCCGCAGCAGAATATCTCGTCCGATACGCCAGTAAACGAAGCCCGCGTCCTGTCCAGTACGGCGCGTTTACCATCCGCCGACAGGTTGCGCAGTTCCTGTTCCAGCAGGTCGCGCAGGGCAGCCAGATCATTGTAGCGTTCCATCATGACCATGGCGATGTCGCCGGCTACATTCCTGGCTCCATCAAGCAGGTTGATGTAGGTCTGCCGCTCCAGCCGTCGGGCAGAGATCTCTCCCGCCACCGTGACCAGTATGCTGGTTAAGAAGTGCAATGATGAACAGCACCAGCATGAGTGTAGCGCTGCGTAATGAGATTCGGCGCGAAGACAACAAAAAAACGACCTCCCGTTCGTGAAGCGTCAGCAGGATATAAGGTTCAGGTTGGTTTTCATCTTGTGGATAATTTTTAATGTGGATTGGATCGTTTTGAACAACTCTTCAACACACCTCGTGTTTCATTGCAGAAATCTGACCGACCCCAGACGGAGGCGATTATCGCCCCAGAACCCCGGAATCATGAGGGGTGCTGAATAGTTATATTTTTTCTTACATGACAGCGTATTGGATGGCTATCGAGAGGATTGTAAAGCTGGCGGAAAGAGTGGGAGTCGAACCCACGGAGCCTTGCGACTCGACGGTTTTCAAGACCGTTGCATTAAACCACTCTGCCATCTTTCCGCAAAAATACCGAGGTCATTTTAGCGCAAGGCCTCTGAAGACCGTTGCATTCGACCGCTCTGCCACCCTTCCGCAAGTGGGGAGTGTGATGGCGCACTTTAACCGAACCCGACCCTCACAAGCAATCCTTATTGTGCCAATGACAGACATTCCGCAACGCAAGGGTTGAAGAAATCCTGACTTGCCAGTAACATTCCCTGACATGGGTGCCGGGGTCACATAAAACAAGATGGCTCAGATCTTGCATGTTTTACCCGACAATCCAACACCGCGCACCCGCAAACCGGTCGCGGATCGTCAGGACCGACACACGATCCTCACCCAATACCTCAATAGGCCCTGTCATGAAAGCTGCACCCAATCGCGAGCAATTTCTGTTTCTGGTGACCGGCGGCATCATCCTCGTTTTGATCCTGATGGTGGTGATCTTCAACATGGTGCGCAGCCCCAGCGATCTGATCGTCGAAAAAGAGAATCAACCCGCGCCCAAGGTCAAAGTCAACGACCGCGCCCCGGACAGCCATAAATCCGCCTGGCTCACCCAGGTGGCCCCGGCCCCGATCTTCAATCCCGACAGCCCGAACAAAGCCGATGGCAAGGTGGAAATCGATGCCAAGGATCTCACCTCTGCCCCCAATGGCGCCAAAGAACCCAATCAACCAGCCCCGGGCTGGAGTGCCAAAGATGCCTCCTCTTTGGAATCGGCCCGCCTTGAATCCCGACCCGTCACCACCGACGCCGGACTGAACCAGGCACGCACCTCATCCGCACCCGGCGGATCCCATGCCGCACCTCCCCCCATGCCGAAAATGGCTGCCGAAATCCTGGGCGCACGCACCACCCCGCCGCAACCGGCACCCCAGGAGTCCATGCGCACCGAACATGCCAATGACCCCAAATCCGCATTGGCATCAGCCCCGAAACGCCAGAGCAAAAACGACAAAAACCAGCCGGAAGAGTCTGATGAGGCCGAAGAGTCCACCGACTCCGGCAAGCCGCTTGCCAAAAACAGCCCACCCCCGGCCAACGGTTTCTCGGTCCAGGTCGCCTCCTTCAACGATACCGAACATGCCACGGCCCTGGCCAACAAGCTGTCCAGCATGATGTTCGACGGCAAACGCATGCCCGTCTATCAAAACAATCAAACCATCGGCAAAAAAACCGTCTACCGCGTACGCCTTGGCCCCTTCCCAACCCAGGCGCGCGCCCAGCAGGCAGCCAATCTGGCCAATGCCAAAGTCGGTGTCCGAGGTTCGGTCCTTGGTCCCAATCAGTGAATCACCAGGCATGACACCCCATCCCCCCTCTTCTGATCCTTCACCCGTGGTGGTTCTGGAGAATGCCCAACACCGCTATGGTCGTCACCAGGTACTCCAGGGCATTGACCTGACGGTCAGCCCTGGCGAGTGCGCCGTGCTCTACGGGGCCAACGGCTCGGGCAAATCCACCCTGCTGGCTCTGCTCTCCACCCGTTACACACTGCGCGAAGGACGCTATCTCCTGGATGGCATCGATGTCCGGCAAGAACCCCATGAAGCGCGCGCCCGACTGCTCTTCATCGGTCATCACACCCATTTGTACGGCCATTTGACCCCGTTGGAAAATTTGCAGTTCTTTACCTCCTTGCGCACCATTCCAACCACCGACCAACAGTTGCGCCACGTGATCAACACCGTTGGTCTGAACAAAGCCGTGGACAAACCGGTGCAATGGTTCTCCGCCGGCATGCGCAAACGGCTGGCACTGGCGCGACTGCTGCTGGCCCACCCCAAACTCCTGCTGCTCGATGAACCCTACTCAGCCCTCGACACCCAGGGCGTGGGCTGGCTGAACGCCATGCTCACCACCTTCCTGCACAACGGCGGCTCTTTGATCATGGCCAGTCATGACCCGGAACGGGTCGCTGCCCTGCCCCATCGGCCCTGGCAACTCGCCCGTGGCCGACTCCACCCCATCTCCAACGCCCAGGAGTCCGAGGCGTGTTGATCCAGGCCATCTACCGCATTGCCTGGAAAGATGTGGTCGGCGATCTGCGCCGTCGGGCCACCCTCTCTTCCATGCTCTTTTTTGCCATTTCCGTGCTGGTGGTGTTCCAGGCCGCCTTTGAACCGGATCGCCAGGAGGCGTTGCGCCTGTTGCCCGGCCTGTTGTGGGCCACGACCCTGTTCACCACCCTGGTGGGATTGGGCCGGGTCTTCCAGGCCGAAGAGGAGGATGGCGCGTTCGAGGGGTTGCTGTTGGCCTCGGTTCCCCGCGGGGTGATCTTTTTTGGCAAATGGCTCGGAAATCTGCTGTTGACGCTGCTGGTGGAATTGCTGATACTCCCCTTGATCCTGGTGCTGTTCAATGTCGATGCCTGGAAACATGTGCCAGCCATCCTGGCCATCCTGGCCCTGGGCACCCTGGGCCTGACCGGGTTGGGCACCTTGCTGGCCGCCATGACACGGGGTGCCCGCTCCCGCGAAACCCTCCTGGCTCTGCTGCTGCTCCCCTTGACCGCGCCCATGCTGATCGCCGGAGTCCAGGCCATTGCCGGCATCCTCCAGGCCGATGGCATCGTGGCCCCATGGATCAAACTGTTGACCATTTTCGATCTAGTCTATCTGGCCCTGGCACCCTGGGCCTTTGGCTGGCTGGTGGAGGAGTGAACCGGTTCCGCATGAACATCTTGAAAAAAATCCAATTGCCCACTGGCATTCTCACCTGGATCACCCTGATCGCCGGGGTCTGGCTGGTCTTCAATGTGCCGGACGATTTCCAGCAGGGCGGGGCCGTCAAAATTCTGTACATCCATGTCCCTTCCGCCAAAATGGCTCTGTTGAGCTATCTGGTGGTGACCGTTGCCTCGATCCTCCATCTGTGGAAACGCTCAGAAACCGCCGACATCCTGGCCGAAGCCGCCACCTCGGTCGGGGCTGCCTTCACGGCCATGACCCTCGCCTCCGGATCGATCTGGGGCAAACCGATGTGGGGCACCTGGTGGGCCTGGGATGCCCGCCTGACCTCCATGCTGGTGCTGCTGATCCTCTTCAAAGGATTGATGGTGCTGCGCCACTCCCTCGATGACCCGGTGAAAGGGGCACGCGCCACCGCCATCCTGGCCATCATCGGTGCTGTGGATCTGCCGATCATCCACTACTCCGTGGTCTGGTGGCGCACCCTGCACCAACCCCCATCCCTGTCTGCCGGCTCCAATGCCGGCATTCACATCGCCGGACCGCTCCTCACCCCATTGCTGATTCTGACGGTTGCGTTTATGCTCTTGACACTCTACATGACAACGGTCAAAGCCCGCCAGATCGAGGCCCGCCGTCGTCTGGACGCCCTGGAAACCGCACGGATGCATGCCGATGAATGACTATACCCCGTATGTCGCCGCAGTCTATGTTCTGGCCATCGCCATCTTCGGAGGCTACACCTTCCGCTGGCGCGCCTCCTGGAAAAAACTCCAAAAGCAACTCGACGACCACGAACAGGGAATTCCATGATCAGTCTGCTCAACAAACGACTCATGCTCATGTTCACCGTGATCATGGTGGGCGGGGCACTCGTGGCCCTGGTTCTCACCTCCTTCACCGGTGCTCTGGTCTATTTCCACACCCCAACCGAAGCGGTCGCCAAAACCAAAGAGCTGGTGGCCAAAAAAATCCGCATCGGCGGCATGGTGCAGACCGGATCTTTGGTCCGGGAGTCCGGCACCCTGAAAATCCGCTTTCTGGTCACAGACAGCACCACCCACATCCCGGTACGCTACGAAGGGATGCTGCCGGATCTGTTTCGTGAAGGTCAGGGGGTCGTGGTCGAAGGAACCTGGCAATCACCGCAAGAGTTTGTCGCCACCACCATCCTGGCCAAACACAGCGAAGATTACGTCCCGGTGGACATGAGCGAACAAGGCATTGCCAAATCCAAAGAGTCTCTCCTGAAATCATTGAAATAACCTGCCAATCGGACCTCACATGTGGATCGAAATTGCCCATTTTGCCACCCTGATTGCTTTGCTTCTGGCGATTGTGTTGCTGGCAGCCCCGTTGATCGGAATCCATTGGCAGCGCCTGGTCTGGATCCGTATTGGCCGTCAATCGGCCTTTGCCATCTGCGGACTCCTCACCCTGGCCTCTGCCGGTCTGATCATCTCCTTTCTGCAACATGACTTCTCGGTCCGGTATGTGGCCGAACACGCCTCGTTGAAGCTGCCGGTCTTCTATCTGGCCACGGCCATGTGGGGAGGACACGAAGGCTCATTGCTGTTCTGGGCCTGGCTGTTGTCTCTGTTTGTGGCCATTGCGGCCTGGAAACACTGGAACACCCATCCGGTCTCCATGCCCTGGGTGCTGGCCATTCTCGGTGGACTTCTGCTCGGGTTCCTGCTGCTGGTTCTCTTTCTCTCCAGCCCCTTTGAGCGTCTCATCCCCCCTCCTCCGGATGGCCGCGACCTCAACCCGTTGTTGCAGGATCCGGGCATGGTCTTCCATCCGCCGTTTCTGTACATGGGCTATGTGGGGTTTGCCATTCCCTATGCCTTTGCCATGGCTGCGTTGATCACAGCCCAGGGAGACAGCGAATGGATTCTGGCCACCCGGCGCTGGACCCTCTTCTCCTGGGCCATGCTCACCATCGGCATCGTCTTCGGTGCCTATTGGGCCTACTATGAGCTGGGATGGGGCGGCTATTGGGCCTGGGATCCGGTGGAAAACGCCTCCTTCATGCCCTGGCTCACCGGATTGGCCTTTCTCCATTCGGTCATGGTCCAGGAGCGGCGACAAATGTTCAAAACCTGGAACCTGTTTCTGATCATCACCACCTTTGCACTCTCGCTGCTCGGCACCTTCCTGGTCCGCTCCGGGGTGCTCTCCTCGGTGCATGCCTTTGCCACGGATCCGGGACGCGGGGTGTATATTCTGGTCTTCATGGCCATTCTGCTCCTCTTCTCGTTTGGTCTGCTCACCCACAAGGCCGATCTCCTGAAAGAGTCCCCGCAGATGGACAGTGCGTTGTCCAGGGAGTTCTCCTTTCTGGTCAACAATCTGTTTCTGGTGGCCGGGGCCTGTACCGTACTGCTGGGCACCCTTTATCCTTTGGCGGTCGAAACATTGTCATCTGCCAAAGTTACCGTTGGCGCGCCCTACTACAACAAGGTGTTCATCCCGATCATGCTTGGCATGCTCGCCTTGATGGGATTGGGACCGATCATCCCCTGGCAGCGCAGCTCTGTCACCCGTTTGCGACAGGAGTTTCTGCCGGCCCTGCTCATCGGCATCGTGGTGACGATTCTGGCTCCCTGGTTTGGCATCACCCATGGTTCTGGAGCCGTTGCCACCGGATTGATCTTTTTTGTCGGTGTCACCCATTTTGGCGATCTGATCCGTCAGGCCCGCATCCGCATGGGGCGCGAATCCCTCTCGGCATCCAGGGCAACCTGGCTTCTGGTCACGCGCAACAAACGGCGTTATGGCGGGCTGATGGTCCATGTCGGCACCTTGATCATGGTGGCCGGTTTTGTCGGTTCCGGACTGTTCCAGGAGGAACGCGACCTCTTCATGGCCAAAGGGGACTCGATGACCATCGGCTCCTGGAGTCTCACTCTGGAGTCCGTGGACAAAGCCGCCAAACGCAACTGGACCGCAGACGAAGCGGTGATCCGCGCCGAACGTCCGGGGGCAGAGCCACTGATTCTGCGCCCGCAAAAGCGGGTATACAATGAGCACTCCCAGCCCACCACCGAGGCTGCCATTCACAGCAGCTGGCGGGAGGATCTGTATGTCGTATTGGGGGATGGGGTCAAGGAAGGGGTGTGGGCATTTCGCATCTATCGCACACCGTTGGTCTCCTGGATCTGGGTCGGTTCGACCATCATGGTTCTGGGGGTGTTCTGGGCCATGATGCAGGGACGGCGGATCAAGTCATGAACAATATCTGGAAGCTGGTGTTGCTGGGAGCGGTGATGGCCATTCTGCTCCTGTTTGCGTTGGGTTTACAGAATGATCCGCGCAACATCCCTTCGCCGCTGGTCAACCGACCGGCCAGCGACTTCACGGCCCCGGCCTTGCAAGGGGGGGGGATGATCAAGCTGTCTGATTATCGGGGCAAATGGGTTCTGGTCAATTTCTGGGGATCCTGGTGCATCAGTTGTGTGGCAGAGCATCCCTATCTGATGGAGTTGGCCGCCAAAACCAGAAACCGGACCGATTTTGTCATGTTGGGGGTGGATTTCCGCGATACGCCAGAGGCTGCCCGGGCCTTTCTGGCTCGTCACGGCAATCCCGGCTATCCGCATGCCCAGGATCCGGAGCAGAAAATCGCCATTGACTGGGGGGTGTATGGCGCTCCGGAGTCGTATCTGGTGGATCCGGGCGGAACCATCCGCATGAAGCATACCGGTCCTTTGTTCCCCGGCTGGTTCGAGCAGCGTGCCTTGCCTTTGATTCAGGGAGCCACCAAGCCATGATTCGTGTTTCGACCATCGGTTTGTTGACCCTTTGGATGATGGCTGCCCCTTTGACCCTTGAGGCTGAGGTGCGCGGCGAGGATCCCACCGAGGCCAAGGTGCGTCAGATCGCCAAGGAGTTGCGGTGTGCCGTCTGTCAGAACCAGTCGGTGTATGAGTCCAACTCGGATCTGGCCAAGGACATGTTGAAACTGATCCGTGACAAGGTATCTGCCGGCGAATCGGAACCGCAGATCCGGGATTATTTTTTTCAGCGGTATGGGGATTATATCTATCTGGAGCCGACCACCGGGGGGATGAACAAGGTGTTGTGGGGTGCTCCGTTCATCGGGTTGGCCATTGGTGCTGTTGCACTGTGGAGTGCCATGCGGAGGTGGCGTGCCAAGGCCATGGAAGAGAGTCGCAGCGATTCAACGCGGGTCGAGACCGACCCAAACCTGCAAGCGCGCATTCGCCAGGAGTTGGATCAAGTCAATCTGTAAGAGGCTGTATGGTGGTTCCCATATTTCGGCCAAGAGTACCCCCCCCAAGACCAGGGGTCCAGGGGGGTTACCCCCCTGGTGGGGTCCAGGGGTGAAACCCCTGGGACTTTAATCTTTTAATCTTTTAAACAGAAAATATTAATAATTATTTATTTTTAAAACATTAAAACCCTGGGGGATGAATCCCCCAGACCCCCTCTTTTTTTTCAATCATTGAACGAGGCTACGGTTTCTCCTCCCGGATGCGGATGAACTCCTGACCGCCCATGTAAGGCCGCAACGCATCCGGAATGACCACGCTGCCATCCGGCTGCCGGAAGTTCTCCAACACCGCCACCAGAGCACGCCCCACCGCAATACCAGAACCGTTCAACGTATGCACCAACTCCACACTCTTGGTGACCGTACGCCGCAACCTGGCCTTCATGCGCCGCGCCTGAAAATCCAACGTGTTGGAACACGAAGAGATCTCCCGATAACGCCCTGCCCCGGGCAACCACACCTCCAGATCATACGTCTTGGCCGAAGCAAAACCCATATCTCCCGTACACAACACCACGGTCCGATACGGCAACTCCAAACGCTTCAACACCTCTTCCGCATGCCGGGTCAAACTCTCCAAAGCCTCCATGCTCTCTTCAGGCCGGGTGATCCATACCAACTCCACCTTGTCAAACTGATGCTGCCGAATCAAACCACGGGTGTCCCGCCCGGCTGCACCCGCCTCACGCCGGAAACAGGCGGTCCAGGCGGTCCACTTCAAAGGCAAACGGGCCTCATCCACAATCTGACCACGTACCAGATTGGTCAACGGCACTTCGGCAGTGGGAATCAGATAATAGGGATCATCCCGCAAACAAAACAGATCCTCCTCAAACTTGGGCAACTGCCCGGTGCCGAACAGACTCTCCCGATTGGCCAGAAACGGAGGAAGAATCTCTTCATAACCATGCTCGCGGGTGTGCAGATCCAACATGAAACTGGTCAAGGCACGCACCAGACGCGCACCATCCCCCCGAAAAAAGGTGAAACGAGCACCCACCGTCTCCGCAGCCAAGGCAAAATCCAAAATGCCCAACCGCTCACCAATGTCCCAATGGTTCTCACCCGTCGCCCCACCCGCCACAAACCCGGCAGGCCAGGAACGCACCACCACATTGCCCCCCTCATCCGCCCCCACCGGAACATCCCCGGCTGGCAAATTGGGCAAACGGGCCAACTCCTGCTGCACCTCCTCTTCCTTGAGACGCAAAGCCGCTTCGCTCTCTTTCAATTGCGGCCCCAAAACCCCCATCTCAGCCAACAAGGCCGAAACATCCTCACCCTGGGACTTCATCCGCCCCACCAGACGCGCAATCTCGTTGCGCCGCGCCTGCAACCCCTCGGTGCGCGTACGCAACTCACGCTGCTGGGCCTCCAAGGCATGAAAAGCCGCCAGATCATGACGTCCGCCACGGCTTTGCAACCGCTCCTCGACCCAGACGGGCCGCTCGCGAATCTGTTTCACATCCAACATCGCTCACGCACTCCCTTCGTTCAACTCCATCGGGTCTGCTCCCTCGACCCCCTCCAAGCCCTCATCCCCACTGCCCGAATCCTCCTCGGATTCGGCAATCCGTGCCACCGAAACCACCCGCTCCCCGCTGTCGGAGACATTCAACACCTTGACACCCTGGGCATTGCGTCCGGTCAAACGCACACTCTCCACCGGAGTGCGCAACACCGTCCCCTGATTGGTGATCACCATGAGCTGATCACTGGGTGCCACCACCAGACTCGCCACCACCGGGCCATTGCGGTCGTTGATCAACATGCCGATCACCCCCTGAGTGCCACGCCCCTTGGTCGGAAATTTGGCGGCTTCGGTGCGCTTGCCATAGCCGTTTTCCGTGATCGCCAGGATCTGACAATCCGGTTCATTGGTCAGGACACTCAAGGCGATCACCCGGTCATTGCCCTTCAAACGCATGCCGCGCACCCCGCGCGCCGTCCGTCCCATGAGCCGAACCTGACTGGTGCGAAAACGCACGGCCTTGCCAGAGGAGGCGTACAACAAAATCCGTCCAGGCCGGACATCTCCAACCTCGTCGGTCTCCTCTTCCACCACCACCTCCCCTTCGATCCCGCCAGAGGCTTCCTCATCCCCGGCTTCACTGCCCTCCGCGCTCTCGCTCTCCAGATCTTCGGGCAACACCGGCAACAACGCCACCCCCACCAGATCATCACCGTCCATCAGATCCAAAGCACGAATGCCGCTCGCCCGGATATTGGCAAAAGCAGACAAGGCGGTCTTTTTGATCAATCCCCGCGCCGTGGCAAACAACAGATGCCAGTTGTCCCACTCCCCGGCAGCCACCCGGGCCGGAAGGATCTGCGCCACCTTCTCCCCTCCCTCCAGAGCCAACAGGTTGATGATCGGACGACCGCGCGCTGCCCGGCTGGCCTGTGGGATCTCATACACCTTGAGACGAAACACCCGCCCCTTGTCGGTAAAACAGAAAATCGTATCATGGGTCGAAGCCACAAAAAGCTGGGCAATGAAATCCTCATCCTTCATGCCCGTGGCGCTTTTGCCCTTGCCGCCACGCCGCTGGCTGCGATAGTCCACCGTGGGCTGACGCTTGACATAACCGGCATGGCTGACCGTGACCACCATCTCCTCTTCGGCAATCAGATCCTCGACACAGAAATCTCCATCCTCCTCAATGATCTCGGTACGACGGGGATTGGCAAACATCTCCTTGATGCGTTGCAACTCCTCCTTGATCACCTGCAACAACGCCTCATCCGAGGCGAGAATCACCTGCAAGCGACCAATCTCTGCCAACGTCTCCTCGAACTCCTGATGGATCTTCTCCTGTTCCAGTCCGGTCAAGCGGTGCAACCGCATATCCAGAATCGCCTGGGCCTGTTCCAAAGAGAGACGATACCCCCCTTCGACAAACTGCATGGATGCGGCCTGTCCGGTCTCGACCGCCCGTGCCAACATGGCCTCCACCCCTCCCCGCTCCCAGATTTCGGCCACCAGTTGCTCCTTGGCCACCACCGGATTTTCGGCCTGACGAATCAGTTCGATGATCCGGTCGATATTGGCCAGGGCCACGGCCAACCCTTCCAGGATATGGCCACGGGCCTGGGCCTTGCGCAACTCGAACAGGGTGCGCCGGGTCACCACCTGACGCCGATGGTTGATGAACGGCTCCAGGATCCCCTTCAGGCTCAAGGTCTGGGGTTGTCCATCCACCAGGGCCACGGCATTGACCCCAAAAGAGGTCTGCAAGGCGGTCTGTTTATACAGCTGATTCAACAACACTTCGCTGTTGGCATCGCGCTTGACCTCGATCACCACCCGCATGCCCTGACGATCCGACTCGTCGCGGAGATCCGAGATCCCTTCAATCTTCTTGTCGCGCACCAGATCGGCAATGGCCTCCACCAGCCGGGCCTTGTTGACCTGGAAGGGCAGTTCATCCACGATGATGGCTTCGCGACCATCTTTTTTGATTTCGATATGGGTTTTGGCACGCAGCACAATGCTGCCGCGTCCGGTTTCGTAGGCGCTGAAGATCCCGGAGCGCCCGCGAATCGTGGCCCCGGTGGGAAAATCCGGACCCGGCACATGGGCCATCAGGCCACGATTGGTCAAAGCGGGGTTGTCGATCAGGGCACAAGTGGCATCGATCACCTCACCGAGATTGTGCGGCGGGATGTTGGTGGCCATGCCCACGGCAATGCCGGAAGATCCGCTCACGAGCAGATTGGGAAATTTGCACGGCAGGATTTTGGGTTCCACCAGCGAGCCGTCGTAGTTTGGCCCGAAATCGACCGTCTCTTTGTCGATGTCTGCCAGAAGCTCTCCGGCCAGCCGGGTCATGCGCACCTCGGTGTAACGCATGGCAGCCGGGGAATCCCCATCCACCGAACCGAAGTTGCCCTGACCATCCACCAGGGGATGGCGCATGGAAAACTCCTGGGCCATGCGCACGATGGTGTCATACACTGCCACATCGCCATGGGGATGATACTTGCCGATCACATCCCCGACCACGCGGGCCGATTTCTTGTAGGCCCGGTTCCACTCGTTGCCCAACTCGCTCATGGCATACAACACGCGCCGATGGACCGGCTTGAGTCCGTCGCGCACATCCGGCAAGGCGCGCCCCACGATGACGCTCATGGCGTAATCGAGATAAGAGCGACGCATTTCGTCTTCGAGATTGACTGGAATCCGTTTGGAACTGTTCGGATCCACCATGACCGGCTGTTCGATTTCCATGGATACCCGCATGACACCAAATAGAGAAACTTCAATAGACAAACCTGGACAGTTTACCCTTTCACGCCGCTTCCCGCAACGGTGGCCCGGCGTTTCCGAACGATTGACAGGATCATGACCCGTGGCGCAAAATGCTACACCCTTGTCAACCTTCCGGCGGCCACACCTGACGTTTCGGGAACGATCCCATGCCCAGCCAGACACAATCCTTGCAGAAACTCTCCGTGGTGGTCCCCTGTTTCAACGAACGCCACACCTTGCCGCGCATTCTGGAGCGGATTCTCCAGGCCCCGACCTCGGGATTGGCCCTGGAGATCGTGCTGGTCGATGACGGCTCCAGCGACGGCTCTCAAGCCATTGCCCGGGAGCTGGCCACCCGACACCCCCAAATCCGCTTTCTGGAACATGCCACCAACCAGGGCAAGGGAGCGGCCTTGCGTACCGGGTTGCAGGCAGCCACCGGCGATATCGTGCTGATTCAGGATGCCGACCTGGAATATGACCCCCTGGAGTATCCCAAACTGCTGAAACCGATTGTGGAGGGGAATGCGGATGTGGTGTATGGCTCCCGTTTTCGCGGCGGCGAAGAGGTGCGGGTGCTCTATTTCTGGCACATGATGGGCAACCGGATTCTGACATTCTGTTCCAACCTGCTGACCAATCTCACCTTGACCGACATGGAGACCTGTTACAAGGTGTTCCGCCGCCCGGTGATCGATCAGATCCGGATTCAGGAGAACCGGTTCGGGTTCGAGCCGGAGATCACGGCCAAGATCGCCCGCATCCGTCCGCCGATTCGCATCTTTGAAGTGCCCATCAGCTACTATGGCCGCTCCTACCAGGAGGGCAAGAAGATCCACTGGAAGGATGGGGTGCGCGCCTTGTACTGCATCGTCCGCTACAGTTGGTTTGCCTGAATGACCGCGCCTTTGACCTCCATCCCGTTTCAGTATTCCGGCGAAGATCTGGAGGTGTTGGCAGCCATGCGCAACTACCGGGCCTGGATGCTCTCCTGGATGCGCCCCTTCATCCAGGGACGCACCCTGGAGATCGGTGCCGGATGTGGCAGCATCTCCCGGGAGATCCTCCCCTGGGCCGACCAATTGACCCTCCTGGAGCCGGATGCGGCGCTCTGCACCCGGTTGCATGACCGTTTCGCCCTGGATGCACCACGGGTGGCTGTCATCCAGGATCGGGCTGAAACCCATCTGCACGCCCGGAACTCCGAGGCAGTGGACTCCATCGTGTTGATCAATGTGCTGGAACACATTCCAGACGATCAACAGCTCTTGCATGACATCTCCCGGGTATTGACCGGCAACGGTCACCTGCTGCTGTTCGTGCCTGCCCTGCCCATCCTGTATGCCGCCATGGATGCCCATCTGGGCCACTGCCGACGTTATCTGCGCACCCCCCTGATCCAACAGGTCGAAGCTGCCGGTTTGCAGATCGTCCTGGCCCGTTATTTCGATCTGCCAGGCATCTTCTCCTGGCTGTTGCTGAAAGCCACCCGCAGTGTGGCTTTCAATCCCGCCATGGTCCGGATCTATGACCGCTGGATCGTGCCCCCGACCCGCTGGCTGGAACAGCGCATCACCCCTCCGGCAGGCAAGAATCTGCTGCTGGTGGCACGCAAGTCACAGGCGTCCCCCTGGCCCCCATGAGCAGACGGCTCCGGCCATCCTGCTCCCCGGAGCGCAACAGGGCGATGCGGGTCATCACCGGTCCGATCAGCTCAAACACCACCACGCCGGAGATCACCACCGGCATCAGCAGATCGGTCAAATCCGGAAAACGCTGCCCGGCAATGAAGGTCATGCTCATGGCCACTCCGGCCTGGGGCAGCAGGGCTGCACCCAGCCAACGCCGGGCATGCGGACCAGCCCCGGCCAGCGTGGTCCCGATCCAGGCCCCACCAAGCTCACCCAACAGACGACACCCCAGGTAGACCCCGCTGAACCAGCCGATATGTGACAAGGCATCGGGCTTGAGATTGGCTCCGGCCAGCAGAAAAAACAGAATCAAAAACGGCCACAAAAACCGCTCGATGATCAGAAACGGCTTGCGCGGACGGGAGGCATGATGGACCGTCACCATGCCCATGACCATCACCGCCAGAAAAAACGCGGTTTGCAACCGGGTGGCCAAGGCGCCACACAGAACCAACAAACCCAACATTCCGGCCAGCAGGGTGTCAGGCCGTTGGATATGATCGCTGAACAGGGCAGCCATTCTGCCGAACACCACCCCGATCACCACAGCCCCGCCCAACTCCCACACCACCTCGATCACCCCATGGGGAACCGCCACCGGGTGAAACCAGGCCGCCACCGACAAGGCCACGGTAAACAGCACAAAAGCCAAAGAGTCGTTGGTGGCGATCACACCCAGCAGGATCCGGGTGAACGGACCTTCGGCACGCAACTCATGCACCACATCGGTCGGAGCCACCGGATCCGTGGTCAGACCGATGGTGGCCAACAGGATGGCAGCAGAGACCGGCGCCCCGATCCACAACATGCCCAAAAACATCAGACAACTGGAGAAGGTCAACAAGGTCAGAGAGATGGTCAGAACCATACGACCATGATGCTGCCAGAGCTGACGGGTGATCCGTCCGCCCAACAGAAAACCCACCATGCACAAGGTGGCCTGGGCCACAACCACCAGCCACCCCTGCTGCCCGGTTGAGACCAGACCGGTCACGGTGGGTCCAAGCAGCATGCCGGTCAGCAACAACAGGGTCACGCGGGGCAACAAGATCCGCCGCGCCAATGCATCCGCCCCAAAACCGATCAGGAACAGGGCACCGAGCGTCAACAGCACGCTGCTGTTACCCATCGGCGCCCCCATCCCGCCTCACGCGATGCATCCAGACATGACGGATCAGGCAGCCCCCCCCAAAGTCACGAGCAGATCCTTGGTCTCGACGTGATCGCCGGTTTGGACATGGATCTCCACCACCACCCCATCGCGCGTGGCACACACGGCGGTTTCCATTTTCATTGCCTCCAGAGAGAGCAGCCGGTCACCCCGTGCCACCTTCTGCCCCTTGACCACGGCAATGGCACCCACGGCACCCGGAATCGGCGAACCGACCTGTGTGTCATCCCCATCCCTGGCCTTGGGATTGGACCGTTTCGGAGTGGCTTTGGTGCGATTCTGCATCAGAATCGAACGGGGTTGACCATTGACCTCAAAGAAGACCTTGACCATGCCATCCCGATCCGGCTCGGACGCGGTGACGAAATGGATGTTCAAGGCTTTGCCCGGCTCGGACTCCACCTGGATCTCCTGTCCCGGCTCCATGCCGTAGAAGAAAACCGGTGTGGGCAGACGGCTCACCACATCCCCGAAACCCTGACAGTGCCGCACAAACTCCCCATAGACCTGCGGATACATCAGATACGAGGCCAACTGGGCATCACTCACCATGCCGCCGCCGTTCAACCCGGCCACCACCCGGCGCTGCTCCTCCAGATCGGTATCCGGCAATACGGCCCCGGGACGTTCGGTCAATGGAACCTCATTTTTCAGCACCTTGCGTTGCAACGCCTGGGGAAACCCGCCTGGCGGCTGTCCCAGATCCCCCCGGAAGTATTGCACCACGGACGACGGAAAGGCGATCTCCTTGTCGGGATCCAGGACATCTTCGGCCGTGAGCTGGCTGGTCACCATCATCAGGGCCATATCCCCCACCACCTTGGAGCTGGGGGTCACCTTGGGAATGTCGCCAAACAGCTCGTTGACCCTGGCATAGGCATGCGCCACCTGATCCCAATGGGCATCAATGCCCAATGAACGGGCCTGCTGACGCAGATTGGTGAACTGACCACCCGGCATCTCGTGCAGATAGACCTCCGAAGCCCCGGCATACTGACGGCTTTCAAAACCGGCATAGTGGCGCCGCACCTGCTCCCAATAGGTGGAGATCGACCGGATCGATTCGATATCCAGCCCGGTGTCATGCGGGGTATTGCGCAAAGCTTCGACAATGGAACCCAGACTCGGCTGGGATGTCGCGCCACTCATGGCATCCATGGCCGCATCCACCGCATCCACACCTGCCTCGATGGCCGACAGCACACTCGCTGCCGAAATGCCGCTGGTGTCATGGGTATGGAAATGGATCGGAATACCGACCTCCTCTTTCAACGCCTTGACCAGCACCCGTGCGGCATTGGGTTTCAAGAGTCCGGCCATGTCCTTGATCCCCAGGATATGGGCGCCGGCAGCCTCCAGCTCCTTGGCCATGCTGACGTAATAGTTCAAGGAGTACTTGGTACGCCTGGGATCGATGATGTCGCCGGTGTAGCAGATGGCGGCCTCGCACAATTTATCCTCGGAAGCCACGGCATCCATGGCCACCCGCATGTTCTCCACCCAGTTGAGGGAGTCGAACACCCGGAACAGATCCACGCCGCGCGCTGCGGACTGCCTGATGAAAAACCGCACCACATTGTCCGGATAGTTGGTATAACCAACACCATTGGCCGAACGCAGCAACATCTGCAACAACAGATTGGGCATCCGCTCATGCAGATGATGCAACCGCTCCCAGGGACACTCCTTGAGAAAACGCATGGTCACATCGAAAGTGGCCCCGCCCCAACACTCCACGGAGAACAGACCCGGCAACAAACGGGCATAGGCCGGGGCAATCGCCAACAGGTCATAGGTGCGCAGGCGCGTGGCCAGGAGCGACTGATGGGCATCGCGCATGGTGGTATCGGTGATCAGCGTCCGTTTCTGCTCCAGCATCCAGTCGGCAAATTTCTTTGGCCCCAGTTCATCCAACAGATCCCGGGTGCCGGGGATCAACTCGGATTTTTCCTTGAGAACGGGCACGAACGGCTTGGCAAAGGTGTCCGGCCTGGTCAATCCCTTGGTTTCGGGATTGCCGTTCACCACCACATCGGCGATGAAGTGCAGCAAATGGGCATGATTGTCCTTGCGATCCGGTGCTTTGACCAGACTTGGCGTTTCGTCGATAAAGGTGGTGGCATAGTCGGCTGTCCGGAACTTGTCATGCCGTACCACCCGGGACAGAAACCCCAGATTGGTCTTCAATCCCACGATGCGAAACTCTTGCAGGGCACGGGCCATGCGCTGGATCACGGCATCGGACGTGGCTGCCCAGGCCGTGATCTTGACCAGCAGCGAATCGTAAAACGGAGTGATGCGCGCTCCACTGTAGGCTGTGCCCGCATCCAGCCGGATCCCCATGCCTGCGGCACTGCGGTAATCGGAGATGCGGCCATAGTCTGGCGTGAAATTGTTCTCCGGATCTTCGGTGGTGACGCGGCACTGCATGGCATGGCCGTGCAGGGCGATCTGCTCCTGACGGGGCAGACCCGGAGTGCCCAACGGCTTGCCTTGGGCCACCAGGATCTGGGCCTGGACCAGATCGATGCCGGTCACCTCCTCGGTCACGGTATGTTCCACCTGGATGCGCGGATTGACCTCGATGAAATAAAAAAGCCCGCTCTCCACATCCTGGAGGAACTCGACCGTACCGGCATTGCGATAGCCCACGGCCCTGGCCAGTCGCAGGGCATAACCGCACAGCTCCTCCCGCTGTTGATCGTTCAGATACAACGCCGGCGCCCGTTCCACCACTTTCTGATTGCGGCGCTGCACCGTGCAGTCCCGCTCGTACAGATGGACCAGATTGCCGTATTGATCCCCCAGAATCTGCACCTCGACATGACGGGCGCGCCGCACCAGCTTTTCCAGATAGACCGCGCCATTGCCAAAGGCGGCAGCAGCCTCGCGACTGGCGGTCTGCACCTGCTCCAGCAGGGTATCGGCACTTTCGATCACCCGCATGCCCCGTCCACCCCCACCCCAGATGGCCTTGAGCATCAAGGGATAACCGATTTCTGCGGCCATGGCACGAATCCGGTCCGGATCGTTCGGCAGAGTCTCTGTGGCAGGCATGACCGGTACACCGGCCTCGACCGCGATCCGACGCGCCTGGACCTTGTCCCCCAACAGGCGCATGGCCTCGGGCGTGGGTCCGACAAACACGATCCCGACCTTTTGACACGCTTCGGCAAAATCCGGGTTCTCGGACAAAAAGCCATAACCCGGATGGATCGCATCCACATCCACATCGGTTGCGATCCGGAGAATGTCGGCAATATCCAGGTAGGCGGCAATCGGACGTTTGCCCGCCCCGACCGGATAACTTTCATCCGCCTTGTAGCGGTGCAATGAGTAACTGTCTTCCTGGGCGTAAATGGCTACGGTTTCGATATTCATCTCCGCAGCCGCCCGGATGATGCGGATGGCGATCTCTCCGCGGTTGGCGACCAGCAGGCGCTTGAAGGGTTTGGCGTCGGTCATTGGCGTCAGGTATCCTTGAAATGATCGGGTCGAGGAAAGGCCGATTACAAGGGTATCGAGATTTTGCGCCTACGCAAGTGTGCAAACAGGGATACACGCCTTTTTTTTTGCAGCACCGGTTTTGTTTTTTGGCATTTCCAGCTACCATGTCACACTTGGCTCTCGTTTTCCACTGCACTCCGCCCGCATCCATTTTCTCAAGGAATTACCCGGCAATGGATCTGACCACTTTGACTGCTCTTTCCCCCCTGGATGGTCGTTATGCCCGCCAGATGGCGGTGTTGCGTCCGCTCTTTTCGGAGTTCGGCCTGATACGTCGACGTGTACAGGTGGAGCTGGGTTGGCTGGCCGCCCTGGCTGCCGAACCGAACATTCCCGAGGTCGCCCCCCTCTCCCCAACCGCTCTTGAGCACTTTGCGGCCCTGGTGTCCGATTTTTCCGCAGCCGATGCCCAACGGGTCAAGGAGATCGAACGGACCACCAACCATGATGTCAAGGCTGTCGAATATTTCCTGAAAGAGCGGTTGCAGGGTGTGGTCTCCCCGGAGGTGTTGGAATTCATTCACTTCGCCTGCACCTCGGAAGACATCAACAATCTGGCCTATGGCCTGGCCATGGCAGAGGCCAAAGAAAAGATTCTGCTCCCGACCATGGAGCGGGTGATCACGGCCATTGCCGCTTTGGCCACCCGTTATCGGGAGTTGCCCATGCTGGCACGCACCCATGGCCAAACCGCATCCCCCACCACCCTGGGCAAGGAGATGGCCAATGTGGTGCATCGTTTGCGGCAACAACGCAACGAACTGCAACGCATCCCGATACCCGGCAAGATCAATGGGGCGGTGGGCAACTTCAATGCCCATGTGATCGCCTATCCGGAGGTGGATTGGTTGACCTTGTCGGAACGGTTCGTCACCCGGCTCGGACTGACCCATCAGCCGCTCACCACCCAGATCGAACCCCATGACGGCATTGCGGAGATGTTTCATGCCGTCATGCGTTTCAATACAGTCCTGCTCGATTTTGACCGGGACATCTGGTCCTATATCGCGCTGGGCTACTTCCGGCAAAGGTTGCAGGAAGGGGAGGTGGGTTCTTCCACCATGCCGCACAAGGTCAATCCCATCGATTTCGAGAACTCCGAAGGAAACCTGGGACTCTCCAATGCCATTCTGGACCATCTGGCTGCCAAACTGCCGGTTTCACGTTTGCAACGGGATCTCTCGGACTCAACGGCGTTGCGCAACGTGGGGGCAGGCCTGGGCTATGCGCTGCTGGGCTATGACTCTGCCCTGAAAGGGATCGCCAAGCTGGAAGCGGATCCGCTCCGTCTGGCTGCGGATCTGGAACATGCCTGGGAGGTGCTGGCCGAACCGATCCAGACCGTGATGCGTCGCCATGGTCTGGACAAACCCTATGAGCAGCTCAAGGCCTTGACCCGTGGTCGCGCCATCACCCGCGAAACCATGCAGGCGTTCATCCACACCCTGGAGATCCCGGCAGCGGACAAAGAGCGTCTCCTGGCTCTGACACCATCCGCCTACATCGGCATGGCAGCCCAACTGTGCCGATTGGGGGAGTGAACTCATCCAGGCCTTGCTTTCCAACCCGAAATCTGCGATGATTGCGGATTGGATTCGTTTATCGCAACTTCAACCTGCTGCGCCATTTCCCAGGAGAGCATACGTGACAAGAAAATTGACTCTGGGTGGGAAAGCCCCACAAATCGGTTACCGGGTCTCCCACTCCCACGTGAGAACCAAACACGCCTGGTTGCCCAACATCCAAAAACGTGCTCTGTTCAGCCAGGCCCTGAACCAAAGCTTCAGCATGAGCCTGACCACGGAAACGATCCGCTCCGTGGACAAGGCCGGCGGATTGGACAACTTCCTGATTCAAACCGCTACCGAAAGCCTCAACGAACCCATGCGCCGCCTGCAAGCCCGCATCCGCGCCCAGGTCGCATCCAGCCCGAATCCGGCCTGATTGCATCCGCCTGATCTTCTGAAAGCGGGAACAATCAACACGGTCTGCCCACGGCAACGGTGTTTTGTTCCCGCTTTTGCATGAATTGCCACAACCACACCGATTTACCGCTTGAACTCCCCCTGCCCCTGCGCTACGATTCAACCTGATTTCAAGTAAAAGTGCGGCAACCTCCCACCGGGATTGCCTGCCACACGACATCACTCCCCATCCCTCAGTAGCGGTTTGGTGATTCTTAACAGGATCAGTATTAAATTTTTAATTTTTTTAATAAAAATATTAATAGATTTTTTTATACATTGAAACATTCAAACATTAAAATCCTGGGGGATGAATCCCCCAGACCCCCTCTTTTCTTTCAATAATTGGATACTCATAACTCGGCTCAGGAATCACCAAACAGCCTCTCAAGGACACCCGTGATGAAACCTTCCTACTCGATTGCCGGAGACATCTGGGGGGGGGCTGCCGCCATGCTGGTGGCCCTGCCTTCTGCCATTGCCTATGGTGTGGTCAGCTTCACCCCTTTGGGAGGGAGCTATCTCGGGGTGGGCGCCATGGCCGGAGTGATCGGAACCGTGGTACTCGGTTTGATCGCCCCGGCCATTGGTGGCGCTCCCCGCGTCATCACCGCTCCCTGTGCCCCGGCAGCCGCAGTTCTGTCCGCTCTCACCGCAGAACTGCTCGCCCATACTCAAGGTTCCTCTCCGACAACCCCGGAACAGGTGTTGCTGTTGTTGGCCATTGTGGGACTGCTCTCCGGGATCCTCCAACTGCTCTTTGGTCTGTTGGGCGGAGGCAAGGTGATCAAGTTCATCCCCTATCCTGTGGTCTCGGGTTATTTGAGCGGAGTTGGAACCTTGATCTTTCTGAGCCAGGTTCCGAAACTGTTCGGTCTTCCAAAAGGCACACCGGTCATGCAGGGGTTGCTTGATCCCGCCCTGTGGCAGTGGACCGGGATCATTGTGGGAATCGTCACCATCATCGGCATGCTTCAAGCCCCGCGACTGACCAAAATCATCCCGGCACCGATCATCGGATTATTGGCAGGCATGGCCACCTATTTTCTCATCGGCCTGGGACGACCGGAACTCTATCAACTGACAGGCAACAAACTGCTCATCGGTGCCATCCAGGTCGATTTTGCCGCCATGCAACAAGGGATGCACGAACGCTGGATCGCTTTGGGCAACATGGGATGGCAGGAGTTTGCCGCCATTCTGGTGCCTGCCATCACCTTGTCCGTTTTACTCTCCATTGATACATTGAAAACCTGTGTGGTCGTTGATGCCTTGACCCGCTCCCGGCATGACTCCAATCGCACTTTGATCGGTCAGGGAGTGGGCAACATCTGTACATCGATTGTCGGCGGCATGCCTGGTGCCGGCACCATGGGTGCCACGCTGGTCAGCATCAACAGTGGTGGCCAGACCCGGCTCTCCGGGTTCCTGGAGGGGGTTTTCTCCCTGATCGTGTTGCTGCTGTTTGCCAGTCTGATCGGGTGGGTGCCCATTGCCGCTCTGGCTGGCATTCTGATGGTCGTGGCTTATCGGATGTTTGACTGGCACAGTTTCACCATGCTCAAACAAAAGGCCACGATGTTGGATTTCTTCGTGATCACGGCGGTCGTGGTGGTTGCGGTTGCTTTCAACCTGATTGCCGCAGCCGGTGCCGGCATTGGTTTTGCCGTGATCCTGTTCTTGCGGGATCAGGTGCGCACCTCTGTGGTGCGGCGGCGGCGTCATGGCGACCGGATTTCGTCCAAGCGGATCCGTCTTCTGGAAGAAAAAGAGATCCTGGCCACCAATGGGCAGATGACCACCATTGTCGAGTTGCAGGGCAATCTCTTTTTCGGGACCACGGATCAGCTTTTTACCAGTCTGGAAGCGGACATCAAGAGCTGTCGTTTTCTGATTCTGGACATGCGGCATGTGCAATCCGTTGATTTCACCGGCATCCGCATGTTGACTCAGATCGGCGCCATGTTGCAGGAGCGGGAAGCGGTTTTGATTTTCAGCGAGTTGCCGATTTCCCTGCCGACCGGGGGGGATCTGGGGAGTTATTTTGAGCAGACCGGTCTGCTCAGTCACAGCGACAACATACGACTGTTCCCGGAGCTGGATGCCGCTTTGGAGTGGGTCGAGGATCGTTTGATCGAAGAGCACCGCAAACTCAAGGCAGGCGAGGAACGGATGCTGAATCTGCCGGACATTCCGCTGGTGCGCGGGTTGCTGGATGAGGAGAGCACGGCCATTCTCATCTCTTTCATGGAAGAACGGAGCCTGATCACAGGAGACAAGGTGTTCAGTCGGGGGGATGAGGGGGACGAAATCTTTCTCATCCGGCGCGGTCAGGTGCGCATGATATTACCTTTGCAAGGGGGCAAAAGTTTGACCCTGGCCATTTTTGGTCGTGGTCATTTCTTCGGGGACATGGCCTTTCTGGATCGCGGTCATCGCTCTTCGGATGCCGTGGTGGATGTCCCGACCGATCTGTATATCATCTCGCGCAAGCGGTTCGATGAGTTGGCCAAGAATCACCCGGTTCTGGGATATCATTTCTTCAGTCGGCTGGCACGCGCTCTGTCTCATCGGTTGCGTTACACCAATGCCGAGTTGTTGGCCTTGAAAGAAATGTAAAAGGCTGTTTGGCAATTCTTGTATGATCAATAGAGAGTCAAAATACACCATCATCCGCATCAGGGGTCCAGGGGGGTTACCCCCCTGGTGGGGTCCAGGGGTGAAACCCCTGGGACTTTAATCCTTTCAATCCTTTCAATCCTTTCAATCCTTTAAACAGAAATATTAATAAATTATTTTTTTTAAACATCAAAAAATCAAAACATTAAAACCCTGGGGGATGAATCCCCCAGACCCCCTCTTTTCTTTCAATCATTGGATATGCATACCCGACTCAGGAATCACCACACATTCTAGCATCAGGGGTCCAGGGGGGTTACCCCCCTGGTGGGGTCCAGGGGTGAAACCCCTGGGACTTTAATCCTTTCAATCCTTTAAACAGAAATATTAATAAATTATTTTTTAAACATCAAAAAATCAAAACATTAAAACCCTGGGGGATGAATCCCCCAGACCCCCTCTTTTCTTTCAATCATTGGATATGCATACCCGACTCAGGAATCACCACACATTCCATCAACAGCGCACCCAACAAACCGTTGCAAACGATGCCTTTGAGGCAGATGGAAAGATTGCCAAAACTCCATATCCCAAAATGGTTGCGGTTTGACATCACAAACACGCAGATGGCAACTCTTGCTCTCTCCTCAAACTTTGCAGGACCATGCGCAGATTGTGACACGCCTCCCGGTTGACAGGATTGACGCGGACAGCGATGACATAGGCATTGGCAGCCTCGTGCGGACGACGCAATATCCATAAATTGTTGCCAACTCCCACCCAGGCCGAAGAGCGACGCGGATCCAACCCGGTCACCTGCCTGAACAGACTCAAACTTTCAGAAGAATGACCGGCCTGCCCGAGCAACAGGGCAAGAGGCTCCAGGTACTCTGCACGCTCTTTGCCTGTGGCCCGCTCCACTGCCGCACGATACAGCAAGACTGCCTCATCGGTCTGACCGCTCCTGACCCGGTACTGAGCCAAACCTGCATATCCAGCGGCATGTCCGGGATGCCAGGCAATGATCCGACCGTAGACCTGACCATCATCATGCCAACCCTGATTGGCCAGCAACGTTCCACCCAAAGACAACAGCGCCACCCCTGTCAACCAGATGGCAGATACCCCCCGAAACCAGGGACGATCCAACCACCAGGCCACAACCAATACCAGCCCCATCGAAGGGATATACAAAGCACGCAAAGCCAGCATCGACGTGGGATTGAACGATGCTGCCAGCAACGGAGCCAGAGTTGTGACAATCCATACCAAACCCAGCAACGGCAAACGCGGCACTGGACGGATCTTCCAAAGGGGATACAACAGCCCAAGCCCAAGCAACCCGGTGCCCAACCATGATTCCCAATGATTCAACCCGCTCCCGGGCGTGACCAGATAAAGCGGCTGAGGCCAGGGCCATAACAGATGACGCAGATACTCCACACCAAAACCGACCATCCGCCACCACGCCGACGGATCGCTCCAGATCAGAGGCAACCCTGTGTCCAGAACCAGCCAACGAACCACAAAATAACCAGCCAAAACCACAAAATAAGGAACAGTCGCCCAGACCAGAAATCTTCCCCGCAGCAGACGATCATAAAGCAGCATGAAAAACGGAAAAACCACCAACTCCAAGGTCAACAACCCCGCCAGATAGGCCAATACAGCCAAAAAACCTGCCCACACTCTCCCGGTACGCACAAACCTCTCATGGAGCAACAAAGCACCCACTGCAAACAACGCTGCCTGGGTATGAAGAGCACCGGATATCCAGGCCACAGCCTCGGCATGCACCGGATGGAGCGCAAACAAGGCCACAGACCACCCGGCAATCCGCGCATCACCACCAGGCAGCAGAAGTTGTAGCCACAACAATAACAAAAGGCATACCGCAAGATGTTGAACCACCGACACCAGATGCAACGCCTCTGGACCCTGGCGCCCAAGTCGATACTTGACCCAGACAGCCACAATATTCAAAGGTCGATAGTTGACCTCCGCTCCCCCGTCCGGAAGATTGCTGAAAGCCCAGATCCCGCGCGTGAAAAAATCCACCAGCCGGACCGGACGTTCCATGGCAGGATTGTCCACGAAAAAGGCGCGATCATCCAGCACATATTCGCCGTTCAAAGTGTTCAGATTGGCCAATATGGCGCATATGGCTACAAGGAGGATCGCTCTGGGCAAGGACATGGATACGGTTCAGCCACTTTTCTGTCCCTGGTCACAAACCATGATGCAGAAAATAAGGCATCAGCTCCGTACCCGGCGCAAAGGTCAAAGAGGCGGTCTGCAACAGCCGCTCATCGTACGCCGTATTGTGATCCGAAACAATGCCATGACCATACAAGGCAAAGGGCACCGGACCCGGATCATGCGTCTTGGTGATCAAAGGGGTGGGATGATCCGGCAATGCCAACGCCCGAAACGGCCCGCGCGCAGCCAAAGCCTCCAAGACCGGCCCCACCAGACGTGCATCAAAATCAGTAATGGCCTGCAATTTGTAATCAAGACGTCCGGCATGACCCGCCTCGTCCGGCGACTCCACATGCACAAACATCAGATCCCGCTGCTCCAACCCCTCCAGACAGGCCCGCGCCTTGCCCTCATAATCGGTATCGATCCAACCCGTGGCACCCGGCACATGCAACACATCAAACCCAATATGCGCTGCAATCCCCCGCATCAGATCCACTGCCGAAATGATCCCCCCGGTCTTGCCAAACCGCTCCGTGAAACGCGGCAAAGCCGGCTTCCGCCCATGCCCCCATAACCAGATGGAGTTGGCAGGCCGTTTGCCATTGGCCACCCGCGCCCGATTGACCGGATGATCGGCCAGAAAAGCCCACGAAGCCCGCATCAAGGCCGCTATCGGCTCGGCATCCGGTCCCTCTGGCATGGCCCCGACAATGGGACGATCCGTGATGTCATGGGGAGGACGGCTGTTGAGCCGCTCCCCCCCACCCTTCCACACCAACAAATGACGATAACTGACCCCGGGATAAAAACGAAATTCGTCGGTGGCCAGCCGCTCATTGAGAGTCTCGATGATCTGCGCTGCCTCGGCAGAAGAGATGTGCTCGGCAGAAAAATCCTCCATGACGGAGAAATCACTCCCGAGCGTCACCAGATTGCACCGAAAGGCAATGTCATCCGGCCCCAGATTCACCCCCATGGCCGCAGCCTCCAAAGGACTGCGCCCGGTATAGCTCTGGGTCACGTCATATCCGAGCACCCCGAGATTGGCCACATCACTGCCCGGATAAAATCCATCCGGCGTGTTGAGTGTCCACCCACCCACACCCTCACGGACCATGCGATCCAGATTGGTGGTGCGCGCAGCCATCAAAGGGGTCCGGCCATCCAGGGCATCCACAGGACGATCACTCATCCCGTCTCCCAAGAAGATGACGTATTTCATGTGAGACTCCCGATTCCGTCCGTGATTACAAGAGATCCTTGACCACTTCTCGCTCCTGGCGCAACTCATCCAGAACCTTGTTGAACTTGACCTGCCCCCAATCCGACAAGGTCAACCCCTCCACGATCTCCCAGCCATCCCCCTTGACCCGCAAAGGATAACCAAAGATCAGTCCCGGATCCACCCCATACTCGCCGGTGGAAAGGACCGCCGCCACAAACCAATCCCCCTCCGGGGTGGGTTGACGCAACGACAGCAGATGATCCAAAGCAGCAATGGCACCAGAGGCGGCACTGGAAGAACCGCGCGCCTTGATGACCACAGCCCCGCGCGTCTGCACATCCGGAACAAAGGTCTCTTGCAACCAGTTCTGATCGGTGATCACATTGGTCAAAGGTTGACCATGGATCCGGGCATTTTCAAAATCCGGATACTGATTGTTGGAGTGGTTGCCCCAAATCGCCAGATTGGTGACCGCTGTCACCGGCACACCGGCCTTTTTGGCCAACATGGTCTTGGCACGGTTGTAGTCCAAACGCATCATGGCAGAGAAACGATCCTTGGGCACATCGCTGTTGCTCATGGCAATCAGACAGTTGGTATTGCACGGATTGCCCACCACCACCACACGCACGTCCGCAGCAGCCCGATTGAGGGCCTGGCCCTGTCCCACGAAAATCGGCCCGTTCACCCGGATCAGATCCGCCCGTTCCATACCCGGCCCGCGCGGACGGGAACCGATCAACAAGGCCGCATTGACCCCGTCAAACGCCTGGTTCGCCTGATCGGTCATCTCCACACCCACCAAAGTCGGAAAGGCGCAGTCGTCCAACTCCATCACCACCGATTCCAACACCTTCATCGCAGGCGGAATCTCCAACAGACTCAAATGGACCGGTCGATCCGGACCAAACACAGCGCCAGAGGCCAAACGAAAAATTGCACTGTAGGCAATTTGACCAGCGGCACCGGTCACCGCCACACGAATCGGTTCTGCCATATTGTCATCTCCTCTGGGTGTCGATGGTTAAGAAAGGGGAATCATTTTTTCTTGCTGCTCTATAAAATGACTCAAGGACCGATGGGTTGCAACCGTTGCCAAACAGCCCGGACGAAATATCAACGCCTCGCCCCTTTCACGCCTGCTCCAAAGCCTGATCCAGATCGGCCAACAGATCCTTGACCTCTTCCAACCCGATGGAGAAACGGACCAGACCCTCGGTAATGCCGGCAGCACTCCGTTCGGCGTCGGTCAGCTTGGCATGGGTGGTGGTGGCCGGATGGGTCACCAGCGTGCGGGCATCCCCCAGGTTGGCGGTCATGATGGCCAGCTTCAACCCGTTCATGAACCGGAAGGCCCGGGCGCGACTGCCCAGATCCAGACAGACAATCGCGCCAAAACGCCGCATCTGTCGCGCAGCCAACTCCTGCTGGGGATGGGAAGCCAGGCCAGGATAGAGCACCCCGCCGGTCACTGCCGGATGAGCCGCCAGATGGGCGGCCACATGCGCGGCATTGTCGCAATGACGCTCCATGCGCAATGACAAAGTCTCCAATCCCTTGAACAAAACCCAGGCATTGAACGGCGACAACGACGCCCCGGTATTGCGCAACATCGGATAGACGTGATCCATCAACAACGCACGCGGCCCGGCAATCACCCCGCCCAACACCCGCCCCTGACCATCGATGTACTTGGTGGCCGAATGGACCACCAGATCGGCACCCAACTCCAAAGGGCGTTGCAGACACGGGGTGCAGAGCACATTATCCACGGCCAGCAAAACCCCTCTGGCGCGCGCCAAACCGGCCAAGGCCGCCAGATCCACCATCTCCAGGGTCGGATTGGCCGGGGTTTCCAGAAAAAACAGCCGTGTCGCCGGTGTGATCGCCTCTTCCCAGCCGTTCAGATCAGAGAGTGTCACCCGGGTCACGCCGATACCCATGCGTTTGAGCAGGGTGTTGGCGATGTTGGTGGTGGAGCCGAAAACCGAACGGCTGATCACCACATGATCCCCGGCAGAGAGCAGCGACAAGAACAGCATGGTGATGGCCGCCATGCCCGAGGCTGTGGCAATGGCGTGTTCGGCCTGCTCCAAAGCGGCCATGCGCTCTTCAAAGAGTGCCACGGTCGGGTTGGTGAAGCGGCTGTAAAGGTTGCCCTCCTCTTCACCGGCAAAGACCGCGCGCGCCTGTTCGGCAGAATCAAACCGAAAACTCGATGTCAGATAGACCGGCGGACTGTTCTCCCGTTCCAAAGAGGTGGCGCGCCCCATATGCAGAGCGCGTGTTGCCAGACCATATGCGCTGAAATCCTGTTCCATCCGCTCTCCCCTCCTGCCAAAGGCTTGCCCGCCACACCCGACGCCAATCGTGAGCCAAAAAAGGATTGTATGCCCCAAAGAGCCGGGAACAAAAGGGGATGCCTATCGATTCAGACCGTGACAGCACCACCAAAGGTTCCCGACATTCGTTAAAAAAGGATGTTCATTTGCAATGGATCCCGTGCAAAAAATCCTCTATACTGGATGGCAACAATGAGGAATCACCCTCCGGGTTCTGGGAGCCGTTTCATGTCGCAACCGCAAAAATACCGTCTCGTCACCCGCAGCGATTTCGATGGACTGGTCAGTGCCATGCTGCTGCGTGATCTGGACATCATCGATGAAATCCTGTTCGTCCAACCCAAGGACATGCAGGATGGCCGGATTCCGATCACGGAACGGGATATCATCACCAATCTGCCCTATGTGGATGGTGCCCATCTGGTATTGGATCACCATGCCAGCGAAGTGGAACGGGCCGGAGAATCCTTGCGACAGAACCATATCATCCATCCGGAAGCGGCATCGGCTGCGCGTGTGGTGTACAACCACTTTGGCGGCAAATCCGCCTTTCCCCACGTGCGCGATGACATCCTGGATGCCGTGGACAAAGCCGACTCCGGACAACTCGACGAAGATGACGTGCTCTATCCCAAAGGGTGGATGCTTCTGAACTTCATCATGGATCCGCGTACGGGCCTTGGACGTTTCAAGGAGTTTCGCGTTTCCAACTACCAACTGATGATGGATCTGATCGAATATTGCCGCCGCCACTCGGTGGAGGAGGTGTTGGCCTTGCCGGATGTCCAGGAACGGGTCGAATTCTATTTCGAGCAGGAGGAGTTGTTCAAGACCCAGATCCAAACCCGTACCAAAATCCACAACAATCTGGCTGTCCTCGATCTGCGTCACGATGACATCATCTATCCAGGCAGCCGTTTCATGATCTACGCGCTCTACCCCCAATGCAACATCTCTTTGCACGTATTGTGGGGACCAACGCGCAAGACCACGGTCTATGCCCTGGGCAAATCGATCTTCAACCGCACCTCCAAAACCCACATCGGCTCGTTATGCCTGCAATTCGGGGGGGGAGGACACGCAGCGGCAGGCACCTGTCAGGTTCCAACCTCCAAGGCCATCGAGATCCGCAAGGCCATCGAAGCCAGAATTCTGGCCGATGGATGATGGCATTCCCATGACCAAACACCCCTTTCTGATCGTTCCGCTCCTGGGCAGCCTGCTGCTGACCGCCTGCGCCATGGATGCCACCACGCCTGACAGCTCCCTCAAGGAGAACCAGGAGTCCAAACCCGCCCCTCGTGAAGCCAAAGGGACAGCCAGCACGATCACCCATCCCAAACCGCCACCACCCCCACCCGGCCACCCCTCCTCGGACAAACCGGAGAAGCTGATCGGCTCCACCGGACAGGAGTTGATCCGCAAATTTGGTCCGCCCAACCTGACCATGGATCTGACCATGCCCAACCGGGTGCATGCCGAGGGTTATCTGTACTATCCCAAAGAGGGCAAAGGGTGCATCCACACCTTCATTGTCCTGCAAGAGAACAACAAGGTGATGGATTACTCCTGCCGTTGAGCGGGCATGGCCTCGCCTCCGGACGGACACGGAGGGGCTGTCAGAAACGAGGTGCCATCCGGACGCCAGCACTGACGCAACACTTTGCCCCCTCCGCTGGTTGTGGTTGCCGCAGTGGCAGGAGCAGCCGGAGGCGGCTCCAGGAGTTTTTGACGCCGGACAGGTGGAGCGGCCGAGTCGGACGGTGTGTTTTTTTTCACCTTTTCCGTACGCATCTCCGGAGGAGGCATCCTGCTCCCATCCTGCCCCATGGATTGTTCCTGGTTGCGCCGCACAACCGGGATCAACAGTTGCCGCTTGGCCAGGTCCACACGCCAGGCACCAAGCTGCTCCAAGGCCGATGTCCCCAGCAAAGGGGTCGCCTTGGCCGGGGTGACGGCCACCGTGACATTCCGGAGCACCCGGGAGCCGATGCGCAAGGAATCCAGGCGCGCCACGGGATGTTGAGCACTGGAGCCATCGGCCAGGGTGGCCTTCGCTGTACCAAGCCAATCCTCGGCACGCAACGCCCCCTGAATGGTGAGTTTGTCAATCAGATCACTGGGCACCGTCACCAGGTTGGCTCCGGTATCGATCAGAAAATCCACGGTCATGCGCTGATTGATCATGGCCGGGATCCAATACTGCCCACGAGCACCTTTGGACAGCAGCGGAATCACCTCATCGACAGGGGGGGGATCGCGATCCCGTTCGCCAGGGGCGCAGGTCAAGCTGCGCACGACCGTACGGCCATCAGGCGTCACGCAGGTGCGCACCTCGGAGGCATCCGCCGACCCGGCTCCTGCTGCTGCCAGCAACCCGCTCCACACCGCACAGCGTGCCAACCACAACCGCCGCGCAGACATCAGATCCCCACCACTGGCAACAGATCCGGCAACTGCTCCAACCAGTAATCCGGATGTGCCCGGGCCAGACGGATGCGATCATGACAACCATACGTCACGGCTGCACTGCGTACCCCGGCATGACGGGCCATGATCAGATCATAATCGGTATCCCCCACCATCAAGGTACGATCCGGGGCGCACAGGGTTGCAGCCAGGATCTGCTCGATCATGGCGGGATGGGGTTTGCTCGGGGCCTGGTCCGAGGTCATCAACACGGCAAACAACCCCTCCAGACGCTGCTCCCGCAAGGTCCGCTCCAACCCGCGCAAGGACTTGCCGGTCGCCACGGCCATGGTGACGCCCTGATCGCGCAACTGCTCCAACGTGACGCGCACCCCTGGGAACAAAGGAGTCGTCAACTCACCCCCATCGGCCAGGTGTTGATAATGGCGTTTGTACGCCCCCACGGCCTGATCGAGCAGAGCGGGAGAACCCTCCGGCAACAAAACGGCCATGGCCTGATGCAAGGACAAACCCACCACAGCCGCGATCTGCTCCCGTGACACCTCCGGCGCCCCATCCATTTCGGCCAGCGCCAGTCGGGCCGCATGAACAATCCCATCCAGACTGTCCACCAGCGTGCCATCGCAATCGAAAACGACCAAATCAAAAGCCAATCCGGGCATCCCATACCTCCAGGGGTTGATATCCTGTATGAACGGTCAGAACCATACCGCATCCATCAAGGGTGCGGTATTTGCACCAAAGAGTCCAGGGGCCTGTAGTCTATGGCCAATGATGGGTGTCCAGACGATAGAGCCTGTGGTGTTTGTCAGCGTATCCTCTGTGCCAATGATAAGCGAGACACTGACCCCACAATAAATTAAACCAAAATCATTTTAAAATGCGTCATTTGCTTTGTCAGACGTTACCCCAAAACCCACCAAGGGCCATATTATCCAATTATTGAAAAAAAGAGGGGGTCTGGGGGATTCATCCCCCAGGGTTTTAATGTTTTAATGTTTTAATTCTTAAAAAATAAATTATTAATATTTTTGTTTACAACACTAAAAAAATTTAAAGGACTAAAGTCCCAGGGATACCCCCCTGGACCCCTGATCATGGTGCATTGACTCTCTGCTGATCTAAGAATCACCAAACAGCCTCTCATGGGTGCGGTTTAAATGTCGTTTGACAGCTATCGAATCAGCAATAAAACCTGTTCAATCTGCTGTCCCAACCGGACAACAAATGCACGACTCTCATCCCAGTCTGCCATCTCCACCCGGCCCTTGAATTTGATGGCCTGTATGGCAATCTGGTTCGCACCAATATCGTTCGAGATTTTTCTCAACACCTCCACCATCTGAATGGCCTGAGCAGTATTCTTTTGGGCCATGGCTGCTTGTAACGATTCAAAAATTTGCGGCGCTTCGTTCATGAAAACATTTTTTGCATGAGCCAATGTCTCGGCATCGACCTGCACATCTTTCAGAACCACAGCGTTCTCGCCACGCTTTCTGGGTTTGGTAAATGGTTCGATGATCTGGAGCAACTCAACCGGGCGATACGGTTTACGCAAAAAGCCGTTCATGCCGATTGCCAAACATCGCTGCTCTTCACTCTTCAGCGCATTGGCGGTCACGGCAATCACAGGAATCTCCGGATTGACCGTTGCCGAAGAGATGGATTGCCGTATTCGTTCGGTGGCTTCAAAGCCATTCATGACCGGCATTTGCAGATCCATCAACACCACATCAAAGGCATACTGCTGCTGTTCAAGCAGCAGTATCGCCTCCCCTCCGTGATTGGCAATGGTGACAATATGACCTGCCTGCCTTAAAATGCTGGATGCAAGTTGTTGATTGGAGATCAGATCTTCCACCAGCAAAATGCGCATCGGCATGATATCCGTGCGACGTTTGATGGCACGATTGTGTGGTGCGCTGTCGCTGGCAATCGGCACCCGCCCAAGAATTTGATTGAGGCATTTTAACAGCTGGAAACGCCGCACCGGCTTTTTCAACGAAAGGGCACCCTGCAACCAACCATGACGCTCAACGGCATGCATCCCCATGTTGGTTGGCAGCAACACCACGATGCCACGATAACCCGCATGACCTTCCATCCGTTCGGCCTGAGGCCATTCCTGCCGCAACAACACCTCATCCAACAAGAGTGCATCAAAAGGCTGTCCAACCTCACGGGCCTGGTCAAGCCGCGTCAACACTTCATCCGGATCCCCCACCACCTCAAACCCGGCCCCAAAACCAGCCACCATGTCGCACAGATTCTCTCGACCCATGACTGCACCACCGCCAATCAATACCCGCACATCCGCAAGCAGTCGTGCCGGAGGGCCATTCTTCTCCGCACGTTCATTTCGGATCATATGGTCAGGAATATCTTTCTGGACCCTCTCACCAATTCCCAGACGAACCGTAAAATGAAAAACACTGCCCTGACCGACACAACTCTCAACCCACAGTTTGCCGTTCATCATCTGCACCAGATGCCTGCAAATGCTCAAACCAAGGCCGGTGCCACCATATTGACGCGATGTGGAATCATCAACCTGACTGAAACTGTCGAATATCATGTCCAGCTTGTCAGCCGGAATCCCGATACCGCTGTCCATGACTGAGACATGCAAGACAATCGACTGTTGATCTGTTGGAGCCGATTCGGTCTGCTCTATACGCACAGCCACAAAACCCGTATGGGTGAATTTGATGGCATTGTTGATCAAGTTGATCAGGATTTGTTTCAGACGCAACGGATCGCCGATCAAAGTCTCAGGCAAATCCCACGCAATATGACAAAACAGATCCAATCCCTTTTGATGGGCCTTGATGGACAGGGTCGTACAGGCATCTTCCATCCGGCCACACAGATCGAAAGGAATCTGCTCCAGAGTCAAATGACCGGCTTCGATCTTGGAAACATCCAGAATATCATTGATAAGATCCAACAAAGACAAAGCCGCATTGGAAACGATCTGTAAATTGCTTTGTTCTTCCTCGCGTGACAAGGAACCGGACAGAATCAGATCGGTCATTCCAATGATGGCATTCATGGGACTGCGAATCTCATGGCTCATATTGGCCAGAAAGGCACTCTTGGTCCGATTGGCTGCTTCGGCTGTCAACTGTTTCTGTTCCATCTGGAACGCTGCCAACCGCTGCTTCAGAATTTCTGCGGCATTGCGCCTGAGGGTTACTTGCGCCCGAATGCGTGCCATCAACTCTTCGCGCTGAAACGGTTTGATCACATAATCCACGGCCCCCAGACGCAAGGCACTGGAAATGGCGGAAGTTTGATCCCTGGCAGAAAGCACGATGACTGGCGGAGGTTGGGGATCGATCCTGGTTTGCAAATCGGCCAGGACATCATATCCGGAAATTTCCGGCATCATCAGATCCAACAACACCAGATCAACCCCCCCCTTCTGAAGCAGCTCCAGACATTGTTGTCCGTTTTCCAGCTCAATGATCTGACAGAAGTGGGAGAGATTGGCCCGGATCACCTCCCGGTTGATGGCATCGTCATCCACCACCAGAATGACGGCCTCCAGTTGGCTCTCCTTCTCCTGGCCGACAATTTCCGACAAAAGCGGCACAGGCGCTGAGGTCGACTCTGGCAAAGAGGGTGACACGGGCACAACGGCTGGCACAACCGGCAGCATCTCCCGTCGTTGCCAGAATGCCTCCAGCATCTCCTGGGTGACATCCTCTTGCAAGGGCAGCAGCACCGTAAACACCGTACCCACCCCAGGCGTACTGGTCAGGCGAATGATTCCACCCAAGGATGAAACGTATTGTTTCACAATGGCCAATCCCAGTCCTGCACCTTCATGGGTACGATTCTGGGAAGCAAAGCCCTGCTGAAAGCGATCAAAAACCTTTTCATGAAATGCCGGGTCAATGCCGACGCCGCTATCCTCCACCGCAATCCCCACGGCAAAGCCATCCAGTGCAACCATCCGCACATGCACCCCTCCTGCATGGGTGAACTTGACAGCATTTCCGATCAGATTCATGAAAACCATATCCAGGGCAGTGGGGTCTGCAAGGATTGTCAGACCGTCATCCCCATGAAACTGAAGAGCAATCCCTTTGGTTTGGACGGTATGTTCAAAACGGGCCAACAATTGATCAAAAAAATCTTTCAAAATGACCGGGATCTGCCTGCTCTTTCCCTGTTCCTGTTTTTGTGCAGCGAAATTCAAAATCTGTCTGGCCAACTGCAACAGACGTTCGGCTGAAACGATCATTTGGGATAAAGGTTTCTGGAAAGCCTCAGGAAAAAGACCGTAAGCCCCATCCCCCAACGCTCGTCCCAGACCCAGAATCCCATTAAGAGGAGTGGTGAACTCATGGGTGATATTGGCCAGAAAGTCATCCTTCATCCGGTCAAGTTCCATCAGTTTCTGGTTCTGGCGCTGTATTTCATAATATGAGTTATTAAGATCCTCTACCATGGTATTGAAATTCTGGGCCAGTGATGCGAGTTCCTGCATGCGCCCCAGATCGATCCGCGTCTCCAGAGCACCAGTCCCCACCTCCTGGGCTGCACGGGTGAGATGCAGGATGGGATCCAGCAGAATCCGCTTGACCGAGACATAGATCAACATCACGACCAACAGAATGCTGACCAGGGTAATTCCGGCCACCATCCAGCCCAAAGGACGGGCTGTATTGTCATACTCCTCCTCCCACAACAGGGCCATGAGGTACAGAGACTCCCCCAGAGCGATCCCTTTCAGCAAGGCGGGCTTGGCCAATTGATTGGTACTGGTCAGCCTCTCCTGGTTATCGGAATGGATCGCCTGGTTGATCAGGGAGATCGGCAACGAATCGGAGAGATTGGCCCAAGAGGGCGAAAAAATAACCTTTCCCTGATGATCGGTGACAAAAAGAAACCCGCTTTTTCCAATTCGGGTCATTTCAATATCTTCAGTAATGAATGTCGGTCTTACTGTCATTGCAAAAAAACCACGAAACGTCTCCGGTTGGGTCGGATCCTGACTCACGTCGCGCGAAAAAATCTTCTTGGCTGCCAGAAAAGCCCACTCACCGTTGTTCGGATTGAAGAACGGTTCCAGAAACACCCCTTTCGGATGATTGAGGAGGCATTCAAAACAGGGGGCTTTCCATGAACGGGTCAAGGGAGTGGCACGATTCCCCTGGATGAAACGGGCATTCTCCCGACCATCTGGCGTCAGAACACGGATTTCGTAATAATTCGGATAGGACGCAGCATAACTGGCAAACAAATTCATCAAGGGAAGATGCAGTATTCCGTAGCGGTTCTCCTCATCTTCGCTGCTGAAATAATCAGCAAGCAACTGCCCCCCTGAAAAGAGATCGGTATTGGCCTTGATACTGGCAAACTGAGCGCCGATGTCCCCCTGGGTAAGGCGCAAAAGATTGTTCACCTCACCGATGGCCTGCCTGGTGGCGGTTTGGGACAGATAATCACGCGCGAGCCAACCCACGAGCATGAGAGGGACAGTGACCAGGGGCAGCAGCACCAACAGCAACCAGGTCCGCAGTTTGATCCCCTGTGCGCGTGTTTGCTTGGACATGACGTTATTGGGGAATCGATTCATTGAGCAAACCGCGCAAAATCTCCTTGAAACGCCGATCAATCTGCGGGGGCGGCTTGATGAGGAATTCCGACCGCTTCAGTATGGCATCCGGAGGATAGATTACGGGATTGTTTTTGTGTTCTGGTTTCAATAAAAGCTCTGCTGCCTGATTCACGGTGGCATAATGAAGATGATGGGCCAATTGGGCCGCGTTGTCGGGTTCGTGCAGAAAGTCGATAAACGCATAGGCCATGGCCTTGCGCGGTGAACTTTCCAAAACCACCAGGCAATCCACCCAGAGCATGGTCCCCTCTTCGGGCACCACGTAATCGATTCTGGGTTCGAGTTCCTTGAGCGAAATGGCATCCCCATTATAGAGCATGGCCATCCATACTTCTCCTGTCACCAAGCCCGATGTTTTATCCAAAGAGGGATAGCCATAGGCTCTGACAAAGGGCTTCTGCGCCATCAACAGCTTTTCTGCCTGTTCAATGGCGGCCTCCTCATAATGATTCCAGGTGTGTCCCTGAATTTTCATGGCCACCCCCATCAAATCCCGTGACTCTTTTTCCATGACGATCCGTTGGCGTAATTTTTCTGCGGGCTGCAACAGTTGCTGCCATTTGGTGATGTTGTCCGCCACCAGATCCGTACGATACCCGATGCCAAGAGTGCCCCAGAATATGGGTACTGCAAATTTTTCAAGATCAGGATAAGCTGTGATCCAGCGTGGCGCAATGTGTTTCGTGTTGGGCAGGAGCCTGGTGTCCAGCCTGGCCAACCATTTGCGATTCACATAGCTTTGCACCCGTTCCCCACTGACCACGAAAAGATCAAATCCCTTGCCCCCGGTGCGGGTAAGCAATTCATCCCGGGTTTCGTCGGTCTCGAAGTTGACCTCCCTGACATGAATTCCGGTTTTCTTCTCAAACTGTTGCAACAACTCCGGATCCATATATTCTGACCAGTTGAGCAGAACAATTTCTTTTTTTTTGTTCGCCTCAGCCATACCAAAAAGCGAATAAAACAGACAACAAACAAGCATGGCAACAAAAAGATGATGACGCATATCCCCCCCCTTTTTTTTGATTTTGTGTCCCATCAGCGACTGTCTGGTGATTCCCTCATGGTACCATTCAGCCAAGCGGTCCGAGAACGCTACCGCAAAATTTGGGCGGATGCCGAAACCGAATGCCCACCACCCGATGAAAACAACCGAAACGTCCAAGACGCTCCAACAACTCTTGGACCTCCGAAAAGGCGAACAGGGAGAAGACAGGCAAGACAATATCCCGCATCGATGCGGATGCAAGCACCTTGCGCAACTCATCCACCATCCGGTCACTGCCACTGTTTCTGAATCCGCCTCATGGCAACGCACTGCTGGCGCATGGTTCAATCAAGATCTTCAACGTGCCCGGTACAGCCGCATGCTGCAACGCTTCCAACGCCTGCTCCAAGGGATAGACCGCCTGGATCAATGGCTCCACATCCACCAGACGCCGCTCCAACAGCCGCAAGGCAGCGGCAAAAGGACCGCACCGGGAACCGGTCAGCGTGATCTCATCCACCACCAGAGCGGCCAGATCCACGGCAACCGGAGAGAGATACGCACTTTTCAGAACAATCGATCCCCGTGGACGCACCAGACGCCGCGCCAGATGCCACCCCTCCGGAGTACCGGAACACTCCACCACCAGATCCGCCCATCCCCACTCCGTCAATCCGGAAGCGCGCTCAACCAAAATGTTTCTTGCCTCCAGAAACGGCCTGGGACGAGCCTCACGCACCACGACCGTCAAGACACACCCGGTCAAGGCCAACACCTGGGCCACCAGCAGACCGAGCTTGCCAGCCCCGAGCACCACCACCCGATCCGTCGGCCTGACATGACGCTGTTGCACCACCTCCAGTGCCGCAGCCAACGGTTCGACAAACACCGCCACCCGATCCGCCATGGTCACCGGCACCCGATGCAGATTGGCCACCGGCACAACCACCCACTCGGCAAACACCCCGTCCCGCTGACGAATACCCAACACCCGGCGTTGCCCGCAATGACCCGGACCGGTCTGTTGGCACCCGGCACACACCCCGCAACCCACCGTGATCTCTGCAACCACCCGGCACCCCACCCAGTCGGGCGCGCTGTCCGCCTGTTCCACCAGTCCGACAAATTCATGCCCCAACACCCCAACACCATCGGCATACCCTTGCAACATGGCCAGATCCGTGGCACACACCCCGGCCAGCAACACCCGCACCAACGCCTCACCGGGTCCGGGAACAGGCCGCAGCCAATCCGATTCCAACCGGAGTTGACCCAACGCACGCACGACAGCCCGCATCCGGGCTGTCGTTCCGCACCGCTCCTTTGAATCCGCATGGGGTTCCCGAACGCTCATGTCAAAACATCTGCAACAAAGGGGTGACTAATGATGGAAAATGAGGCTAGAATGGATGGATGGTATTGACAAGGAAGAATATTGACCCTGAAAACCGCTTTCAACCACCCAATATGAGCAGACCTTATGATCTCCTCGTTGACCCAGATCTCCCGACGTCAGGCCATCATGGGCGTGTTGATCAGCACCGGCCTCGGACTGATCGGATTGCGCATTTACAGCGGTCTCACCGGCCTGCCGCCTGATCCCACCCTGAACATGGACAAAGAGCTGGTAGGGGTCATGCTGCCTTCGCCCCGTGAGCTGCAACCCTTCACGCTCACGGACCACAACATGCAGCCATTCACCCCAAAACGGTTGCAAGGCAAATGGACCATCGCCTTCTTTGGCTACACCCATTGTCCGGATGTCTGCCCGGTCTCGATGGGACTGCTGGCCGAGGCATTCTCCATCCTGGAAAAACGTCCCAAAGCCATCCAGGGGGTCCAGGGGGTGTTCATCACCGTGGACACGGAACGGGACACCCCGGAACTCCTGAAAGCCTATGTCCCCTATTTTCACCCGGATTTTCTCGGGGTCACCGGCACCCAGGATGCGATCCACGCCTTTGCCAAACAGGTGGGAGCCTACTATGCACTGCCCCCGAAGTCCGACAACAAGGATGAATCGCAACTGATCAGCCACTCCTCGGTCTTCTTCCTGTTTGACCCCCAAGGTCGCTTTACCGCCCTGTTTCAACCGCAACTGCATCAACCTGCCATTATGGCAGAATTGTTCATCAAAATCCGCCAACATTATGGAGAATCCATATGAAAAAATGGTCTGCCCTGTTCCTGGTGGGCGCAACCCTGCTGGCCACCCCGGCGACGGCTGAAAACAGCATCCATGTCACCGATGCCTGGATCCGGGCCGCCCCACCCGTGGCCCAGATGCAAGCCGGTTATCTGACCATCCAAAACCATGGCAAAAGCGAACAAAGCCTGATTGGAGCAACCTGCGCCTCTTTTGCCAAGGTGGAAATCCACGAAACCGTCCAGCACGATGGCCAAAGCCATATGCTGCCCAAGGCCAGCATACCCCTCCCGCCCGGTGCCAAGGTATCCTTCACCCCCACCGGCCTGCACCTGATGCTCATCAATCCGCAAACCACCTTGAAACCCATGGACAAGGTCGCCATCACCCTGAAATTCGCCGACGGCACCGAACTGCCGGTGACTGCTGAGGTACGGGCCGCAACCGGAGAAAAATCCAAAGGAGAAGCAGGCGGTCACTCCCATCACTGAACCGGTTGGCACCAATAACACTCTCCAGGTATTCTTTATTACAGGATCAGACCGGCATGTCTGCATACCCGCAACGTTCGCATCCCCTCCTCTCCTGGTGGTCTTTCCCGACTGTGATGCTGGCGCTCCTTGGCTGGCTCTTTCTGATGCCTGGGCCGCTCTTTGCAGAAGAGGAGGCACCCGTCGATGATGGGGGCAGCATGCCCGAAATGTTGCAAGGAGTCGGAGGACAGGAAGCGGAAATCCTGAAACAGCTCAGTCCCCTCAGCCCATTGAAAGGTCCTCCGGGTGGCAATCTCGACCAGATGCGCCAGCGTGACAGCAAAAAACAGTCCGGTCAAACCCTCCCCCCCCGTTCCTCAGGCGTTTCGCTGCTGGAGGCCGACTTTTCCCTGCGCGCCAAATCCTCACTGATCCAATTCGGCTACAACATGTTCCGTCAGGCGAAAGAGCGCACCGCACCTGTGGTGGGATCGGCCCCGGACTCCTATATCCTGGGCGTTGGCGATGAACTGTTGATCTCCTTCCGGGGACGCAGCGAAAAAAACACCGTCGCCAAGATCGACCTGGAAGGACGGGTGCTGATCCCCACCCTGCCCGAACCCCTGATTGCCCAGGGGCGCTCCTTTGGCGAATTCCGAGAAGAGGTGCGCGAAAAAATCCGCACCACCCAGGTTGGAACCGAGGTGTTCGTCTCCATCGGTGCCTTTCGCTTTTTCTCGGTCTATGTAATGGGCGAGGTGACCCAGCCCGGCATGCATCGGGTCACCGGATTGTCCACCCTGCTCGATGCGTTAAGCACAGCAGGCGGAGTCCGCAAAACCGGCTCGTTGCGCACCATCCAGCTCCATCGCCAGGGTCAGGTCCAAACCATCGATCTCTACTCTTTGCTCGGCAAAGAGGGGAGCGGTCAGGATCCGACCCTGGCTGTTGGAGATCGGATCGTGGTGCCGCCGATTGGTTCCGTGGTCGGCATCTCCGGTCTGGTCAAACGCCCCGGCATCTATGAACTGCCCCCGGAACAAACCAATCTTCCCCTGAACACTCTGCTGGAGTTGGCAGGTGGACCGGTCTCACCCACCGGCAACCGCTTCTCCTTGTTGAAATCCGATGCCCGGGATCGGGAAACCCTGACCGAAATCAATACCGCCAAACAAGCCACCATCAGCAACGGCAACATCGTCCTGGTGGAAGCCAAACTCGGTCCCAACCTGATGGGCGAGGTGGCATTGGAGGGTCATGTCAGCCGTCCCCACACCCGCTCCCTGGCCTCCACACCCACGGTACGCAGCCTGCTGGCCGATCACGAACTGCTGCTGCCCGACCCCTATCTGCCCCACGGCGTGATCTATCGCACGGATCCCAAAACCCGCACCCGTCGTTTCATTCCCATTGACCTGGGATTGATCGTTGCCCGGACCGAGCTGGATCAGCCGCTGATGAACCACGATATTCTCATCGTCTTGAGCCTGGAGGATATCCGGTTTCTTTCGTCCGAACGCCTGATCTCGGTCTTAAGAAAAGAACCCGCCAAGAATCCATGTCTGGCCCTGACCCGGTTGGAAGCCACGGTCGCATCCTCAGATCCCACCCGTTTTTCCAACCTTTTTCAATTCAAAGAGACAGGAGTCACCGCCTCCAAAGGGACACCCGATGCTCAATTGCCCCCGCCCGAATCCTCAGACGCCTTGCGCCTGACCACGGCGACACAACTTCAAGATTCCACACGCCTGAAAGCAGCCATTCCGGTTGCGGCACCCACGGGCACGGAACCGCCTTCACCTCCATGTCCGGCGATTTACAACAAATTTCCCGACCTGCTGCCAGTCCTGCTTGACAACTCTATTATTATCGAAGACAATGAAAAAAATCCAATTTTGTTTCCCATCCTGCCAGGAGCACGCATGACGGACATCGTGGCCGTGGGCCAGGGCCTGGTAGGTACAGGGAAATTCGACAAAAATCTCTCCTTGAAATTCCAAATTGATCGTCGGCGCGGTGCCCGTGACAACACGCGTCGCATCATTGAAGTGCCGGTACAGGATTATACCACCTATGCCTTGCAACCCGGCGATGTATTAAACTTCAAGATCGGTCAGGTGCGCATGATCGGCCATGTGACCCGGGAACAGCAACGCACGCTGCAATCGGTCCCCACGGTGCGGCACTTCCTGTTGGACAAGGATGTGATCAAATCGGATCCCTATCTGCTGTTCGGAATGCTGCGTCGGGTTGATCCAACAACCCGCAACCAGACCTTGGCCGCAGTCAATCTCGATGCCATCCTGCACGATATTCCAGGCAGTGACGTGACACTCATGGACAAGGATGAGTTGGTCATCCTGTCGGCCCAGGACATCCGCTTTCTGGCCAACCCGTTGGTGCAAGGGGTATTGTTGGGCAAGAATCCCCGCCAGGAGTGCCAGGCCCTGCGTCATCTGTCGGACCTGATGTCCTCATCCGACGCCTTCCGCTTCTCCAGCGCCATCAATCTCTCTTTAAGCGAATTTGAACACGACAAAAGCTCGGCCAAAAAGGCGGCCGATAAAAACACCACCATGCTGGTGACCGAAGGGCCGACCTCACGCAAAAACGAATGCCCGCCCATTTTTGAACGCTACCCGGAACTGCTCCCCTATGCCTTGGAGAATGCCACCATTCTCACCGGGGAAGTGCGCACCCCGGGCGTGTTTCCGATATTGCCTGGAACCCGGCTGGCATCGCTGGTGCAGAGCGGCGGAGGGGTCACCAAACGGGCAGACATGCGGCATGTGGAACTCTCCCGTTCACACCTCAACACCAGTCAGGGTGCATCCACCTCCCGTTCCGTCATGGATTTCACCAAGAGTGCCTTGGAAGAGTTTGAGCTTACCCCTGGAGATGTGTTGCGCTTCAATCCGATCTTTTCGGATCGGGAGATCGGTTATGTCCGTCTGGAAGGGGAGTTCATCCGCTCCGGACTCTACGACATCCGACGCAACGACAAGCTGTCCGACATCATGAGCCGTGCCGGCGGCATCACCGAACATGCCTACCCGTTTGGCGCGATCTTCACCCGCACCTCCATTCAACGCACCCAGAAGGAAAACTTTGAACGGGTGGCGCGGGAACTGGAGATGGGTCTGGCCGGTCTGGTCAACTCGACCAGCAAAGAGAAAGGCGATACCAACACCATCCTGGAAAATGCCAAAGGGATCATCACCTCCCTGCGGGCCGTGCAACCGCTGGGACGCATGGTGGTTCAGGCCGATCCCGCACTTCTCAAGACACAACCCGAACTGGACATCTATCTGGAGGCCGGGGATCGGCTGTTCATGCCCAAACGCCCCAGCGAAATCACCGTGACCGGTGCCATACTCAACCCCGGATCATTTTTGTTTGTTGCCAACCACTCACCCATGGATTATGTCAAATGGGCCGGCGGCTTCAAGGATAACGCCAACAAGGGGGACACCTTTGTCGTGCTGCCCGACGGCAAAGCCCAGGCCATGTGGAGCCTGGCCAACTGGTGGGATCAAGAGTCGGCTGCACTGGTGCCGGGCAGCACGATTGTGGTCCCTCTGGATCCCAAACCGTTCGAGATCATGGGACCCATCAAGGACGTGACGCAGATTTTGAGTCAATGGGCGATCACCATTGCCTCGCTGTCCGTGTTGAGCAAATAACCGTTGATGCGCGGCACGGATCACGCGGTGCGCGACGGCAAGGAGTTGGCCAACCGGCGATGCTCGACCATCAGACAGCGATCCTGGATGGCCAACAGGCCGCCCTGTCTGGCAATGGCCATGGAGTCGTCGTTGAGGATGCCGCTTTGCAACCAGAGACAATCCGCGCCAATGCGCACCGACTCCTCGGCCAGAGGCGGGGTCTCTTCCGCGCGTCGGAACAGATCCACGATG
Source organism: Magnetococcales bacterium (assembly GCA_011089965.1). GTDB lineage: Bacteria > Pseudomonadota > Magnetococcia > Magnetococcales > Magnetaquicoccaceae > Magnetaquiglobus. The sequence goes on from JAANAU010000005.1 coordinate 63,594, forward strand.
TCCACATGAATCTCGCGCGGGATCTCCTCCAGAGAGGGGTAACAACGCTCTCCCAGAATCTCTTCGCCCATGGGCCGCACCGGAATGATGCGATATCCGGCCTGTTGCATGTACTCGGCCACCCGGTAAGATGCCCGATCCGGCTTGGGGGAGAGTCCCACCACGGCAATCACGCGCGCCCGGGTGAGCAGGGCGATCAACTCTTGATCCGCAATGTCAGACATGTCTGGTTCTTCCTTGTTGTGAGGGGTGATGAGAGATCAATGACACGAGTCGCGACCCGTTTCGGGTGCGGCCATGGCCCAAAAGATCCGGTCCTCCCCAGCCGGAGTATGGACCAGTTTGAAACGGCAGGAGAGACAGACGCTGCTGCCGGAACCGGTACGCAAAGGCAGATTGATCTGGTTGATATGACCGCTGCTGGCCAACAACGTGGCAATGGCACCCCAGACTGCCGGATCCTGGGAGAGTGTTGTGACCGGACGTCCGACCCACTCCGCCGGATTGAGTTCCATGGCCCTGGCCCCCTTTTCATTGATGGCCAGGATGCGGTGGTCACCGTGCGGTTCAAACCAGATGGCCGGTTCGGCAATATCTTCGGGATTGAGGATCGCCTGTCGGGAGCGGGTGGAGTGGGCCACCTGCCGCAACAGATCGGTCTGGGTCAGAAGCCCGACCAGACGACCTGCTGCGGTCACGACCGGCATGCGCCGGTGACCGGTACGGGTGAACAGATCCAAGGCTTCCAACAGATCCTGTTCGGGTTCAATGCTGGCCAAACGCGCCTGGGCCAGGGCTGCGGCTGTGGTGGCCGGATTCCACTGGGCCGAGATCCGGAAACGAAGCATATCCCCTTCGGTGATCATGCCGAGAAACTGTTCACCTGTCCGCACCAGCACACACCCCCGATGACGTTGCGCCATCTGGCGCGCAATGTCCCAAAAGGTCAAATCCGGCGCAATGGCCGGCAGATCCGCCGCAATCATGTCAGCCACCCGATAATGGGCCAACAGATTGGAACGGGGAAACGCCCGCAGGATCTGTTTCTCGGTGATGCCGCCCGAGAGCATCTCGTCTTCGTTCAGGACCGGAAAACGCCGGAAACGTCGCCGATAATAGATCTGCAACAGCTCCTGACACGGGGTGCTTTCGTGGACGATCTGGGGTACGGAGACCGGCAGGGAACCGATGCGCTCCTGTTCGGGCTGTATCCCCTGGATCATCCATTTGATACAATCATATTCGGTGATCAACCCGATGATCTCCATGTTTTCCAGAACCACGGCAAACCCGGCGGCCTCGCGGGTCATGCGGCGCATGGCGTCCAGCAAAGTGGCATGGGGGGCCAGAGTGACGACATTGGGAAACATGCAGTCGCGAACGAGTTTCATGAACAACCTCACAACCCGGGAATGGCATGCGCAAGCGCAGATGGCCTGGATGGGATCGGATGGTATTATGCTCATGAATACGGCGGGTTGTCCCGGATTTTTTCAACGCCCACCCACAACGGATGGAGAGTCTGATGCTTGAACGGGCACGCCGGGTTCTGGCCATGGAAGCCGAGGCGATTATGGCCATGGCCAACCGTCTGGATGGACGCTTTGAACAGGCTGTGACCCTGTTGTTTGCCTGCCGGGGACGGATCGTCGTGACAGGGATCGGCAAATCGGGCATGATCGGACGCAAGATTGCCGCCACCCTGGCCAGTACCGGAGCGCCGGCCTTTTTTCTGCACCCGGCAGAAGGAAGCCATGGGGATCTGGGGATGGTGACCTGTCAGGATGTGATCCTGCTGCTCTCCAACAGCGGAGAGACCGGGGAGGTGTTGGGCTTGTTGCCGGTATTCAAACGACTCGGCGTGCCGATGATCGCTCTGACCGGTCGATTGGACTCCACTTTGGGCCGCATGAGCGATGTGGTCCTCGATATCCGGGTGGAACGGGAGGCCTGTCCCATGGATCTGGCCCCCACAGACTCGACCACGGCTGCCCTGGCCATGGGAGATGCCCTGGCAGTCTGTCTGCTGGAGAAACGGCAGTTTGGTCCGGAGCAGTTTGCACTCCTGCATCCGGGTGGATCGCTGGGACGCAAGCTGCTGGTGCGCGTGGCGGATCGGATGCATACCGGGGAGCGGATTCCGTGCGTGTCGGAAGAAGATTCCGTCCGGCAGGCGTTGTTCGAGATGACGGCCAAACGGTTCGGCATGACCGGTGTCCTGGATGACCGGGGTCGTCTGAGCGGTGTGTTGACCGATGGGGATCTGCGCCGCCTTTTGGAACAGGATGCCAATCCACTGGAGCGGCGGGTTGGCGAGGTCATGACACGCGCGCCCAAGGTGATCGCAGCCGACGCCTTGGCTGCAGAGGCTGCACGGATCATGGAACGATCCAAGATCACCGGTCTGTTCGTGGTCTCTTTGGAACGGACACCCATCGGCGTGATCCATCTGCATGATCTTCTGGAAGCGGGGTTGATGTGAATCGTTCTGGTTTGCACGCACAATCGGGCCTGAGCCGACCGGGCTGGATCCGTCGGCATGCCAAACATCTGTTTCTTGTGCTGTCATTCCTGGTGGTGGCCAGTGTATTCTGGTATCTGAAAAGACCACACGGATTGATGGCTGGCAATGGAGGCGTGGCCGATCTGCTGGCAGGTCATGCGGGCGGTTTGATCACCGATCTGCATGTCACGCAGTTTGATCAGCAAAAAACCCGCTGGACCCTGGACGCCCCCAGCGCCCAACGTGGGGAAGAGAAACAGGTCATCATTCACCACCCGCGCCTGGAGTTGACCCTGGCAGGCCAGGAACCGGTGGTGATCACTGCCGAAGGGGGGGTGGTCGATGCCAGTACGGGCCGCATGGAGTTTACCGGGCGGGTCGAGGCTGGCGATCCGGCAACCGGACGTTTGATGACGGAACAGTTGCGCTTTGATCCTGAAAAGAGGATCTTGTATACCGAACAGGCATTCCGGCTGGAACGGGAAAACATGCGCCTGGAAGGACATGGCTTGACCCTGGAGCAGGAGACACGGAAACTGAAGGTGGATCGTCACGTCAAGATGATTTTTCCTGAAGCCATATTGACAACGGAGCAACCATGAGATCCAGAACATTGGCCGGTCGCTGGGTGCGTTGGATCGTGGGCGTGCTGGCAACCGTAAATGCGACCGCACAGGCCGGAGCACCGCTTTCCTTGTCGATCACCTCAGACCGGCTGGAGATGGATGACCAGAACCAGATTGCCACCTTTACCGGTCATGTCCTGGCAGATGACGGACGGATGCGCCTGACCGCCAACCGGATGACGGTACGTTATGACAAGAAGGCCAAAAACCATGCGGGCATACGGGATGTCAAAGCCGAAGGCGAGGTGGTGATCCAACAGGATCGGGATCGGGGAACTGCTGATGTGGTCTTTTATCAATTCGACAAACGTACCCTGGAACTGATGGGCCAGAACAGCGATGCCGTGGTGCGCCGGGGAGGCGATCAGCTCAGTGGCAAACGCATTCTGGTGACTCTGGACGAAGAACAAAAAATCAGCAAGGTCCAGGTGCAAGGCGGTGAAAATCGTCCGGTCACTGCCCGCATCACACCGTCCGGGATCATGCAACGGATGGAAAATCCCTTGCGGGAAGAGGATCCGACCCGGGTGAACCGGAAAGAGACGGTGCAGACACCCCCGGCATCCCCTCCTGCGGTGGAACGCACCGATCCAACCGGTGACAGCCCGGCTGTCCGCACGCCGGGCCAAAACAGTCCAACCCTGACTTTGCGTGAAGAGACCCAGGTGCGTGCCCCGGTGGCATCCCCCCCTGAAAGCGACGTTGCTGCCCAACCGGGCAACGAACGTGGTGCCATTCCGACACCCAAGCCCCGGCGTCGCACCACCTCTGCCATTGGTGGCCGACGGTGAACGCTTCACAGCCCGGGTGTCTGGAGGCCAGAGAGCTGGGCAAAAGCTATCAGGGACGCCCGGTGGTGAATGGCGTCAGTCTGGCGCTCTCTCCTGGAGAGATCGTGGGATTGCTCGGCCCCAATGGCGCGGGCAAATCCACCATGTTTTACATGTTCGTGGGTCTGGTGATGCCGGATACCGGTTCCATCTGGCTGGATGGCGTACCGATCACCGCTGAGCCGATCCATAAACGCGCCCGGGCTGGCATGGCCTATCTCCCGCAAGAGCCGTCGATCTTTCGTAAAATGACGGTACGCGACAATATTCTGGCCATCCTGGAGACTCTGCCCCTGAGCCGCAGCGCACGGTTGGCGCGTCTGGAGCAACTGATGAGCGAATTGGGAGTGACCCATCTGGCGCGCGTCCAGGGGTATGCGCTCTCCGGTGGGGAACGACGACGGGTCGAAGTGGCCCGTGCCTTGGCCATCGAACCCCGTTATATTCTGCTGGATGAGCCGTTTGCTGGCGTTGATCCCTTGGCAGTGACCGATATTCAGGCGATCATCCGTCAATTGGCCCTGCGCGGCATTGGCATCTTGATTACAGATCACAATGTCCGGGAAACCCTGGGCATCTGCGATCTGGCCTGTATCATCGGTCAAGGCGCGGTGTTGGCCAAAGGGACACCGCAGGAAGTGATCCACGATCAACAGGTACGCACTCTGTACCTTGGGCAAGATTTTCATCTGTAAGAGGCTGTCTGGTGATTCTTGAGCCGAGCATGAATATCCAATTATTGAAAGAAAAGAGGGGGTCTGGGGGATTCATCCCCAAGGGTTTTCATGTTTTCATGTTTAAAAAATAATTTATTGATATTTTTGTTAAAAATTTAAAAAATTTAAAGTCCCAGGGGTTTCACCCCTGGACCCCACCAGGGGGGTAACCCCCCTGGACCCCTGATAATGGTGTATTGACTCTCTACTGATCATATAAGAATCACCAAACAGCCTCCAACAAAACAACCGGGACTCTCCGATGGCGTATGGTCTGACTCAGGAACTGAAACTGCGCATGGGCATGCAACTGGTGATGACACCCCAGTTGCAAATGGCCATCCGTTTGTTGCAAATGTCGAGCCTGGATCTTGCTGAATATCTTCAGGAAGAGCTGGACAAAAACCCTTTGCTGGAACGGGAAGACAGCTCCTCTGGTACACTGGATGGCGAAGATCCAACCCTTCAGGAAAAGATCGCCAAAAGCGATGACCTGATGGATGCCGCTTCCCCCATCATGGAGACCAGTCTGTCCGATGATCTGCCGGTGGATGCGGACTGGTCGGATGTCTACTCTGGCGACAGCTATGGCGCAGCCCAGTTCGAGGGCACGGCCAGCAATGAAGCCCCACCCCTGGAAAACACCCTGACCCGGGACAACAGCCTGTTTGACCATTTGACATGGCAGTTGGGGGTATCTGCTGTCAACAACCGTGAACGGGTCTTTGGCATGGCCATCATCGATGCCATCGATGACAACGGCTATCTCTCGGTGGATCTGGCAATGCTGGCCGAAATGACCGGGGCTTCGCTCGACGAGATGGAAGATGCCTTGCTGCTGGTGCAATCCTTTGACCCGCCCGGCATTGCCGCACGCAATCTGGCCGAATGTCTGCTGTTGCAACTCAAGGCGCGCAAACTGGCCGTCTCCCCCTATACCGATCTGTTGGAACGATTGGAAGACCTGGGCCGACGCGACTACCGCAAACTGAAACGGCTCCTCAAACTTGATGACGATGAACTGGCCGACGCCGTTGACCTGATTCAATCCCTCAACCCCAAACCCGGTTTGGCCTTTGGCAGCGAACAGGCCAGCTATGTCATTCCCGATGTGTTCGTACGCAAACAAGAGGGCGAATGGATTGTCGAAGTCAATCCGGAAACCGTTCCGCGTCTGCGCATCAACCGCACCTATGAAAAGGCCATCAATGACCGCATGTCCGAGCAGGACAAACGGTTCCTGACCGAAAACGCCCGCTCTGCCCAGTGGTTGATCAAAAGCCTGGAGCAACGCTCCAGCACCATCTACCGGGTGGCTGAAAGCATTGTCCGCTTTCAAAAAGATTTTCTGGAGTATGGCCCGGAATATCTCAAACCTTTGATCCTTAAAGATGTTGCTGATGACATTGGCGTACATGAGTCCACAGCTTCGCGTGTGACCAGCAACAAATACATGCATACCAACCGGGGAATCTTTGAACTGAAGTTCTTTTTTTCCTCCTCTCTGGCCTCGGACAGCGGTGAGAATCACTCTTCGGAAGCGGTCAAGTTCAAGATCCGCAAACTGGTGGAAGGAGAGTCGCCACGGCGTCCCCTTTCCGATGAGAAATTGGCCAAGCTTTTGCAAGATCAGGGCATTGCCGTTGCCCGCCGCACTGTGGCCAAATATCGGGATGCTTTGAATATCCCCTCCTCCTCGCGACGCAAACGGCTGTCACCGGATAAATGACCCTTGCGATCCAATTATTGAAAGAAAAGAGGGGGTCTGGGGGATTCATCCCCCAGGGTTTTAATGTTTTAGTCTTTTAATCTTTTATGTTTTAAACTAACCCATTTTAGAATATGTCATTTGTTTTGTTTGGGCGTTACCCTTGGATCCCACCAGGGGCCATAGGCCCCTGGACCCCTTTGATATAAACAACGCATCCCGTAACAGGTGCGATTTAGAGTCGTGAACTCAAGGAAGCCCCCATGCCCTTGACCAAAAAAATTCACCATTTGATCCTGGTGACCGGCCTTTCGGGATCCGGCAAATCCAGCGCCCTGAAATATCTGGAAGATCTGGGATATTTCTGGGTGGATAACCTGCCGTTTGAACTGATTCCGCAAACCGTGAAACACTATGCCACCGAACAACTCAACCCGGTCAATCTGGCCATCGGCATCCATCTGCGCGCTCCGGCCAGCAGCGCATGCTTCCAGGATTGCCGTCAAAGACTCCACCAGTTGGCCCACCGCATCGACACCCTGTTTCTGGAAGCCGATGCCGATCTTTTGGTGCGACGCTACCGGGAGACCAGACGACGTCACCCCTTGGCCCAGGAATTGACGGTCAGCGAAGCAATCCAACGCGAAAGCCTGGAACTGGCACCCGTTCGTGCCAGTGCCGATATGATCATCGATACCACCACCCTCTCCGTCCCCCAACTCAAAGAACATCTCGATCAATCGTTCCACGCCAGCACCAACGCCGATCTGATGATCTTCATCCGCTCGTTCGGCTTCAAACACGGAGTCAATACCGACGCAGACATGGTGCTGGACGGACGTTTCCTCCTCAACCCCTTCTATGACCTGACCCTGCGTCATTTGACCGGTCAGGATGAACCGGTGATCCGCTTTCTGGAACAAGATGGCGAAGCACAAGGATTCCTGGATCGTCTCGAATCGCTCTTTGAATATCTGATCCCACGTTACAAACAAGAAAAAAAACGTTATTTCACCATTGATATCGGCTGCACCGGTGGTCAACATCGCTCCGTCTATCTGGTGGAACGGATGGCCGAACGGTTGACCCGTCTGGGCCATCGCGTGCGTGTGCGTCACCGCGATCTGGATCACTCCCGGGAGTCTGGCTGCATTTCTGCATAAAGAATGCATTTTCCAGTTGTCCCTGCACCCAAAATTCGTTATTCTAAACATTTCGATAACCAGTCCACGCTGTTTGTACACTCTGGCGTGAAGGGCAAGGTTTCAATACCATACAAAATATTTGGAGAATATGGCATGGAGCGAACGTTTCTGTTTACCTCGGAGTCGGTTTCCGAAGGACACCCGGACAAAATGGCGGATCGGATCTCCGATGGTGTGCTGGATGCCATTCTGAGCCAGGATGCGCGGGGCCGCGTGGCCTGCGAAACCCTAGTCACCACCGGCATGGTGGTCATTGCCGGCGAAATCACCACCCATGCCGTTGTCGATTATGCCGGAGTCGCCCGAGAGGCGATCCGCGAAATCGGCTACAACTCCTCGGAAATGGGGTATGATCATGCCTCCTGTGCCGTGCTGGTCTCTCTGGACAAACAATCTGCGGACATTGCCCAGGGGGTCAACGAAGGTCAAGGGCTGGATCTGGATCAAGGGGCCGGAGATCAAGGGTTGATGTTCGGTTATGCCTGTAACGAAACCCCGGCACTGATGCCCATGCCGATCCACTTTGCCCATCGTTTGATGGAACGCCAGGCCATGGTGCGCAAATCCGGACAGCTCCCCTGGTTGCGTCCGGACGCCAAATCCCAGGTGACCGTACGTTACGAGAATGGCCATCCGGCAACTGTGGATGCCATCGTGGTCTCCACGCAACACCATCCGGACATTGCCCACAAGGATCTGCAAGAAGCGGTGATCGAAGAGATCATCAAACCCGTGATCCCGGCTGCGCTACTCGGTCCCAAGGTGATCTATCACGTCAATCCCACGGGCCGGTTCGTCATTGGCGGACCTGTGGGTGACTGCGGTCTGACAGGTCGAAAAATCATCGTGGACACCTACGGTGGTGCCGGACGCCATGGTGGCGGAGCCTTTTCCGGCAAGGATCCCTCCAAGGTGGATCGCTCCTCTGCCTACATGGGTCGCTATGTGGCCAAAAACATCGTGGCAGCCGGCCTGGCAGCCCGTTGTGAAATTCAGGTCGCCTATGCCATCGGCATCTCCAAACCGGTCTCTCTGATGGTCCAAACCTTTGGCACCGGACGCATTGCAGATGAGCGGATCGAACAGATCGTGGCCGAAATCTTTGATCTGCGCCCCAAAGCCATCACCCAACAACTGAACCTGCTGCGCCCCATCTATGCCAAAACTGCGGCCTATGGTCACTTCGGACGGGAGTTGCCGGAGTTCACCTGGGAACAATGTGACAAGGTCGAGGCGTTGCGTGCGGCTGCCGGACTCTAACTTTCTGACGGATACATTGGAAGACTCATGACCATGCGCAGTGATTTCACCGATTACAAGGTGGCTGACATCTCTTTGGCCGACTGGGGACGCAAAGAGATCGCCATTGCCGAAACCGAAATGCCGGGCCTGATGGCCTTGCGGCAGGAGTATCAGGGACAAAAACCGTTGGCAGGTGCCCGCATCGCCGGATGTCTGCACATGACCATCCAAACAGCTGTCCTCATCGAAACCCTGGTTGAACTGGGAGCCGAGGTCCGTTGGTCCTCCTGCAACATCTTTTCCACCCAGGACCATGCAGCCTCGGCCATTGCTGCGGCCAACATTCCGGTCTTTGCCTGGAAAGGGGAAACCGAAGAGGAGTTCTGGTGGTGCATTGATCAGACCATTTTCGGTCCCAATGGCTGGCGTCCGAACATGATCCTCGATGATGGCGGCGACCTGACCCTGGTGCTGCATCGTCCGGAACATGCGGCCCTGCTGGCCGAAGTGCGCGGCATCTCGGAAGAGACCACCACCGGAGTCCATCGCCTGCATGAAATGATGACCGCAGGCACTCTGAAAGTGCCGGCATTCAATGTCAATGATTCGGTCACCAAGTCGAAATTCGACAACCTCTACGGCTGTCGTGAGTCGTTGATCGACGGAATCAAACGGGCCACCGACGTGATGATCGCAGGCAAAATCGCCGTTGTGTGCGGTTATGGGGATGTGGGCAAAGGGTGTGCCCAGGCATTCCGGGGCATGGGAGCCACGGTGTGGATCACTGAAATCGATCCGATCTGCGCCTTGCAGGCCGCCATGGAAGGATATCGCGTGGTCACCATGGAACAGGCTGCATCCATGGGCAACATCTTCGTCACAGCCACCGGCAATGTCGATGTCATCACACGCGCCCACATGGAGCAGATGCCGGATCAGGCCATTGTCTGCAATATCGGTCACTTTGACTCAGAGATCGATGTGGCTTCCCTGCGCTCTCTGACCTGGGAGAACATCAAACCCCAGGTGGACCATATCATCTTTCCCAATGGCAAACGGTTGATCCTGCTGGCTGAAGGACGGCTGGTCAATCTGGGATGCGCCACCGGCCATGCCAGCTTTGTCATGTCCAACTCCTTCACCAATCAGGTGATGGCCCAGATCGAACTGTGGACCAATCCGGGCCAATACCCGATTGGGGTCTATGTGTTGCCCAAAAAACTGGACGAAAAGGTGGCCCGTCTGCATCTCGGCAAACTGGGTGCCCAACTCACCACCCTGACCGAAAAACAGGCTGCCTACATCGGTGTTGCGGTGGATGGTCCCTTCAAACCAGGACCGTATCGCTATTGATCCCCCATACCAGTCCGCGCGGACACGTTTGGTTCCAAACTTCCCTGCGCGGACTGGTCTGATCCAGACTTAAACCGCACCCATTTTGGGATGCGTCGTTTATGTCAAGGGGGTCCAGGGGCCTATGGCCCCTGGTGGGATCCAAGGGCAACGCCCTTGGTGGGGTTTGGGGCAACGCCCCAACAAAACAAATTCCACATTCCAAAATGGTTTTGGTTTAAAAGATTAAAACAAATTCCACATTCCAAAATGGTTTTGGTTTAAAAGATTAAAAGAGTAAAAATCCCAGGGGTTTCACCCCTGGACCCCACCAGGGGGGTAACCCCCCTGGACCCCAGATCATGGTGCATTCACACATCCCACGGTGGCACATCGTCTGCCGATTTTTCCGTCTTGCGAGACGACTCTTCCTCGGAGGATCCGTGCTCTGCACTCTCTTCCGTGGTCGCAGACGATGCAGCACGACGCGACCCGCCAGAAGAAGTCCGGCGCCGCCGTCTGCGACGCTGGGGACGCGCCTTGTTCTCGGGCGCAGAGACCTCCTCACCCTCCTCCCCACCATCTGTCAGGTCAACCGCTCCAGCTTCGACCACGGACAACACCGCCTCCCGCACATCCACCGATGATGCCACCGGTTCCGATTCAGCACGCGCCAGAATAAACAATCCAGGGGCAGCCGTTGCCTGCACCCCCTGGATGCCGGGGAGATCCAGGGAGACCACCACCTCTCCCCGCTCTGCCAACTCTTCCGACTCCTCGCCCTCCTCACCCTCTTCCAGTTCATCACCGGACGGCTCAACCGCACGCGCTGACAACGCCACGGACTGCACCCCGGATTTGCGCCGCCGCCGCCGCCGCCGCTTTTTCTTTTCCACGGTCTCGGCACCACTCACCGCACCATCTTCCGGACCCTCGCCCCCTTCCCCCTCGGAACCACCCGCAGTCGCTGCCGGCTTCACCTCAACCCGTACTGCCGACACCGCATCCGCCTCTGCCGCCGGGACCGACTCTCCTTTCTGGCCTGCACCACGCGCCGCATTGCCTGCACCCCTGGCCCCCTTCTGTTCCACCAACTCTTCCGGCGCAGTGGCCACCCTGGCACGTTCCACCCGCTCCACCCGATACTCCGGGGTCTGCAAACTCTCATCCCCTTGAATCACAACCGCCACCTGACTGCTCGTCTCCAGCGCCACCAGGGGCGTACGCTTGTGATTGAGCAGATAGTTGGCCACATCCCAGGAGGTACGATACACAATACGGGTAAACCGATTCTTGGACAGATCCTCTTCCAACATGCGAAACAGATAAATCGCCGTGGATTCCACGGAACGGATGGTTCCCGCCCCCTTGCAGCGGGGACACTCCATGCGGTTGGTCTCGCTGAAGGTGGGTTTCATGCGCTGCCGCGACAACTCCAACAGACCAAACTGCGAAATCTTGCCAAGCTGAATCTTGGCGCGATCCAGTTTCAAGGCTTCGCGCATCTGCCGCTCCACCTCCAGGTTGTGCTTTTTGTCCTCCATGTCGATAAAATCGATGACAATCAACCCGCCCAGATCCCGCAGACGCAACTGCCGGGCAATCTCTTCGGTCGCTTGCAGATTGGTCTTGAACGCGGTGGTCTCCACATCCTTTTCCCGCGTGGAACGCCCGGAGTTGATGTCGATGGTCACCATGGCCTCGGTCGGTTCAATGACAATATAACCGCCAGATTTCAATTGAATGATGCGCTCATGCATCGACTCGATCTGATGTTCAATCTGAAACCGCGAAAAAATCGGTTGCGGCTCCTTGTAAGGCTGCACCACTTTCATGTAGCGAGGCATCAACAGACGCATGAAATCCTTGCCGCGCCGATAGGCTTCATGCCCCTCGATCAGGATCTCCGACATGTCCGAGCTGTACAAATCGCGGATGGTGCGCATGATCAGATCCCCTTCCTCATGAATCAACGTTGGCCCATCCGCCAAGGCCGCGTTGTCAAGGATCTTTTTCCACAAGCGCAACAGGTAGTTGAGATCCCGGATGATCTCGCGTTTGGTCCGTCCCAATCCGGCAGTGCGGATGATCAGACTGACCTGTCCCGGGATGGCAATGGTCTCCAGGATCTCCTTGAGCTTCTTGCGCTCGACGCCATCGGTGATCTTGCGCGAAATGCCCCCACCCCCCTCATTCTCGGGCAGCAACACCGCATAACGACCTGCCAATGAAAGATTGGTAGTCAGGGATGCCCCCTTGTTGCCGCGGGGTTCTTTGACCACCTGCACGAGCAGCTTTTGACCACGGGTGAGAATCTTCTGAATCGGCAGACGTTGACGCCTGGGAAACCGTCTGAAGGAATCCAGTATCGGCGCCCCATCGTCATCGATCTCCACGCCATTTTCCAACTCATCCCCGCCCGCTTCCAGCTCCTCGCTGCCTTCGGCACCCGACTGCGCCACCGGTGCAGCCGCTTCCGGTGCTCTCGGCGACTCCTCAAGAAGTCGGGACGGTTCTGCACTCTCTGGCTCCTGCTCCAAAGAGGAATCCACGGCAGATACGAGATCCGCACCCAGATCCGCCTCCAACTCCGCAGCCACGGCAACCGCTCCCTGCTTCTCACCCTCTGACCCGGTTGCACAAAGTGCCGCCGCAGACAGGATGGAAGGCTCTGAGGTCATCACGGATTTGGAGACTGAACACGCTACAGCCTGAATGGAAGAGTCATCCCCTGCATCAACCCCGTTGAGTTCAGACTCTCCCTCCTCATCCTCCTCCTCCTCGTACTCCTCTTCTTCGTCTTCCGGTTCCGGCAGGGGCATCGGCAGATAGTCGTTGCGCTCTCCTTTGTCCGAGGTGGGATAATATTTCGGATGGATATCGTTGACTGACAGAAATCCTTGTCGGCCCCCGCCAAAATCGATAAAAGCGGCCTGCAAGGATGGCTCGACGCGCGAAACGCGCGCCAGATAGATGTTGCCTTTGATTTGCTCGCGGCTTTAGGCTTCAATGTCCAGATCGATCAGTTTATGGTCCTGGACAATGGCGACACGGATCTCTTCGGGATGGGTGGCATCCACCAGCATGCGCTTGGTCATAGCGGAACAGCTTCTCCTGTATGTCTGACCCGACCTCCCATCGCAAGGATCCCACGGCGCGCGGCATGGCGTTCACCGGGGTACAAAAGGAAGCGGGTGTGGTTTTTGGTTCATCCGGCATCCTGTCTGCCGGGACACAATCCGAATCGAGAAAAAATCATGCGCAGACGCAAATAAACTCAGTATAGGATCTTTTATCCATGGAAGCAAAGTCGCTTGAAGGATTTTCCCCGGAACGTATCCCGGTACGGCAGATTGTGGTGACCTTGGACGAGGCAGGCATGCGTCTGGACCGCTTCATCCGCCACCACACCCCTGGCGTTCCGCCCGCACTGGTGCAGCGTTGGTTGCGTACCGGACAGAGTCGTCTCAATGGCAAAAGGGCAGCAGGCAGTGAGCGTCTGGAAGCAGGGCAAACGATCCGACTGCCCCCATTCGAGACCCGCGCACCTGCCAGACCAGAGGCCCATACACCTCCGGAATGGGCAATGCGCATCCTGCGCGACGCCATTTTGTGGCGTGATCCAGCGCTGTTGATCGTGAACAAGCCGCCCGGTCTCCCGGTCCATGGAGGCAGCGGTCAGGAGTGGGGAGTGGTGGACGCCATGCGTTTGTTGCTGGAACGGGAGGGACAGGGGGAGGTGCCGGAGTTGTGTCATCGGCTCGACAAGGAGACCTCGGGATGCCTGGTATTGGCGCTGAACAAGATGACCGCCCGTCAGATGAGTGCTGCCTTCAAGTCCAAGGAGGTGGACAAGGAGTATTGGGCCTGGGTGGCTGGTACGCCTCAGCCCCCAACAGGCATCATTGCCCAACCTCTGCTCAAGGGGGCGACACGCGGAGGGGAACGGATGGTTGTTGCTGCTGTCCACGGATTGAGCGCCCGCACCCGCTACCAACTTCTGGAGCAACATGCCGGATTCTCACTGGTGGCTGCTTATCCGGACACGGGTCGCACCCATCAGATCCGGGTCCATTTGCAGTGGTTGGGTCATCCGGTTGCCGGGGATGAAAAATATGGCCATCCTGAAGTCAATCGGCAATTGCGCGCATTGGGCATCCACCGGATGACCCTGCACGCCCGGAGGATCGGATTTGTACATCCGGCAACCGGACGCCGACTGGAGATCGAGGCCCCGCTGGATGCCGCGTTTACCCGCATGCAACAACGGGTGGCCACACCTCAACCAGCCGTCACGCAGCCCAGTCATGAAAAAAGCGTACCAGACTCTCGGTTCCGGTATGGAACGAAGCCAGATGGAAGTTTTCGTTCGGGGAGTGGGGGCAGGCGTCCGGCAGGGAGAACCCCACCAGCAAAGTCGGAATGCCGAGGATCCGATCCAGATCAGCCACCACCGGGATCGAAGCCCCCTCGCCGATGAGCACGGGCGGATGACCAAAAGAGTCGTGCAAGGCGCGCTGCATGGCTGCCACGGCAGGCAGATCCGGATTCAGCCGCCAGGGATGTCCGCCACCGGGCACGGTCCGCACCTCGACGCGCACACATGACGGTGCCACAGATTGCAAATGGGCTGCCACCTGGGCTGCCACCCGCTCCGGGCGCTGATCCGGAACCAGACGCATGGAGAGTTTGGCATAGGCCCGTGCCGGAAGTACGGTTTTCGCTCCTGCACCCGTATAACCACCCCACAGGCCATTGATCTCGATGGTGGGGCGATACCACAGCCGTTCCAGCAGGGAGTATCCTGCTTCGCCCCACCCCTGACCCACCCCGATGCCACCCAGGAATCCATCTGCATCAAAAAAGATCTCCGCCACCCGTGCCCGCTCTTCCGGGGTTGGTGGCCGCACCTCTGCCAACAGCCCTGCCACCTGGATCGTACCCTGTTCATCCTTCAATGTGGCCAGCATGCGGGCCAGAATCTCCACCGGATTGGCCACGGCACCGCCAAAGCTGCCGGAGTGCAGATCCCGTGACGGTCCGATCACCTCCACATCCAGGGCCACCAATCCGCGCAATCCAGCCGTAATGGCCGGGATCCCCTCGGCCCACATGCAGGTATCCGAGACCATGGCCAGATCGATGCGCGGACCGGTTTGCCCCAACCGATGGAGAAAATCCGGCAGATTGGGACTGCCGATCTCCTCTTCTCCTTCGATCAAGAAGATCACATTGATCGGCAGACGACCGGTTGCCGCCAGTGTGGCAGCAACGGCCTGCATGTGCATCAGGATTTGTCCTTTGTCATCTGCGGAACCACGGGCATGGATCCGTCCATGGCGCACGTCCGGCTCAAAGGGTCCGGTGATCCAGAGTTCCACCGGATCCACGGGTTGGACATCATAGTGGCCATAAATCAGCAAGGTGGGGCGACCCGGGGCATGCAGCCACTGACCGGTGATGATCGGATGACGCGCCGTCGGATGGATCTGCACCTCTTCCAATCCGGCCTGTTCCAGGTATCGGGCGGTCCAGGCCGCGCACCTTTCCATGTCTGCGGCATGTTCGGTCAGTGACGAGATGGACGGAATGCGCAACCAGGCGTCCAACTCCGCCACGCGCTGATCTGCCGTGGCACGCACAAGGTCCAAAACCGCCTGCATCGGGTATTACTCGGCAAGCTCGCGGGGTGAGATCAAGGTCATGAGTTTGGCACATCCAGGGGGCAGATGATTCCAATCATCCGGCAGCTCCAGGTGGGCAATGGTTGCGGTTTTGACCAATCCGGCCTCTCCATCCAGATCCCCGGCCAGATCCATGGAGTGCCGGGTCAGATACGAAAGCAGCATCTCCAATCCGGGATTATGTCCCACGATCATGGCAGTCCGGATCTGTTTCGGCACTTCGGTCAGCACCTCCACCAGCTCTTCGGTGCCCGCGCCATAGATCCGCGCATCCCACTGCACCAATTTTTTCTTGATATCCAGAATCTTGCATACTTCCAGAACAGTTTGTTTGGCGCGCATGGCCGGAGAGCTGACCACAAAATCGGGAATCAGATCCTGGTCCAGCAGCCATTGTCCCATGCGCGGCGCGTCTTGCAGCCCACGCCGGGCCAAAGGCCGTTCAAAGTCGGAGGCGGCATCCGTATCCCAAGCCGACTTGGCGTGACGCATGATGATCAATTGACGGGTCATGGTGGTCGCTCCTTACTCTTGGGATGAAAACAAAATTAGACGATTTGCAGCATAAATTCTTTTGTGGCAACCTGTCAAGGAGCCGGGGAAGAGGGGGGTGGGAACAGGCTCTGTTCAACCCATTCGCACACGATATGACCGATCAGGATATGGCACTCCTGGATGCGTGCGGTCACCGCAGACGGGACGCGGACACAGTTGCACATCTTTGCCAGATCCCCTCCTCCCTGACCGGTCAGGCCAAAGCACGTCACACCCATCTCACGCGCCACCTCGACTGCTGCCAGGATATTGGGACTGTTGCCGCTGGTCGTGATCGGGATGAACAGATCCGCAGGCTGGGCCAAGGCGCGCACTTCACGGGCGAAGATCTGGTCATAATGGTAATCATTGCCGATGGCTGTCATGGAGGAACTGTTCGTGCCCAAGGCCAGAGCGGGCAAGGGTGCGCGATCATAACACAGACGTGCGGTGAATTCGGCAGAGAGGTGTTGGGCATCGGCAAAGCTGCCCCCATTGCCAGCCAACACAATCTTGCCGCCGCGTTGCAGAGCGTTCAGACAGCCATTGGCCAATGCCTCGATTTGGGCCAATGGTTCGGGATTGTTCAGCAAGGCGGTTTTGACACGTACAGACTCTGCGATGCGCGTTTGAATCAATCCCCTGACATATTGGTTCATGTTGATACTCCTTGAGAATCGCCCCCTGCCGCACGGAACGATCCAAAGTATTGAAAAAAAGAGGGGGGTCTGGGGGATTCATCCCCCAGGGTTTTCATGTTTGAAAAAATAATTTTATAGATATTATTTTTTTAAAAGATTTAAAGTCCCAGGGGTTTCACCCCTGGACCCCACCAGGGGGGTAACCCCCCTGGACCCCTGATATTGACTCTTGATCCGCAACTGTACGCGTCAAACCAGGTTATAAACTATCCCAAACCCCGCGCCAACCAGGGACCAACTTTTCCTGCCACAAAAAGCGGCAAATGCTTCCAGGCCGCAATCAACAACCGATATTTGGGATTCATGGGATTGACCTCTGGCAAAGCCGTACCCCCAACCAAACGATAACGATAATGCAACGGCTCCGGATCAAATCCATAATATCTCTTGAAATCAAACGACCCAGACCCCTTCTTGCTGCGCCCGAAATCAAACAAACTTGCGCCGCGTTCCGCTGCCAACCGCATCAACTCCCAATACATGAATGCCATGGCCCCACACCCACGCGCCTCAGGCCGCCCCCCTCCATAATAGGGCAACACCTGATCCCGAAAATAAAAACTCACCACCGCAGCCACCGCCCTCCCCCCCCGCTCAATCACCAATCCCTCACAATCATCCGCAAACTCCTCCTGCAACAAAACAAACAATCTTCTCGAAAAGATCGGCGTACCCAGATTGCGCACACTCTCCGCATAAATATCAAAACAACGCCCCTGAATCCCCTCCGCACGCACCCCAACCAACCCATGTTGCACACCCCGCCGCACCTCGGCACGCTGCTTGCGCGGAATGGCCGCCAGATTGACCGCCGGATCCGGATCAAACGACTTGCGAAAAGTATAATACAACTCCTTGGAACTCCACTCCGAACGACGCGGAACACAATTGCGACACTCCAACCAATCCACTCCCAACGTCACAGCCAAAGCTTCAGCATGCCCCTCCAAAGCCAAACGACTCTCTTCGTCGCTGGCAGCCACCCCCCCATACACACAAAATGGTAAAGAAACCAAAGAATGACCAAACAACAAAGTGCGTACCTGCACCAACGGCAACACCCCGCAAATCTCCACGCCCCGACGCGCCAACAAAAAATGACTGCGATGACCAAACGCCTCTTCGATCACCCGTTTCCAACCCACCCGATGAAAAAAAGTCGCCTCCGGACAGGCCATCACAAACCGATCCCAGGCCGCCTCTTCTCCAGATGCCAAGGTTGTCACCCGCACGCCGATCTGCCGCTCTGTTCCGCTCATGCAGATCCATCCCGCAACAACGAAGCATACACCCGCTCCATACGCTCCCAACAAAAATCCCTCAGCAACATGTCAAGCCTCCCTTCCATGCGCCGCAAATTGAGATAATGGCGCACCCGCGTCTTCCACCCGATTCCAGCCACACGAGGTTGATCCGGATCCAACTCCCATGGATGAAAATAAAAGGGACCAGGCTGCTCATCCAATTTCTGCACACGCTGCCATGCCCACCTGGAAAACCAGTAGGGATAAAGCCGGAAAAATCCCCCACCCCCACAAGGAAAACAACGCCCACCCATGGGCAACGTGGCTACCGGAATCTCCACAATCCCCTGCCCCGCCACGCCACTCGGCCAGAATGGCCCGCGTGGCGCCTCAGGCCAACCATACAGGTCATGCCTGATTGGATAGACACTAGAACTATACTTGTAACCAGCCCCGTTCAAAACATCAAAAGCCCACGGATTCCTCTTGCCAATCGAATAGGTTGAAGCACGATATCCCCGTACAGCCACACCACCCACCTCTTCCAGGATGTCGCGGGACCGACGCGCATCGGCCAAAAATTCCTCCGGACTTTGTTGGGTGACCCGGATATGCTCCATGCCATGACTGGCCAATTCATGACCAGAGGCCACGATGGCACGCACCAGATCCGGATGATGTTGCGCCACCCAACCCAAGACAAAAAATGTGGCCTTCACCTCATGACGGGCCAAGAGATTCAATACACGCCAAGTGCTCTCTGCCACCCGACCTGACAACCGATCCCACTGCTGACGCTCAATGTAGGGAGCCAGAGCGGCAACCTGGAAATACTCCTCAACATCCACAGTCAGGGCATTGCAGGGCTTGACCACTGAAGCAACCATGCACTACCGCTCTTTCCGACCAAACAGCCGCGACCAGAGTCCGGGTTTCGGAGGCGGGGCTTCCGGCTCCTGGCCATACCCCCCCCCATATCCGCCATATTTTCCGCCATAACCGCCATAACCGCCATATTTCCCGCCATAACCGCCATAACCGCCATAACCGCCATAACCACCATAACCGCCATAACCGCCATAACCGCCATAACCGCCATAACCGTAATAGTAACTGCCGCCCACTCCTCGTTTGCGGAACTTGTTCAGCACCAGACCGACAATATCCGGGTTATCCAGTTGTTCCAAGGCATCTTTCACGGCAAATTGTGGTGTTCTTTCCGCTTCGACCACCATCACGATCTGACCCATATTGCGTGCCAGCTCACGCGCCTCTGTGGTCACCAGCAGTGGCGGGGAATCAAACAGCACGATCCGGTCGGGACTGTCGGCCAACTGTTTGATCAAAATGCGCATATTCTCGCTGGCCAACAGTTCTGTGGCATGCTGATGGCGTCGTCCGGAAGGGAGCAGAGTCAATTTCGGCACATTGGTCTTGATCAAAACATCCGAATAACTCTCCACCTTGCCCAACAAACAGTCGATCAATCCCACCTTGGCCTTGAACCCGAGAATGCGCGCCACCGAAGGTTTGGCCACATCCCCATCCACCAGCAACACGTTGACATCCATTTCAGCAGCCAGGCTGATGGCCAGATTGATCGCCGTAAAGGTCTTGCCCTCTTTGGGAAAGGCGCTGGTCACCATGATCATGCGCCCATTGACCACACGCTCATTCTCTTTGCCGATGGCATTGAGCAACAAGGGGCGTTTGATCACCCGGTACTCTTCGGCCATCACGCTGCGACCGGAGTCCGGGGTCAACACCCCTTTGGCGCGCAACCGTTCAAAATCCAGGACGACCTTTTTATGGATATTGGCAAAATCACTCATCCGCAATCAACCTTGGGTTCGTGAAACGCAAGCCACACCGAACGATCACTCAGGAGCTTATGGAAAATTTCTCCAGCTTTTCAGCCATGAGTGAATCCGCACCATTAAGGGTCCAGGGGGGTTACCCCCCTGGTGGGGTCCAGGGGCAAAGCCCCTGGTGGGGTTTGGGGCGAAGCCCCAAGAAAAAAAAATCACCTGTTCCAAATTGATTTTGGTTTAAAACATAAAAACATGAAAACCCTGGGGGATGAATCCCCCAGATCCCCCTCTTTTTTTCAATCATTGGATATCACAACGTGGGCACAAAATAAAACACGGCACCAAACAAGAAAAACAGTCCTCCCAATACAAGAAAATAGACCAGATTGGAATGCCCCCAACGCCCTACAATCCCTTCGTCCACCATGGAGACCATGCCCAACACCGGCAACCCCAACACCCGCTTCATGGAGGCCGGAGAGTCAAAGACCGGACGAATCACCGATAAAAACAGAGCCAAAGCCAAACCCGCCAACAGCCCACCGATCAACACGACCGTCGAAAAAAGCGGACGATTCGGACCAACGGGCCGACGTGGGGTATAGGGACGATCCAGCACCTTGAAACGGACAAACCGACTCAGATCCTCTTCCAGTTCTCCACGTTCGCGCGCCTTGCTCTCCTGTTGCAACATGGCGGCCATCTCTTCCTGAATCATGGTCAAACGTGTTTGCAGACGACTGTATTCATTTTCAATCGCTGGCAAGGAACTCTCCTGGGACTTGAGCCGTTTCAGGTGGGCCTCGGTTTCATTGAGCCGGGCACGCACACTGGCCAGTTCCACTTCCAGCTTGCTGGCCGTCATTTTGAGATTGCGATACACCGGATTGGCCTCCAACTCCCAGGAGGTGGAATCATCGGCATTGGTGCGCTGACGACCCATCTTCTCTTGACGGAGCTGTTCCTGCTGGGCAATGGCCTGACGCAGGGCGATCACTTCGGCATGGCTCTCCGTATACAGGGGCAGTCTGCGTCCACCCTTGACATAATGCTTGCTCATCAGATCTTTGAGCTGTTGATTCAGGGCTTCGATCTGCCGGTCCTGCTCTTCGGTCGGCGAGGTTGTCCCCTGTTCGATCCCCTGCATTTGCCGCCTGACCTCATCGCGACTCTGTTCCACCTCTTTCAACTTGGCCTGATGGGCCTCGATGGCACGGTTGATGCGGCTGATACGCGCATAATACCCCCCACCCTCTTTTTCCGGAATCAGATCCAGGTTTTTGTTCTTGAACTCCTGCAACTTCAGAGTGGCATCCGCCACCTTGGCTTCATAATCCGCGATCCGTTTTTTCAGATACTCTTCCGCAGTCCGGGCCGTGCCTCCCCCTTCGCCGGACAAGGTATCCATGGGCAGACGATCCAGAATCACCTCCACCACCTGACGGGTGACTTCGGGATTGTTGTGACGATGGGTGATGCGGTACAGCCCGTCACCCGTGGAAGCCACGGAGATCTGGGCACGCAATTGATTCATGATCTCCTGGCGATCCTGTTCATTATGGGCGGCAAACGACAAATCGGTCTGCTGAATCACATGGCTCAGGGTTTGCTGGCTCAACAGGTTGTTCAACACCCGATGGGCCTCGCGGCTCACATCGATCACCTGTTTGGTACGGGAGAGAAAATCCGCGATCTCCTGTCTGGGATCCTCGATTTTCACCGTGGCCACTGCCAGGTACTGATCCTGCATCACCGCCACCGACACCCAGCCAGAGATGCATACAAACCAAGCCAATCCCACCAGATGCCACCGGTGACGCCACATACCGCGGGCGTGCAGGATCAACTGAAAATAGATATCCCGAAAACCGAATTCCTGCTGCATGTTTCCGATCCATGCCTGATTGAAACGAATCAATACGCGGTTCAGCTGCCCTGGCGGGTGCGTTCCGGCCTTGGCCCCGAGGCCCCATGTCCGAAGAGTACCACTTCCACCGTATGAATCAATACCAACAGATCCAAAAACAGACTGTGATTTTTCACATAGTATAAATCGTACTTCAACTTCTCCACCGCATCTTCCTCGGAAGCCCCATATCCATACCGGATCTGCGCCCAACCCGTAATGCCCGGCTTGACCCGCAACCGTTCGGCATAATAAGGGATTCTGGTTTTAAGAACCGCCACGAACTCCGGGCGTTCCGGGCGCGGCCCCACCAGACTCATCTCTCCTTTCAGCACATTGATGAACTGGGGTAATTCATCGATACGGCTCCTGCGTATGACATGGCCCACCCGCGTAATCCGACTGTCGTTCTGGACCGCCCAACGCGCCACACCATCCTGTTCAGCATCCGTGCGCATGCTGCGGAATTTCATCACCTGAAAAATCTTTCCCCCATATCCGACCCGCTGTTGGCTGTACAGAACCGGCCCGCGTCCACCGCTTTCGATCAGAATGGCCAAAGCCACCAACAACATCACCGGAGCCGTGAACAATACCAGCAACAGGCTGATGGAGATATCGAAAGATTTCTTGACCACCTCGCTCCACGGCTCACGATACAGTCCATCCGAATGAAACAGCCACCAGTTGGAATCCATGAATTCGGTCAGGATCATGTGACGTTCGCGTTCAAAAAATTCCTGCACATCCATGATCCGGATCCCGCGACTCTTGCACTCTTGCATCTCATCCAGATACAAACCCGGAAACGGTTTGTCCAAGGCGATGATCACCTCGTTGACATCCAGGGCTTCGGCGTAGTCGTACAACTCGCGCGTATCCCAAATGATCCGTTCCGCATCCACCCTGATCGGATGGCCCGGAACCGGCCAGTATCCCATCAGCAGGCAATCCGACTGACCGCCAGACCTCTTTCTCAACGCTTCCGTGAGGATCCGGGCACGCTCTCCCGTGCCGAACAACAATACCCGGCGTGTGAGCAAATCCCGGTCCAACACGAACCGGAAAAAAAAATAACGTACACACAACACCAGCAACAGATTGTACATCAATGCATACCCAAAGGCACCCCGTCCGATGAACAGATCCGGAAACACATAAAACAGCATGCTCATGGCCACAATACCCACCACGAAACTCAAACCCACATGCAACAGTTCCCCGGATCCACCCTCGTCCATCAAACGCTGATAGCGCCCCATGGCCCCCAGGCTGGTCACAATCACCAGGGCAAAAAAGATCGCCTTGGGCAACAGCATCTCACCGTGAATCTCGTCATGATGCTCCCAGCCGGAAAAGCGGGTCGCCACTCCGGCATAGACCGAAGCAATCGCCAGCAACAGATCCACAGCCAGCAACACCAGCGACCAACGATGCAGATAATGACGAAAAATGCGAATCACGTTGCAGTCACCGTGATCAAGAGGAAGCAAGGCAACACGACAACCCCGGATCATGAAGCATGGTTGACACAGACAACCAAACCAGCCGGCAGCCATCTATCTTTCATAAATCGATTCACGCCATTGTATCCTGTTCCACTGGCAGCTGGTCAAGCACTTCCTGAATCCATGAACACATGACCGCTTGATCCGTGATTTCCAAAACCCGCAGCAGCCATGCCCCAGGCAGAGCTGCGTCACCATCATCTTGACATGCCCGTCGGATGCCGACAAGTGTCTGGTGCAAAGAAGCACGCCCAACCCGCACACCATCCACGGCCAAAAGCATTGACGCACATCCTCAATTAAGACAAGATAGGCTCCGGTTCCACCACCCCCCACCATTTCCGCCGCCACCGCATTTCCCAGAGTGAACCATGCGCATTCTGCATATCCTCGATCACTCCGCACCTCTGCAAAGCGGCTATGTCTCTCGCACTTTGGCCATTCTCAAGCAACAACGAAACCTTGGCTGGGAAACCGCCCATTTGACCGGACCCAAACACCCGGCAACCCCAATGCCCTCTGAAATGGCCGAAGGTCTGCTCTTTCATCGCACCCCGGCATCCTGGTCCCGGCTGACCCGTATCCCTTTGTGCGATCCACTGCTGGTGGTCTCCGCCCTGAAAAAACAACTCCTGCAACTGGCCCGCACCTGGCAACCGGACATCCTGCATGCCCACTCCCCGCTGCTCAATGGTCTGGCAGCCCTCGCCGTGGGCAGAGCACTCCAACTGCCTGTCCTCTATGAAGTCCGCGCCTTCTGGGAAGATGCTGCCGCCAGTCACGGTACGGCCCATCCCAACGGCCCACGCTACCACCTGACACGCAGGCTGGAAACATACGTCATGCAGAAGGCCGATGCGGTCACGGTCATCTGCGACGGATTGCGCCAGGAGTTGATCACGCGCGGCATAGCCCCACACAAGATCACCACCATTCCCAATGCCGTGGCGTTGGAACGCTTTGCCCCCCAACCCCCAACCATTGCCTCACCCTGGCCAACCATCGACACCACCGGACGCACGGTTTTGGGGTATATCGGTTCCTTTTACAGCTATGAGGGACTCGCATTGCTGCTGGAGGCCCTGCCAGCCATCCGCGCCCGACACCCGGACATCCTTTTGGTCCTGGTCGGAGGCGGTCCGGAAGAACAACCGTTGCGCCAGATGGTCAAGCAACTTGGCCTGGAGTCCACCGTTCACTTTACCGGTCGTCTCCCTCCAGAATGCATGCCAGCCTGTCATGCCCACATGGATCTGATGCTGTTTCCCCGTCTCCCGATGCGACTCACCCACCTGGTCACCCCGCTGAAACCTCTGGAGGCCATGGCCTCACGACGACTCGTGGTCGCCTCGGATGTCGGCGGACACCAGGAACTGATCTCCCATGGCCAGACCGGATTCCTGTTTCCGGCTGGCCAGGGTCAGGCACTGGCTGCCACGGTCAACTCCCTGCTCGACCAACGCGCGCAATGGGAACCGATCCTTGAAAACGCTCTCCGGTTTGTCCGCTCCGAACGCACCTGGAGCGCCAGTGTGGCACGCTATCAACCGGTCTATGCCCGCCTTGCCCCCATGGCCCAACGCTCACCCGACCCGATCCTGGAAGGATCTTCATCATGAGAGATCTGCTTCTCACCCTCTTCATCTTTGCTCTCCTTCCAGTTGCGTTGTTCCGTCCCTATGTCGGTCTGCTGTTGTGGGCCTGGATCAGCTATATGAACCCGCACCGCTTGACCTGGGGATTTGCCTACAATTTCCGTTTCAACATGCTCATCGCCCTGGTCACACTGATCAGCATCCTCTACGCCACCCGACTGCGTTTCAACATACCCTGGCGCACCACAACCGTTCTCAACACAACATTCCTTGGATGGACACTCATCACCACCTACAACGCCTTGCAGTACAGCTCTGCCATCACACAGCTGGACCGCTTTGTAAAAATTCAGATCATGTTATTCATTACACTGATAGTTGTAAAAACACGTCGCCAGATCTTGATCCTCGTCGGCCTGATCGCCTTCTCCATTGGATTTTATGGTGTCAAAGGCGGTTTCTTTGCAATAACCTCAGGTGGGAAATATCGGGTCATGGGACCAGGGGGATCGTTCTTTGTGGATAACAATTCCTTGGCTCTGGCACTACTCATGATCATCCCGTTAATCTATTTCTTTTTTCTTAATACAAAAAAAATATATTTACGGCTGCTTCTTCTGGGATCAGCCGCACTCTGCCTGCTGGCCGTACTGGCCACCTATTCCCGTGGCGGTTTGGTAGGATTGTCAATATTAAGCATCGCATTCCTTTTAATGGCGCGCAAAAAATTATTAATCATTGGATTGGTTGCCATAGTCGGCCCATCAATTTATAATTTCATGCCTGACTCATGGCATCATCGCATGCAAATCGTTATTCAATCCAGTCTGGACAGTATCCTGTATCTGGAAAAAATCAACCAACCGCTGGCTGAGCCTCGATCCATACAAAAATCAGCGCCATCCACATCCAATCCAAACACATCCACACCTGCGCGCCAACGGGCAGTAACCGGCTTGGTCATTCTGGATTTCCTGCTGCATTCAGACAGCTCTCTCACCCAAGACAAATCGGTGCAAGGACGCCTGGATGCCTGGGTTTTTTGTCTGAAACTCGCCAACGAACGACCCATCCTGGGAGGTGGTTTCGAGACCTTTGACCAGGGTGTCTATGATCTCATCATGCCTGGTACTCAACGCCGCGCCCCGCACAACATCTTCTTTGAAGTTCTGGCCGAACATGGTTATGTCGGCCTGATCCTTTGGTTATCCATTCACATCTCAGCTTTTATCAATGCGCGCAAAATCATCAGCCTGTCCAAACGTGATCCAGCATTGCTCTGGGCACGCGATCTGGCCAACATGTTTCAACTCAGCCTGATCTCCTACTACAGTGCCGGCATCTTCCTGGGAATGGCCGTTTTTGACCTGCCATTTCACCTGATCATCATCTCACAACTCGTACGCACCCATGTGGAGAACCACATCAGCAAACCGACCCAAACACCCGTGTCTGCGCCCATCCGTTTTCAGCACGGCAAACCTTTCCCATGGCAGGCAGGCTCACGCCTCCCGCTCACTGCTCCACGATAAGCTGATCGTTGAAATGATCGATGCGCCATTTGCCAAGGCGCTTCAGCTCATTGATTCCAAATAACGGTGTCAGAAGTTCGGTTTCAAACAACTTCTTATCCGATTTTCCCTCCTCTTTCTGATCATCCTTGTCTGCATCATTCTTCTCTTTATCTTTATCTTTATCTTTATCTTTATTCTTGTTTTTGTCCGAATCCTTCCGCTTTTCTTTCTTGCCCGCAGGAATCGATATCCCCCGCACATCCTTCAATTCCAGATCCCCAACCCTCAGAGAGGCAATCTTGAACACCTCGGCATCCACCATGCTGCCATCGGCAATGATCACCTTGGCCCCACCCAACGAGTCACTGCGCTTCAATGTCCCGCTGCGCAGCAACCAGGTGACCACATCCTCGGGCAACAGAAGTGCCGAAGCACCGGTATCCACGACCGCTGTGATCTCCTGGTTGTTGTTGAGACGCATCTTCAAGGTGTACATGCCGTAGACATCCCGAATCAAAGGCACGGTGCCCACACGGCCAAACTGGGTGGGATGGGTGATCTTGTTGAACGGGACCACGGTCTCTTTGTCATCGTGCTGCATGATCACCCGATCCCGGGCGATCTCCTTGACCACCCCGCCATCCACCCGTTCGCCCAAACGGTAACGATGACCATTGATCATGGCACTTTTCACAAACCCCCGTTCGTCCTCTCCCAAGGCCGGGACCATGGTCTGACTCACCTTCCAGGGGCCGGCTGGCCTGTTTCTCAGCTCCTCCTGTTTGGCTGCCGGATTGATTTCATGCCGTCCCACATCCCGCAAATCGATCAATTTGCGCTTGACCTCCTCGAACTCTTTTTTCAATGACTCGATCTCCGACGAGCCACTGCGCGTGGGGGTTCTGGTCGAGGAGGAGGGAGAGGCTGGTTTGCCTGCTGTTTCCGGAGGTTCGGTTGGATCCTCCAGGGTTTGGCACTCCCCGGGTCGAAAGAGGGTCTGCCCCCCTTTGACATCGGAACACTGCACCATGGCGGCGTGCAAAGGGGTACAGCCCAAAGCGATCCATGCACCCAGCGTCACAACCCGCCATCCGAATCCACCCATATTCCCCCCTGACTATGGCGACTGCAACAAAAGCTGCACAGCATGACTGATCAGCCAGGCGTCGCGACCCGTCAAAGCGTGACGCTGCGCCAGGTAATCGGTCAGTCGTAACGCATCGGTACGCGCCTCGGTCGGAAGTTCGTTCAGCCAGCCCTGCAATGCCTGGCGGCCATATTTGTCAAAGATGGCATTTTTCCAATTGCCCGGAAAACCGGAACGCTCCCGCGCAAACCGCTCCATGCCCAACTCGGCCATGTCCAGAAGCATCTCGCGGGTCAGCCGAAAGGGTGGTGCCCCTGCACCCAACGTGGCCACCACATTGTCCATATAGGCTTCGACCGAAGAGGAGCAGACACCGGTTGCCGCCTCCAGGGAGAGACGGGTTTTCACAATCTTCTTTTTGTCCACCCCCCGCAGCCTCTGCTCCAGAATCTTTTGCACATCGATTTCCGCATGTCGGGCCGTCCCATCAAAGCTGCCCTTCTGCACAATCACATGCACGCTGTCGCTGCCACTGCGTTCGGGAAAATCCGACTGGTAATAAAAATGCCGGATCTCACCCAGGATCATCTCGGCAGCATCCAGAAAAAAGATCCGCACCCCGATCCAGGCCCGGTCATCCAATCCCCCCATGGCATACAGCGGCGTAAAATCATAAGTCAGACGCACCAGGGGTTGATTGAACTCACGTTGTGCCATCTGCGCATCCTGATTTTCGGCATACTGAAAAAAAAGCATGCCATCGCGAATGCGGGCCGTGGCCCCATGAAACGGCTCGGCAGCGGACGGCTCCTGCCGCTCTTCACTCTTTTTGCTCCCTTTCTTGCCGGTCTTTTTTTCGATTTCCCGGGAGATCTCTTCAAAAGGGGCATTCTTGTCCGATGGCGTCGGCACCTTCCCTGATTTGACACCCCTGGGGGGCGGGCATTCGTTGAAATTGGGGGTCAGATTCCAACCATTCCCCACCTCCTTGCCATCTGCCCGATTGAAATCATCCTGGAAACGCTCCTCAGCCGCCTCGGCACCCAGCGGCATCCACAGCAACCCAAGAAGGAGTGCAAAAGCCATCCAGAGCTGCATCCATCGGTTCATGCCAGTTGACTGGGGCACAGGAAGAAACTCCGGGTTACATGGCCCCAAGATAGGCCCGATAGAAATGGAGCACCTTGGCCACATATTGCTGGGTCTCCTCATAAGGGGGAACGGTATTGCCATATTTCTTCACAGCCCCGGGACCGGCATTATAGGCTGCCAGAGAGAGAATCAGATTGTTGTTGAACTGTCCGAGCAGCTCCCGCAGATAGCGGGTGCCACCGTGAATATTGGCCACCGGATCGGTCCGGTCCACCACCCCCAGATCCTGTGCCGTTCCGGGCATCAACTGCATCAAGCCCACTGCCCCCTTGGAAGAGACGGCCAGAGGATTGAAATCCGATTCGGTCTTGATCACGGCTTTGATCAGGGCGCTGTGGATCTGATAGCGCAAGGAGGCGTCCTGAATGGTCTCGGCCATGGAGCGGTTCGAGGAGGTGCCAAACGGGGCATACAATTCACTGCCCAAACCGCTCATCCGCAGAGAGGCATTACTGCCATCATACCGGATCACCCGGGCATTGGAGCCGTTTTCCCGATTCAAGGCTGCCAGCCCCTTGCCACCGGTACGCGGCTTGGCTGTCTGGGGCATGCGCTCTTTTTTCGGTTCCTTGCGGGATGCGATCAACAACCGGTACTCCGGTCCCAGGGGTCGATCCGTCAAATGGATCACCCCATTGGAGTCGGTAAAGGTATAGATGTCGGCCTGGGCCGTCCCGGACCAGAGCCAGATGGCACACACCATCCATCCCAGTGGCCAGCCATGGTGGCCGGGTCGCGCCATCCTGGTCGTCTGATACGTGGCAGCACTCTTGTCAACGCTCATCGTTCACCCATGTCACCTTTGGATTGAACCAGCAGTCGTCCATGACAACCCGAATGTGCCACCTCTCTTCCCTAATCCAGCACCTCGCGCATGAAGGCACGCACAGCGCCCGGATCCGGATCCAGAATGCGACAGCGGGTGGGTTGATCCATCAAACCCACCAAAGAGGGAGGCAGCGGCGGCTCGTGACCAACAGCCTGTCGGACGGCAGCACCAAACTTGGCAGCGTGGGCCGTGGCCAGAGAGATCGCACCCGGAAACGGTTGGGCAGCCTCCAGACCCACAGCGGTATGCGGATCCACCAGCACCCCTTCCTGCTCCCAGGTACGCCGGATCCGTTGCACGGTCTCCTCCTCCCCGACCCGACAGGCGGCAAAAATTTCCGCAGCTGCCCGTCGTTTGGCCTCGGATACGGAAAACTCTCCCGTACCTTGCAACTGCTGCATGGCCGCACCCACGGCGTCCGCATCCGCATCGAGCAGAAAATAGAGATAACGCTCGAAATTGGACGAAATCTGAATATCCATGGAGGGGCTGATGGTGGGCTGTACCGTCCCGATCCGGTAGGTGCCACTCTCCATGAACCGTGTCAGAATATCGTTGCGATTGGTGGCCAACACCAGCCGTTCCACTGGCAATCCCATGCGCAGCGCCATGTAACCAGCAAAAATGTCGCCAAAATTGCCGGTTGGCACCGAAAAGACCACGCGCCGCGCCGGATCTCCGCCGCTCACCCGTCCCCAGGCGTGGAAGAAATACACGATCTGGGCCAAAATGCGCGCCCAGTTGATGGAATTGACCGCACCCAGCCGATAGGTCTGCTTGAAAGGCAGATCGTTGAACAGCTCCTTGACGATGTTCTGGCCATCGTCAAACGAACCGCGTATGGCGATGTTATGGACATTGGCATCGAGCACCGTGGTCATCTGGCGCTCCTGGATCGGCGAGACCCGGCCATGGGGATGGATGATGAAGACCTGGATGCCAGCCCGGCCCCGCACCCCATGAATGGCTGCCGATCCGGTATCTCCGGAGGTGGCACCGAGAATGTTCAGGGTGCCCTGCTCTTCTTGCAACAGAAACTCAAACAGATGCCCCAGAAACTGCAAGGCCACATCCTTGAAAGCCAAGGTCGGACCATGAAACAGCTCCAGAATCCAGAATGCACCGGCCCGGGTGACCGGGGTGATCTCCGGATGAGTGAAGGTGGCAAAGGCCCGGCGCACCAGCTCCGGAAGCTGCCCGGTCACGGCCTCGCCTTCGGTCAGAAAGGGGGTCATCACCTCCACGGCCAGCTCCTGGAAGCTCAACTGTGCCCAGCGCCGCAGTTGATCGGCATCCACTCTGGGGATCTGTTCGGGAATCAGCAACCCCCCATCTGTGGCCAACCCCATCATCACGGCTTTGGAAAAGGAGATCGGGGAGACCTTGCCCCGGGTACTGATATAGCGCACGTTCCTACTCCTGTTCCAACAATGAAAGTCCGATCCGAAATTTGGAGTGCGGGGCAGGCAGCAGGCCATAACGGTCCGTCAACTGCTCTGCCCATGCCGTCAAGGCGCTGCGGGCAGCCCCCCTTTGTTCCAGTTCCACCTCGGTCAGTACATACTGACGTTGGGCAGTGCGCACCACCCCATGGTCCAGGCACACCGCGATCCGGTCTGCCGTCAGATGCACCTCCTGCCGCTGAATGGCACACACGAACAGCTCTTCCAGCCGCACACCGGCCGACAGATGGCGCATCAACATCTGCCGCACCGGACCATCCGCCAGTTCATCCACCTCGCCCAACCACTCCAAAACCCCGGGCTGCCGCCACTCCGGACGCTGCCACACCCCGGCGCTGCACACCCCTTCTCCTTTGATCTCCAACCAGTCACCCGACACGCAACGTCGTACCCGCACAGCCAGACGCGCGCGCAGCAACGGTCGATCCCGACCATCCAGGTAACGATCCTCGTACGCGCGATCCAGCACGCAAGCCCCGGGCCTGGTGCCCAGATCAATCAACATGGCCTCAAGTGTTGCCACATCGGCAGCACGCAACCGGATCTCCTGCTCCCATTCCGGCCCGGCCAACCCTTCCGAAGAGAGGGTCGTCAACGGTTCGACCCATACCCCTGGGCTGTCCATTGCAACATGCCACCAACCACATTGTACACCTTGGGACAGCCTCCGCGTTTCAGCACCACCGATCCCCCCAGGGAGCGGGCACCGCTGCGACACACCACCACCACATCCCGCTCGCCTGCCATCCCCCGGATCGCAGCCACCCGTCCGCGCAGATCCGACAAGGGTTCGTTGCGCGCACCGCCGATATGGCCTGTGGCAAACTCCATGGGTGTACGCACATCCACCAGCAGTGGTGCCGGCTTGCCCCGCAGCAGAGCTGCCAGTTCATGCACGGTGATCGATTGCACTCCATAGATGCGCGCCAGAATCGGATTCTTCAGGGCCAACCCCAGAAAAAGCAGGGTCAAAACCACGGACAAACCATTCTGTTGCAACCACTCCATGACTCACTCCCCCCCATCGTCCGCATCCAGATCCACGCCCACCCCGGCATGGGCCAGGGCTGCTGCTGCCGCCGCCGTGCTGCCACGCGCCTCGCAGAAGATGCTGCGCGTCAAGGCCACCAGATCCAACACTTTGCAATCCCCGACCCGATAGAAAACCTGGTTGGCCTCCCGGCGCGAATCCAGAATGTTCTTGTCACGCATGATGGTCAGATGTTGCGACACGTTCGACTGGGTCGTACCCACGGCATCCACCAGCTCCTGCACGCTCAACTCCCGATCCCGCAAGGCCACGATCACCTTCAGGCGCAATGGATGGGCCAGTGCCTTCATGCAGCGAGCCACTTTCTCTATGTTGCCTTCATCAATCTCGCTTGCCATGATTTTTTTGTTCACTCCCTGAAAAAAAAGCGCCCCGCCACATTATTTTCCCATGAAACCTTTTCAATGTTCATGAGTTTTCGCTAAAAATAGGATCTTTTCCGCACCGCGTCAACATTCAACGCCACCATCGGACCTGCAACCACAAAACCATGAACACTTCCGACACCCCTCAACCCCTCTCTCCGGAACTCGTACGGAGTTGGCTGCAAGCCCATCCCGAATTTTTCGATGCCAATCCCGATCTGTTGCCAGCGGCCATCACCGCCTCGGGCAAGGTGCTCAGTCTGGAAGCCGGGCAGCTCAACACCTTGCGCCAGAAGAACGAGCAACTCTCCCTCAAGCTGGACGGCATGCTGGAACGGATCCGCCGCAATGAACGCATTCATGCAGCCTTTCACCAGATCGAAGTGCAACTGGTCACAGCCCAGAACGGTCTGGAGCTGTTGCAGTGTGCGACCCATGATCTGGAACAGCTCTTTGGCATCCATCGGGCCACCATTGCCCTCAGCTCCCGTTTTCCGGCACTCATCCACCTCTTCGATGCGCACAAAATCCCTCCTGAACTTGGAGACCGGGTCTTCACCCTGGACCACAAGGTGCTGCTCGACACCCTGCGGGACTCCCCGCATCCGGTCATTCGGGTGGGACAGGAAGGGACCAACCGGGAGCGGTTTTTCGGTGCCGCCTCTCCCTCCATCCGTTCCGAGGCACTGGTGCCGTTGTTCGCCCATCCAGAGAGCGGACCCGAAGGGTTGATCGGTTCGTACAATCTGGGTGGTGCCACACCCAGCCGCTTTCTGCCCAGCGATGCCACGGATCTGTTGCGGGATCTGGCGGACATTCTCGGCCTGTGTCTCTCCCGTTTGCAGGAGGCCGAGCCGATCCAAAAGGGCTGACCACCGATGGTTCTCTTGGCACACGCCATGCTTAAGGTTCTGATGCATGACACCAAACCATTGATCTGCCAAGGAACCATCCATGTCCAGCATGCCTGCATCCGCCACGCATCCACTGTTTGAGGCCTTTTTGCGTCATCTGAGCAGCGAACGTCGCTATTCCGATCACACCACGGCAGCGTATGCCAATGACCTGCACCGATTCGCCGATTTCTGGCAGCAGCGCCATCGCACCCCATTGACCGGCCAGACCCTGTCGGTCGTGCGTCCGGCGGATCTCCGTGCCTTTTTGGCACGGGAACATCAGGAAGGCAAATCCAAGGCCACTCTGCAACGGCGCATCGCCTCATTGCGCTCCTGGTTTCGTTTTCTGGAGCGCAACGGCACGATAGTCGACAATCCGGCAGCCACCATTCCCACACCCAAATCCGCGATCCGTCTGCCGCGCGCGCCCAGTGAAGAGGAGACGGCCCGTCTGCTCGACTCCCCTCTGCCCGCCGAGATCATCGCGCAGGGACGCGCATTGCCAACCTGGGCCATTTTGCGGGATCGGGCCATTCTGGAGCTGTTGTACGGTTCAGGGTTGCGGGTCGGTGAGATCTGTGCCCTCAACCGCCAGGAGATCGATCTGGTGAATCAGGAGGTCCGGGTGCATGGCAAGGGTGGCAAAGAGCGGATCACCCCTTTGACCCGTCCTTCCATCCTGGCAGTCACACGTTATCTGGCAGCCCGGGACCAGGCCATGCCCCATGCGCCTCATCCCCGGGATCCGCTGTTCATTGGCGTCAACGAGACCGGTGGTGACCGACGGCTCAACCCGCGTCAGATTCAGCGGTTGTTGCAGGGGTTGCGGCGGCAGTTGGGACTGCCGGAAAAGATCACGCCCCACGCTCTGCGTCATGCCTTTGCCACCCATCTGTTGCAGGCCGGGGCCGATCTGCGCTCCATTCAGGAGCTGTTGGGTCATGCGGCGCT
The DNA here is from genome assembly GCA_011089965.1 of Magnetococcales bacterium. Lineage (GTDB taxonomy): Bacteria > Pseudomonadota > Magnetococcia > Magnetococcales > Magnetaquicoccaceae > Magnetaquiglobus. The sequence goes on from JAANAU010000005.1 coordinate 98,047, forward strand.
CTCCACCACGCAACGGTATGCCCATCTGGATGTACAGGCTTTAAGCCGCATTTATGATGTTTCCCATCCTCATGCCCGACACCATCCCCCATGACGCCACTTCTCAACCGTTTCATCGAACAACTGCTCCTGCCGCCCGGAGTGATACTCTCCGGGCTGTTCCTTCTGCTGATGGTTCTGTTTTTTCCCAAAGTGGCATGGCCGGTTCGCATCCGGCGAGCACGGATTGTGACCGTTCTGCTGCTGGTCGGCAGTTGGCTGCTCATGTTGCCAGTCACAGCACAATGGTTGTCCGATTGGTTGCACCCTTCCGCCCATGAGCTGGCATTGACGGATGAGCAATTGCGCACCACCACAGCGCAGGCGATTGTGGTTTTTGGTTCCGGTCGTTATCCGCACGCTCCGGAGTACAGAGGCCAGGACACCCTGTCTGCGGGTGGTTTGATCCGTACCCGTTATGCAGCGTATGTTTATCGTCGCACCGGGTTGCCGATTCTGGTAACGGGTGGTCGTCCCTATGGGGAGACGGTTTCCGAGGCAGCCATCATGCGCACGGTATTGGAGGAGGAGTTTCTGGTTCCGGTGACCTGGATGGAAGAGGAGAGTCGCGACACCAGAGAAAACGCCCTTTTCTCCGCCTCCATTCTCAAGCAGGCCGGAATCGGGCACATTCTCCTGATCGTTCACAACCGCGACATGCCGCGCGCTTTGTTGGCTTTCCGGAAAGCTGCTGGAAACACCATCCGCATCACCCCTGCCCCCACCCTGTTCCACTCCAGAAAGCCGCATCCGTTCTCAGGGGATGTTGCCGATCTGTGGCAACTCATCCCCAATCCTTCCGCCGTGATGCAGATCTCCTCGGATTTGCACGAATGGTTGGGGATGTTCTGGTATCGGTTGCGGGAGTGACAGACTGACCGAAATGACGCAGGGTCGTGCCTAATAAAGAGGTGTCGCCCTGCTGATTGACGCCAAATATGAACAAGCAGCTCTCTGATACATGAACCATGGAGCTTTTCCGTTATTGGACACACTGCTCTCGTTGCTTCCGCCATCAAGACAATTCAATCCAACCAAAACCATTTTGGAATGTAGAATTTGTTTTGTTGGGGCGTTGCCCCAACCCCACCAAGGGCGTTGCCCTTGGATCCCACCAGGGGCCATTGGCCCCTGGACCCCCTTGACATAAACGACGCATCCCGAAATGGGTGCGGTTTAAATCTGTTTGATCAACGCGCCTTCCCCTGACACCCCAGCCTCCCCCTCTTTTCTTTGAATAGTGCGACCTCCCGGTTCCGCTCAAACTCCTGATCGGAGTGCCGCCAAGAAGCCCCCATAAAAAAACCACCGGCCAAGCCCGCTTCCGAAGAAGGCAGACTTGACCGGTGGCATGACATCACACCGTCAGGTTGAAACCGTCAGCTTCCCAAGACCGAGAAGATGGTGGCCAAACCGTTCGGGTTGTTGCTGGACAACTCGGTGATCTGGGTCGTGGTCATGCCACCCAAGGTCACCCCGCCAAGCGTAATACCGCTGAACTGCGCATCACTGATGCCACCCAGAGCCGTCGTGGTCAACACGGCGATGTTGGTGGTGGTCAGGTAAGGAATGTCCACATACTCAATGCCGCCAAACTGCGTGGCCGTGAGCGCCACCACCTGAGTGGTGGTCAGATTGCCCACCTGGGTCGTGGTCAATGCCGTCACCTGGGTTTTGTTAAAGCCGCCGAACTGCGTACCGGTCAGATAGCGCAGATCGGTCGTGGTCAACGCACCCACCGAAGCCGAGGTCAAACTGCCCAGTTGCGTGGCTGTCAATGCACTCACCTGGGTGGTGGAGAGCACTGCCGCATCCGTGGACTCCAAACCGGCAATCTGCACCGTGGTCAATCCGGTCATCTGGGTGGTGGTGAGCGTACCCACCTGGGTGGTGGTCAGACCCGCCACCTGCGTGGACTTGAGACCACCCACCTGCGTGGTGCTCAAAACACGCAACCCGGTGGTGGAGACCGTGTTCAACTGGGTCACGCTCAGAACACCCAACTGGGCCGAAGCCAGACCGGTCAGTTGCGTGGTGGACAGATTGGTCACCTGGGTGGTGGTCAAGCTGGCCATTGCCGTGACATTGATCCCACCCACCTGGGTCAACGTCAGGACGCTGATCTGGGTGGTGGAGATCCCGGTGAACGACGTGCTCTTGAACCCGCTCACCTGCGTGGTGGACAACGAGGCCATGCCGGTGGTGGTGATACCCGAAATCTGCGTGGTACTTATGGCACCCATCAGCGTGGATTTCAAACCACCGATCTGGGTGGTGCTCAACGTGCGCAACTGGGTGGTGGTCAGGCCGCCCGATTGCGTGAGGGTCAAAGCACCCAACTGAGTGGTATTCATGACACTCAACTGGGTGGTGGACAATGCACCATACTCCGTGGAGGTCAAACCACCCACCTGGGTCACGCTCAGGCTGCCCACCTGGGTCGTGGAGACGAACGACAGTTGGGTCGTGGTCAGATTGCCCACCTGCGTGGACTTCAGACCCGTCACCTGCGTGGTGCTCAAGGAGCGCAACGCTGTCGTGGTCACGGCATTCATCTGGGTCTGGGTCAATCCACCCACCTGGGTCGCACTCAAACCGCCCACCTGGGTGGTGTTCAACAGGGTGATCACGGTGGTCACCAAACCGCTCACCTGAGTCCCGGTCAGAGCACCCATCAAGGTCACGGTCAGATTGCCAAACTGGGTCGTGGACAAACCAACCATCGAGGTGCTGGACAACCCGGTCAACTGCGTGGTGGACATCGACACCAGAGCCGTGGTGGTCACCGAACGGATCTGGGTTGCAGTCAATCCGTTGAGTTGCGTTGCCTTCATGCCACTCAACTGAACGGTGGTGATCAAGGCAATTGCGGTGGTGCTCAACCCTCCGGTCTGTTCTTCATCAATGGTTCCCAACTGGGTTGCACTCAGATTGGCAACCTGGGTGGTCGTCAGATTGTTCATCTGGGTCGTCGTCAGACCGTCCAACTGAGCCGTACCCAGTGAAGCCACCTGCGTGGTGCTGAGGATACGCATCTGGGTCGTAGACAATCCTTCAATCTGCGTTGCCTTCAATCCACCCACCTGCGTGGTGTTCAACGAGGCCAAACCGGTGGTGGTGATCACCATGGCCTGGGTCGTGGACATGGCCCCCAACTGGGTCGAGGTCAGACCCGTCAACAAGGTGGTGCTCAAAACCACCACCCCGGTGGTGGTCAGGGCACGTACCTGGGTGGCCATCAAACCGCCAAACGCCGTACTGCTCAGGTTCACCACCTGCGTGGTGGTGAGCGCACCCACCTCAGTCACGGTCAAACCGGCGATCTGGGTGGCGTTCAAGGTGTTGATGGCGGTCGTGGACACGGAGAACAGTTGGGTCGTGGTCAGATTGGCCAACTGGGTGCTCCGCAGACCGGTGATCAACGTGGTGGTCAGATTGGCAATGCCGGTCGTGGTCACGTTGCCCACCTGAGTCACGGTCAACGCACTCATCTGCGTGGTGGAGAGTCCGCGCAGTTGCGTGGTGCTCAAGGCCTTGACGCCCGTGGTGGAAAGGCCCGCCACCTGGGTGCCGGAGAAGCCGGTGAGCTGCGTGGTGCTCAGCATGGCGGTCTGCGTCGTTGACATCACACCCAATTGCGTGGATTTGAGACCACTCACCTGGGTGGTGTTGAGACTCTGCAACTCGGTCGTGCTCAGAGCCTGTGTCAAGGTCGAGGTCAACTGACCCAACTGTGTGGCCAACAGGCTTGCCACCTGGGTCGTGGTCAGGTTCACCACGGCAGTGGTGGAGAGACCCGCCACCTGCGTACCGCTCAGGGCAGCCACCTGGCTGACGGTCAATGAGCGCAACTGGGTCGTGGAGACCGCACCCAGAGCCGTGACATTCAAAGCTCCGATCTGTGTGGTGCCCATGGATGAAAGACCGGTGGTGGTGATCGCTGCCACCTGCGTGGTGGAGAGCGCCTGCACCTGGGTCGCTTTCAGGCTGCCCAATTGCAGGGTGGTGAGATTCACCATGCCGGTGGTGGAGACCCCGCCAAGCTGGGTGGCCGTCAATCCCGCCACCTGGGTGGTGCGCAGATTGGCCAGTTGCGTGGTACTCAGGGTACGGATCGCGGTGGTGGACAGCCCCAGCATCTGGGTGGCCGAGAGGGATGCCAGTTGCGTATAGGCCATGTTGCCCAGCGCCGTGGTGGTCAGGAAGCCAAGCTGCGTACCGGTCAGACCGTTCAGCTGGGTCGTGCTCATGGTGGCCAGGCGGGTGGTGCTCAACAGCACCACGCTCGTCGTGGACAAAACACCCATGCCCTGGGTGGTCATGCCACCGATCTGCGTCGTGCTCAGATTGTTGAATCCGGTCGTCGTCAAACCACCGATCTGGGTGGCATTGAACGAATTGATCTGGGTGGCATTCAAACCGCTCAATTGGGTGGTGGAGAGACCACCCATGGCAGTCATGCTCATGCCATCCAACTGGGTGGTGCTGAGTGCGCCCATCATCGTGGTGGTGATCACCCCCAGATGAGTGGTGGTCAATCCGGTCAACTGGGTGGACTTCAGACCCGACAACTGCACGGTGGAGAGCAGTTGGAAGGCCGTGGTGGTCAATCCGCTCACCTGGGTCGTGGTCAGGGAACCCAACTGGGACGCCACCAGATTGGTGACCTGGGTGGTGGTCATGTTGGTCATGGCCGTGGTGGTCAGACCACCGACCTGCGTGGCAGACAGGGAACTCATCAACGTGGTGGAGAGAATCCGCACCTGCGTGGTACTCAGGTTGCCAAGCTGGGTGACCTGCAAACCAGTCAACTGGGTGGTATTCAGGTTGACCATCTGCGTGGTGCTCATCACCGCCATTTGCGTGGTGGAGAGGGTACGCAACTGCGTGGACTTGATGCCTCCAAGCTGCGTGACGCTCAGGTTGAGCAGGGCGGTCGTGGTCAAGGTGGTGAGCTGTCGGGTCGTGAACGCACCCACCTGGGTGGAATCCATCACACTGATCTGGGTGGTGGACAAGGAGGCCATACCCGTGGTGGAGAGACCGGTCAGTTGCGTGGTGCTCAGGCTCACCATCTGTGTGGTGGAGAGAATGGCGCTCTGCGTGGTGGTCATGATCCCCAACTGGGTGCTCTTCAGACCATCCAACTGGGTGGTATTCAGGTTTCTCAGACCTGTGGTGGTCATGGCGCCCAACTGGGTGGCACTCAGCCCGCCCACATGGGTCAGGGTCAGACCTGACAGTTGGGTCGTACTCATCAGGGTCATGGCCGTGGTCGGAATCCCCGTCACCTGCACCGAGGTCAAGGCCGCCATGTGGGTCGCGTTCAGGATCCCAAACTGGGTGGTGGTGACCGATCCCAACTCAGTGGTGGTCAACCCGCCAACCTGGGTCGTGGAGAGTGCGGCCAGGCCGGTGGTGGTGACACTGCGGATCTGGGTGTAGCTCAGGTTGCCGATCTGGGTGCTGCGCAGACCGCCAATCTGTGTGGTATTCAAGAGAGTGATACCCGTGGTGGTCAGGCCCGCCATCTGGGTTGCGTTCAAACCGCCCACCAGCGTCGCATTCAGGTTGGCGATCTGGGTCGTGGACAGACCTGTCACCTGGGTCACTTTGAGGCCCGCCACCTGGGTGATGTTCAGCCCGCTCAACTGGGTCGTGGTGACACTGAGGGTCTGGGTCGTGGTCAAGGCACCCAGTTGCGTGCCCAGCAGACCGGAGAGCTGCACAGTGGAGAGTCCGGCAATCTTGGTGGTCGAAAGCCCCCCGAGCTGGGTCTGAGTAACCTGGCCGATCTGCGTTGCGGACAATCCGGTGAGCTGGGTGGTACTGATCGATCCCAACTGGGTCACCGACAAGGAGGTCAACGCATTGGACGTCAACCCGCCCATCTGCGTGGTGGTCAGGATGGCACCCTGGGTTGTGGTCAACGCACCAACCAGCGTGGTGCTCAAACCGCTCAACTGGGTGGTATTCAGACTTTGTATGCGCGTTGTGGAGAGATTGGAGAGCTGGGTGGTGGTCAGGCTGTTGACCTGGCGGGTGGTCATACCGGTCAACTGGGTGGTGGAGAGAACCCCCATGCCGGTGGTGGTGACACTCGAAACCTGGGTGACCGTCAAAGTGCCGAACTGGGTGGTGGTCAGGGCACTCACCTGGGTCGTGGAGAGCGACCGGACTGCCGTGGTGGTCAGACTGGTCAGACGGGCAGTGCTCAATCCAGCGACCTGCGTGGTGGAGAGTATACCGGTCTGGGTCGTGGACATGGATTGCAGCGTGGTCGATTTCAACCCGTTCAGCTGGGTGCTGCTCATCGCCTGGATCATGGTGGTGGAGACCACACCGCCCTGGGTGACGCTCAACTGCCCCATCTGGCTGGAGGTCAGCCCCGTGACCTGGGTGGTGGTCAAGGCTGCCACCATGGTGGTGGTCAATACGCCCACCTGGGTGGCATTCATCACACCCACGGCAGTCGCAGACAAACCACGCAACTGGGTGGTGGTCAGGGCACCCACCGAGGTGGAGGCGAGTCCGCCCAACTGGGTGGTGGTGATGGACGCCAATTCGGTGGTGCTGACGCTGCCCAACTGGGTCGTGGACAAGGCATTGAGCTGGGTGGCTTTCAGGCCCGTAAACTGAACCGCGCTCAGATTGAGGATCTGGGTGGTGGAGATTCCGCCCATCTGGGTGACCGTGACGCTGCCCACCTGCGTGGTGGTCAACGCGGTGAGCTGAGTGGTCGAGATGGCACGAACCGCGGTGAGGGTCAATCCGGTCAACTGCGTTCCCGTAAGTGCGGCAATCTGCGCCGTACCCAATCCCGTGACCTGGGTCGTGGACAAGGCACTGAGCTGGGTGGATTTCAAACCACTCAACTGCACTGTGCTCAGGTTGGCAATGCGGGTCGTGGCCAGCACACCCACCTGGGTCGTGGTCAGCGCACCCAACTGGGTGGACTTGATCCCGGTGAGCTGAGTCGTCGTCAACGAGGCCACACCCGTGGTCGTGAAGCTGCGCACCTGCGCCGAACTGAGTCCGCCCACATGCGTTGCCGTGAACGCCGACAGTTGCGTGGTGTTCAACACGCCCGACTGCGTGGAACTCAACCCACTCAACTGAGTCGTGGAGAGATTCGCGATGGAAGTCGTCCGGAGAAAGGAGACCTGTGTCGTCGACAGATATCCAAGCATCGTTGCCGTATAGGATGCAAGCGTGCTGGAGTTCAGGTTTGAAATACTGGTGGTGCTGATCGCTTGCATCTGGGTGCTTGTGATAGGCATCTCGCTTTACACTCCTCTTTTGGCGTCCCGCGGCAACTGAACTTGATCTGTAAGCACCATGCCGCATGTCGGCGCAACAGAAAAATTTACAGGGTCATTTAAAAAAATATGTGTGTAACCCGGGCAGTCCGGGCCACGCAGATGATTAACACATTCCAGAAACCAAAGTCAAACAGAATTGCCTTGGATTCCGCTCATGTCAACGGCCTGACGGAGAGTGCGTCCACTTTCCATGCCGGGCCTTGCCTTCTCAGATATGCCTGGACAGATTCCGCAGGCCTGATTCTGGATGAACAGGCCGACATTTCGTCTTATCGGACCGTGCGCCCCACCCTTGAATCTTTTTTTGTCACAGAGTTTCACATGCAACAATGGCACATCACAATAATCGACATGCAAAAAAAATGCCGCATTACACCCTCCCCTTGTCCTGTGACCATCACCGCTCCTTGAGACTCTCATCCTTGATGCTGATCAGAGTGTGGAGAAAATACTCGATCAAGCGACGCGACCCCACCTTGATGTTGGCGGTCACGGTCATGCCACGGATCAGGCGCGCCCCCTCGGGCAGATACTCCAGATCGCTTTTGGTCAGATGGACACGTCCGACGTGAAACGCCCCACCCATGGGATTGGCTGTCTGATCACGCCCCTCCCCCCCTCCGGAATAGGACTCCTGACTGACAAACCGCAACTGCCCTTCCAGGATGCCATGCCGTTGATATGGAAAGGCATTCACCTTGATCACCACCCGGTCTCCGGCCTGGACATATCCCACATCCACGGAATTGAGCAGAATCTCGGCAATGAACGGCGCGTCCGCCGGTACTATCGAGATCAACAGCTCTGCCGGATTCAGGATCGATCCCATGGCACGCTTGGCCACTTCCAGCACCACCCCATCCACCGGCGAAGTCATCACCTCCATCTCGCTCAGACGCCGCGCCTTGATCACCTGTTCGTTGAGCCTGGTGGCCTCGCTCCGGACTGCAATCAACTGATCGGTCAGATTGCGGCTCCACTCATCCATGAAAGTCTGACGTTGCGCCTTTTTGACCTCCAGTTCGTGACGCTGCTCCACCAGACGGTTCACGGCATCCTGAAACGCCTGCTCCGTGCGCACACGGTTGGCCTTTGAGTCCTGATAATGGAGTTGACTGCCGGTTCCGCTCTTCTGCAAGGTGTCGCGCATCCCCTCCACCTCCTTGTAAATCTTCAACAAGGTGGCCAAGGAGTTCCGGTCATCCTCGGTAGAGCGCAGATTGGCCTGAATGCGCCGGATCTCTTCGTCCAACATCTGCAAACGCGACCGGTACTCGGCCTGACGGCGCTGCATCAAGGACCATTGCAACCGCTCATCCCCATCCGGCTCCGGCCCGATCTCCCACGGCTTCTGCGCCAGCTCCTGCTCCAGACGGCGCAACTGCACATCGAGGGTCCGCTGTTGCGCCAGCAATGCGGTCAAATCCGCTGTGGCAAAGGTGGAGTCAAAGGTGGCCAGCACCTGTCCCCGGGTCACCGCATCCCCGGCTTTGACCTTCAACTCCTTGATGATCGCCCGATCCAAAGGTTGAAGCTGCATCGGCGGCGAGTCGGTGGTGAGACGCCCCGTGGCGGTCACGATCATGTCCACCTCCACCACCGAGGCCACAATCGTCACCGAAACAATCGCGCCAATAATCAAATAAAACACCGACATGATCCAAAACGACGGGTTCTCCGCAATGATCACGTCAATGCCCACCTGAAAGGGGATGGCATCCGGAACCACCTGACCCTCCCAGAAGCGGCTCCACATGCGCCGCCACACCCGTTGCAGCGTTTGTTTCATGATCACTCCCCACCCTCGGGCCGGGAATAACCGGTCTGCTGCTCCCACAGATGACGATAGATCTCACACCGCTCCAGAAGCTCGTCATGAGGAGCGAAATCAATGACTTCACCTCTATCCAGCACCAGAATGGCATCGGTCGAAACCAGCGAGGAGAGCCGATGCGACACGATGATCATGGTCCGCCCCTGAGAGATCCGGTTCAGGCTGTGACGGATGATCGCCTCGCTCTCCGGATCCAGGGCGCTGGTCGCCTCATCGAAGATCAACAACCGCGGACTCAACAGCAAGGCACGGGCAATGGCGATCCTCTGGCGCTGCCCCCCGGAGAAATTGCTGGCATTCTCCTCCACCCAGGTCTCATACGAATGGGGCAGCCGGTCGATGAACTCATCGGCCCCGGCCAACTTTGCCGCCTCGATCACCTCCAGAAGGGTTGCCTCGGGACGACCGGCGGCAATATTTTCCCGGATCGTACCCCGGAACAGGATGTTCTCCTGCAACACCACGCCAATGCTGCGCCGCAGATGGGGCAGATCAAAGTGACGGATGTCATGACCGTTCAAGTGGATCAACCCCTCCTGGGCATTGTGGATCCCCTGAATCAGGCGGGTGATGGTGGTCTTGCCCGACCCGGAACGGCCCACCACCCCGATCATCTGCCCCTCGTTCACCTGGAACGACACCCGCTTCAAGGCCGGCAATGCTGACCGGTCATAGCGGAAAGTCACATCCTTGAACTCGATCTGGCCGGTCACCGGCATGCGAATGCCGCGCTGATTGGGATCGCGTTCCAGAGGATGGTTCATCACCTCGCCCAACATGCGCACGGCCAGGGCGGTCTGCTGATATTCGTTGATCAATCCGACGATCTGCACCAGAGGTCCGGTGACCCGTCCGGACAGCATGTTGAAGGCCACCAGGGCACCAAGACTCATCGCGTTGTCAAACACCTGCAAGGCACCCACTCCGATGATGGAGATCTGCATGCCCGATTGCAGCGTGGTGGTCAACACCGACGCCTTGATGCCGAACAGACCCACCCGCGCCCGGTTCAGGATCGACACCGCCACCTTGCGATCCCAGGCTGCCATGCGCAGCGGCTCCAAGGCCATGGACTTGACCGCGCGCATGCCATGGATGGTCTCGACCAGATCGGCCTGTCGCATCCCCTCGGCATTGTACAGGCTCTCCAGATAGCGCCGGAACGTGGGCAGCATCACGGCAATCACCAGGGCAATGGCCAGTGTGAAGACCAGTACCACGGCGGTCAACGGACCGCTGTACAGGGTCAGCCCCACCAGATAGAGCGGCAAGGTGGCGGCATCCAGCAGGGTGTGAAACAGTGTCCCGGTCAGAAAATTCCGCACCACCTCGGTCTGCTGCATATGCCGGATCAGAATTCCGGTGGTCTGACTCTCAAAAAATGGCATCGGCAGATGCAGCAGATGGTGAAACGACCGGGAGAGCAGACGGGCATCGATCTTGTTGGTCGCCACCAGCATCAGATACTGGCGCACATAGTGAAACATCCCGTCGAACAGAATGATCAACAATAAAATAAACATCAGACTCATCAGGGTCTGATGGCTCTGATGGGGGATCACCCGGTCAATCATGATGTTGAAAAAAACCGGAGTGGCCAACCCGAGAAAGCTGGACAGGATCGCGGCAATGGCCACATTGCGCAACAGTTTGCCCTGATTGAAGATCTCCGGCAGAAACCAGCTCAACCCGAACGGCTTGCGGGTGATCTCCTGCTCATGTTCCCGCTTGCACAGAATCAGCACGCCGCTCCAGTCGGCCTCGAACTCCCGACGGTTCAGAAGGCGCGGTCCGCCCTGTTCCCAACGGGGATCGAGCAGCGTGACACTCTCTTCGTCATCCGAAGCGCGCGCCACGCGCGTCACCACCAGCCAGTGGCCATCCCGGGTTTCGGCCAGCACCGGATAGGCCCCGCCCAACCCGGTCAGATCGCGCCATTTGCGCCCGGTCAACACCGCCCCTTTCAGACCGGTCTCTTGCATCAGACGCAACATCGAACCCACGATGTCCGCCTCGCGCGCACCCAGCAGTTGCTCAGGCGTGATATCCACACCATGGTGCCGACAGAGCAGGAACAGACAACGCAGCGCCGACAGAAATGGCGTCACAGAAGAATCAGTGGTACTCAAGGGTCATGATCGGGAACGGATCGCTCCCTCCTCGTGGCAATGGTCACGTTGAAACCGCACCCCGCATCCAAAAAACGGGCACTTGGCTGTCATGCAGATTCCGCGCCATACACGATGATTTCATCTCGCACCGACTCACCACACCATGATCAGGGGTCCAGGGGGATTACCCCCCTGGTGGGGTCCAGGGGTGAAACCCCTGGGACTTTTAATCTTTTATCTTCTATCTTTTATCTTTTAAACAAAAATATTTATTAATTATTTTTTAAAACATTAAAACATAAAAGAATTAAAACCCTGGGGAATGAATCCCCCAGACCCCCTCTTTTTTTTCAATCATTGGATCCCTGCAAAAGGGCCTCAGGAATCACCGGACAGCCTCTCAAATCAATTCCCAACCCGACAAAAATCGGCTAGCATGCGCCGTGAACTGCCACACATTCAATACAAACCGCCCGAAGGTTCCGCCCCATGAAAACCGGCAAAACCAAAACCCGCACCCCCTCCCTGGCCCCCATGGATGCCCTGATCCAACAGGCCCTGGAACACCATCAGGCCCATCGGCTGGATGAGGCGGAACAGCTCTATCGTCAGGTTTTGCGCACCCAACCCCGCCATCAGGACGGACTCAATCTGCTCGGGTTTCTCCTCCATCAACGGGGCCAGCACACCGAGGCCATCACCCTGATCCACAAGGCCATCCAGATCGACCCGAAACAGCCGCTGTTCCACAACAATCTGGGCATTGTCCTGCAAAACTCCGGACAGACCGAACCGGCCATCGCCAGTTATGAGCAGGCCCTGCGCATCGATCCCAACCACCATGCGGCCTTAAGCAACCTCGGCACCCTGTACCAGGCCCAGGGCCGCTTTGAAGAGGCCATCCGCTGTCAGGAACGGGTGCTGCACCTGGATCCCGCCTTTTTCGAGGCCCATGCCAATCTCGGCAACATCCACTGCGAACTCAAACAGTTCGAGCAGGCTGTCCCCTGTTATCTCCAGGCCATCAAGCTCAAACCCGACTATGTCAACGCCATGCACAACCTGGCGTACGCCCTGCAAAAACTGGAACGCCTCACCGAGGCGCTCCACTGGCTCGATCAGGCATTGACCCTCCGCCCCGACTACATCGAGGCACTCAACTGTCAAGGCAACGTGCTGCAAGACCTGGGACGCTGGAACGAAGCCATTGCCTGCTACCAGAAAGCACTCCAGATCCAGCCCCACTATCACGAAGCCCTCTGCAACCTCGGCAATGTGCTGTGCGATCAAGGCCGTCTGGAGGAGTCCATCGCCTGTCACCAGCAGGCACTGGCCATCAAACCCGATCTCCATCAATCCTATACCCACATGGGCAATGCATACCAGATGCAGGAACGGATGGATGAGGCCATGGCCAGCTATCGGCAGGCGCTGGCCATTCACCCGGGGGACGAAACCGCTCTGGAGAATCTCGGCGTGGCCTGCAATGTGGTCGGGGATCTCACCGGCGCCATTGCATGCAGCCGTCAACTGCTGACCGTCAAACGGGATGACCCCAATGTGATCGCCACCCTGCTCAACCTGATGCGTCAGGCGTGCGACTGGTCCGATTCCGAACCGTTGCTGGCCGAGATGATGCGGCTCTTTCACACCACCCAAAAGATCATCAATCCCTTTGTCTTTCTCACCCTGCCCACCACGCCGCAAGAGCAGAAACGGTGCGCTGAAATCTATATGGAGCGCAAATATCGCGCCCGACGCAACCTGGCAGCCCAGCCCACCCACGATCCTGACCCGCAACGCCTCAGGATCGGGTATCTCTCCTGCGATTTTCTCAACCATGCCACGGCCATCCTCATGGCCGAGTTGATCCAGTTGCATGATCGCAGCCGGTTTGAAATCATCCTCTACTCCTATGGGGATGACGATGGCCGCGAGATGCGCCAGAGAATCATCACGGCAGGTGACCGCTTTGTGGAGCTGCGCCATGTGGACCATGAGAATGCCGCCCGCCAGATCCATGCCGATGGCATCCACATCCTGGTGGAGCTGAAAGGATACACCAAAGGGGCACGCCTGGAGATCGCAGCCCAACGCCCGGCCCCGTTGCAGGTGAGCTGGCTCGGCTATCCCGGCACCATGGGGGCCGAACACATCGACTACATCATCGCCGACCCCTTCATCATCCCCCACGGCCAGGAACACCACTACACCGAAAAAGTGGTGCGCCTGCCCCACTGCTATCAACCCAATGACCGGCTGCGCGCCCTGCCGGAGTCCGGCCCCTCACGCCAGGCATGCGGACTGCCCGCAGAAGGGTTGATCTTTGCCAATTTCAACCAAACCTACAAAATCACCCCCGAAATCTTCGCCGCCTGGATGGCGCTGTTGCGTCAGGTTCCAGACAGCATTCTCTGGCAGCTCGAATCCAACCCGCTGGTGGCCGACAACCTGCGCCAGGCCGCCTCACAGGCCGGCATCGATCCGACCCGCCTTTGCTTTGCCCCCAAGCTGTCGGTTCCCGACCATCTGGCGCGCTATCATCTGGTGGATCTGGTTCTGGACACCTATCCCGTCACCTCGCACACCACAGCCAGCGATGCCCTCTGGATCGGTGCCCCCCTGATCACCATTGCCGGCGACACCTTTGTGGCGCGCGTGGCCGGCAGCCTGCTCCACACCATCGGCGCCCCGGAACTGGTGACCCACTCCCTGGAAGAGTACACCCGCCTGGCTCTTGAGCTGGCACGGGATCCCGAACGTCTGCGCGCCCTGCGTACACGTCTGCAAGCCAATCGGGCCAGCACTCCGTTGTTCGACACCCCGCGTTTCACCCATGATCTGGAAGCGGTGTATGAGGCGATCTGGCAACGCCATGCAGCGGGTTTGCCTCCGGACCACATCGACATCCCACCGTCCGCTCCAACCTCGGATCTGGCCATGCCGACCCCAACCACGCCCATGCCCCGCTTCGTCGCAGCCCCCACCCCGACTCCGGCTCATGCCGTCCAGACCGAAGCGGCCCACACTCCGATCCATCTGTCCATCTGCATCACCGTGGAACCCGATCAACGTTCTTTGCTGGCTGCCACCCTGGAGTCGCTTCAGTGGACCATCCAGCCGGAACAGACCATAGAGATCGTGGTGATCGATCTGCCGCGCCAGCCACGGGAGCAGCCCATTCTTATGCCTGCGGTTCCCGGTTTTCCCTGCGCACGCCGCATGATGTTCCCCCATGCCCTGACCGGCGCGGAACGGATCCATGCTGCCCTGTTGCAAGGCAAGGGGCGTTTCCTGCTCCATTTGGGGTGCGGGGATCGACTGGTGCCTGAGGTGGTCTGGTCCGAGTTGCACTGGCTGGAGCAGCACCCGGAGGCCGCAGCCACTCATGCCCCCTGGCAGATCTGGCACGAAGCCACCCGGGAGGATCTCGGATGTTTCTACTCTTTGGATCAGGTCCACACCTTTGGGGCAACGCAAGGGGCCGAACTGTTCAATTTCATCGTGCAAAACCAGATCTTCCCGGAGGTGGCCATCCACCGCGCCGCCTGTTTCACGCGCACGGCATTTGATCCGCAGGGGGTGTTCTCTCCTTTGCTGCTCCTGTTCCGCACGCTGCCTCACGGGACCATACGTTTTCAGCCCCAACCGTTTCTGGTATCGGTCATGCGCCCCCTGGCCGCCGGGTCTGACACGGCAGCCAACCAGGTCATCCACCAGTTGGATCACTATCGCGCCGGCCTGGAGTTGGCCGCTTCCGCGGCCATATCGGCCATTGGCATGCAGGAGTTCGCACCGGGCAACCGGGAGGTGGTTTTGGATCTGATCAATGATTTCCTGGTGCGGCGCCTGCTGGTGGCTGCCAATCTGATGCAGGCACAAGGGGATGCCATGGCAGCGGTTTTCTGTCTGAAGCGGGCGTTGCTGTGGTCCAAGAGTGATGCGGATCGACAGTTCATTCGTGGGCAGGAGGCGACGTTGATGACCGCCGCAGCCTATCAGGCCATTCGTGCGCGGTTTGATGCCTTGCCGGGTGTCACCCGACTGGTCTGTTGCGAGGTCAGCAATCCGGAGGTGATCCGGGCCGGTTTGCGCATGATCGCTCCGGCCATGCCCACCGAAGTGGGTGGATTGACCACGATTCAACAGGCCGATGGCTCGCAGGCATTGTATCTGACCGAGCAGGAACCGGTACGCACCGCACTGTTGCAATCCGGCATTCCGGCAGGACAGGTGTTGCTCATCGCCGATCTGTTGCAGATGTTCCGGATTGCCGGTTGAGATCTGTCCACCCGTTGAAAACAAAAAAAGGGGGCTGAAGGATTCAGCCCCCGGGTCTCATCCAAAACCAACACGCCCATGGGCAACCAACGCCATCACCCGCGCACCTGACCCAACAACTCCAGCACCAAAGCCACCTGGTGTGGATCCGCACCCTGTCTGCCAGCCTGCTCCACCAGCGCCACCACCGGCTTGATCAAGGCATGGACCAGATGGGTACGTTGTTCCAGGGTCAATGCCGCCATCTGCCCCGGCAACTCCCCTGCCCCCCGTGCCACCTCCTGGGGATTGTTGAAAATCACCCCCCCCAGACACAATCCCACAGCCAACACCGCATGTCGATAACCGGCATTGGCCAACAGCATGGAGACAACATACGCAGCCCGCACCCGATCCTGAATCATGGCCTGCGCCACGGCCAGCAACTGATCCGCAGGATCATGACCCGCCTGGGAAACGAAATGGATCAAACCGTTCAGATCATCCGCATCATCCCACTCCAACAGCACTTCCAGAAACGGTCGCTGACGGGCTGCACGGGCACGATTTTCAGCAGACCACAAACGCCCATCATCCGGGAGATAGGCCAACCGGTCACGTTCCACAAGCTTTCCCAGATAGGCATCCTTCAATCGTTCCACCGTACCGAACCAGACGCCGTCGGTCGCATCCAGCTCAATGGCGATCTCCCGATACAGCTCCAGATTGGACAGATCAGGCCGGGGCAGACGATTCTCCAAAAATGCCGCGCGCATCTGCCGATACAACCCCTCCAGACTCGACACCAGCAACGGAGTGTCAAACAACACGCAGCTCTCCCGCCCGGCAGCCAGACGGGTCCGATAGTGATCCAGCAACTCCCGGTTGCGCCCCAGCTCCACGGCGCGCGCCACAAACGCATCCGGACCCGTACACACCAGATCCCCCAAACCCGCAGCCGTCACCAGACTCCCGCACACCCGGGCCGCAAACGACAATCCCGCCATGGTCAAGATCGGCACCCCCATCCACAAGGCGTCCGATGCCGTGGTGTGCGCCCCATACGGGGTGGAATCCAACATCAGATCCACCAGAGGATAACGGGCCATGTGTTGTGCATGGGGCAGACGCGGGGCGAACACAATCCGTTCCGCAGCAATCCCCCGCCCCGTGGCCAATGTCACCAGCCGCTCTTTGGCCGCATCATTTTCATGCAACAACCATAAAACACTCCCTTCCACCTGTTCCAATACCCGCATCCACAAATCCCAGGTATGAGGGGTGATCTTTTTGGTTCCGTTGAAACAGCCATACACCATCACACCGTCCGGCAAACCAACGGCCTGCCGATCCGGACGGTACGGATCCACGACACGCTGACGATCATTGGGCTGATAACAAGGCAGCCGCATGACCTGTTCGGAGTAGCAAAACTCCAGCTCTTCCGGAACGATGAAACCGTCCGTGATCAGATAATGGTGATACGGCGACCCCATGGTGCCAGGATATCCCAGCCAGTTGACGATCACCGGGGCCGGACGCATGGCCAACATCCGGGTGCGGGCGCTGTGGGTATAACCGTTCACATCCACCAGAATCTCAATGCCATCCGCCACAATCAAGGCAGCCAGTTCCGCATCCCCCAGCCCATACGCATCCCGCCACTGCTCCACTGCCCCCCGAATCCGCTGCTTCATCGGATCCTCAATCGGCAGGCCCACCGCATACACGAACACCTCAACCTGCTGTCGGTCATGCAGTTCAAACAGCTCGGCCATCAGAAAACCAATCGCATGCACACGCAGATCCGACGACAGATACCCAACCCGGATCCGGGGCGGCGGAGCGCGCCGCAATGCCTGATGCGCCTTCAGGTCCACGGTCGCAGGCTGACCGATGTCCGAACGATGAAACATGGCGGTATTGGCCAACTGCCACAACGGATCATCGGTGAAGACTGCCAAAGACAAAGGCGCGAAACCGCGCATCAAATGGTTACGATCACACCCGCCAAACGGTTCGATCACCGGCCAGTCACACCGGGTCTGACGACCATTGATCCAGTGTTCGCGCACCTCGGGATGACGCGGATCGATCTCCAGCACCTGGCGCAGAAAATCCCCGGAGTCCACCGGACCCAACACCCGGGCCATCTGCTTGAGAGCCGAACTCTTGTACTGAATGTTCTCTCCCGTGACCACCGACAGACGCTCGGCCAAGGTGCGCCAACACGCCACCGCATCGCCGGGCAGACCCAACCGCTCCAATGCATTGCCCAGATTGATGTAGCTTGGATAAAAATCCGGCTGCAACCCAATCGCCTCTTCAAAAGCCTGCCGGGCACCGGCATGGTCCTGGCTGTTGAGCAGCACCACCCCGAGGTTGTACAACGCAAAGTGACGCTGCGGATGGTCCACCTGCATTGCCAACCACTCCCGATACAAACCGATGGTCTCTTCAAGCTGCCCGGCCTGCATCCACCGATCGGCATGACCGATCAACTCCACGAGATTCATGTCACCTGCCATGCTTTAGCCTCTCCACGCTGTCATGCATTCGTCCACCGGAATTCCTCCGGAAAACATGATCTTTGCCTTGCCAAATGTCAAATGGTTTTTCACCTGGGAACCGACAAGGCCCAAACCTGAAAAAATTATTTTGCAGAATTCAGAATCCTTTAAGCTTGCTCCTCTAAGATGAGCCGATCATCTTTCGATAACATCCGAATCCTGGAGTATCCGGACATGTCAATCTCATTGCAAAAAGGGGAAAAAGTCCTTCTTGTCAAACAGAGCGCAGACTGTTTGCAGCAGGTGTTCATGGGGCTGGGCTGGGATGTGGCCCCGCAAAAAAAAGGACTCCTGAGCTTTCTGGGGGTTGCGGACCACATTGATCTGGATGCCTCCTGTCTGCTCTTCAACAGCCAGCAGGAGCTGGTGGATACGATCTGGTTCGAGCAATTGCAAAGTCAGGACGGATCGGTGCGTCATACCGGGGACAACGTCACCGGTGAAGGGGATGGGGACGATGAACTGATCATGGTCGATCTGGCGCGCCTGCCGCAAACAGTGACTTCCCTGGTGTTTGTGGTCAACAGCTTTACGGGACAGGATTTCAGCCGCGTGGCCAATGCCCGCTGCCGACTGGTCGACCAGACCCACAACCGGGAGATCGCCAACTACCAATTGAACAGCCAGGGCGCGCATACTGCCATCACCATGGTACGTCTCTATCGCAAGGGCAGTGACTGGAAGATCCACGCCATTGGCGAACCCGGGCGCGGCAAGACCTTCCACGACCTGCTGCCAGCGATCCGCAAACACCTTGTGTAGCCAAGGATTGCACGCCCATGTCGGATCAGGCACAATAGTGCATATTTCAGACACCACTCGTCACAATTTTCGGCAACAAGGGAAAAAAACGCATGGAAGGCCCTCACATCGGATACCCTGTCACCATTGACCTGATTCTGGTCGGTGTCATTCTGTTTTACATGGCCACCGACATTCATGCCCACCGTCAAAACCGCATGATGACCTTGAAAGAGGCCACCTTCTGGTTTCTGTTCTGGGTGGCAGCGGCCATGCTGTTTGCCGGATATCTGTGGGTGGCGTTTGATCCGGCCTTTGCCAAGCTCTTTCTGGTGGGATTTGTCCTGGAGGAGTCGTTGTCCTTTGACAACGTGATGGTCTTCATGGTGATTTTCGGTTCGTTCAACATCAAGGAGCAACTGCTGCGCCGCGTGCTGTTTTATGGCATTCTGGGTGCCTTGTTGTTCCGGTTGATCTTTGCTGCCGTGGGTACGGCGCTGTTTGCCGCCTCGCCCTGGGTGGGCATGGTGTTTGCGGCGGTGGTCGCCTGGACAGCCTGGAAAATGCTCACGGCCGACGAAGCGGATGACGCTCTGCATGACTACTCCCAGCACTGGGCAGTACGCTTTACCGAGCGGTTCATCCCGGTCTATCCCCGGCTGCACGGTCAGCATCTCTTTTTGAAAGCCTCCGAGGCCGAAGAGCTGCGTCAACAGGATCCGTCGATCCGCATTCCGCCCAATGCCAAACTGCTGGCCACACCGGCCTTTTTATGCACTCTGGTGATTCTGTTCACCGACATTCTGTTTGCGTTTGACTCGGTACCCGCCGTGATCGCCGTGACCCAGGAGCCGCTTCTGGTCTGGAGCGCCATGATCTTCGGGGTGATGGGATTGCGCGCCATGTTCTTCATCCTTTCCGGACTCATGAAATACCTGGTCCATCTGGACAAGGCGATCATTGCCCTGTTGTTCTACATTGCCGCCAAGCTGGCCGTCGAAGCCAGCAACAAGTTGTTCGCCTGGCCGGGTCTGCACATCTCGCCGGGTCAGAGCATGGCTGCGGTCTTCTCCATCCTGGGGCTGGGGGTGTTGGCCTCCTGGGTCTTTCCGAAAAAACAGCAGGAGTGATGGATCATGCCGATTCGTCCGTTTGAGGGGATCTGGCCCACCATTGACCCCACGGCATTCGTTCATCCGGATGCCGTGGTGATCGGTGATGTGCATATCGGTGCCTACAGTTCGATCTGGCCGGGTGCGGTCGTGCGGGGGGATGTCAATCCGATCCGCATTGGTTGTGGCAGCAACATCCAGGATGGTTCGATCCTGCATGTCAACCGTCCCACTCCACCCCGGCCCGAAGGCATTCCCCTCATCATCGGCAATGACGTACTGGTCGGTCACCATGTCAATCTGCATGCCTGCACGCTGCGGGATCGTTGCATGATCGGCATTGGTGCCATTGTACTGGATGGCGCCACCGTGGAAGAGAACGCCATGGTGGGGGCCGGGGCATTGGTGGCCCCGTTCAAAACGGTCAAGGCTGGCGAACTGTGGGTCGGTTCTCCGGCCAAATCCGTACGTCTGCTGAGCCAGGAGGAACGAGAGGCCATCCAGGCCACGGTCATCAGTTATCAGGAGTTGGCCAGACGACACGCCCGCAACGTGTAGCGCATTCAATCCGCATTCCATTATTGAAAAAAAAGGGCTGGGAATTCATCCCCCAGGAGATGAAACATACTTGAACATACCGCTCATACTCCTGAACCGCTGGCAGATCCTGACTCCACCCGATGAACGACACAATCCGCACGGCATCCTTCAGGCCATTGATCTTGATACCGGCAAACAGGTGGCCATCAAAACCATCCCCGAACACATCTCAAACCCAACCGATCAATCCGCCATCCGTGTTCGCCTGCACCGGGAAGCCACCATCCTCAGCCACCTCGCCCATCCCCATATCGTCACCCTGCTCGCCTGCGGCGAACACCACGATCACCCCTATCTGATTTTTGAATGGTACGGCCAACAAACCCTCTTCACCCGGTTGCATCAAACCAATCCCATGCCACTGCCACAAATCTGGACCTTTCTGCACCAATTATTATCCGGATTGGCATACATACATTCCAATAATTATATACATGCCGACATCAAACCCGCCAACCTGTTGATCGATGATGCAGGGAAAATACGCATCAGCGATTTCGGTGCCGCTCACGTCAAATCGTCCACCACCACATTGAAACCCATCACCGGCACCCATGGTTACATGCCACCCGAACAACTCATGGGACAGAACATCGATGAACGGGCCGATCTGTTCGCCGCCGGAGTTGTCCTGTATGAACTGCTGTTTGGCTGCAAACCCTTTGCCGGAACCACCCCTGAAGAGATCACCTGGCAGATCTTGACCGGTGATCTCACCTGGCCGGTCACCACACACACTCAGACTCTTGCCACCACACACATTCTCCGCAAGGCGTTGGCAAAACGACCCAGCATGCGTTTCCAAAACGCCCGGGAGTTTGCAGACGCTCTGCCAGAAACGCCAACCACGCTGCCCTAAACCACCCCACCCACCATGGTCCGCTCGGCTATGCGCCGCATCAAGGGAAGCTCATGCAACGGACGTCCCCGATAAAGTTCCCGCGCCAAAATGGCGAAATGAAAATCCAACTCCTCCATGGAACGCGCCTTGACGCTCTGCTCACGCAACCAGAAAGCGGTCCAGGCACACCGTTCGGCCCACACCTCCCGTTTTGGCTCGCAAAAACGCTCCAATACCTGCCGGGTCAACCGCTCCCGGCTGCGAATACGGGTATTTTCCATAAAATCAACAACTTCTTGACTCTCTTCAAACCAGGAACTGGTGATGCGGGACAAATCAATCCCGGCATCGCTGGCCTGCACGATCTGCTCCACCACCCCTGCATCATCGGCTTTGGGCCGCTCGGAACCAATCACACGCTCCACCAATTGCCGCCCATCCAATCGCTCCGGAATCCAGGTCGTGGCCACCACCAACTCTGCCAGTTGCAACAACCCCACTGCCGGTGGTTGACCACTGGCCAACCCCACAGCCAGATGATGACGAATGGCCGTATACAGATACTCCTGAGAAACCTCCAGGAAAAACTCCTGCTGCATCACCTGACGAAACGTGGAAGCGGCCTCATGACGGGTGATCAACGGCGTGATCCAGGCATCGGCAATCCCCACCCCCTGCTTCAACAACAACCCTCCGATACGCGCCTTGCCCGGCTTGACCGGCATGGAGATCAACAACGATGCCGCCCCCACCCCATCCAAACGCGAAGAACGCACCCCCTGAATCACCATCCCCTCAGGCCATTGGGCACACTCCACCCCCTTGGTGCGCGCGGATTTGATCAGAACATCCAACCGCTTGCGCTCCAACTCCGGCAGCCAGTTGCGGATCACGATCAAACGCCGCAAGGCACTCGGCGTGACCTGTTTGGCATGATGCTGCAACCAGTGCAAAGCCTCCAGACGTACATTCTCCTCGGAATGCAAACACAAAATCACCACCGCATCCTTCATGCCCGGCAGCGACGAAGCGGCAAACTCCCCAATCAATGCCGACTGGGCATCAAACGGCAAAGCGCGGGTCATCTGGGACAACGTCTCGCCAATGGCAAACGGATCCCCGCCATGCTCATCCACCAAGGTCTCAAACATGGCATCGATCTGCCCGCGCGTGGGCAACTCATCCCGTTGCGTATACTGCACGATGCGCTCCTCATACGCTTCCAGCAACCCCGGAGAGGGTGCCAGCCTGGCATCGGCCAAGGATTCCACCACCCCGGCCAGCAACTGCGGGGGCAAGGACTCCTCTTCCGCCCGCTTGACCACCATGGACTGAAACTCCCGATCCAACTCCACAGCCCACTCAAAATGACGCTCCATGCCAAAACGGATGTTGCGCAATGCATGGGCCAACAGCATGAAACAGGCACTGATGCGAAAATCGTCCGGACGCTGCTCGATCAGAAACTCCTCGACAATCAGTTGAAAAATATCGAAAACCAACAAAGGTTGCTGTTCAAGGTTCTCCATGGCCGCACGGGAAATCAAGGCCGGACGCTGCCGGGCCATCTCACGGGCGATCTGCGCTGCCATCCGTCGCAACCCCTCCAACGGATCTCCCTCCAATGCCTCCGGCAATCCGGCCTCCGACTCCTGACCGCGCCCGGACTTGCCATGCCGGGCATCACCAGAACGCAGCAAACGTTCCTGAACGCGATGCACGGCACGTATCAAAACCGTCCCGTTGCGAATGACCTCACGCTCTTGCAGGAAATCCACAAAAGCCACCAACACCGGAGGCATGGCCAACAGCATGGCTGGCGTCACGCCCCCCTGCTGCGGCATGCTGGTCAAACAGCACTGCTCCACGGACTTGGCACTCCATTTTTCCGGCAGCCGTCCATGCTGCTGCCACATGGCGTGGACAAACTGGTCGATGATGCGGGCACACCCCCGCTTCTGAGCAGAGGTCAAAACCGCATGCTGCGGGCTGACACCAAACTCCTGCACCCAATGCGCAATGCGCTGCTGGAGCAGCCCGGCATCTGGTTTGGCCTGATCTTCCATGCTGTCGGTCATCCTTCCCTCTGCACTCTTTGAGAAAATTGCTTGCTTATCGCGACTGAGCCAGACAAAATATTGACATTTTTTAAGTCATTCCGTCAATCCACATCCATTGTGAACCCTACGCTCCAACCACAGCATCATGCACCATGAACGCACCAACGCACAATCTGACCCACATTCAGGCACGCATGATTGCCGCATGTGGACGCGCAGGCCGCGCTCCGGATTCGGTCCGTCTGGTCGCAGTCTCCAAAACCCGCACCCCGGAAGAGATCCGGAGTGTCGCAACCCTGGGTCAGGTGCTGTTTGCCGAAAACCGGGTGCAAGAGGCCCGGGACAAAATCCCGCTGGTGGCCGCTGCCGGTCTGGAATGGCATCTGATCGGACCATTGCAACGCAACAAGGTGAAAACAGCTCTGCAATTTTTTCAGATGATTCACAGCGTGGACTCGATAGAGCTGGCCAGAGAGATTGCCCACCGGAGCAATCCAACCGCACCGTTTCCCGTGCTGATGCAGGTCAATATCGGTTGCGAACCACAAAAATCCGGAGTATTGCCAAACGAGGCCCAGGCCTTGGCCCAGGCCATTCTGACACTGCCTGGCATCGCTCTGCGCGGATTGATGACCATTCCCCCCTGGAGTGCCGAAGCCGAAGCGGCACGCCCCTGGTTCCAGGCTCTGGCGCAACTCAGAGATCAGCTTATGGCTGCCGGAATCCCTGCCCACGCACTTCAAGAACTGTCCATGGGCATGAGTAACGACTTTGAGGTGGCCATCGAAGAGGGGGCCACCCTGGTGCGCATTGGCAGTGCCGTGTTTGCGCCTGCCTGAACCTTATGCAACGACTGGATCCAACACGAATGCGTGCTCTTGCCTGCCTGTCCGTTCTCTCGCCTGTCTGGATCGCCATCCCCCTGTTGGGCTGTGCGCTGCTGTTGCTGCCGACCCCGGCACAGGCCACGGCCAACCTGGACGACACCCTGAAAGCCGCTGCCGAAGCCCTGGCCCGCAACACCCTGGAGGAGGCCGAACAGTTGCATGGCCAGGTGATCAACGCTGCCGGAGCCACCCGCACCCAACGCGCCACAGCCTTTGCCGGACGATGCGCCACCCGTTACAAACAGGGACTGTCCGCACGCAATCCGGCACTCTTTCCCCAGGCCATCGATGACTGTGACCGGGCACTGGAGCTGAAATCCGACTTGCAACAAGGATATCGGGTGCGCGGGGTGGCTTTGTTGAGCGCCGGACATCCGGATCGGGCTGCCGAAGATCTGAGTGTGGCTGTGGCCCTGAATCCCGAAGATCATCTGGCATTTCAAAACCGCGCCCTGGCCCTGGCCAAGCTGGGACGGGCGCGCGAGGCCATGGCCGAGCTGGATGCTGCCATTCGTCTCAAACCCGACCACCCCTGGAGCTATTACAACCGGGGCCGCTTGCGCATCTCACAGGGGGATTATGAAGGCTCCATCGATGATTTCATTGCCTTCATCCGCTTCAAGCGCGATTACGACGAGGTGTACCGGCTGCGGGGGTTGAGTCGCTTGTGGATCGGTTTGTCCCAACCGGCTCTGGAGGATTTTTACGAAGCGTTGCGTCTGCGTCCGGACAATGCCGAGGCATTGCTGGCACGGGGCATGACCTTTTGCCTGCTGGGACGATTGACCGAAGCAGAACAGGATCTGACCGAATTCTTGAAAAAACAGCCCGGGCATGTGGAGGCCCATCTCTGGCTTCACCTGACACACGTGCAGGGTGGCAAAAAGGATCCAACCCTGTTGACCAACCTGACGCTGCGCCCAACACCCAACTCATGGCCAGAGGCCATGGTGGCGGTTTTTCTGGGCGCACGCACCGCGGATCATGGGCTGGAAGCGGCCCGTGCCAGCGAAGATCCGGTGGAACGGCGTCTCAGGGAGCACCAAACCTTGCTGATGCTGGCCTTGCAGGCCCGTGGAACAGGTGGCGAAAGCGAGGCGGTACGTTATCTTGAACGCATCCAACCCGGACAGGAGCGCGAGGCACCCTTTTACCGTCTGGCCCGTCAACTGACGCGACAGGGGGGGGAGAACGTGGTCACCATACCCCCGGAGAACAAAAAAAACGCTGCTGCCCTGAACAATATGCCAGACGCCAAACCTGAAAGCAGCCCGTTCACCACAAAAAAACCGGAGAAAAAACCACCCTCAGCCACTCCGGAGCTGCCAACGGATCAAGCCGTATCCAAAACAGTCAGCAAACCGGTGGAAAAGGTGGCGGAAAAATCCCCGGAAAAGACACCGCCCCGTCCTGCTGTCGTGACGGTCAGCAGCGGATCACCTCCCCCGCCACCTCCCCCGACATCGTCCGTTGCCGACGGCACAAGCCGATTCTATTTCATCGCCGGTTCCTATTCCAATCAAGGCTATGCCAATATTGCCCTCACGCGCTGCCTGGAGCTGGGGCTGCCCGCCCAACTGGAACAACGACGCATTCAAGACAAAAGCGTGCATCGGGTGGTGATCGGTCCGTTTGACGATCCGGCTCGTGCCAAGGAGGCACGCGACAAGGTTCTTTCTTTACCCGATCAGCATCCCGGAGAGATCACCAAACGATGAACAGCTCAACTCAGTCTGCATGGCATGACCGCACCATCACCTTTCTGGGCGGGGGAGCCATGGCCAAGGCCATGATGCAAGGGGTTTTGCAGGCCGGTGTACCGGCTGCCCGACTGCGGGTGGCAGATCCGGCAGCCGCACAACGACAGGCATTGAGTGCGCAATTTCCTGGAATCGGGGTGTTCGCTGCCAATCCGGAGGCTGCAACCGGTGCGGATGCCGTGGTGGTGGCTGTCAAACCCGGTGTGGTCACGCGGGTTCTGGACGAAATCACCCCCCTGTTGGATGCCGGGGTGGTGGTGATCTCGATTGCTGCCGGAATCACCCTGGCCACGCTGGCAGCCCATCTCCCTGCGAATCAACCGCTGGTGCGCGTCATGCCCAACACCCCGGCTCTGGTGGGTGCCGGGATCTCCGTTCTCTTGCCCACACCCCAAACCCTGGAACCCCAACGGCTGCTCGCCCGGCAGATTCTGGAAGCCGTAGGTTTGGTGGAAGAGATCGAACAGGAGGCCTGGATGGATGGGGTGACGGGATTGTCCGGTTCCGGCCCGGCCTATGTCTATCTGATGGCCGAGGCGCTCTCGGATGGGGGGGTTGCCAGTGGTCTGCCACGCCCTCTGGCGGATCGTCTGGCCATACGCACCTTGTTGGGCGCTGCCAAATTGCTGGAAGAGAGCGGTCTGCATCCCGGAGTGCTCAAGAATCAGGTCACCTCTCCAGGCGGGACCACCATTGCCGGACTGGAAGCCTTGGAAAAAGCCGGAGTGCGCGGTGCCCTGATGGCTGCGGTACAGGCTGCGGCACGCCGCTCCCACGAACTGGGTATGGCACGATAAAATCCATTTACATGCACCGGGAGTACACGCAACCATGGGTATTACGGGTTCCATCGGCACCCTTGTGAATCTTCTGTTGGAGATCTATGCCTGGCTGATCATCGGACGGGTGTTGCTCTCCTGGGTCAATCCCGACCCGTATCATCCGATTGTGCAGTTCCTGATTCGATCCACGGAGCCGGTGCTGGCACCGTTCCGCCGTTTCATTCCCCCGTTGGCGGGCATGGATCTGTCGCCGATTGTGGCGCTCTTGGCGCTCCATCTCATCCAGAGGATTGTCGTCTCCTTGTTGCAGGGCGGTTTGGGTGTGGGGGCCATGGCCACACTGGCCGCCGAACTGTTGGGATTGCTCCATCTGCTGCTGACCTGTTATCTGCTGCTGTTGCTGGTGCGTGGCGGCTTTCATGTCCACTCCTGGTACACCTTCCGCCAGGGACGACCGCCTGCCATTGATTTACGCAAATCCTGGATCCGTTTCATCTTTCAGGCCACGGAACCGGCCTTGCGCCCGCTGCGACGCTGGGTGCCGACCTGGTCTGGCATGGATCTCACCCCGTTTGCCGCTGCCATGGTGTTGCTGATGCTGTTGTCGTTGATTCAGGAGCTGGTCTTCGGCATGCTGGGCAGCTCCATGCGTGCGCACTTCTGAACATGCCCACAGGCTGGCGATGGGATGGGAAGGATCTGATCCTGACCGTGCGGGTGCAGCCGCGCGCGGCCCGGGAACGCATTGTGGGGTTCAGGGATGAAACGCTCCAGATCACCCTGACCGCCCCGCCGGTGGATGGGGCTGCCAATGGGGCGTTGCTGCGCCTGCTCTCCAGGGAGTTGGAGGTGGCTGCCAGCCGTATCCGGATTGTGCAGGGAGAGCATGGACGCAACAAGGTGGTGCGCGTGACCCAGCCGAATCCTGACCGGGTCAATGCCTGGCTGGATCCGGCAGGCAGCAAACCAAGCCTGCCGGATCACGCATGAAACAGACTCTACAGAGACTCATCCACCCAGGAGTAGAGCTTGGATTTGGGCATGGCACCGATCTTGGTGGCCTGAATCTGTCCGCCCTTGAAGATCATCAGGGTGGGAATGCCGCGTACGCCATAGCGCCCGGGGGTATTGGGATTGTGATCGATATTCAGCTTGGCAACGATCATGCGCCCTTTGTATTCCACGGCCAGATCTTCCAGAAACGGGGCGATCTGTTTGCAGGGTCCACACCAGTCGGCCCAAAAATCCACCAGAATCGGCAGGTTGGCTTGCAACACGTCGCGCTCGAAAGCGGCGTCGGAGGTTTGCAGAATATTTTCGCTCATGACGGGGATGACTCCTTGGGGGTCTCTCTTGGGCTGAAAAAAAATTCCGGAGCGCGCCTGGGAGTGATTGCCCAAAAGTGCTGCTCCAACAAGACCGCAATAAGGTACTGTTCAACCCATCAAAAGTCAACAATCCCAAACTCCACGGCCCGGTTACCCACGTCACCCCCGGCTGTCGACTACGCGAACCCCTTTGACAGCCGGTTCTGACTGACGTATGCTTTCATGCTTAAGTCAGATCCTGTCATGCACGCGCGGTTAGCTCAGCTGGATAGAGCGTTGGCCTCCGAAGCCAAAGGTCGTTGGTTCGAATCCAATACCGCGTACCAATTCAATCAATCAGTTGGAAAGAGCGTTGAGTGGGTCGGCTTGGTTCCAGCACCCACATAGTACCCACCAGAAAAAAATCGCCCCGACGCTCAAAGCCCTGACAGGGCGAACAGTTGACCCGAAATGCGCTGCTGGACCCGCTCTACTTTGGAGGTTCCACCACGGCGACGCATGCCCATGACAACACGGGCATGCACGGCGATACGGTGACGCCGATGCTTCGTTCCGACATGCACTGTGCCCTGTTTCGAGCATCCTACCGCTGGCGGTTCCTCTCCTACCAAAGCCGATCATGATGCAGGAGCGACACCACCTCACGCGCTCACATGGCCTTTGGCAGGTGCAAGGCAGCCAATCCAGATACCCCAATGCGCTGCGCTCTGTGCGTCTCTACAAAGGGCCTTTGAGTCATCACTGGTGAAGAGAGGGAACCACACACGACAAGACGCACCTGCTCGCGTTGTGGAGCGATACAGAGCGTTCCGCAGGCACAGAAATGCCATGCCGGATGCTCAAGCCCATGTGCATGCGAATGGCGGCCCTTTTTGAGGAAGCATTTTCGATTTCTGAACTCAATGCCGATTCTGAAAACGGAAAAAGCAAATCGGCCCCCAGTCCTCAGTAAGTACCGGTACTGTGTCGGGTGTATCTGTCTGAATCCCGACAAAGAACCATACCAAGGCGTCACCAGCTTCTCCGCACACTCAATTCGTGACCTTCAATTATAAGTTTGCGAGAGTCAGGACAAATTGCAACTCTCCCACCATAATGATACCCATAATAATAATTAAGTACCTCCCAGGACGAGCCATTAGAAAGAGTAACAACATCACCGTAGTTCAACGTTAATGGAGTTGTTGATCCTTGTATGACAGAAGCATAACAATCAGGATACGGATAGGCAGGAACTGTCGTGGTTGTAGTAGTAGTAGTAGTGCTGGATGTTGAAGTCATCAAACCAGGATGGTAATTTGCAGCAACAAGTCTTAGACCAAGATCAAAATATCGACTTGAAGGAGCAAGTGATAAACGACGAGCAGATCTTTGAGAGTCAGCATTACCACTATAGCCCCCACCCCTAACAATACGAGAAGATCCAGAACTCGGCCCTTGCGGATTTGTTTCAGCAGTGGAGGTAAATGGGCCAGACCAATCTGAAACCCATTCAAGCACATTGCCATGCATATCATACAGTCCCCATAGATTGGCAAGCTTTTGAGCTACAGGGTGCGTCATATTTGAAGAATTTCCTGAGTACCATGCAAACCAACCAAGACTTGCTGAACTTGGCCCAAATGAAAATGTTCCCGTCGTCCCAGCTCTAGCAGCGTATTCCCACTCTGCTTCAGTAGGCAGCCGATATGTACCGATGCCACGCTCATTTAGTCTAACCAGGAAAGTTTGAATATCGCTCGATGAAACGCTCTCAACCGGACATGAATCACCGCAGCTTGAAAAATTAGATGGGTTACTCCCCATCACTGCACGCCATTGTCCTTGCGTTACCTCTGTCGTTTGCATGTAGAACTGACTGATACTCACTTGATGTTGAGGGCCTTCGGCTGAAGAACGTCCGGTTTCGTTTTCTGGACTCCCCATCGTAAACGTCCCAGCTGGGATCTGATTGAACGTCATCCCGAGATTATTGGTTACACTGTAAGCAAGCACAAGACGAAAACCAACATCACGGTATCTATTACTTAGAGTTATATAATGACGGATAGCAGATCTTTGATCATCAGCATTACCACCATAGCCCCCACCCCTAACAATACGAGAAGGTCCATAACTCGGCCCTTGCGGATCTGTTACAGCAGTGGAGGTAAATGGACCAGACCAATCTGAAACCCATTCAAGCACATTACCATGCATATCATACAGTCCCCATAGATTAGCAAGCTTTTGAGCTACGGGGTGCGTCATATCTGAAGAATTTCCAACATGCCACGCGTACTGACTAAGATTATCCGAACTCGACCCAAATGAAAATGTTCCAGTCGTGCCTGCTCTGGCAGCGTATTCCCATTCAGCTTCCGTAGGAAGACGATAAATACCGATGCCACTCGCATTTAGTCTAGCTAGAAAAATTTGAATATCGCCCCATGAAACGCTCTCAACCGGACATGAATCACCGCAGCTTGAGAAATAAGATGGATTACTCCCCATCACTGCACGCCATTGTCCTTGCGTTACCTCCGTCGTTTGCATGTAGAACTGACTGATACTCACTTGATGTTGAGGGCCTTCGGCTGAAGAACGTCCGGATTCGTTTTCTGGACTTCCCATCGTAAACGTCCCAGATGGGATCTGATTGAACGTCATCCCAAGACCATTCGTCAGGTCAGCAATAGTTGCGATATTGACTGTAACCGTACCTGTATTCGAATCAACCCGACCATCATTGACCGGGAGCATTCCCTATTTGTCAACGAGCCTCAAACGAGGCTGACGTGACTGCGCTGCATAGTGGTTGAAAACCCGCTCGTAGGTTCCGTTGGCCACTGCGCACCTGACCCGAAGCATG
>JAANAU010000069.1 GCA_011089965.1 Magnetococcales bacterium
GGGGGTCCAGGGGCCAATGGCCCCTGGTGGGATCCAAGGGCAACGCCCTTGGTGGGGTTTGGGGCAACGCCCCAACAAAACAAATTCCACATTCCAAAATGGTTTTGGTTTATAAGTTGAATGGCCTGTTTTTTGCTTTAAATGATTGAGAACATTTAATTGACCTGTTCCGCATCCATATAGCCATGTATGCGATCAACACCGGTTCCGTGCCGATTGGGAAAAATACCATGTATTTGGATCACTTCGGATTCCATGCGCATCCTTTTGCCATCACTCCGGACACTGGACTGTTTTTCTCCGGAGGAGCGCGCGGAGATATCCTGGAGCAACTGCTGCAAGCCGTGGCTGCGGGCGAAGGATTCATCCAGGTCGTCGGTGAAGTGGGCAGTGGCAAAACCATGTTGTGCCGCCTGCTCTGCCGTCGCCTGCCTCCAACAACGCACGTTGCTTTATTGTTGAATCCCGCTCTTCCTCCGGAAGAGTTGATCGGCGCTGTATTGCAAGAGTTCCGCATCCCCTGGCCCGCCGAATCCGGACAAACCGCCCGACACCAGGCATTGCTGGAGTTTCTGGTCTCTCTGGAGCAGCGCGGCGAACGCGCGGTCATCCTGATCGAAGAGGCCCAAGGGCTTACGCCTGCCACCCTGGAAGCGTTGCGTCTGATCAGCAATCTGGAAACCGAACAGCGCAAACTGGTCTCCATTCTCCTTTTTGGTCAACCCGGGCTGGAACGTCTGCTGCGTCGTGCCGAATGCCGTCAAATTCTTGAACGGATCACCACCCGTCTCACGCTCCCGGCGCTCACCCTGCACGAGACCGGACTCTATTTGAACAACCGGGTGCATCTCTCCGGATACCGGGGGCCGCAGCTTTTTGCACCCGTGGTGGTACGTCGCATCCATCGTGCCTCGCGCGGCAGCGTGCGTCAGATCAATCTGCTGGCGGAAAAAGCACTGATTCAGGCAACGCGCCATGGAGCGCATGTCATCACCAGCCGACATGTCCGACCCGCCTTTCTGACGCTTGGTCGCATTCCAGGAATGGTGCAGAAATATATTCCCGGACTGGCTGCTGCGGGTCTGCTGGTATTCTTGGCCGGAACCCTGTCCTGGCACGGTGGCACATGGAACGAAATGCCATGGAAAACCTTGCCTGCATCTCCTGTGGCCACCGAAAATCTCCCTGTTCCGGATGTGCTGGCTGCCGTGCCACCCACGGAGGAGCCAAAAAACCTCTCCCAACAAAGTGCAGACAGCCAGACCCGGCTCACTCTGTCCAGAACGCTCTCTCCCATACTGCCGCGCACACCCACGGGTCCACAACCCCAGAATGCCACGATGCTCGCATCTCTGACCGTGACCTCTCTGCCTGCACGGGCCGCGCGGACCGACCTGATCAAACCGCTCAAACCCACGGTGCGGGAGGTGGCAACTCTGCCTGTCAACACCGTGGCAGACCCGATGGAAGAACGGGTACGGGCTGCACATCGCTGGCTGGAGAGCAGCCAAGGCACCCGTTATACCATTCAACTGATTCACCTGCGCCAGGACAAAGGCATCCAACAGTTGGATCGGGCGCTGACCATGGCGCAACCGGATCTGCATGCCCGGAAGCTCAAGGTGTTCCGTCTGCGCAACCAGAAATGGATGGTCTATCTCGGTGAGTTTGACAGCGAGCAGGAGGCCCAGGAAGCCATTTTGCGACTGCCCCAGGAACTGCGTGCCGGCAATCCGCGCGCCCTGCCCATCGACCGGGTCAAGACCTTGGTCCGTGATCATATCCGTCCCAATGGTTGCCAGAACGGACAGGAGAAAGGTGCATGCACTCCGTCCGCATAAGGCCATACCGGATGATCGGATTGATTCTGTCCAGCGGTCTGTTGGCAACAACGTTCAGCACAGCCGATCCACGCCCATCCGGATCTGCTGACGCCATCCCCCCATTGGTGACGCTCACCCCTTTCCCTCCCCCGGTCGCACCAGCGGAATCGGTCGCCCATGGCACTTTCACCCTGGTGGCCACCAATGTTCCAGTCGATGAACTGCTGCCCGCACTGGCCAGAAAGGCTGGCCTGAATCTGGATCTGCAACCCGGCATTCAAGGGGTGGTCAATCTGAACCTGACCCATCGTCCGCTGAGCGAGATATTGATACAGATCGAACGTCAAACCGGTGTCCAGGCCCGACTGCGTGACGGCAGAACACTCGCCGCATCACCCGGTACGGTCATGGCAACCTCCATCCCCACCCGACAGGCTGTTCCATGAGTCTGCTGCTGGCCACACTGGATCTGGCCCAGCCGGGAAGCCAAAGGTTGCCCCTTGCGGATACAGAGGTTGCCAACGACCTCCATGCCCGGACAGATCCAGGCCGTATGACCTGCCTGGATCTCTACCGTCTTTCCAGCCACCCGGCTGCGGACGATCCATCATCCAGCTCCGCAGCTCCTGCTCCGACGCGCCAGGTTCCGGATTCCATGAACCACTTCCAGCTCTCAAGCTGGACAGACACGCTGGGGCGCACGGCTTTACCACGCGGACTGTTCCTGATGACCCTGTTGTTCGCAACCAACCTGAGTGACGGACCATTGCCCAATCCGAACCGTCAACCACTCACCACGGCCAATGAACCGGTCACAATGGACATGGCCTGTTCCACACCATCTCAGGAAACGGGCAGGCGTTACCAGCCACTCTCCCTGCCAGGACAGACCGAAAAACGGCCCATGATGATGCCAGCCCCTCTCCTCCGGAATACGCCGCGTTCAACCGTGCCGGATGTTGCAACTCAAACCGATCCCGCCACTCTGGCATCGATTCATACCCTGCCCAAAATCGAGGCCAGCGCCACCACGCCAAAATGGACCTCACCACCCCGTCCAGCCCGTTATCTATTCCTGACCAATCGTCCCCCGGTTGGCCATCAGGCACAACAGGCCATCCTTTCAGGTGACAGGGTGCTGGCCAAACGGCACTATGAGCAGTTGCTGCGTCTTGAACCCGATCATCCAACGGCTCTGGCCGGATTGGCTGCACTGGCGGTTCGCGACCAACAATGGGAGCAGGCACGCCTATTTTATAAAACGTTGCTCGGTCGCGATCCACACTCTCCACTGGCTTTGGCCGGTTTGACCGCTTTGGATCCGCAGAGTGACCTGCAACGTCTGGAAGAGCGGTTGCGTCAACCCGGCAATATCGCGCCTCTGGTCTGGCCACTCCATTTTGTACGCGGCACCCGTCTGGCAGCCCGCAACGACTGGGGCCAGGCCAAAGAGGCATTCCAGGCCGCGTTGCAACAGGATCCGGGCAATCCGGATCTGCACCATAATCTGGCCGTCTCTCTGGATCACAGCGGTGCAAAAACAGCAGCCCTTGAACAGTACCGTTTGGCCCTGCGTTCTTTGACCCAACGGGGTTGGGCCGGTTTTGATCCTCAACGGATTCAGCAGCGCATCGCCACTCTGGAAGCGGCCCACCCGGACGCATGACACCGCCCATCCTTTGACAGGAACCCATGAACATGGAACTGGAACTTTTTCTGTTTGATTTCTGCCCCTATTGCCAACGCGTCTCCATGATTGCCGATCATCTGGGGATTGCCCATCAGGCGATTCAATTGGGTGGCAGCGACCGTCCCACCTGGTTTGGTGAGATCTCTCCCCACAAAACCGTACCCGCATTACGTATGGGCACGGTTGGGATCTTCGATTCATCGGTCATTGCAGAATATCTGAACGAGTTGGCCCAGGGTCGGATGTTGCCTGAGACCCCTTTGGAGCGTGCCGTGTGTCGCTCCTGGATTGGCCAGGCCGGTCACTGCCAAGGGCTTTTGACGCAGATCTGTCTGGCGGCCAGCCAGGAGGATTTCGAGGCAGGACGCAAGGAGTTGGTCGGGACTCTGGAGAAGATGGAAAACCTGCCTTTGGCGCAGGGCCAGTCTGGCTTCAATGGGGCCGAACTGTCCCTGGTGGATGCGGCCATGGCCCCCCTGTTTACCCGTTTGGCCCATATCGAAACCTTGCATCCCATCCTGCCGAGCATTGGACTGGAGCGGGTACGCGCATGGTCCGACCGGCTGCTCTCCGAATCTGTGGTGATCCGTTCGGTTCCCCAAAATTTCCCCATGCGCTTTCAAGGGTTTCTCAAAAACAAGGCTCCAGGGGGCTTTCTGACCACCCGTTTGACATCTGCCTGACGGCAACAGAGCACGTCAGATACAAAACAGATCCCCTTTGCAACGTCCAGGTCGATCTGGCATGGTGCGCAGCCGTGCCAGATCTTCGGCGTAAGGATTGGAACCGTGCCAGCCGTCGGCCAACGCCCGGATCACCGCATGCGCCCATGCAGGCAACTCCGGATGGAGACGATAATAGACCCACTGCCCGGCACGACGGTCAAGGACCACCTGATGCTCACGCAACAGGCCCAAATGGCGCGAGATCTTGGGCTGCACTTCGGAGAGAGCATAGCCAAACTCGCAGACACACAGCTCGTTTTCTGCCAACAGCAGCATCACACAGCGCAGCCGGGTCTCATCGACCAATGATTTTAACAGTTGTTCCGGGGTCACCATTGCCGTCCTCATATTTGAAAAAATGAAAATATCGAATCCGGATCATGGCTGTCAATCCTTGCTCGCCAGGTTGCCAACCACGGTCAGAAAGATTAACATACGCACATCTACGAGCAAACAACACCGGTCCAAATCCATCTTCAATCAGGATAAACCATGTCATCATCAAAAATTCTCATGCCAGACACCATGGCACGCAAATCCTGGAACATGCTGATCCTGGCAGCCACCGTCTGGTACACCTGGACAATTCCATTGTTTCTGGTGCCCAAAATCGGCGTCCCCAGTTGGTCACTGTGGGTGAATCTGGCTTTGACGGTCATCTTTCTGTTCGACATTCTGCTTCATTTCAGAACCGCCATCCTGGATGACGGAGAACTGATCACCAACCGGGAAGCGATTCACGAACGCTACTTGAAAGGATTTTTCTTCTTTGATCTGATGGCATCGATTCCCTGGGATCTGCTGTTGTGGCTGATGGGATTCTGGGAAATTGCAGTTTGGGCCAGCGCCATCCGCATGTTGCGGATTTTTCGTCTTCCCCATCTGCTGCGCGTTCATGGCACGGCCATGCCCGCGACAATTACTGAACAACTTTTTATCACCAATTTCTGGGTTTTGACCATCACCAGTTGGTGTGCAAGCATCTGGATGTCGATTGTCGAGATTCAAGAAGGAGATGACCTGACTGCTTTCATCATCAAAGGATATTACTGGACAGTGACCACCATGGCATCGGTAGGATACGGAGACATCACTCCGCAAACCAATGCAGGTCGGATCTTTGCGATGTTTGTCATGCTGCTGGGTGTGGCAGTCTACGCCTTTATCATTGGCCATATCTCGACATTGATTGTCAATGTCAACCTGTTACGCAAACAGAACAAAGAAAAAATCGAACAACTGGCGGCGTTCATGCAGCAATACGATCTCCCGTCTACGCTGCAAAACGATATTTTCAGCTTTTACCGTCACTATCTCATGGAGCATAGTGCCGGTGGTGCCAGCATCCTGAAGGATCTTCCGAACAAACTCAGTGATCGCATCCACCAGCATGTCAACATTTATCTGTTGCGGCGCTGCCCATTGTTCAAGAAAGCCAGTCAGGAGCTGCTGGAAGCCCTGGGTGCCAAAATGTCCACGGAAATGTTTCTTCCCAGCGAACAGATCA
Organism: Magnetococcales bacterium; assembly: GCA_011089965.1. Lineage (GTDB taxonomy): Bacteria > Pseudomonadota > Magnetococcia > Magnetococcales > Magnetaquicoccaceae > Magnetaquiglobus. The sequence continues at coordinate 5,746 of JAANAU010000069.1, forward strand.
TCCGCATTGGTGAAGTTGGCAACGAAATGTATATTCTGGTCCATGGCGTGGTTGCGGTCACGAATGAATCGGGCGAACTGATTGCCAAATTGCGCACCAAGGATGTGTTCGGTGAGATTGCACTGTTGCAGGATACGGTTCGCATGGCCAACATCAAGGCGATCACCGCATGCAACACCCTGAAACTGCACAAAGAAGATTTTGATCAGGTGATGGCATCCTTCCCGGAATTCCGCAAGGAACTGCGCACCATTCAAATGCATCGCGTGGGTTTGGAAAGCTCCCACTCCAAACTCCCGGCATAAAATATAAAACATTAAACCGCAACCAACTCGGGATACGTAGTTTTTTCAGCCGTGAATCAATACGCAACCATTATGGGTCCAGGGGGGATACCCCCCTGGTGGGGTCCAGGGGCAAAGCCCCTGGTGGGGTTTGGGGCGAGAGCCACCCAAGAGAAAAACTACACATTCCAAACTGGTTTTGGTTTAAACAAAAACCATTTTGGAATGTGGAATTTGTTTTGCTGGGGCGTTGCCCCAAACCCCACCAAGGGCCATTGGCCCCTGGACCCCCTTGATATCAACGACGCATCCCGAAACGGGTGCGGTTTAAAACATTAAAACCCTGGGGGATGAATCCCCCAGACCCCCTCTTTTCTTTCAATTATTGAATATTCATACACCGGACGCCTGTCGAGGCGTCCGGTCCCGCGCCCATCAACTCTCCTCCCTCTGATCAATCCGGTGTCACCCCTTGCTTCCACTGGCCTCTTGCAACAAAGCAAGCTCTGCGGATGAAAACACCTTATCAGTATCCAGCAGAATGACGAAATGATCGCCCTGTTTTCCCATGCCGCGGATAAAATCGGTACGCAGACCAGTACCGATCTTTGGCGGGGGTTCGATCTGGGATGGAGCAAGCTCCATCACCTCCTTGACCGAATCGGCCATCGCTCCAATTATAACCGTACCATCATCCTGGATGACATCAATGATGATCACACAAGTATTAACCGTCCTTTCACTCTGGGGCATGCCAAACTTCAACCGCATGTCTACCACCGGCACCACACTGCCGCGCAGATTGATCACTCCGCACATGAAATCTGGAGTCCGGGGGATTTTGGTGACCGTGGTGAATTCCAACACCTCCTTGATCTTGGAAATGTCGATGGCAAATACCTCTGTAGACAGATGAAAGGTCAAGAATTGTGTAGGTTCCGTGATACCGGCAACGCTCATGATAAAGTTCTCCTTAGATCATGTCAGAAGGTCTCGAACTCGTCGTCGATATGACCAGACCCCATGTTCAAGTCCACACCATGGGCCTTGCGCGCTGGAGCAGGCAAACTCTTGGGGGCCGACATGGCGCTGTGACCCAGTTGGGCTTTGGTGCCTCCCTTGGCAACGGATGTGGCCGTATTGCGTCGCGGCGGCGTAACCGGATTGCGCTGCCCGACATGGAAGAAAGAGACGGACTGAGTCATCATGTCGGCCTGGGAACTCAACTCTTCCGCAGTTGCTGCCAGCTCTTCGGAAGATCCGGCGGTCTGCTGCACCACCTGTTCAAGTTGCCGGATCGATTGACTGATATCGTTAACGCCATCTCGCTGCTGACGGCTGCACTCGGTGATCCCCTGAATGCGCTGGGCGGTTTCCTGGATGTCTGGCACCAGTTTGTCGATGATCCTCCCTGCCTCCTCGGATATCTGCACACTGGATGCAGAGAGATGACTGATCTCCCCGGCAGCGGTTTGGCTGCGTTCGGCGAGTTTTCTCACCTCTGCTGCCACCACGGCAAACCCTTTCCCGTGTTCACCCGCCCGTGCAGCCTCGATGGCAGCGTTCAGGGCCAACAGATTGGTTTGACGTGCGATCTCCTCAATGATGCTGATCTTGGAGGCAATCTCTTTCATGGCGATCACTGCCTGATTCACCGCTTCCCCGCCCCGTGAGGCATCGTTGGAGGCCTTCAGGGCAATGGTCTGGGTGGTGTTGGAGCTGTCGGTACTGAGCTGGCAGCTTCCGGAGATGGCGGTCAGGGCAGCGGATGTGGTTTCCACCGAGGCGGCCTGTTCGGTCACCCCCTGGGAGAGGGACTGGGCGGTGTTGGAGATTTCATTGCTACCCATGGAGACCTGGGCGGCAGCGGCAGAGATGTTACCGATCACCTCACGCAACTTTTCCGTCATCCCTTTCATGGCAGCGGCCAGTTGACCAAATTCGTTCTTTTGATCCAGTTCAATGGTGGCGGTCAGGTCACCTCCGGCCATGCTTTGGGCTAACAGACATGACGAGGGGTGCGTCACCCCTGATGATGAAAGATAATGGGAGCAGGTGGCGGCAGAGAGATCGATGTCGCAAAATGGAGGCCCCAACCCTGTTTGCTAACAAGAT
>JAANAU010000033.1 GCA_011089965.1 Magnetococcales bacterium
ATGCCTGGGAGAAGGGAAGATTTTCCCTTCGGAACACCACATTGGAAAAGGCGCTGTCCGTGGCGATGAGAAGGGAATAACTGACCTCGTCTCTTTGCGGATCCGTGGCGTTGCTCCAGTTGAACAGTGCCACACGACTGACCACGCCGTTGCTGGACGGGGCCTGCAATGTGAAGGTGCCGGGTGCGGTGTTGTCAGGCTTGGCCTTGTAGACATAGCCGGTCACGGGGTCGGAGATCTGTCCGGTCACTCCGTCGCGCAGGTAGTATTGAATCTGATACTGTCCTGGCGTGGTGAAGCCGGTAAACCCGGTGATGGAGCTGGTGTTGATCTCCCAGCGTTGCTGCCCATCGTTGTAGGTCATGTTGCCCGATGGCAAAGTGACGCTCACCTGATAGGGGGATGCGGTCGCACTGCCATGCACCGCGAAATCCGGCGTGACAATGGTCACCCAACCGCCGGAGACCCGGTTGATCTCCGGATCCTTGATTTTGGTCCAAAGCAGGGTCGTGCTGCCCACGCCATAGACCGCCGAGCGGACCCGGTCGATGGCAAAGGGGTTGTCGATGGCATTGCTCTGGCTGGCCAGATCGAAACCGAGCGTCAGATTCCTGGCCACGGCGCCATCCTCTCCGGTACGGGTGGAGAGTTCGTTGCTGCCGATCCCATTGCCGTTGTCGTCGAGCAAAGGATGCTGGCCCGACAGGTCGTTGATCCGTTGGTCGATGCGGTTGCGCAGGGTGTTGGCCTGGGCATTGGCCTTGTTGCGGGCGATGACCGGATCGCTTTCGGTCAGGTTGGCGGCCTCGTTGAATGCCTCGTACAGGGTCGTGCCCCGTCCCAGGGATTTGAAGAGCAGTTCGATGAACAGTTCACCGCTCTGGATACCGTCCGCCTCGCGCGCGCCGCGATGGGAGAGTTCGCTGCCGGTGGACGAAGAGATGACGATCCGGTTGCTGGCCGCCAGATCATCGACAAAGCTTCCGGAATAACAAGCCCCCAGGATCGCCACCTGTTGCTGTGACAGGGCCTGGAGTCCCGCAGCGCCGCGTGAGCGGAATCCGGCGTTGAGATTGTCCAGCCACAGTTTCAGATCCGCAGAGGTCACCCTTCCCGTACTGTTATCCTGGCCGATGAGAAAGGTCTCCGGTTTGCCGTGATCCACCAGGATCAGGTAAAACGGTGCCGGGGCTGCGATCATCCTGTCCCGCGCCCACACCTCGATGGCGTTTTGCAATGTGGAGCGGGTCGGGGCGCGCACGGCCACCCCCTCCAGATTGCGAAAATCGCCGTTGCCAAGATTGGTGTTGATGGTGCTGGTGTCGAAGTTGAAATAACGGATATTATCCGCGATGAACCCCCGATTCAACAGGGTCTGATAGACACGATTGGTGGTGCGTTTGTGGGCCAGAATTCCTTCCGGAGTGCCGCTCCCTTCGGACAGCTCGCCCTGCACCAGAATGGCATAGCCTGCCGGAGCACCCACCCGCACATCGGCATAACTGGAGGCCGCACCCAGCAGCAGGGATGCCTCGCTGGTCACCTGCAACACATGGCCGCCCGAACTGGTGAAGCCACTGACACCGGTGAACGAAAAGTGACCGGCATTGTCCGTTGTGGTGGTGGTCAATTCGCGTTTGGTGCCATTGGGTGCGGTGATGGTGAGCCGCACGGGCTGGCCGGAGAGGTTCCACTCCCCCTGGTCAGCCCGGCGCAACTGGCCGCTGACGTTCACGGTCTCATAGGGGTTGATGGCATACAGTGGCGCGTTCAAATCGATGGTCATGGCGATCTTGCGGCCATCCATGGTGTAGCCGAAATGAAGTGTGGTCTGGCTGGTATTGTCGGCCCGATCCCGAGCGCGCGCGGTCACGGTGTAGGTGTGACCGAAGGTCCAGACGCTGTTGCCGGTGTCCAGGCTCCAGTTCGTGCCCGTGGTTTGTGCCGTGATCCAGCCGGAACCATCCTGATCGATGTATTGACCGTTCCGATAGACGATATAGTGGTTGTTGGTCTGATCCTGGATCATCAACTCCACGGCAGCAAGCCCCGATCCGATGTCGGAGGCCGATCCGGTGAATGAGGTCAGGCGTTCATAGGTCTGATTGTCCACCGGAGAGGTGATGGCGACGACCGGATCGATGTTGTCGGATTGGATCGTGATCGAAAGGGGGACGGAGGCCGTGCTGTCGTTCCCGGCGGCATCGCTCTGGATCGCACGGAGGGCGTGGGTTCCGGAGGTCAGGCTCACATCCAGGCTCCAAGTGGTGTTGACCAGGGTGGTGGTGGTCAGCAGTTCCCCTTCATCGATGGCTCCGTTGTTGTTGCGATCATCGAACATCGCCAGGGTCGCGCCACGCTCTCCTTGTCCGCGAATGGTCAGGCCGGTGGTCAGATCGGTGGTGTTGTCGATGTTCGATGCGCCGTTATCGTCCTCTGCGGCCAGATCCAGGGCGGTCGGCGCGGCTGGCGCGATGGTGTCGGCACTGAGGATGACCGCTGTGGAGAGGATTGGATCCAGCCGTCCATCCTCGTTGAGGTCGGCCAGCGCGACCGATTCCGCATCGCTGCCGACATCCCAACCTTGGGCAGCCAGAAAGGTGCCGTTGCCACGGCCCGGCAAGACGATCACACGTCTGCCGGTCTGCCCCACCAGCAGATCCAGGTCTTCATCCCCATCCAGATCTCCAAGCGCCAGATCGGTCGGATCCCCATCCAACAGATAACTAACCGGAGCGAGAAATGCCCCGCTGCCACTTGCCAGCAACACAGTAACCGCATACTGGCGCTCTCCGGTTCCGGCGTCGTCCGGACGGCTGCTCACCACCAGATCCGGTTTGCCGTCCCCATTCAGATCCCCGATCACCACCTTGCCGGGCCTGACCACAGGAACGGTCCGCAAGGTCTGGAAGCTGCCATCCCCGACACCGCGCAAAATCGAGATCGACTCATCCCCGGCATTGGCAGTCACCAGATCCGACGTGCCGTCCTGGTTGAGATCGGCCACGGCCATCCCGCCCGGCCAGTTCCCGGTGGCAAAGGTGGCCGGATCCTGGAAGGTGCCGTTGCCATTGCCGAGCAGCACCGTGACCCCATCGGCGTCATTGGCCGCGACGATCAGATCGGCAACGCCGTCACTGTTCAGGTCGGTGAAGGCCAGAGAGTTCGGATAGGCCACGGCATCAAGCGTACCCAACGCACTGAACGAACCATCGCCATTGCCGAAAAGAAGTTGGATTCGGCTGTCGTTGGTGTCGAATACCGCCAGATCCAATACATCATCCATGTTCAAATAGCCTGCGACCACACCGTTGCCGATGACGGTCAACGTCGTGTTGCGCGCCGTCAGGCGTCCCGTGCTGTCGCCCAGCAACACCACTAGGTTTCCTTCATCGGTGGTGCCCACGACATCCTGATGACCATCATTGTTCAGATCACCCGCCACCTGATTGGAAAGCACAGTGCTGGGCAAAGAATTCGGCAAGGCAAAAAGGTCGGCAATGGGCATACTTCTGGTTTCCGATCACAGGTATGGATGATTAATTTAATTTCCAAATTTAACATGCCTGATGTGTCAATTTTAACGCAAATGCTGTTTCAAGAGAGGCTCTACTCCTTCAGTTCTCAGGGTTTGTCCTTGGCGATCTTCTCACTGACATTATCGGGCAGAGGGCCGAAACGTCGCTGGAGTTGACGGGTCTCGTCTTGCAATCGGGTGGGACCGCCATTTTGCATTATCGACCTCCCTGCCGCCACTTACCCACACTCTCTTTCATCATCAGAGGTGACGTATCCCCCGTCATGTCCGTTTCGATGAACACTCATCCGTTTCCTCTCCAAAGCGCTCGAATCATCCAGGCCAAAACTTTATTGCCCGCCTCGCACCGGCCATGCCCGCATATCAGAGCTGTACGACTTATTGCCGTAATGGAGATGGCCGTAGGGAAGGTTTACGTACCAAGCAGAGTCAGTATTTACGGCGCTGGTGGTAGATGACCAAAATGTATATGAATTCACACCCAAGAACGGATGGCTGACAGGTAAGGCAGGCTCGGTACGACCATAATCGATCAAACTGCGCAATTCTTTACGGTTTGGCAACCGCCAATCGGTATGAGTGCCTGTGGTATAACCGGAGCAGCTTTCGATTCCAGTATTCAATCCTGCTACCTTGGCAAGGGCATTGGCCCAATTTTGAGAACCCCAGCAGTTGGCATTCTTCATCCATGTCAGACCGGTCAATTGATCTGTGATTGTGCCATCCCCAAGATCTACAAAACGGATTGCAGGGAAAACGATCCCTTTTTTTAAGTCGCCATCATCCCCGCTAGCGTGAGAGGTGGTTTGCCCGGTTTGCGGTACTGGTGCGGTCCCAGCATCTACCCAGCTCACTTGAATGGAAAAAACACACCAAAAAAATAAATTTATCCGGCCTAAGCAATCAGTAACATTTATTTTTTTCCCCATGTATTCCTCCTATTCAGAACCGTACAGGATGATGTCTCCGATCCATCATTGTTATTCTGTATTTAATTCATTATCGTTGAGTTGATTTTTATTTTTTTCTTGCTTTCACCTGTATAATCTTCAAAATTAAAAATGTAAATCCTATTGCTCGTGTCGTACCGGCCAAACACTATAGACCTCAAACTTATATTCGTGCCAGACGGCACCATTGCCGAAATTTACGGGCCAAGCATGAGTGCTCCAAATTCTGCTAGTAGTAGAGGACCAATAATTATTCATCTGTATATCAAGAAATATGTGATTGGCGGGCAGTGCTGGATTGTAACGACCCGCATCCACCAATGACTCCAACTCATTGACCTGTGGTAATCGCCAATCGGTATGTGTCCCAGTGGTATAGCCGGTGCAACTTTCCGTGCCAGAATTCAGTCCCGCCACCTTGGTTAAGGCATTGACCCAATTCTGACCACCCCAGCAATTGGCATTCTTCATCCAAATCAGACCTGTGAGATTATCTTGGACCGTGCCATCTCCGTTGTCCGTGAAACGCGGGTTGGGCCATGCCACGCCATTTTTCAAATCCCCATCATCTCTGGCTACATATGAGGATGTCTGTCCAGATTTACTTACTTGTGCCATAGGGCTAAATACAACCGTGACTGTGGCTATGTTGGAATCGACCGTACCATCATTGGCCTGAAAGGTGAAGGTATCTTCTATCCCAATCACTTCAGAATTGGCTGTGTAGATATAGGCCCCAGTGGCAGGATTGGTGATGGTGGCCCTACCAAATGATCCGTTGGCAACCAGACTGTAGGTTAGCGGGTCCTGGTTGGAGTCCGTAGCAATCAGGGTGCCGGACCATGTGAGATACTGACCTACAGTGAAAGTTGCATTTACCGCTACCGGCGCGACGTTCGGCATATCTACGATGTTGATGGTTACCGTGGCCACATTGGAATCGGCCCTGCTGTCGTTGACCTTGAAGGTGAAGCTGTCCGCACCAGTCATTCCGTAGCGGGGGGTGTAGGTAAAGGCACCGGTGGTGGCATTGGTGAGCGAGGCCGTACCCTTGGCACCGTTCGTCACGATGCTATAGGTCAAAGAATCACCATCGCCATCCGTGGCCGTCAGGGTGTCACTGATTGCCACAACTTCGTTGGTGGTCAGGGTGTCGTCCACGGCAACCGGTGTATCGTTGACGTTGCTGAACGATAGCGTAAAGGGTGATGAACTGACGCTTCCTCCCTGTCCATCGTTGACCGTCACCTTCAGGCTGAGTGACGTGACGTTGGGCGGGGGATTGCCGGAGAAGGTGCGCGTACCCGGTGCAAAACGCAACCATGCGGGCAGGTCCGAACCATCCGCCAGAGTGGCGGACCAAGTCAGGTTGTTATTGTCCACACTGGTGAAGATGGAGACTGGAACCTGAAAGTTCTTGCTTCCATCCCCGTTCCAGGTTTGATTGTCTATCGATGCGCTAATGGTTGGCGGATCGTTGGTATTGCTGAAGGAGAGGGAAACGAGCGTATTCACGCTGGCCCCCTCGCCATCGCGGGCTGTCACTTTCAAGGTGAGCGGAGCCGGTGTGCCCGGTGGATTGCCAGAAAAAGTGCGGGCGGCTGGGGTGAAACTCAGCCAGGAGGGCAGAGCCGATCCATCAGACAGCGTGGCGGAAAGGGTCAGGTTGTCCCCGTCCGCATCCGAAAAGGTCGTAGCCGGAACCTGGAAGCTCTTGCTGCCACTGCCGGACCAGGTTTGGGCGGTCAGGGGATTGACCACGACCGGGGTGTCGTTGGCATTGGAAAACGATAAAGCAAACGTGGAACTGACACTGGCATTGTTGCCATCACGGGCCGTGACCCGCAGATTGAGGGGTTGGGTATTGACAGCCGGATTGCCCGCAAAGGTCCGGGTGGCGGGGTTGAACGTCAACCATCCGGGCAGAGCGGAACCGTTGGCCAAAGTGGCGGAGTAGGTCAGGGTGTCCTGATCCGCATCTGTGAACGTGGCACTGGGAACTTGAAAATTCTTGCTGCCGCTTCCTGACCAGACCTGATCGGTCAAAGGAGTGGCTGCGACCGGGGTGTCATTGTTATTGGAAAAGGAGAGGGTGAAGGTGGTGTAGACGCTCCCCCCCTGCCCATCGTTGACCGTCACCTTCAGGTTGAGCGGTACGGTGTTGGCCGGGGGGTTGCCGGAGAAGGTGCGCGTGCCCGGCGCAAAATTCAGCCAGGCAGGCAGGTTCGAACCATCGGCCAGGGTTGCCGACCAAGTCAGGGTATCCCCGTCCGCATCGGTGAAGGTTGTGGTGGGAACCTGGAAGCTCTTGGCGCCGCTGCCGGACCAGCTCTGGTTGGCGATCGGGGCGGCCACGACCGGGGTATCGTTGACGTTGCTGAGGAGAAGACGCAAGGGAGTGGAGACCGTTCCGCTCTGCCCGTCGCGCACGGTGATGCGCACCGTGACCTGTGCCAGGCCCGCAGGCGGATTGCCGAAAAAGGTCCGCATCGTGGGCGAGAACTTGAGCCAGTTCGGCAACGGGGAGCCATTGTCCAATGTGGCCGACAAGGCCAGGGCGTCCCCATCCCCATCGAGAAAGGTGGGTTTCGGAATCAGAAAACTCTTGAAACCCGAGCCGCTCCAGGTACGATTGGGCAGCTGAGTCGCCACCCTTGGGGTGTCGTTGGTGGTGGTGAAGACCAGAGAGAAGGTGGTGCTGGCCTTACCGAAATGGCCATCATTGGCCGTGACTCGGATCAACAGAGGGCCGGGCATGACCGGCGGATTGCCGCTGAAGGTGCGACTGGTGGTATTGAACCGCAGCCAAGCGGGCAGTCGCGCCCCATCCGCCAGAGTGGCGGAATAACGCAACAGGTCGCCGTCGCTGTCTGCGCAGGTGGTGGCCGGGAACTGGTAGCTTTTGAACCCGCTCCCGGTCCAGGTCTGGTTGGGAATCGGATTACAGGTCGGAATTGCCGCCTCTGCCGGATTCCAAGCCAGAAACACCAACAATGAAATGAATTTCAACTGCATTTTGTTCATAATGCATTTCCTGTATATTGGCGCAGTATAGTCCAAAGTGTTTGCAAATCCAAAGAACCTCCGAACTTTGCACCCGATCCGCTCCAGACCTGATCGGCTACAGGATTGGCCACAGTCGGTACGCCAGACCAGGCGGGAGATCCGCTTCCCAGGATCAGGGCGATCAGGGACAATATCCGAGGCAGTTTCCGATGCATACCCGTGGCTCAACCGATTGAAATGTAGATTCATAGGATAGGGAGCATGACCACGTGCTTTACAACCATCAGGCACACAAACGAGCCTCAAAGTGAAACGTACTCCCTTGACCTGCCTGGCTTTCCAACCACAGACGACCTGCGAAACAGCGTTCCAGCGCCTTGCGGCAATAGGCCAACCCCAACCCCAATCCCCCCTGTTGCCGAGTGAGTACCTGCTCGACCTGAGTAAAATAGTCCAGGATGAATTGCTGATGGGCGGCATCAATCCCGATTCCGGTATCCTGAACATAAAAATGCAGATATCCCGGTCGCCCGGCCATCGGTTCCACCCCCAGTACAATCTGCCCGTGTTCGGTAAACTTCACGGCATTATGCAGCAAATGATCCAGAATCTTGTCCAGGTGTTTGTGACTGCCCGCCACGGTCGGCAACCCGGCCAAGTCGGCCAGAATGCGCACGCTCACCCCCTTGGCGCGGGCACTGGCAAAGTGCCTGCCGACAACCTCACGTAAAACAGCTGCCAGGTCAAACGGTTCTGAAGAGGTTTGCACGGCATCCAACTCGATCTGCATCAACTCAAGGATCCCTTCCACCATGCCGGCCAACACATGGGCCGAACGACTGACAATGTTCAGGTACTCCTCCTGCTGCCGGGTGGGATTGGCCGAGAGCAGCAGATCGGTAAACCCGATGATCCCGTTCAATGGCGTGCGCAACTCATGGCTGAACAGCATCAACAGATCCCGTTTGGCTCGCTCTCCAGCCTCTGCTGCCTCTTTGGCCAGACGCAGTTGTTGGGTCTGTTCGGCCACGATCTGCTCCAGATGATCGCGATGACGTTTCAGTTCCAATTGATTCTGAATACGCAATTTCACGATTTCCGGATAAAAGGGTTTGGTGACATAATCGACTGCCCCCAACAGCAACCCGGTGGTTTCAAACTCCTTCAACTGCATGGAAGTAATGAAAATAATCGGTATCTGCCGCGTCACAGGGTTCTGTTTGAGCTGGCGACACACCTCATGGCCATCCATGGTCGGCATGACCACATCCAACAGCACCAGATCCGGTTGCTGTTTGCTGGCCAACTCCAATCCCTCCGCGCCTTCCAAGGCAAACAACACGCGGTATTCGTCCTTGAGCAACTCGTTCAGCACTTTGATATTGGCCGGCTGATCATCGATGATCAACAGGGTAGCGGGCATGGCGGCAATTGTCATGCGGGCGACTCCCGATCCAGGCTGGGATGCATCTTATCCACCAACTCCTCCAATATCGTTCCTGCCTTCCGATAATCCAAACCGTCCAACGCCTCCAGCAAGGCATGAATCTGCTCCAGACACGCCTCTTCCACGGCAATGGTCAGCAAAGATTCAGCCAGGGAGCGTGCTTCCATGTCACGACCGGCGATCAACAACCGCAACTGCTGCAAAAGCGCCATCACCTCTCTGGCAGTGCGCACCGGCTCATTGGCCGGGACAGGCCGCCCATTCTTGTCCAGCATCTTTTTCAAAATACGCGCCGAGTGGAACAGGGGTGACCAGCAATTGCGAAAACGGTGCAACGCCAGTTGAATTTCCGCATCATCCACGGGATTCAGCAAAAGCTGTTCCAGTTCTCGTGCCGCATCCCAGAGATCATGCGCACCCAGATTGCCGGCTGGTCCCTTGACGGCATGGGCCAGATGGGCCGCCGCACGCTGCTCGCCAGCCAGCAACAGGGCGCGAATCCGTTCCACCGATCCCCCGTGCTCCTGACCGAATGAGACCAACAACTCTGCAAACAACCGCTGATTCCCCTTGATGCGCGGCAAGGCTTCGGCCAGCTCCACACCCGGCAATCGGGAGGGCAAACAGAATGGATGATGGGTTTCGGAAACAGCATGGATCTCTTCGAGTGTTCCGGGTTGCAGCCGACAGCGGGGAGGCAACCACCGTTCCAACATCTGGTGCAGTTGCACCAGATCAATGGGCTTGGACAAATGATCGTTCATACCGGAAGCCAAGGCATTGTCCCGATCTCCGGCCATGGCATTGGCTGTCATGGCAATGATCGGCAGATCCTTGAACCGTTCATCGCCACGCACGGCGCGGGTGGCGGCCAATCCATCCATGATCGGCATCTGCATATCCATGAAGATCAGCTCCACCTCTTCGGCACGGACCTGCCTCAGGATGGCCAGCAACTCCTGACCATTCCCGGCCAGCGTCACCTCCAGGCCATACTCTTCCAGAATCTCCCGTGCCACCTGCTGATTGATGGCACTGTCATCAACCACAATCACCCGCGCGCCCCAGATCCGCTCTTTGAGTCTGGCCTCTTCTTTGGCCAGGCCGTTGCCGCTTCTGGTGGCACGTAACGGTTTGCCTTCGCGCAACACCATCAGGGCATTGACCAGTTGCGATTGACTGACCGGCTTGAAGATCAAACCATCAACATGGATTCGGTCTGCCTGGTTGAGGATCTCCTCGCGCGGATGGGCAGTGACCAGCAATGTGGCCGGAATCCTGGACAACGCCAACTCTTCACGCATGCGGCGAATGGTCTCAATACCATCCATCTCCGGCATATTCCAGTCCACAAACAACAGATCATAGCACAGATCGTTTTCGCAGGCATGACGCAGCTCGCGCAAAGCCGCCCGCCCCGACGGAACAGTGACCACCTCGTGGACAATCGGCGCCAACAGATCCCGGAAGATCATGCAGAACGGACCATTGTCATCCACCACCAGAGCGCGCGCCCCCTTGAAAAGGTCCAGGGTGATCGGAACCCGTTCCGGTTCCGACTCCTGCACCCCGAATCCGGCGCGAAAAACAAATTCGCTTCCCTGTCCTGGTCGACTCTCCACCATGATGTTACCCCCCATCATGGCCACCAGACGTTTGCTGATGGTCAATCCCAGGCCCGTACCACCATATTGCCGGGTGATGGAGCTTTCAGCCTGGCCAAACGCCTGAAACAACCGGGACTGTTGTTCCAGACTCATGCCGATTCCGGTATCGCGCACGGAAAAGCGCAACCAGACGAAACTGGCACCTACATGGTCCGGAGTCACCGAAATCACCACCTCTCCGTGATGGGTGAATTTCACGGCATTGCTGGCCAGATTGATCAATACCTGTCCCAGCCGCAACGGATCACCGATCAGCCAGGCCGGGGTTTCCGGGGCAATATACAACAAAAACTCGATCCCTTTCTCTTCCGCCTTGCCGACAATCAGATCCGCCACATCCCGCACCACGGTTTCCAGTTCAAAAGGGATCGGATCGAGTTGCAGTTTGTTGGCCTCGATCTTGGAAAAATCCAGAATATCGTTGATGATCCCAAGCAGGGTACGACAGGCGGTCGTGATCTTGCCCACATAATCCAGTTGCCGGGCATTGAGATCGGTTTTGGTCAACAGGTGGCCCAGACCGACGATGGCATTCATGGGAGTGCGGATTTCATGACTCATATTGGCCAGAAAATCGCTCTTGAACCGGTTGGCCTGCTCGGCAGCCTCCTTGGCCTTGGCCAACTCTTCTTCCTTGCGATAACGTTCGATAATGCTGCTCAAGGTATGGGTCACAGACCAGAGATATTCGCTGTCATCCGGGCCAAGCTCCACACCCGGTCGCATCTGAATCAACAAGATCCCATTGATCTGGCTGTTGCTGGAGATCGGCAAACCAAACAGTTCCGGAGCCAGTCCATCCTGACTTTTCCCTTCCAGACAGAACCGATCACAGGTTGCCCGCAAGGCCTGGCCTGTAATCAGAACCCGCATACCCGGGCACGCGGATCCGAACGCAATGCGACCGCACTGCTCTGCAAAGCCGGGCATCAATCCATGATGGGCCGCCAACTCCAATTCATGGGCATCGCTCACCATCAAAAAAATCGCCCCGTTGCCGGGACAGAAATGTTCACAGCCCTGCAATGCCAACAAAAGATCCTGTTGCAACTCATCCCGCAGGGAACTGAAATGCAGTCCTGAGTGCAATATTTTGTTGATATTACTTCGATAGATATGGGTACGTCGATTCTTTTCCCACAGCCGGGCAAAGGCCTGTTCCAAGACCCCCCATTCATCTCCCTTGAAATCAATGCGCAGATTGAAATCCAACTCCTGGCGCGACAGCAGCTCCATGCGTTGAATCAATCCACGAATCCGTCGCACCAGACGCAGCGCCAATCCCAGAAACACCAACACCAGAATCAGCCCCATGGCTGCCTGCATCTGTCGTTCCGCAGCCAGCAACGGTGCACTGAACTGGATGGCCCGTTGCTTCTTGACAAACACGGACAGATTGATCCGCGCCTCGGTGTCGCCGTCGTCGTCAAACTCTTTGCCCAACAACAGATAAGGCCCCGCACCACTCAGAATATCATGGGGATCAGCAGCACCGGAATGGAGACCCAACTCATGGGCGCTGGGGATATTGTCCGCCACCACCCGTAGCGGTGTTCCGAGCAGAATCGCCACGCCCAGATCATCCGTATTCATGAATGGGTAGAGGGTTTCCAACAACGCATCATCCAGGGAGCTGACCACCAACAGATAGGCCACCTTTTGATTCTGCTCGTTGCGGACGGCCACGGAGTGCAACATCACCAGCCGCCCCTCCTGCTCGGTCACCAGCATCTGTCCCAGGCTCTTGGCAAACAACAATGGCATGGACTCCAACAACCACTGCGGAAATTGCGATCTCCGCCGGTCACGGGCGTAGAATTCACGCACATCACCTTCGATATTCAACAACACGAAGAAATCGGGGCGCAGTTGCTGCCAGCCGTTCATAGAGGGCAGCCAGGGTGGTGACGATTTGTGGTCCACGATCTCCGCTTGGGTGAAAGGTTTGGAGACATGGGTGACCAGACGGCGGTTTTCCGCCAACAAGGTCATGGTCACGGGAAACTGATTCTTGAACTGTTTGAATCTCTGGCGCACGGCCCGAATCTCGCGCGCCAGTTCGGCATTGAGGGCACTGGAGGTTTGCTGCACAAAAAAACGGGCATGGAAATGATCCAACACCACCATGACCACAAGACAAATTCCCAAGCCGATCAGAAGAGTCTTGGCTCCCAGAGAAAGACTTGTGAACGAGAATTTCATCTATTGTCCGGCATGCCGATCAACTCGTTGCCATCAAAACGCCATCCCTGTTGCCGCAACTCCCGGGCATGGACAATATACGAGCCTTGTTTGGCCGGATCAAAACGATCCAACAAATAGGCCACCAGTTGATCGGCCTTGGGGTTGGCCGCTGCCCCTTCCCAGGTGGTGACATTCATCACCTTGAAATAAGGATATTGTCCGGCAGCCACCGCAGCACGGTCATCGGCATCGATCCCGTTGAGGCGCAAACGCTTCACCCGCCCCTTGTTGGCCGGGTTTTCCACCACCCAGCGCGACACCCAGCCAAAACCATGAGGATTTGCGGCCACGGCATCCACCATGTCCGGAATCGAGGTGATAAACAGGGTTTGCTGCCAGAACAGGTTTTTGTTGTCGAGAATATCCCGCCAATGGCCTGGACGGGTTTCGCAATGAAGACGGGCCATGGGTTTTATGACGCCATTTTTGGCGTGGGCTTGCGAGGTGGAGAGTTCTTTCCACTCCCGGATCGTCCCATGATAGATCTTCTGGACCTCGCCAAACTCCACCCGGTCCGTTGGATTGTCCGGATGGACGATGAACACGGTGGGCACAATGCCGATGGTATGAAAGACAATCCCCGGCAAACGGTCATACGGAGCAGGCGGACAACAGAAACCGGCCATGTCCGCCTCCTTTTTGGCCAAAGGTCCGGAACCGGTTCCGCAGGTGCCCCGATTGATCCGAATATTGAGTTTCTGTTCACGGCCATACTGCTCCACGATGGGCGTCAAAGCATCGTAGAGATTCTGGTCCATTTCGATCAGCAGATCAGGCTGGCCTTCACTTTTTGGGTGGGTAATCCCTTTCTGAATCCACTCCGGCGTGACCAGTTTCGGATTGGGTTTTCCAGGCTCAAAGGCTGGTCCCTGCAAGGCGAAATCAATATCCGACTGACCTGCCAAAAGCGGGCCGGACAACAAAAAAAAGGTACAAAAAAACAGACCAATCCATGGACGAGTCGTCATTGCGAATCTCCCGTAAAGTGGGGTTGCGCTCCACATCCCATCGGCAGCGAGTTCATAAATCCCCTTCTACTGTTTTTTTCATTATAACACAGCACCACCACTCTGCAACAAACATGTATAAATGGTCCAATGAAATACAGTAATTTTATGCGTAAATATCGGTCACTATTCTTTTCCATCTCGTTATCATACAATTCAGCATGTGCCATTGACCCTCCAGGGAAGATGTCCGCAGCCCCACCGGGCAGGATCTTCTCCCTGGATCCTTGAAAACGCCATCCAGACCCTTGGTTGCAGCACCATGCCCCCTTTCTTCCATGTTGATCCGGATGCATCGTTGTTGCGTACCGATTATATCGCGCATCAGCAAACCCGGTTCCTGGAGGCAGTCAACCGCTTCCAACGAAGCGAACAGACCGGCCCAGCCGGACTCTTTGTCGCACTCTTTGCCTGGAACTGGCTGAACCAGGAGATTCCGGCCAGCTACCGCAGCGCGGTTCTGGCGGTTTCACGCAATCCCGATCACACGTGGCTGGCCAATCTGCTGGAGTCGAGCCAGGACCAGGAGCAATGCATCACCCGGTTTCTGGAACATTGGCAAAAGATGCCACCCGACCACCCCAAATCCGCAGCTCTGCACCTCTGGAACAGCCAGCATCCGGTCAATCCCAAAGCTGCATTGCTGAATGCCTGGCAGCGTTTGCAACTTTTTACCGATCCTTTGCCGATACGGATGCGACGGATCCAGAACCAGCAGAAAACGGTCGCCCTGGAGATGGGAGACAAAGCCGATCAGGAACGACTGGCCCTGATCGACGCTCTGCCCGATCCCAGCCGGATTCCACCCTGGCCAAAGGTCGGATTCATCCCGCGCATGGCCTGTTCCCAATCCTGCCGCCACTGCATGTTCGTCTGGCGCACTCCTCTGAAACAGGCACCCGACCCCTCTCCGCTCCTGCACTGGATGCAGGAACATACCGAATCCTTATTATTGACAGGTGGTGAACTCCATGACCAGTTGCCGCTGCTCCATGTTGCCATCCAGGAACTGACGCGCATCCGGGTATTCGCCATTCTCCTGAATGGTGCCACGGCCCACTCCATCGATGCCGCCCGGAAGATCTTTGACGATTTGGAACAGGCACGCCTGCAACGCCCCGCATATGCTCCACCCGCCCAGATCCATGTACAAATCAGCTTTGATGAGTTTCACCAGGAGATCGTCCCTCAAAAAGATGACACCCTGGAAGAGCGCATTCCCATTGCCAACATCGCCAATCTGGTGCAGGCCGCCGTTGCGTTTCCAGCCATCCGCCTGATCCTGTTGCACAAGCAGAACCGCCACAATCTCTCCAATGCCCTGCTGAAAAAGGGCGTCATCGCCCGACTGCACCGCACGCTGCATGGTCGTGGGCACGAGTTGCGTTGGATCCGCCAGGCAACCTCTGCACGCATCAAGGCCGATCCCACAAACCCCAAACAGCTTGGCCCGGTGATCCGCGATCTGGTATTCACCCTCGCCTCGCATCCGGATGTCGCGATCCATCTGATGAGTTCCACCATCGATGGCTACGGTCGCGCTGCCCTGCTCGATCCCAGCGAGTTCATCCACGAACGTCCCTATCTGCAACAGATCCTCGACCAGGGGCCACCACCTGGCGAACGGTTCGATATCGATCCGATGATCCGCGCCGATGGGGTGGTCTCTTGTTTTGGTGCCCAGCATGTGTGGTTGGGGAATCTGCTCGTTGAGAGCCGGGACAAAATCCGCACCAGACTGGCCAAGGATCCTCTGTTGCAGGCCATGGAACGGTTTGATCCAAGAATACTGCGCTTCTACCAGGAGGCTGCCGGTGATCTGGAACAGCGCATCGCCTTGGCTACCAGCCCCCATCATCTGTGGCACAACCTGACGGAACGGGCCACCATGCGTCTGCATCTGACCCGACGCCTACTGGCCTGCTGACACCCGTCCCTGCAACACCTCCATGGCATCGTCCTGCGCCTTGCGGACAAACTGTTCCATCACCTGACTGTCCCGTCTGGACAAAATAGCAAAAACAATACGCATCGCCAACGATCCATCCATGGGCGAAACATCCAATATATTGCCATCCAGCACAACCGGCACCGGACCCAGCTCAATCGTGTCATCCAGCTCGACATATTTCAATGGTACGGAAAAATCAACGGCCACCGGTTCATACAACAACACCTCGGGCAAACGGCTCCCTTTTTCCAGCCAGATACGCACACCGCCTGCCGAAAGATTCAAAATCAACCCCCGGAACTGCCGTTTGCCGAGCTTCATGCTCACCGACAAAGGTTTCTCAGCCCCCACCCGAACATGTCGACGACACCCCACCGCACCATCGGTCAACCGCATATTGTTCAACGCGGCCACCCCCTGCTCCTGATTGACCGCGCGTATCAATGCCTTGACGCCTTGCGGCATGTGTGGCAACGACAGGTATGTCACCTTTTCCGCCTTCATGGTCATCAGTTGCAACGGCGGAACCTGCACCAACACCTCGTCCTTGTCATATCGCAACACCAATCCAAGATCGGAAAAAGGAACCCCGTGATACATATTGAAAAAGGTGATTTCAGCAATGCGACTGTGGACAATCCCGAACTCCCGTTCCACATCCACATAACGCAAGAAGTAAGGATCATCCAAAAAAATCGACAAACGACACAGAGGAGCTTCCTGCAACATACAGACATGCTCCCTGAAGGCAATCGGCTCCTGAAAAAACTGTCCCATCCCCAAAATGATTCCTTTGAGCAGATGACACAGCTTGCGGCGTGACACATAGGCCACCGCCACCTCCCCATGCTTGAGCCGGTAAGTACGGATATCCGGGGGCATGACACCCGACTCGATATTGGCAAACGGGGCCAGCACATGGCTTTGCAGATGTTCCAGAATGTCGAGGGTCTTCCACTCCTTGCGCACAATCCCCATGGAGCGCCCCATGGCCACCAGTCCGGGACTCATGTGCCGACCAAACAGCTCCAGGGTATGGGCCGTGGACTGTTTGAGCTGTTTTGCCGCCAACTCGAACAGATCCGATGCCAAAGCATCCGGATAATAACGATCCGGTTCAAACTGCTGATTGTCCAGATTGGCCACCTGGAGAAGACGCGCCCAGACCCCTTCGCCCAGACGCGACTCCAAGAAATCCTCCAATGCCAGGAACATGATGCCATGCATGCCAGGTTAACCGAAATCGAAATTCTGTTAATAAAACTCACACAAGGGGGATCCCTGTTAACTCCGATTCAAGATACGCCAATTCCCTCCGGGAAGAAATGGTTGCCCCGGCCAGGAGCATCCGATCCACTCATTTTTCCCGTAGAACGGTTACCATCCCATTTTTTTTCCTTTCGGCAGGCCAGAGCAGAAGGCATTATTGCCCACAGGATATAACCTTCTCCACACATCAGACCAGCCTATTTTCGGAGTGCATCCATGGCGCAAAAGACCCATCATCGA
Organism: Magnetococcales bacterium; assembly: GCA_011089965.1. Lineage (GTDB taxonomy): Bacteria > Pseudomonadota > Magnetococcia > Magnetococcales > Magnetaquicoccaceae > Magnetaquiglobus. Next base: position 17,320 of record JAANAU010000033.1, read on the forward strand.
CTGATCATTCTTGGTTCCGGACCAGCAGGATACACGGCAGCCATCTATGCTGGCCGTGCCAATCTGCAACCTGTCCTGATACAAGGCATGCAACCCGGCGGCCAGTTGACCACCACCACGGAGGTGGACAATTTTCCGGGTTTTGAACATGGTGTCCAAGGACCGGAATTGATGGAAAAGATGCGCGCCCAGGCCGAACGGTTCAATGCCACCATGGTCTATGACACCATTATGGCCACGGATCTGACCACCCGTCCTCTGCGACTGACTGCCGATTCCGGGGACGAGTACACCTGTGATGCCTTGATCATTGCCACCGGGGCTTCAGCCCGCTGGCTGGGCCTGGAATCCGAGCAGAAATTGAAAGGTTTTGGAGTTTCCGCCTGTGCCACCTGTGACGGCTTCTTTTTCCGGGGTCAGGAGATTGCGGTCGTGGGCGGGGGCAATACTGCCGCAGAAGAGGCCATCTTCCTGACCAATTTTGCCTCCAAGGTCTATCTGATCCATCGCCGGGATCGTCTGCGGGCCGAACAGGTGATACAGGATCGGGTGAACAACAATTCCAAGATTGAACCGGTGTGGAATTCGGTGGTGGAAGAGATCCTGGGCGAAGCCGGCAGCGGCGGGGTCAACGGAGTACGGCTCAAGAATGTCAAAAACGGCGAGAGCCGCACCCTGGCCGTGACCGGAGTGTTCGTGGCCATTGGTCACTCTCCAAACACGGCGATCTTTGGGGAGCAGTTGGAAACCGAGGAGGGGGGCTATCTGGTGACCAAACCCGACTCAACCGCAACGGCCATTCCGGGTGTTTTTGCTGCCGGGGATGTCCAGGACCGCCACTACCGTCAAGCGGTGACAGCAGCAGGGACCGGCTGCATGGCTGCTCTGGAGGCCGAACGTTATCTGGCCGCCTTGGAAGATCAACGTTCCCATTGATGAGTCAGACGCTTCTTTCCCGGTTTGTGGCAGACCGGGAAAGAAGCGCGCTCAATGGTCTTGCTGACAGCCCGTGATCACTCTTCCTTGTCAGCCGCACCCGGCTTTTTCGTGCCTTCTTTCTTGGCTGGTTCTTTCTTGGCTGGTTCTTTCTTGGCTGGTTCTTTCTTGGCTGGTTCTTTCTTGGCTGGTTCTTTCTTGGCTGGTTCTTTCTTGACGGATTCGGTTTTTGTCCCCTCTTTTTTGGGGGGATGGGTTTCTTTTTTGGCTTCGCTCTTCTTGCCCGCATCCTTCTTTTCCGGCTCTTTCTTGACATCCTTTTTGGCAGCATCCTTTTTCTCTGCCGGTTTGACTTTGGCCTTGGGATCGCTCTTGGCCGCTTCTTTTTTCACATTTTTGGCGGCATCGGCCTTGGGATCCTTGGCCTTTTGCGCCTCCGTTGGCTTGGCAGCAGCGCGGGTGAATTTACCATTGCCACTCATCTGATTGTTGGAAAAGTCACCCACATATTTATCGCCATTCGGATAGGTGAAAGAGCCTTTGCCATCCATTTTATTGTTTTTATAATCACCATCATAGACACTTCCATCGGGATACTTGAACGTTCCCCGACCATGAATCATGCCGTTCTTGTATTCTCCGGTATATTTGCTGCCGTCGGAATAGACATACGTCCCTTTTCCATTGACACAGTCCCCGGATTGACACCCTTCCTTGGCGAAACCACTGGAGATGGCGCCAAAAAACAACAACAATGCAACCATAACCGCCGAATACGTTGTCTTCATGTTTTGCATCCTTAGTCACAAAGAAAAAAAGAGACCTTGAACCCGTGCCGTTGACTTGGAACGACAGAAACGATTCCGAGGCCTGACCAGACCTCCTGCCGCAAGCTGATTTTCCATAATACGCCATGAAGGGCAGAGCTTGCCAATTTTTTTTTCAACTTGTCATCAACTCCCCAGGATTGCCGCTTTCAGACGCGCCAGATCAGCCCGCCTGCCCAACCCCACCAAAAGATCGTTGGACGCCAGTCGATAATCCGGGGCTGGATTAAGCAGCAATTTTTCACCAGGCCGCTGCACGGAGAGGAACACGCAACCGTAATCGGCACGGATCCCGGACAAACCAAGCTTGACCCCATGCCAACGTGAATCCATTGGAATGCGCATCTGCTCCAGGTCCAGATCTATACCAGGCGCATCGGAACGCGCATCCTCACCCAATGCCAGCTCCAAAGTGTGAAACTGCTCCTGATGGGCCAGACAGATCACCCCATCCCCTGCCGTCAAACGTTGACCCGGCTTGGGCTGAAACACGAGATTGCCACTCCCTTCAATCAAGGCCACCACCATCACGTTGAACCGTTCCCGCAACTGGGCCTGTTGCAAGGTCACGCCATCCAACATGGAGCCAGCAAGCACCCGAAACTCGACCAACTCCTGCCCCTCAAACGGATTGCCGCCCGCCTTCAAGGCCGCCGCCCGTTTCAGTCGTTCCAGATCATCCTTCTGACCCAGGCAGACGATCATATTCCCAGCCCTGAGCTTATGACTGGCCTGAGGATTGAAGATCATATCCTCGCCTTCAGAGATGATGCCAATGACAATGGCATTGAAGCCATGGCGCAGATCCGAATCCCGCAACGAAACCCCATCAAACACCGAACCTGGCTGAATGGCGATCTCTTCCATCTCGAAGGCCGAGTGGGCCTGGTCCATGGCCAGCCGCATGAATTGCAGGGCACCAGGACGCAAGGCGGTCTGGGCCATTTGTTGACCGGCATTCTGAAAGGGCAGGACCACCCGATTGGCTCCCACCCGTTGCAGACGTTTTTCCGAATTCTGCTGTCCACCGCATGCCACCACGAAACAATTGACATTAATCTCTCTGACCAAAAGAATAATATAAACATTGGTTGCCTCGTTCAAGATGGCAATGATCACCCCGGCGGCGCGGGACAATCCCACCCGTTCCCAGGTTTCTTGCACCGTGGCATCGCCCTGGATCGCGATCCACCCTTCGCGGATGGCCCGATCCACCCGTTGTTGATCCTGGTCAATGGCCACGAATGGTTTTTTTTCATGATGCAGATTCTGGCAGGCCACCAATCCCAAGGCATCCAACCCGCAGACAATAAAATGATTGCGCAGCCGTTCGATTTGCCGCTCCATATGAAACTCCTTCAAATTGAACAATCGGTCGGTAAACACCGAAACCACCAATGAAGTCATCAGCACCGTGATCGACATCCCGATCAACACCCCCATCGAGGCGATGACCCGCCCCAGATTGGTCACCGGCGAGATGTCCCCATATCCAACGGTGGTGATGGTGATGATCGACCAGTAGACCGCAGCCCCAAGGGTATCGACCTTTTCATTGATGCCATGTTCGGCCAGAAAAAAGGCCACTGCCACCGTACCCCAGATCACCACACCGGCCATGAACAGAGAGGCCATTTCAAAGCGCCGCTCCCCCAGAATGCTGGTCACCACGGCCAGGCGGCGCGAATATCGAAAGAATTTCAATAATTGGATCACACGAAACAAACGAAAAAACCGAAAAAATGGCAAAATTGCCAACAGATCGATCAGGGCAAACGGATGACTCATCCAGCGTAATTTGTTAATGACTGCAAACGAGACTCCAGCCATGATCTCTCTGTAACGTGAGATACGAAATACACGACGGCGATAACGTATGACCGCACACCGGTAATCATCCCGCAACGATGTACCGGTCCACCAGCGCAACAGATATTCGCAGACAAAAATATTATAGAAAACATTATCAAGAATAATAAAAAGCTTGTGATAGGACGATCCATATTCGTGATTGATTTCATACTGGGCATTCATGATCAATACGCCCAATGAAACGATCAACACAAACATCATAATCACATGATACCATCGCCGATACGGACAGGATGGATCCTCCATGATCCAATATACGGTCTGCTTGATTCGACGATAGCGCGAAGTCTCAACAGAAGGCGGGGAAAAAAAGGAATCAAACGGAACCATACGACCCATCATCTCCGGGGCAGGAAATCACGAATGAAAGTTTGTTCTTTGTAACGCAGCCAAAGTAGCACGTCAACCAACAAACATCACATCGGACAAGAACGGACAGACACGATATTTTTTGCTTGATTTTTCTATCATTGAATGCAATACCATAACAAATTTCTTTGTATCATGGATCGGCATGCCACACCTTGCCATGATCCACGGAGCTGTCGGATGAACCCTGGATCCGGTTTCCACTCCTTGCGTGCCGTCAACCGTCTTTCAGTGGCGGTTCTGATCGGCTGGACCCTGATTGTACTCGGGGTGCTCGGCATCACCTTGCGACAGGAGTATCAACATGTTCTGGCGCTGGCACGGGCCGAAGCCATCACCCACCTGAACAAGGATCTCTCTTTCCGCCAATGGGCCACCTCCCATGGCGGCGTCTACGTGGTGCCCAGCGAGACCACACCCCCCAATCCCTATTTGCATCACATTCCCAACCGCGATATTTCCACGGACCAGGGATTGAACCTGACCCTGATGAATCCGGCCTACATGCTGCGCCAAGTCATGGAACGCTATGCCACCAGCTACGGGGTGCGCGGACACATCACCAGCCTGCACCTGCTCAATCCCGACAATGCCCCGGATACCTGGGAAGAGGAAACCCTGCATGCATTTGCCAACGGGGAACGGGAACGGTTGCAACGCACCGAAATCGACGGTCAACCCTATCTGCGCCTGATGCGGGCCATGATCATGGAAAAAGGGTGTCTCAAGTGTCATGCCGCCAGCGGTGTCCCGGAAGGGGGTGTACGGGGTGGCATCAGCACATCCATCCCCTTGACCCCCTATCTGAATGGATTGCATGCGATTGCCAGAACCCTGATCCTGGGATATACGCTCTTCTGGTTGGCCGGTTTATCGGCCTTGTGGCTGATCAGACGACAAACCCTGCGCCACCTCATTGCAGAGAATACGGCCCGCAACGCCCTGGAAGAGCGGGAATCCCGGCTCAAACAGGCCAAAGAGGCTGCCGAAGTGGCCAGTCAAGCCAAAAGCGAATTTCTGGCCATCATGAGTCACGAAATCCGTACTCCGATGAATGTAGTAATCGGCATGGGCGATATTCTGCTGGAATCGATCAAGGATCGGGAACACCGCAATTATCTGTTGAAACTGCAAGAGGCCGGATCCAACCTGTTGGAGTTGATCAATCAAATCCTCGATCTCTCCAAAATCGAAGCCGGTCATCTGCACATTGTCTCGGAACCCATTCACCTCTCCGAACTGGTGTGCGAAGTGACGGGCATGTTACAGGTGGTGGCGGTCGGCAAAGGACTCACCCTGAAATGTGTCGTGGCTCCGGAGTTCCCAAGCTGGATTCTGGGGGATCGGCTGCGGCTGCGGCAGGTACTCTTCAATCTGCTGGGTAATGCGATCAAGTTCACGGATCAGGGTTGGGTCGAACTGGGGTGTTACCGCCATCCGGATCATCCCCAAACCCTGCTCCTCACGGTCCAGGATACGGGAATCGGCATCTGTGCCGAGATGAAACAATCGATCTTTGATCCTTTCACCCAGGTCGATTCCAGCATGACCCGACGCCATGGCGGAACCGGTCTGGGGCTGACCATCTCCCGTCGCCTGGTGGAACTGATGGGCGGCCAGATCCACATGGAAAGCCAACCCGGCTCAGGCACCACCTTTCGTGTGACTTTACCCTGGCTGCCAGCAGACCCGCCCCCCTGTACCACACAACCCCCTGATTCCCTCTCGGCAGGAGAGATCCCGGCCTTGCGCATTCTGCTGGTCGAAGACTCCGAGGACAACCAACTGCTGATCCGTACCTTTCTCAAAAGCACTCCCCATCTGCTTGACCTGGCGATCCATGGTCAGGAGGCCGTGGAGGCCGTACAGGCAAAACATTATGATCTGGTTCTTATGGATGTACAAATGCCGATCATGGATGGCTATACCGCCACCCGGACCATCCGCGCATGGGAACAGGCCACCCAACGCCCCAGAGTGCCGATCATCACCCTGACCGCCCACGCCCTGGAAGGAGAGGCAGAACGAAGCCACGCGGCTGGCTGCGATCTCTATTTGAGCAAGCCGATCAAAAAAAGACGGTTATTGGAGGTGATTCAGGAGTTTGGCAGCGCATCCAAAGGATGCACCTCTGCCACAGGCCAATCCGGATAAAGCTCCATGAAACGCGCCAGAAAGGCCTGTTTGGCCTCTTCAGGTGACCAGGCATGGATCACCAGACCGGGAACCGGCCTGGGCAGATCCATCCAGGGGGCTGGTTCCGGTTGCATCAGAACCACCTTTTCCGTGGCCAGCAGTGCCAGATCCGCTGCCATGACAGCTTGAGGCACCTCTGTGGTCTCCAGGAAAAAGCGTTGGGCGATCACCGCCAGCAAACGCCCTTCCCAGATGTGATACTCGGGAAGCAATCGCTTGATCGGCTTGGGCAGATCCGACAGATAGGCCTCTGCCGCATCATGCAACAGCCCCCAACGGGCATAACGCGCCTCCACCACCCTTGAAACATGCACTGCGTGTTCGGCCACGGAATAATAACGGGTACAATGGCCGTTGAACCGACAGAGCATGGAGAGGGCATGAGCAATATCCCGGATCTCCACCTCTTCCGGACGGGCATCCATGGGCCAGAACTGTCGTCCGGTATAGGTCTGAATCCAGGCCCCCTCCCGCACCTCTGCCATGACCTAGTCTCCGGCATCCGCAGTGACCAGACGCTCCTCCACAGAGGCCACACTGGTACGCACGGCAATGACATTCTTGTCCCCTTGCAACAAGCGCGCAACCAGTTTCCGCACATCTGCCTGGATCTCATCCCAGCTCCGGATTTCATCCACCTGAAACACCACATCCAGATGAATGCCTTCCAAGGTATAATGCGGATAGATGCGCTCCACCCCCATCACCGGATGGCGTGCAGGAATCAGGGTCTTGATCCAGGTCAGCAACTCCTGGCGCGTGGCAAACAGCGGCACATGCCGTTTCATGTCATCTTCGGTATCGACATGCACCACCACCTCGGTGATGGCATCCACATTGCGCAACAGGTTGAATTTGACCTTTTCCGCCACCTGGTGCCCCTCGGAGACGGTCAAATCCATATCCACTTCCACATGCACATCCACGACGATGTCCGGTCCCAATTGACGGGGCGTCACGAAATGGGCTGAAAGCACCTCCGGGATCTCTTGAATTGCTGAATTGATCCGCTCCCGCACCTCCTCATCCACTGCATCGGTGGAATCGGACAACTCCTTGATGGCATCATTGCCAATCTCAAAAGCCACCTTGCTCACAAAAAAGGCCACAGCCACCGCAGCCACCGGGTCCAGAATCGGATAACCCAACAATGCCCCCCCGATACCGAGCATGGCGGCAAACGAAGAGATCGAATCCGCCCGATGGTGCCAGGCATTGGCCATGATGATGTTGGATTTCAGACGTTTGCCCACCCGCACCGTATATTGAAACAGTGCCTCCTTGGTCAGAATCGACAGGTTGATCACCCAAAAGGCCAATTGACCAGGAGCCTCCAACCCCTCCTCACCCATGCGCTGCACGGCATCGTACACAATCCCGACGGCAACCAGCATCAGGATCATCGCCAACAACAGCGTAATCAACCCTTCAAACTTGCCGTGGCCATACGGATGGGCCTCATCCGGCTTCTTGCGGGCAATTTTCATCCCGACCAATACCACCAGATCAAACAGCAAATCGGCCCCGGAGTGAAACCCCTCTGCCACCAGTGCCGCAGAACCGGTCATCCAACCGATGGCCAGTTTGCCGACGGTCAAAATCGTGTCGCCCGCGGTTCCCACCCATGTAACCCGCTTGGCCTCGGCATAGCGCAGATCCCGGGTACTCACCACTCCTTGTGACATGACAATCTCCCCCTGTAGTTCAATCCGGATTGATATTGATATTGATATTGATTATCAATAACTCCGGTAATTACTGGACCGACATTCGGTCGCTTTCCTCCTGTCTGATCGAATAATATGCCATGAACTGCGCATCCGATGCAATGCCGATTCACACTGTGCTGTCATTTCCTTGTGTCTTCTTGACAAACGCACCAACCCGCCGCAGTGGCATCACGCCCAGAAACAACAACAGGCCAAACAGAATCAATCCTGTGCCCAATAACAATCCACTCTGGATCGTCTCGGCATTGAACAGCACCCCAAGCCACAAAGCCACCACCGGTGCCGTCAACGTGACCAGATACGCCGTGGCCACACTGACCCGACCCATCAGATGATAAAAACAGATGAAACCAATCCCATTGGCCACCAGGCCCAGATAAAGGATCGCCATGCCGGCACGCATCGTCACCTCCTGAGGCCATGGATCCCTGGACCACAAAAAAACGATCACAAAGAGCGGAAAAGCCACCCACATGGAACCCGCCGCCACCCACATGGGGGAGATCTCCCGACTGAACCGTTTGATCGCAATATTCCCGGCTGCGGCCACCACAACCGAAGCGAGAACCCACCCAATCCCGCTGGAGGTATAGGCCGCCGCATGGCTCCCATGGGTAAAGATAACCAGCAGACCGATCAATCCGAATACCGAACCCACCCATTTGTCCATTGGAAACGGTTCGTCCAACCACAGCGCTCCAAAGATCCCGGTCACCATCGGCCCCAGGCCGAACAACACCGAGATCCAACCCGACGGCACATCAGGCGCACCCAGATAGAGCAGCCACATGCTGGCAAACAGATTCAAACCCGCCACCACAGACACCACCACCAATGCCCGCCATGACAAAAAAGGCTGCCTGACCAGCCAGGGCAGCAACAAGACAAACAAAACCACACCAATGGCCATGCGCGCCATCACGGCAAACGGATATCCCAAACCGATCTGACTCCACTGAATGGCCAGGGGAGTACTGCCCCAAATGCATGTCAACGTCACAAAAGCCATCCAGATTGGCATTCCTTCCATCCTGCTCCCAAAAAACATGCGCGCCTTCCCGATGTGATTCTCCACACAGGGCACATTTTTTGCAACGATCCAAAAATAAATTCCGCACCCAACCATGGCCAAGGATGCCCTGACGATGAAATCGGTTCTCATGCGCGCCCAATCCACTCTTCTGCAACACTCCTGTCTTGCCCTGGTCCTCGCCCTGGGCCTGACCCTGGCCGATTCCACGGATGCTCATGCTCAAGCCACCGAGCCGATGACCGGAAGTGCCGTGCATCCGCAAGGGATGCGCGCATCCACCCGCACTCCGTTGCACAAGGCCATTGAAAATGGCGAAACCGAGGTAGCCCTGCAATTGATCGCTGCCCAACAGGAGCTGCAAACCCCGGACAGCTTTGGCCTGATGCCGCTGCACTTTGCAGCGATCCAAAACAATCCCCCGGTGATGCAGGCATTGCTCCAGAAGGGTGTCAACATCAATGCCGTGGATCAACGCGGCGACAGCGCCTTGCATATGATCGCCGCCAACCATGGCTCCGAAGAGCTGACCCGGATGCTTTTACAACAAGGGGCCAAACCGGATCTGCCCAATCGCACTGGCCAGACCCCTTTGCACTGGATCGCAGCAGAGGGCAACCTGCCCCTGGCCAAGGTGATGCTCACCGCCCACGCCCAGGTCAATATCCAAGATGAAAGCGGTGACACCCCATTGCAGTGGGCTGCCGAGTCTGGTCACGACAAGATGGTGGCGTTGCTCCTGCAATACAAGGCCGATCCCAACCTGGCCAATCAGTTGGGACGCACCCCACTCTTCTGGGCAGCACGCGCCGGGGATATCCCGATGGCCGAACAGCTCTTTGCCAGAAAGGCCAAGGTGGATATCCGTTCCCTCAGTGGCGACAGCCCGCTCCACTGGGCAGCAGGCGAGGGCCATGCAGCCATGGTCAAATTTTTGATACGCTGGGCCAGTGATGTCAATCCCGTTGCCGAATATCAGGAGACCCCGCTCCACTGGGCAGCCATGCGCGGACAAGATGAGGTGGCCACCATTCTCCTGGCCCATGGTGCCAATCTCACCGCCAAAGACAAAAGCGGTCACACCCCTCTGGTGTTGGCACAACAACGGGGTCATGAGGCGGTTGCGAGGGTGCTGGCTGCCCGTGAAAACGACCTCAAAACCGCCAACAAGGGACACAACATCCCCCGGGTGGTTGCCAATAATACATCAACAGATCGTTGACGTAAGCTGGTATGATATGAAATTCCCCGGATGATTCCAGATGCCGGGGAATTTTATAAACAAACAGCAACTTCGATATCAATGTGATATTAACATTTATTTATTATTATTCTATACACCCATCGAAAATACGTGTATACAAAAACACTCAGGCATGATAAAAACTGACATTTGCAATCATTGACTTGACCGCAAATGGATGGAACAAATGCCCGATACCATTCTTGCCACCACCGCCACCACCGCCACCCTGGCCACCGATGGCACCGCGGCCACCAACACCATCGACATCTCCGGAGATCAGGACTGGTGGCGTGTCATGTTGTATGCGGGCGGGAACTACACCTTCCGGCAAAACTCCTCGACACTCGACTCCTACTTGCGACTGCTCGACGCTTCCGGCAATCAGATCACCACCAATGACGATGGTGGCGGCAATCTGAACTCCCTGATCACCTATACCCCGACCACAACTGGCGCCTATTATCTTTCGGCCCAGGATCTCGGTTCCCGCACCGGAGAGTACACCCTGACCGCTACCGTGACCGACGCCATCCCGGCCACCACCGCCACCACCGCCACCCTGACCACCGATGGCACCTCAGCCACCGGCACCATCGACACCTCTGGAGACCAGGACTGGTGGCGCGTCACGTTGTACGCAGGCGGGAGCTACTCCTTCCGGCAGAACTCCACAACCCTCGACTCCTATCTGCGACTGCTCGACTCGGTTGGCACCCAGATCACCACCAATGACGATGGTGGCGGCAGCCTGAACTCCCTGATCACCTATACTCCGACCACAACCGGCTCCTATTATCTTTCGGCCCAGGATCTCGGTTCCCGCACCGGAGAGTACACCCTGACAGCCTCGGTGGCGCTGCCCTCTTTGACCATCACTGCCAGCAACGCCAACCAGAACGAAGGTCAAAGCGGTACGACCGCCTTCTCCTTCACCATCACCCGCACCGGAGATCTCAACAACTCCTCCAGCGCATCCTGGTCGGTTGCCGGTTCCGGGAGCAGTCCGGCCTCCGGGGATGACTTTTCAGGAGGATCCCTCCCCTCCGGAACCGTTACGTTTGCCTCTGGACAAACGAGCCAGACCGTCACGGTCACTGTGGTCGGCGATACCGGATACGAATCGGACGAAGGGTTCACCGTCACCCTGGCCAACCCCACCGGTGCCACTCTCGGAACCACGACAACCGCTTCGGGTGTCATCCGCAACGACGATGTCCAGGACACGATTCCAGCCACCATTGCCACCACCGCCACCCTGAACACAACGGGCACGGCAGTCACCGGCACCATCGACAGCTCTGGAGACCAGGACTGGTGGCGCGTCACGCTGTCCGCAGGCACAACCTACTCCTTCCGACAAAACTCCTCGGTACTTGACTCCTATCTGCGATTGCTGGACGCTGCCGGTTCCCAAATCGCCACCAACGATGATGGCGGTGGCGGCTACAATTCACTCATCACCTATACACCAGGCACAACCGGCACTTTTTTTCTCTCCGCCCAGGATCTCGGATCCCGCACCGGTGCCTACTCCCTGACCGCCAGCGGAACGACACCCACGGTAACCGCCACCCTGACCGGACCTGCATCGGTCCAAGAAGCAGACAACCAGGCCATCTACACCGTCACCCTGTCCCAAACGCTCCAGTCAGCGGTCACCGTTTCGTATGCCACGAGTGCCGGAACCGCCACCTCAGGGAGCGATTATACGCAGACCTCCGGCACACTCACCATTGCCGCAGGCACGCTCAGCAGCACTTTTGCCGTCCCGATCACCAACGACACGGCGCAAGAGTCCAACGAAACCTTTACCGTCACCCTCTCTGCACTCAGCACCGGCACGCTTGGCACCAGCACCCTCACAACCACCATCCTCAATCGGGTCATCACCACCGACCCGACCACCGTTGAGAGCACCACCTCCTACACCCTGGCTGACAACGAACGCAATCTGACTCTCACCGGCAACAACGCCATCAACGGCACTGGCAATGGACTGGACAACACCATCACCGGCAACGATGCCGCCAATGTCCTGCTGGGAGAAGCCGGAGCCGACCGGCTCACCGGCAACGGCGGCAACGATACCCTGAATGGCGGTTCCGGAAACGATATCCTGTCCGGAGGCACTGGAAGCGATGCCCTCGATGGCGGCAGCGGTGCCGATCAAATGAGCGGTGGCCCAGGAAACGATATCTATTATGTCAACAACAGCAACGACGCCATCACCGAAGATCCAAACAGCGGCACAGACCTGGTCTACAGCTCCATTGCCTGGACTCTGGGCAACCATCTGGAAAACCTGTCCCTCACCGGCCCCTCCTCTCTGGATGGCAGCGGCAACTCCCTCAGCAACACAATCACCGGAACAACCGGAGACAATACCCTGCGCGGTTTTGCCGACAACGACAACCTCAACGGGCTGGATGGAGATGACATCCTGTTTGGCGGCACGGGAGAGGATCTGCTGGATGGCGGAATCGGTGCCGACCACATGTACGGGGAGGAGGGCGATGATACGTATACAGTCAACAACTCCGAAGATTATGTCACTGAAAATCCGTCCGCAGGCACGGATCTGATCCAAAGCTCCATCAGTTGGACCCTGCTGACCAACATCGAAAACCTGACCCTGACCGGTTCCCGCAACATCACAGGGACAGGCAACGGCCAGACCAACACCCTGCAAGGCAACAGCGGCAACAACACCTTGCGTGGCATGGCTGGCACGGACACCCTGCTCGGCAAGGCCGGACAAGACATTCTGCAAGGCGGCAGCGGTGACGACCTGCTGATCGGTGGCAGCGCCGAGGATACCCTGTCCGGCGGCACAGGAGCAGATCGGTTCAAATTCAGCTCCTCCACCGAAGGTACGGATACCATCACCGATTTCAAGGCCTCGGAAGGGGATCAACTGGTCTTTGTCAGCAAAAATTTCGGCAATATTGCCACCGGAAAACTGGGACTGACCCGCTTTGCCATCAATGCAACCGGACGGGCCAGCACATCAAGCCATCGTTTTATTTTCAACACCGCCAGCCACACCCTCCGTTACGATCCGGATGGCAACGGTTCAGCCCCGGCCACGACCCTCGCCATTCTGGACAATGTCTCCAGTTTGTCGGTCAATCAAATCCAGATCGTCACGAATTGATTCCACTCCGTCTTGCACATCTCGTGTATCGGTGTGCGTTCGCTATTGCTCCTTCATCCGGCAACCGCGCTTCAACCTGTCGGCAGTTTCCTGCCGACAGTCCTTTCATCTCTCAAGAAAGCAATCCGGGGTACGAGGCGAAACCACGGATCTCGCAGGATTCAACCTTCCAACACGCCCACACGTTCTTCCAACGCCTCGATGCGCCGGATGGCCCTTTGCAGCATCAAAACCGTCATCGGGATGAAGGCATCCTTGGCCAGACTGAGACTTGGCTCACCATCCTCCACCCGGATATGGGGTCGATGGGACTCAATCCGGGCATCGCGTTCCTCCACGGTTTCCGTTACAACGCGCGCGGTTCCATTCTCATCATGGATCGCACGAACGCGCTGAACAAAAACATCCGG
>JAANAU010000070.1 GCA_011089965.1 Magnetococcales bacterium
CTCTTTCGGCGACGGAGGCGGTGTCTCCTTCGGCGGTTGCGGTGCCGGAGGCGTCTCTTTCGGCGGTTGCGGAGCCGGGGGCGTCTCTTTCGGGGTGGCCGGAGGCGTACTCTTCTTGGGCGGCGTCGGTTGCTGCCTGGGCGGCAACTCCACCAGGGAAACAGCAAAAACCGGTTGCCTGGGGGGCGCAGGTGTGGTGAATGGCACGACGAAAAAGAGCGCCACCACCAACAAATGGAGCGCAACCGATGCCAGCAGTGTGAGACGTGAGGGCATTGCTCAACCTGGCGAAGGCTCGGTGATCAATCCAACCCGATCAACACCGGCCTGTTGCAGTTTCGACATCACCACCATGATGGCACCATACTGCGCGGTTTTGTCGCCACGGACATAAACGGGAAAGTTGGGATTGTTCTTCCGGATGGCCCGAATCTTGTCCACCATTTCGTTAACCGTGACCGCACGATCCTCAATGTAGGTGGAACCGTTGGGAGTCACGCTGATCACCAATGGCTCCTGTTCGGTACTCAAGGCCGCAGCCTCGGAGTCCGGCAGATTGACCTCAACCCCCTGGGTCAACAAGGGGGCCGTGACCATGAAGATCACCAGAAGCACCAGCATGATGTCCACCATGGGCGTGACATTGATCTCGCTCATGGCCGTCAGCCGGTCTGGCCCGGAATTCATGCTCGATCCCATACCCATCAGATCAGACTCCCGCGACGCGAGGATTGCCGCTCCAGAATGTTCAGAAACTCCGAGCCGAAGTTGTCCATCTTCTGATGCTGCCGACGAAGTTCAGCGGCATATTTGTTATAGGCAATCACCGCCGGAATGGCTGCCACCAACCCCATGGCCGTGGCAATCAGGGCCTCGGCAATACCCGGAGCCACCATGGTCAAAGTGGTCGATTTGGCGCCAGCCAGCCCCAGAAAGGAGTTCATGATCCCCCACACCGTACCGAACAGACCGATGAACGGCGAGGTCGATCCCACCGTGGCCAGGAAAGTCAATCCCCGCCCCAGGTTATCCACTTCGCGGTTCAAAGCCACGGTCATGGCACGACGCACGTTGGTGAACAGATCCCCGACCTCGCTGATCCTCGGGGTTCCGTTCCCATTGTTCTCCCATCGTTTCCACTCCTTGAACCCGGTGACGAACACGGTCACGATCGGGCTCTCCGGCCACTCCTGGGCAGCGGTTTTATACAGATTGGCCACACTGCCACCGCTCCAGAAACGCTCCTCGAACTCGGCTGCGTCCTTGCTGACACGCCGGAAGCGCCGCCACTTGTCGATGATGATGGCCCAGGAAACGATTGATGCCGCCAACAGGGCCAGCATCACCAGTTTCACCACAGGACCGGCCTGTACCACCAGATCCCAGATGCTGTGAGAAGTCAGTGCTTGATGATCCACGGCTGTCCATCCAATAAGGGTTGCAGCCGGTTCAAAAGATCCGCAGGGATGCGAACCGGCTTGAAATCGCGACTCAGCATGGCGATCCGTACCCGCGCCCGGATCAATGGCGTCACCTGCCCGCCAGGATCGTTCCGGGTGATGGTTTGGGTCAGTGTCAGGCTGACTCGCTTGGTCTCTTCCAATATTACCGAAACATTGAGCAGGTCGTCCAGGCGTGCGGAAGCCAGAAACGCAATTTCCATGTTGGCCACCGCAAAAAGCAGATTCCGCTCCCTCAGCAGGGAGGTCTGCTCGAATCCAAAAGCCCGCAGCCATTCCGTGCGGGCCCGCTCCATGAATTTGAGATATTCGGCGTGGTAAACCACGCCTCCGGCATCGGTGTTTTCATAGTAGACCCGTGCCGGCCAGGTGAACATCCTGCTGTTCAAGGCAACAATCCCTGCCAATCCGATAATGGCATGCGTCCGAGGTGGCGACAGGCTGCCGGGGTGATACGCCGTCCGCGCGGGGTGCGATCGAGAAACCCCTGCTGCACCAGATAGGGCTCGATCACCTCTTCGATGGCATCGCGGGTCTCCCCCAATGCCGCCGACAAGGTGTCCAGACCCACCGGACCGCCGCCAAATTTGTCCAATATGGTCAAAAGCAGACGCCGATCCATGGCGTCGAGACCCAGGCCATCCACTTCCAGTTGCGTCAATGCGGTGTCAGCCATCCGGACATCGATTTGACGCACACCTTGCACCTGGGCAAAATCACGCACCCGGCGCAACAGGCGGTTGGCGATGCGGGGTGTGCCGCGTGCCCGTCGGGCGATCTCCCGGGCCCCCTCCGGATGGATGGGAATCTCCAGGATACGGGCAGATCTTTGCAGTATTCGTGCCAATTCGTCCGAGTTGTAAAACTCCATGCGCGCCAGAATCCCAAAGCGATCCCGCAACGGATTGGTCAGCAAACCGGCCCGCGTCGTGGCACCCACCAGGGTGAAAGGGGGCAGGTCGATCTTGATCGAACGGGCCGACGGACCCTCACCGATCATGATGTCAAGCTGAAAATCCTCCATGGCCGGATAGAGAATCTCCTCGACCGCAGGCGAAAGCCGATGGATCTCATCCACAAACAGCACATCACCCTGTTCGAGATTGGTCAAAAGCGCAGCCAGATCGCCAGCCCGCTCGATGATCGGACCCGAGGTGGTCTTCAGTCCGCTCTCCATCTCAGCCGCGACAATACGGGCCAGGGTGGTCTTGCCCAAACCCGGCGGACCGTGCAGCAGCAGATGATCCAACGCCTCGCCGCGACTCTTGGCTGCATGAATGAAAACAGACAGATTGGACTTCAGGGACTCCTGACCGATGAAATCAGCCAGACGGGGCGGACGCAACCCGGCCAGTTCGCGTTTTTCCTCATCGGCTTGCCGTTCAGGCGCAATCAGACGGGAGGTGGATTCACTCATCGCGACAGGATCTTCAGGGCCGCGCGCAACGCCAGGGCCGGTTCGCGCAACTCATCGGCAGACAAGGTGCGCAACACCCGTTCGGCATCCAGGGCGCGATACCCGAGATTCACCAGGGCAGAGACCAGATCCTGACGCAGATTCGGTGCCGCAGGCAAACCGGCAACCGGCAACGACGCAGTCGTGACAGACTGGACAGCGTCCTCAACCGGTTGAGACAGACCGTCTGTCACAGCAGGAGACAACACCGGAAGCCGATCCTTCAACTCCACCACCAGACGCATGGCGATCCGTTTGCCAATCCCCGGAATGCGCGACAAGAGCGTGACATCCTCGCGGGCCATGGCCGACACCAGGGTTTCGGGCGCAAAAGCGGACAGTGCCGCCAGTGCCAGTTTGGCCCCCACGCCGGTGACCGAATTCAGAACAATGAACACCTCGCGTTCCGCAGGCGTCAGAAAACCGTTCAACAACCAGGCATCTTCGCGAATCTGCATGACCGTAAACAGATGGACCGCCTCTCCGATGGCCGGCAACCGCTCGAAGGTGGAGAGGGGAATTGCCACCTGATACCCGACCCCGGCCACGTCCAGCACCACCTGATGGGGAGCCTTTTCGGCCAGGATGCCGCGCAGATGGGCGATCATCCGCACCTCCGGGCTGCCAGAAGCGCCGCCACGCCAGAACTGCGTTGCAGATGACACAGGGCTCCGGCCAAAGCATCTGCCGCATCCTGGGGGGGAACGACAGAAAGACCCAGCAGCATCTTGACCATGGATTGCACCTGCTGTTTTTCCGCGCGCCCATAGCCGACCACCGCCTGCTTGACCTGCAACGCGGTATACTCGAAGACCGGCAGGCCCGCAGCCTGGGCCGCCACCAGGGCCGCACCCCGCGCGTGTCCCAGTTTCAGGGCGCTTTGGACATTCATGGAAACAAAGATCTCCTCCACGCAGACCGCATCGGGGCGATGCTCCTGCATGACCGCGCTCAGACCGGTGAATATGCGTCCCAGACGCTCGGGCATCGGTTCATCGGATGAGGTGCGAATCGCACCGTGGGCCACATGACGGTATCCCGAGCCGATCGACTCCACCACCCCCCAACCGGTGACCGTACTGCCAGGATCAATGCCAAGAACGCGCATGCCCTCAGCCGATCCGCTCCATGATCTCATCCGGGATGTCGAAGTTGGCGTAGACCTTCTGCACGTCGTCGTTGTCTTCGAGCATGTCGAGCAGTTTCAGCATGGTGATGGCGTTCTTCTCATCCAGGGTCACGGTATTCTGGGGACGCATGGTCACCTCGGCAGAGAGCGGATTGTTGAACCCCTTGGCTGCCAGGGCATCGCGCACCTCTTCAAAATCTTCCGGGGAACAGACCACCTCACACTCGCCATCCTGGGAGACCATATCCTCTGCCCCGGCCTCCAGGGCGGCCTCCAGGAGTTTCTCTTCGTCCACGCCCTGAAAAACCAGTTGCCCCTTTTTGTCAAAGAGATAGGCCACACACCCGGATGACCCCATGTTGCCGCCATACTTGCTGAACAGATGACGCACATCGGCCACGGTCCGGTTGTTGTTGTCGGTCAGGGTATCGACGAGCACCGCCACGCCCGAGGGACCATAGCCTTCAAAACGCACCTCCTTGAAATCGGTCCCCTCTTCGGCCCCGGCTCCGCGCTTGATGGCCTTGTCCATGGTATCCTTGGGCATATTCTGGGCACGCGCTGCCAGAATGGCGGCACGCAACCGGGGATTGAAGCCCGCTTCACCCCCACCCAGACGGGCAGCCGTGGTGATCTCGCGGATCAGTTTGGTGAAGACCTTGCCGCGCTTGGCATCCTGCGCACCCTTGCGCACCTTGATGTTGGCCCATTTGCTATGTCCCGCCATGCATGAAAACTCCTGAATCGATAAAGACCTCCAGACCGGTAAACCGGATCAGTTTAAACAATATGGCTGGTCAGGTCCAGGTTTGATGCGTTTCGTCCCGACACCTCCCTGACAGAAACTGGTGCGGAAGATGGATTTTTCTCAGTAGTCCACGATTGGCAATGCGTACAGCTCTTTTGGGCTGGGAAGAAGCCAGACTCTTTGTTGTGTTTTGCTTCTCTTCGACATGGAGATTTGATAAGATTGCGTTAGCCCTCATTTAACACATTTTCAACAATTTAAATAATTTTATTTTGGTAACTAGTTGATTTATAATGATTTTGCCTGGCGTGATTTTCAAAATTTAATTGTAGTGCCATAAAAAATATGATAGTATTTGCTATCTAAGCGTACCTGTTGTATTCTGTCACCATGTACATTCGACGAACACATACTCGCAATTCTGCGACGGGTGAGTCCTACCATACCCACCGTTTGGTTCAATCCAAACGAGTTGGATCACAGGTCAGGCAGGAAACCCTTTTGAATCTTGGTCGTCATTTTGCCATTGACCAGGAACAATGGCCAACGCTTTGCGCTCGCATTGAAGAAGTGCTGAGCGGCCAAAACTCATTGTGCCCGGTAGAATGTTCCGACGGTATTGAGCGCGAAGCACAACGGATTGTGGCACGACTTTTGGCCCGCAATACGGAAACATTGCCTTCTGATGAAAAAGATGCCAAACCTCAAGGAGATATTCAATCGGTAGACATCTCTACCTTAGAGTTGAGCCGTCCGCGTTCTATAGGTGTGGAACATCTTGGTATTTGGGCTATGGAGAAAGTTAGGTTTGTGGAATTACTGAACAAGTTGGGCTTTACTGGACCACAGCAGTCAGCAGCGGTCGGCCTGGTTATCGGGCGCATGGCAGCACCTGGTTCCGAACAATCCACCCATCGGTGGCTGCGTGATCAAAGTGGACTGGGAGAATTGTTGGATGCCGATTTTGAGGCCATGAGCGCCATGCAACTTTACCGGGTTTCGGATTTATTGGTAAGAAACCGAGAAGAAATTGAAAAAAATATGTTTGGAATGATTAAAAATTTGTTTTCCTTGTCCTGTACCGTCACTTTATACGACTTAACCAACACCTATTTTGAAGGAGAATTATCAAAGAACGCCAAGGCTCAGCGCGGCCATTCCAAAGAGAAGCGCAGCGATTGTCCGTTATTGACTTTGGGGTTGGTTCTGGACGAGAATGGCTTTGTTCGTCGATCAGAAGTTTTTGCAGGTAATGCCGCCGAATCCAAAACATTGGAACAGATGTTGAACAATCTCGGCGCGCCGGAAGGGTCTCTGGTGGTCATGGATCGAGGGATTGCCACCGAGGCCAATTTATCCTGGTTGCGCGACAGGAAGTATCGCTACCTGGTTGTCAGTCGCGAACATCGCCGCCAGTTCGACATGGAGCATGCAACCTGTATTGAGACCGCATCCAAACAACGGGTCCACATTCAGAAAGTTGCCTCTCCTGACGGTCAGGAACTCCGTCTGTACTGCCATTCCGAACGTCGCGCCATGAAGGAGGATGGCATCATGCGACGATTTTCCAAACACTTCGAGGCAGAACTCCAGAAACTCCATGACGGTCTTGCACGACCGAGAACGACCAAAACCATCACCAAACTCTGGGAGCGAATTGGACGATTAAAAGAAAAATGTCACGGGGTTGGTCAGCATTATCAAATCAATATCGTCCCCGATATTGACGGCAAAAATGCCACAGCCATACAGTGGGAACAAAAACCTATGGATGGTTCCCTTTTGACCCATCCTGGCGTTTACTGCCTGCGCACTAACGAAACAGGATGGGATGAAGAGAGGCTTTGGCGTACCTATATCACGTTGACGGACTTGGAATCCGTGTTTCGTTCCCTCAAATCTGAGCTGGGGCTGCGTCCGGTTTTTCACCACAAAGAAGAACGTAGCGATGGACACCTCTTCATTACCGTGCTTGCCTATCAATTCGTACAAATCATCCGTCGCCACCTCCACGACAAAGGGATCAACGAAAGATGGTCATCCCTGCGTGAAATCTTGTCTGGTCAACGCCGGATCACAGCAACCTTCCGCCGATCAGATGGACGTACCTTGCATGTGCGCAAGGCCACCAACGCCGAGTCAGGACAGCTCAGAATCTATCAAGCTGTCGGTCTCAATCCAAGTCCAGGTGGGGTAAAAAAAATGATCGTCTGAGGACATCAAATCAAAGAATTGAAAAAATGTAGTGCCACTTGCCAAAAAAACACCATACAATAAGTTGATTTTTAAGTAAATTTTTTGAGGTATGTTAAATGAGGGTTAGCCATTGCAATCCGGGGTACGAGGCGAAGCAACGGATCTCGTTAGACGACAGGGTTGGAGCCTCCATTTCCATGCGCGATCTCGCTATCGCCACCTATCCATGAGTATC
>JAANAU010000034.1 GCA_011089965.1 Magnetococcales bacterium
TTTCGAGGAGATGCAACGCGCTTGGCTCATGGGCAGCCTGGACAAGGTGGATGTGCCACCGGTGCGCCTGATTGCGCTCTCCGACCGCAAAGCAGTCACGGCTTCATTCGAGAGGAAAATTTGGCCAAATGGTATGGCACAGGTGATATTTGGAAATTTGCAATCACAGGGTGGCGAATTGGGCGACAGGTTGAACGATTGGGATGGGAGTGGAAATGGATCAGGCGGTTTGGATGAAGCAAATGACGAATCCAACCTTGTTGGCACCACAGAAAACTGGACCGAGATCCCCGGCACCCGCGAAACGATGACCAATCGGCTCTACCCAGATCCGGATAATCAAGAGGTTTATGTTGAGGTGGAACAGATCATCTATCTGGAATGCCAGGACAGCCAAGGACGAACCTTCAAACTGAGGATGCTCAACGGTGTCAGCAATTCTTAAACCCGGACCGTTCAAACGCATCGTGGCCATTCGCACCAACCCGCTGCGTGGCTACGGCACATTCCAATGGGGCACAGCCACGGATTCCCGTATTGCCCTTCCGGCATTTGCAGGAAAGGATATGGCGATGGATGTGTTTTGCTTTGTGTTTTCAAACGCTACTTTTCCTTTGAGATGGATGGAAGGTCCAATGATGTATCGACTTGAATGCATGACAGACAATGAAAATTGGATTCCGATCTATGAGGATTTCTTTTCAAAGCATGCGTTTAAATTCTCAAATCTCTACGCGAATTTGCAGTTGATACGCAATGAATTTTCTTTGATGTGGCCTCGAAGAATCACGCCAACCATTCATCAGCCTTACAGCAAATATTACTCATATTACATGAATAATGTCGTTGCTGCTGATCGGGTATTGCCACCAGGACCGTTCACAGACAGCAGCGACCATGGCATAAACTTGGACACGATTGGACATGATTTGGATTATGGATTGATCCATCTCGGATATCGCTTCCGGAATCCGGACATGTACAATCCTGGCATGTACCCGTCCAGCCTCAATATCAGCAATATCAATCAACCAGACCGATTGTTAGGCAAGCGCGTCCGCATCACACTCTTTCCCATATCGGATGAGTATTATCAGTTTTATCGTTCACTCCTTCTTTTGTTTCTTTAATCAAGGAGATTTTGGTGCCATGATGGTGGCTTCTTCCATGATTCAAATTTGGGATCCCTGCGCCATCGTCCGCTCCGGGCTGTTACAGGGTTACGGCACCAAGTATGCCGCCTTATGGGCCTCGACCCCCTACGGCAACGCGCCGCTCAAGGTCTCCTTCACCATCCCGTACCGCTTCACCATTGCCGCCCGATGCAGCATCGAATGGTCCTCGCTCCCGGTGATCTCTGCCCGGTGTGAATCTCCATGGGCGACCATCACCCATATGGAGGTGCAAAAGGCCATGCCGTATCGCATCCTCCAGCGCACTCTGGTTGGTAGATCATCCAGCCAGGTGTGGAACCTTTCCGACCTCCGCAACGTCCGCATCCACGGCTCTGCTGTCCGGGCCTTCCACAAAGGGATTTTGATATGATCCTGTCCGCCAACATCTCCCAGGCCGAAGGGGACTTCGCCTGGAGCGGTACCTTGGAACTCTCCGATCCGTCCGCTTTCCAGCGCATCCGCATCGATGACGCTCTGACCGTGCAGATGGGTGACGAGTCGTTCGAAATGATCGTCGATAACAAGATGCTGGAGAGAGATGGCGTCGGCATGCCCCGATTGACAGTCTCGGTGATCAGCCCCACCGCCCGTTTCACCTTACCCCGTGCCACCCCTGGGGATCGCTCCTGGATTTTTCCCATGATGGCCAGGGCCGCCGCAGAAGAGGCCATTGGTGAGGCCATCGAATGGGAACTGGTGGACTGGCTGATTCCGGCGGGACGGCTGGAATTCCACGACGCCACTCCTCTGGATGTGGTCAAGGCAATCGCCGAAGCCGCCGGTGGCCGGATCGAATCGACTCCGGAGGGCCGGTTGCGGGTACGGCACCGCTTTCCCGTTGCGGTACCAGCCTGGGTGACGGCCAGCGTGGATCATGTCTTGACCGATGAGTCCGACAATCTCTCCTGTCGAGAAGCCCACACCCTGCGCACCCGGGTCAACAAGGTGCTGGTCCGGGGCTACCTCCCGACCGGGAACGGTGGATTCTTGAGCGCCGAGGTCGATGGCCGGATCGACGGCCCGAACGAAGGCCGCACCACCTTCTATGGCGGGGATGCCGTTCATCTGATGGTCCATGTCGGAGACGACATCACCTTGTTGGATCCGTTGGTCTCCACCGGCGTCGTCTGGCTCGACGGCCAGGAGGAGACCACCATCACCGAGGATTTGGTTTTCTCTTTGTCCACGACCGCCACGTTGAGCAAACCAGCCCTGGCTGTTGACTCAGAACTCTGGTTCGGCCTCAACCTGGGCCCGTTGACCCTGGAGAGCGACCAACGCACCGTCACTGCCCGATTCGCCGGGGTGGCCATCGTCCGTGTGTCGTATCGCTCGATAATGCAGCATTGGATCGCCTGGGTGCCGGAGAGCGTGGCCGGGCACGATGAATTCCCGTTCCGGGTCCGTTTCGCAGGCACAACCGGCGTGCGGCTTGGCTCCGGCGAGATTTTTTGCCAACGGGGCGACGGCGCGTTTCGTGGCGCCGACATCTCCGATCCTCTGCTTTCCACCGATGACGCCAAACGCTCTCGTGGCCGGGCCGAAATCGATGCAGGCGAGGCGCTACAGGAGGTGTCGTTGACCTGTCTGCACCGTCCCGGCTTTATGCCGGGGCAGTTGGTGGAAGTCCACGACGCACTGATGGGCCGCCCCTGGCGAGGCAAGATTACTTCGGTCAACCATGCGGCCCAGGGCAACAAACTGATCACTTCTCTGGAGTTGCTACGCTATGTCGAGTCCTCTGCGTGACCTGCGCGAAATGCTGGCCGGGCGAGTTGCAGTGGCTGGCAGGATCGTCTCGATGGCCAATGGCGCTGTCCGGGTGGCCACGGCCCAGGGGGTGGTTGAGGTGGTTCTGGACGGGGGCGGCAACGTTGGTGACCGGGTCAGCGTGCGGGATGGGCGTGCGGTGCGGGTGCAGGAGGCGGTGGAGGTTCCGGTGTTTTGGGTCTGATGCTCTTGATTCTGGGCGCAAAGGTGACGTCAGACTCTTTGGGTCGGAAGACGTGGTGAAAAAAAATCAGGAAGCTGGCTGGATATCTTGAAAAAAATCCGAAACGCATCCATTATGAAACCGATCGTGAGGATGGCTATCCGATCGGGAGTGGTGGAATTGAGTCATCCTACAAATTCGTCTGCCACACTCGGATGAAGCGATCAGGGGTGTGGTAGGTGAAAGAATCCGGGAACAGCATGCTCCGGGTCCGGTGCGCTGTGGCCAATGGGACCTATGAGCGAGTTTTCAACCATTATGCAGCGCAGTCACGCCAGCCGCGTTTAATTCTACTTTATCACATTGCCAACCAGTGCAACGAATTGGAATATATGGTAAAATTCAATTTAGAGAGTTGCACACCAATCACAGTTGGCTGAAGGATACAAAAAATGAACAGCAAGGGGATTTAAATCTGTTAATGGCAGCATAAACTCAATTGATAATATTGCAGATCGTTTCGTTGGGTTCGCTACCAGGTATCGTAGTCATTTTCGAAGCAAGACGCGTTCATTCTTTGCAGGTGCCCTCAACTATTTGAAAGGATTGATGCAAGCCGAGACCAAAAACATGGAACGCATGAGCGAGGTCGTGACAGAGTGCAATGACCAGCAATTGCAACACATGCTGACACACGCCCAATGGGATCATGAGGCGGTGATGACGCAGGTGGCGCAAGATGCGGATCAAGCCATTGGCGACGACCAGGATGCGGCTTTGGTGATCGATGAGAGCAGTATCATCAAGAAGGGCAAGCACTCGGTCGGAGTGGCCCGGCAATGGTGCGGTCGGTTGGGCAAGGTGGATAACTGTCAGGTTGGTGTGTTTGCCGCTTTGGGTGCGGGGAAGCATGCCACGGTAGTCGATTACAGGTTGTATCTGCCCAAAGAGTGGACGGATAACAAGGCGCGATGCAAACAAGCCGGCATTCCAGAAGACGTTACTTTCAAATCAAAGTGCCAGCTTGCTGTTGAGATGGTGCGGGAAGCCCGAAATCGCGGGTTGCGGTTTGGCTGGGTTGGTCTGGATGGCGGGTACGGAAAAGATCCTGCCTGTCTGCGGGAGATAGAAGCCCTGGGAGAGACCTTTATGGCCGATGTTCATAGCAACCAAATGATTTATTTGAAAGATCCTCAACCGATGCTTCCCTTGCCACATAAGGGACCGGGCCGTCCTGGAACACAACCACGGACAAGTGCAACTCCTGTTCGAGTGGACATATGGACGCGTGAACAGCCGCCTGAGGCATGGCAACGCGTGAGCATCCGGGAATCGACCAAGGGGGCTTTGCAGGCAGATTTTCTTCATCAACGGGTCTGGCTTTGGGATGGCAAGGAATTGGCGGCCAAATGCTGGCATTTGGTTGTGCGTCGAGAGATTGCATCTCCTGGGGAGATCAAATACAGCCTGAGCAACGCGATTCCGGAAAGCTCTTTGGAACGATTGGCTTTCATGCAGGGGCAACGTTTTTGGATTGAACGGGCCTTCCAAAATGCCAAAAGTGAGTCCGGGATGGCTGATTATCAGGCACGCTCCTGGGCTTCTTGGCACCACCATATGGCCCTGGTTGGAATGGCCATGCTGTTCATGTTGGAAGAAAGACGTTTGCAGGAGGAGGCGATTCCATTGCTGAGTTGCGGTGATATCGAGCAACTTCTGAAGCAGTTTCTTCCGAAGAAAAACATTAACAAACATGATGTTATATTGGAAATGGAACGCCGACACAAAAGGCGGGCATCCTCTATCCGATCAGCCTATACAAGGCAATCCGCAGCCCTGACCCAGGGGGCGAGAGAAATGTGACAAAGTAGAATTATGTACTTAATAAGAGGTGACGCACCTTATTATGAACATGAACGCCAATTATCCAACCCTTCGAGCCATACCAAACCAACTTATCGGGTATGCATCATGAATGGCAGGTGTTTGAAGTCCATCGCACTATTGGCATTACTGGCATGGAACTCGGCAGAAGCGGCGATTCCAACCTGTGCCAACCCGATTCCCAACCAGACATGGACCGGGACTGGGAGCAAGAGCTATCAGTTTCCGGCCACTACCTGCTCGGACAGTGACGGCGACACCTTGCGCTACTCTGCCACCCTGGCGAATGGGGCTCGTCTGCCCACCTGGCTCAAGTTCAACGCCACTACCCGCACCTTCAGCGGCAATCCGCCGATCATGGCCGCGCCTCTGTCGATCAAGGTCACGGCCAACGATGGCCATTTCGGCAAGGCCAGTACCACCTTCACCCTCTCGTTCACCACGACCAACGACACCCCCAGGGTGGCGACCCTGTTGACCAACCATACCTGGAATGGACCCGGGCTCAAGAATTTTCGCATTCCCGCCACCACATTCACCGACGGGGATATCGATACACTGACCTACTCGGTCACCCTGGCCGATGGATCCCCATTGCCCGGCTGGTTGAAGTTTTCGCCCACGCGACGTACCTTCCTCGGCAATCCCCCGGCAGGTCTGACCCAACAGGATGTACGCATCACCGTGCGTGACGGGAAAGGAGGATCGATCGCCACTCCCTTGCGTTTTCTACTCACCAGTGCCAATGACACCCCGATCATGGCCACCCCGATCGCCAACCAGAACTGGTCCGGCAGCGATGTCAAGAGCTTCCAGGTTCCGGCTTCGACCTTCTCCGATGCGGATGGGGATACCCTGACTTGGTCGGCAACCCTGGCGGATGGTGCGGCCTTACCCGCCTGGCTGAGTTTTGCACCGGGCACGCGCACCTTCTCCGGCAATCCCCCGGCCAATGCCACGCCGCTCAGCCTCAAGGTGACGGTCAATGATGGACAGGGGGGGCGTGTCAGTTCGGCGCCGTTTACGCTGACGTTCAGCAACGCCAACGATGCACCGGTTGCTGTGAATGATTCCTTGACCACCAATGAAATCACCGCGATCAACAACACCCTGACAGCCACGGATGGGGATGGGGATGGGGATGCACTCACCTACATTATCGTCACCAATGGCAGCAAGGGCACAGCCTCGATTACCAACGCCACCACCGGCGCTTTCACCTATACCCCACGCTATGGGATGACAGGGGCGGACAGTTTCACCTTCAAGGTCAACGACGGCAGGGCCGATTCGAATACTGCCACAGTGACCATCAACATTGTGGATATGCCGAACGTCGCACCGGTGGCTGTCGATGGTACCTTGACTCTCCATGAGGGGGTTACGAAGTCCGGCACATTGATCGCCACAGATGCCAATCAGGATCCGTTGACCTACAGACTGGTTGTTAACGGCACGTTGGGTTCGGTCACGATCAATCCCACCACCGGGGCTTATAGTTATATTTCAAATTCTGTCGGAACGGACACTTTTACTTTTAAGGTCAATGATGGCATTGTCGATTCCAATACCACCACCGTCACGGTGACGAATTTCCCCAAGGCACGGACAATCAAAACCGGGCAAACCGTCTCCTATGCGACTGGCGACGATGGGGATCTGGAAAAAGGTGTGGCATGGCCAGACCCGCGCTTCACCGACAACGACAACGGCACAGTCACCGACAACCTGACCGGCCTGGTCTGGATGAAAAATGCCAACTGCTGGGTCAGAATGAATTGGCCCAGTGCGTTGACCAAAATCACCGGCTTGAATGCTGGGACACAAACGTGTACGGGTTATACCTCCGGGACGCATAGTGATTGGCGCTTGCCAAATCTACTTGAATTGCAATCTCTGATCGATTCCAGTCAGGTTAACCCGGCCCTGTCAGCCAGTCATCCGTTCTCAGGCGTCCAGTCCGAGTACTACTGGTCGTCTACTACCTACGCAGACTACACCTTCAGCGCGTGGTTCGTGAACCTCTACAGCGGCGGCTTCCGCAACGACGGTAAGATGACCACGAACTATGTGTGGCCGGTACGAGGCGGAGAATGGTAATCCTGTCCCCCCTATTTTCTCTGGAAAATCTCTATCGAGCCTATCGCCAATGTCGTCGGAGCAAGCGCTCGACTCACAATGCCCTGGCATTTGAAAGCGATCTCGAAGGGAATTGGATCCAACTGCACCAAAAACTGCTCAACAGAAGTTACCAACCAGGGAGTTCCATGGCCGTTCTGTTGGAGAAACCGAAGCGCCGGGAAATCTTTGCTGCGGATTTCCGGGATCGGATCATGCATCATATCCTGGTGGCGGAATTGGCACCCAAATGGGAGCGACGCTTCATTGCCGATTCCTATGCCTGTCGTAAAGGGAAAGGAACGCATCGGGGCGTCAAACGGTTGCAACAGTTCACCCGACAGGTTACTGAAAACCAATCCAGAACCTCCAGGTATCTGCAACTGGATGTGCGCGGTTTTTTTATCTCCATCAACCGCCATTTCCTGTTTGAACGTCTGGCAGCCAGGGTGCATGATGCGGAGATCTTGTGGTTGCTGCGACTGTTCATTTTTTATGATCCGGTCCAGGATTGCCAATTTCGCTCGGCCACAAAAGAAGAGTTTCTACAACTTCCTGCACGCAAAACTCTATTCAAGGCAGAACCCGACTGCGGATTGCCCATCGGCAATTTGACCAGTCAATTTTTTGCTAATGTCTATCTGGATGCCCTTGATCAATTCGTCAAGCATAAACTCAAGGTGCGTCATTATGTGCGCTATTGCGATGATTTCGTGCTATTGAGCCAAAGCCGGGAGGAACTGATTGGTTGGTATTTCGCCATCCATGCGTTCCTGAATAACCGGTTGCGGCTGCAATTGAATGGGAAGAGCCGTTTGCAACCCATTGGCAATGGCATCGATTTTCTTGGATACATCGTGCGTCCCTGGTATCTGCTGGTTCGTCGTCGTGTCGCCACTGCCCTGCACGAACGGTTGTCTCAGGCATCGGCGCAGCTTGTTCGACAAGGTCTGACAACGGACACAAACGGTCGGAAGGTCTACCCATACCCATGGGATTTGCTGACACGGATTCGAGCATGGCTCACATCCTATCATGGCCATTTTCATTATGCCCTCGGCGCACAACCCTGGCAGAATCAACTGGCACGCCATATATGGCTTGCGGAGTATTTTCAAACTGACCAGGGTAAACCGTCTTATCGACGACTGTCTGGGCCACGCCATGTCCAATCGGTCTTCCAACAAAGAAAGTGGTTCCGGAAACTCCTGCCAGATCATGTTCTCATGACTCCGTTCGGTTCATGCTGGGAGATGACCTGTTGTTCGGCACAACAGACTGCGTGGTCTTTATGGTGCAACCGGCGCATGTCTGGATCCACGCTGCAAACCATCTCATTACGGCTATGGCAAAGTGGCGTACCAGTTGCCTGGATCGGAGAGACCGGTATTCCGGTTGCCACAATTCGGGAACGCGTGGTGATGAAACGTTGGGAAATGGCATCTCCTCTTTTTTTGGAAAGGGTATCATGATGAGAGTCGCGAAACATCCTGCGCCTGTTGTCGGCTTGATTATAAATATAATTGTACTGTTCTATTTACTCTTATTGTTTGGTGCCGCCCATGCGGCTGGAACAACTCCCACGCCGTTACGACAGACCGGCCAAACCACATCATTCGCGACCGGTGACGACGGCAATTTGAAAAAAGGTATTGTGCGGTCTTCGGAAGATCTTGTGGACAAGGGTGATGGATCGATTGCTGATAATGCAACAGGTTTGGTCTGGATGAAAAATGCCGACTGTTGGGGAGGCTTGTCATGGGACGAGGCCCTGACCAAGATCAGCGATCTGAATGTCGGGGCGGCAACATGTGATGGTTATACAGGCACAGATCGGGATTGGCGTTTGCCGAATCGATTCGAGTTGCAATCGTTGATCGATTACAGTCGAGGCAACCCGGCCCTGCCAGCCAGTCATCCGTTCTCAGGCGTCCAGTCCAACTACTACTGGTTGTCTACTACCTGGGCAGGCTCCACCGGCTCCGCGTGGATCATACACCTCGAAGACGGCCACGGCAGCAGCCGCGACAAGACGTACACGAACTATGTGTGGCCGGTACGAGGCGGACAATAAAAATTTGGGCATTGGATGATTTGAGCGCTTTGGAGGGGAGAGTGCTTAAGAGGGGAGACTTCCCCTCTCTGCCCGCCGCCGGAGGCGTTGCCGTGCTGAATGATGCTCTCTCTATCTCCGACTCTATGAATAATATATTAAACCGCACCCATTTCGGGATGCGTCGTTTATGTCAAGGGGGTCCAGGGGGTGTGTCCGAGATGTTCCAGTAGTCTCATTGACTGAGAGGTGTCAATCCAGAGAATTGTCCGTTCGTCTGGTAGCCTGATCCCCTTTTGACCGGGTGACCGGTTGGAAAGAAACGGGATGACAAAGCCCCCAACACCGGAAGGGGGGCGAGGCGAATTCGCAGGCCGCAACGCAAGTGAACGTCAGTAACAGCATCGTTAACCCCACCCAGATGAGTATGACCGGTTTAACTGGGTATTTTCCGTGGCGAGCCTGTCCCCTGAAGGTGAAGCCTGACACGAAGCGTGATGAAACGGACCAGGACGCTTCGACGGAACGGTGTAGCAGGACGGTGGCATGCGGAGAAAGAGTACTGGGATAACCGGAGAGATCCTGTTTGGTCTGGAGGCGCAAGCCGAAGGTAAGGGAGGCGTATAAGGTAGCCCCGAAGTCGCGGACCCGAAGCCAAGCAGGAAGTCGGAGATGGTCATAGTACCGATGAACGCCGGGAAACCGGCGGGAGGGAAGGACCGTCACTTTCACCATGCGTTTGAAGCGAGGAAAGGTGACCGGAATGCACCCGAGAGGGCCAGCTCGACCCCGGAGAGCGTATCCCACGAAAAAGCGGCAGAATCTGCCGAGGATGGGAGCCACCCGCAAATTGCAGAGGACGCTATATCGTACAGCCAAGCAACAGCCTGGAAGGAGATTTCCTTATCTTTACGACAAGATCTATCGGCAAGACGTGCTGGAGGAGGCGTGGCGACGTGTGAGACAGAACGGCGGTGCGGCTGGGGTGGATCAGATGGACATGGAGGAAGTGGTTAGGTACGGAGAGGAGCGATTCCTGACGGAAATCCGGGAAGAACTCATCACCGGGATCTACCGCAGCCAACATGTGCGCAGGGTTCATATTCCCAAGCCCGGCCAACCCGGGAAGACTCGTCCGTTGGGCATACCCACAGTGAAAGACCGTGTGGTGCAAATGGCAACCAAGATCGTGATCGAACCGCTGTTCGAGGCGGACTTCAAGCCTTGCTCCTACGGTTTCCGACCGGAAAGGACACCACGAATGGCTTTGAACGCCATTATGACGAGTTTTCGGGAAGGATATCACCATGTTGGTGGATGTGGACCTGAAGTCCTATTTTGACACGATCAACCACGATCTGTTGATGGATCTCGTGGAACGAAGGGTCGTGGACATTCGGGTGCTACGGCTTATTCGAGGATGGCTGAAAGCGGGAGTGGTCGAGGAAGGCAAGGTGGAGAATCCTGTGCGGGGCACACCGCAAGGAGGTGTCATCTCTCCTTTGCTCTCGAATATCTTCCTGCATGAGGTGGACCGGCAATGGAGCGGTGACCACCCAGCCATGGCTGGAGTTCGTCTGGTTCGCTATGCGGACGACATGGTATTATTGGCACGCACGGAACGAGAAGCCCAACAGGCATGGGAACTTTTGAGGCAGCAGTTTGCGGCGCTACTCCTGACGGTCAACGAGGAGAAGAGCAAGCTGACGACGACGCAGGAGGGATTCTGCTTTCTCGGTTTTGAGTTCCGGCAAAGGTGGCGCAAGGTCTACATGTGGCCGCGCCAAAAGGCGGTGACCCATATCGTGGAACGTGTAAGCGAAGTTGTGCGAACGACACCACTCACGACCAGTCTCACGGAAGTGGTACGGAAACTGAATCCGGTTCTGAATGGGTGGTGTACCTACTTCAGGGTTGGGAACAGCAACCGGATCTTTCACAAGGTGGACTGGATGGTGCGAGAAAAGTTGCAGATCTGGATGCGACGTAAGCACCATATCGGGTGGGGTAAAGCCAGGGTGACGTGGAACTACCACGTCCTGCACGATCAATTCCGATTGTATCGCATGGTGGGGAAAGTGAGTCATCTGGAGGCAATGGGCGCATGCTGACGAAAGAAGGTGATCGGAGAGCCGTGTACGGGAAAACCGTAAGCACGGTTCGATGAGGGGGTGTTGGAAACGGGTCGCAGGACACCGCGCCAATGCTCTACTCTACCTATTGGCCCCTGGTGGGATCCAAGGGCAACGCCCTTGGTGGGGTTTG
The DNA here is from genome assembly GCA_011089965.1 of Magnetococcales bacterium. Lineage (GTDB taxonomy): Bacteria > Pseudomonadota > Magnetococcia > Magnetococcales > Magnetaquicoccaceae > Magnetaquiglobus. The sequence goes on from JAANAU010000034.1 coordinate 11,429, forward strand.
GGGCAACGCCCTTGGTGGGGTTTGGGGCAACGCCCCAACAGAACAAATTACACATTCCAAAATGGTTTTGGTTTAACTCAATTAATATTTTTACGGAACAACCCATTAATGAACTCAAGCGCCAGCTCTCATGATTCGATCTATCATCGCTTCTTCTCCCACCCGGAGATGGTGATTGATCTGCTGCGTGGCTTCCTGGATCCATCCTTGCTGGCCAAACTCGACCTGGACCACCTCCGGCGGCACAATACCAAATTCACTGGCCGAAGGGGACAACGGCGACGCGACGATGTGGTGTGGGAGATTCCAACACGCCATGGTGGCAGCATATTCGTCTTGCTCATTCTGGAGTTCCAGTCCGAGATCGACGCATGGATGGCCTTGCGGGTGGATGTCTATACGGGCCTGCTCTATCAGCAACTCGTACATGAGCGCAAGCTGAAAGCTTCCGATGGATTGCCACCCGTTCTCCCGATCGTGTTGTATAGGGTCTCCTCAAAAAGTCCAACATATTGAAACTATACATGGAATCGTATTTGTGATAGTATCCGGATGTGTGGTTTTCAACCCTTCTGGCCCAAAAGGCTTGCACCCATGATCCGAGAGCCTGACAAAAAGCAGCCCAGCCTGCCCGGTTTTGAGAGTCCATTCGAGAGAAACCTTGACCCGAACAACCGGTGGGTCAAGCTGGCAGAGGTGGTGCCCTGGGAGGAGTTTGCCGCCGCCTATTACAGCGGCATGAGCGTGGACCAGGGCACTCCTGCCAAACCGGCCCGGTTGATGGTGGGTGCGGTGATCCTCAAGCATCGTCAGAGGTGGACCGACGAGGAGACGGTTCTGCAGATCCAGGAGAACCCGTATTTGCAATTTTTCTGTGGCTTTTCCGGTTTCACCCTGGAGCAGCCGTTTGCGCCGTCGCTGTTTGTCGAGATCCGCAAACGGATGGGAGCGACGGTGTATGCGCAATTTGAACAGGCAGTTGACACCAAGCTAACAAGGATTTTGGCGAAGAAAAACAAGGCAAAGCAACCGGGAATTGCGGATGGCGACCCGCCATCGTTTGAACAAAACGTGACCAGTCAGACGGATCATGTTGAAATCGTTGCCGCTCCGGAAACGCCGCAGCAGGCTGACAATGGGCTTGAAACGGATGTTGAAGGAGTGGAAGCGAAGCCATCCGGCAAGCTGATCATCGATGCCACGGTGGCGGAACAGGCGATTCGTTATCCGACCGATCTTGGACTGCTCAACGAGGCCCAGGAGATCAGTGAGCGGTTGATTGATCGACTGTTGCCGAGTCAGGTGGAGGCATTCAAGAAGCGGCACGGGCATTATCCGGCAGTGGTGCTGGCCGATGGCATCTACGGGACGCGGGACAATCGGCGCTACTGCAAGGATCGAGGAATTCGCTTTGGTGGCAAGCCGTTGGGTCGCCCCAGGAAGGAGACCGAGACCAACCGAGAAGAACTTCGTGAAGCCAAGCGACAGCGCCGCAGGGACCATCTGGAGAGGATTCCCATCGAAGGCAAATTCGGACAGGGCAAGAACCGGCATGGTTTGGCGAAGATCAGGGCCAAACTGGCCGATACCTCTGCCTCTTGGATCCGGGCCATTTTCCTGGTGATGAACCTGAACCTGCTGGTCAGGTTCTTTTTTGCCCAAAATCAGCCATGCCTCCACACCGCATTGACCTGTCTGCTGACTCGAATGGTGGTCTGGCAGGGTTTAGTGAAAGACATGGCTGGCTGGTTACGGCTACCACAGGGTAGGCCCATGATCGCTGTGGGAGCTTTTTGAGGAAGCCCTGTATAACGGCGAGCCGCGCTGGAATGCCACTGCCAGCCTGCGGGAGTTGATCCGCCTGCCAGAGTGATCTTCCCTGTGGCATTTTCAGCCTGAGATGCGTTATTATGTCATCAATGAAGGCGCCTATTCTGAAAAATTATTGAAAAAGCTCCCATGCCTGACCGCCATACTCTTTCGCATGGAGCATCCAAACAATCCAGAAGAGGTGATTCAGGCAGGACAGGATGTGGCGGACTGATTCCGGAACCACCCGGATGGGCCGCCAGTCAAACAGTTGTTCGTTGAACTCATCATGGCCGGCTTGGAGCGCATGAAGGTGACGCCTCTGTCTGCCATCCCGGATGACCTGCAGGAGGTGGTGATCATGTTGGCAGCGCGTGTGGAACAATGGGCCAAGGATTATGAACGGAAAGGAATTCAAGCAGGCCGCCAAGAAGGCATCCAGATCGGCGAAAAGCGAGGCGTCCAGATTGGGGTTCAGAGAGGCGAGGCCACAATTCTGACCCGCCTTCTGCAACGCCGTTTTGGTCATCTTCCCGACTGGGCCACTGCCAAAATTTCCAATGCCACATCTTTTGATCTGGAGGAGTGGAGCCTCCGGTTTGTCGATGCCGGCTCACTCGAAGAGATCTTTGCCGAGTGATTGACCCGTCGGGCATGCCCGGATGGCGAGAAAACGAATCATTTCATTTCGTGACAGGAAACCAAAACCATGCCTATTGCCGATCTGTTCACCTTGCCGACCCCATTGTCCAGCACCGCGCTGACCGATCAGGTGGTGTGCGATCTGAACAAGGATGGCCATGCGGATGTCGTGGGTACCACCGATGAAGGGAACCTAGTGGCGTTACTGGGGGACGGTGCAGGCCACTTGACCGTGCGCGGCACGGCGTTGGCCGGTATGGGCAACGGTGTGGCCGTAAACTTTCTGAACCAGGATGATGTGCTGGATCTGGCGATTTTCGAGACCAATTCCAGCCGGATCCATCTGCTGACCGGTAATGGGGACGGTTCGTTCAATACGTCGGGAACACTCGACGCCATCGCCTATCCGAACGCTCTGGCCTTCACCGATCTCAACAATGATGGCGTGGCCGATCTGGTCATCGGGTCCAACAGTGTGAACGGGGTCACCGTTCTGCTCGGCTATGGCAACGGCACCTTCCAGAGTCCGGCCACCCATGCGACCGGGAGTTGGACGGGTGGTTTGGCGGTGGGGGATCTCACCTGGGATGGCACGCCGGATCTGGTGGCCCTCCACCCCGAAACCGAGACCCTGTCAATCCTGCGCGGTGTGGGGGATGGCACCTTCCAAACCCTGCGCACCATTCCCGTGGTCCAACCCGACGTGGTGTTGATCGAGGATCTGAATCAAGACGGCAAGCCGGACCTGGTGGTCAGCAATCGACCGGAGGATGCCGGGACCGGGGATCGCCAGTATGCCGTTTCCATATTGCTGGCCAGTGGCAATGGGGATTTCCTCGCCCCGGTCCGCTATCTCCTGGCAGGGGATCCCACCGATCTGGCGCTTGGCGATCTGGATCGGGATGGGGATCTGGATCTGTTGGTGGGACAAGCCGGCAGCAGCGTGATTGTGTTGCCGGGCAGCGGCAATGGCACGTTCCTGACTGCCGAGAGTTGGGATGTCGGCAACTATTCGGCATCGGTTGCGCTGGCCGATCTCAACGAGGATGGGCAGATCGATCCAATCCTCTCCACAACGGTCATCCTCAGTGGCGACACCATCGCGCCCGCTGCCCCGACGGCCCTGGACCTGGCCGCAGAAGACGATGATGGCCCCTCCAATAGCGATAACACCACCTATTTGACCACTGGCCTGACCATCCGGGGAGAAGGGGAGAGAGGGGCCGCATTGGCGCTGTTCGACGATCGCAACAACAACGGCGCCATCGATGAAGAGGAACTGTTGGCCATCACAATCCTGGTCAACACCGCCTGGAGCCTGGATGTGGGGCTGACCGCCGGAACCCATGCCCTGCGGGCGATCCAGAGCGATGCCGCCGGGAACGAAAGCACACCGTCAACCCCTCTGAATGTCACCATCCAGTCCGACAACACCAACCCGGTGGTCACCATCACCTCTCCGGTGGATAATCAGACCTATGAACGCCTGACCTCATTCACCGGATCGGCCTCCGACATCGGATCGGGGCTTGCTGCCGTGGAGTTGATGATCCAGGATCAGACCAACAACCACTATATCGTCTACCGGAACGGTCAATACATCGATCAAGAGGGCTCCGGCTGGATCACGGCACAAACCACGGGCACGAACTGGAGCCTGGACACCGGCAACAGCGTCTGGACCTTCGGTCACACCTATACCGTAACCGCGCGTGCCAGGGATCGGGCCGACAACACCAGTCAAACCACACTCCATTTCGGCTACACCATGGACGGTCGCAAGATCGCCATGACCATCGATCTGAACGCGCCACTGTATGCCATCAACTCGAACGAGACCGTGAACGTCAGCGGCCAATTGCGCCGGGCCGACCAGGGGGAGTGGAATCTCTCAGGCCAGACTGTGCGTCTCACCATCACCGCACCCAATGGCACCAAACGCGAATTGACCACCACGACCACCGACAATGCCGGTCACTTCACCTTTGCCGGCGTCAGCGGGTTCACCAGTTCGGGCGGCCATGTGCTGGAGGTGACCACCGAAGCCTCGCTGATGCTGGGTGCAGCCTCCAGCTACGCCGACGTGCGGGTGGGGGCTCCGGCGGGTTATGCCATTCTGGTGCAGGGCGAGTTGTCCGAAGGGAGCGGCACTCCGGAAGGGATTCTGGCCCACAAACGCACCACCAATCGTGTCTACCAGACTCTGTTGAATAGGGGGTTCGTCGCGGATAATATCCGTTATTTCAACTTTGACACCAGCGCGATCAATACCAACCTCGGCAACGGCGATTTTCGCAATCTGGAGGGGGTGGCCGTGCGCGCTCCGACCCGCTCCACGCTGCAAAACGCCATCGAGGTGTGGGCGCGGGACAGGATGATCGCAGCCCCGGCGCCGTTTTATTTAATACTGGTGGATCACGGCAAACCGGAGACATTTCTCATTGGGCAGGATAACAGTACCGGAAGGGTGACCTCCACGGATCTGAAACTGTGGCTGGACAATCTCAACGCCGGATTCCGTGCGCGCGGCGCTGCGGGACTCCAGGCTCTGTCACAGCAACAGGTGGCGATCCTGGGGGCTTGTTATTCCGGAAGCTTTGTCGATGATCTGTCGGCCAGCAACCGGATCGTCATCTCCTCGTCCACGGGCAGCGAACTCTCCCATCGCGGCGCACGCGAGGTGGACGGTATCCAGAGCGGTGAACTATTCATCGAACTGCTCTTCAAATCCCTGGGACGGGGCACGACCCTGTACGAGGCATTCAACGAGGCCGCCAACCTGACCGAAAGCGATCCGGTCATCACCCGCAACAAGGCCAATGCCCAGGCCAACACCCTGCGCAACCGGATCGACCAGCGGATCAACGATCTGTCGGGCCAGCATCCTTTGCTCGACGACAACGGCAATGGCATCGGCAGCAACGAACTCTCCACCCGCACCGGAGAGGATGGTGCCGTGGCCAGGAATCTGACGCTCGGTTTCGATCTGGCCAGCCAAAGCAACGCCATCGACAACCCCTTTGCCATCGACCGGATCCGCTCGGCGGTCTATGGCGTGGGCAGCACGACCCTGCTTTGGACCAAGATCAAGGATCCGGAGATCAACCGGGTCTCCGGCGGTTGGGTGACCATTGTCACGCCAGACTTCGCGGTGCAGGGCAGTGCGACCGCCTCCCCCTATCAGGTGAGCGTCACTTTGCCATCGGGCAATATGACCTACAACGATGGGCAGCAACGATGGGAGATCAATACCAGCTCCATCACCGGATTCGCCGGCTTCACCACACCAGGACAGTACCAGATTCAATACTACCTGCGCGACGGGGTGACCGGACAGATCTCCGACCCCGTGACTGGATATGTCTACAAGGCCAAGCCCGACAACACCGCACCCGGCACCTTCACATTGCAGGCCCCGTCCAGCAACGGCGTGGTCAGCCGTGTGGCACTGTTTAACTGGAGCAACGCCACGGATCCGCAAAGAGACGAGGTCAGTTATTCCCTTCTCATCGCCACGGACAGCGCCTTTTCCAATGTGGTGTTCCGAAGGGAAAATCTTCCCTTCTCCCAGGCATTGGTGGACTTCACGGATCGCCTGGATGCCGGGAGCTATTGGTGGAAGGTGTTGGCCGTGGATGCCTATGGGGCCTACTCCACCAGTTCTTCTCAACAGTTCGTCCTCAACCCCACCAACGAAATTCCCGCCATCCTGCAGGGGTTGATCTACAGCAGCAAGGATTTGATCGCGCTCTCCGGGGTCTCCCTGCGACTCAACGGTCAGTTGATTGGCAACAGCGAACGCAACGGCAGCCTGGAGACCTTGATCCCATCCACAGGCGGCACACTGGAGATCTCCAAGAGCGGATATCGGACCAAAACATTCACCCTGGCCCCGGCAGAGGCGGCTTCTGTGACCCAAAGGGTGATTGCCCTGGATCCCAACCAGACCCTCACCGGCACATCGGGAAGCGATACACTCACGGGTGCCGGTGGCCACGATACGCTCAGTGGTCTGGCCGGCACCGATACTCTCAGCGGCTTGGCTGGAGACGATACGCTCACAGGTGGCAGCGGCAGTGACACCTTGACCGGCGGAACCGGTGCCGACCGTTTCAAGTTCGCCCGTCCGACTGAGGGCCGGGACACCATCACCGATTTCAGCGTCTCTCAGGGGGACAAGCTGCTCTTCGTCAGTCCGAACTTTGGCAATCTTCCTGTCGGTGGTCTGGCCTCCACCCGCATCCGCTCCAGCAGCACCGGCACGGCAAGCAGCACCAGTCAGCGTTTTCTGTTCAACACCGGAACCAGACTGCTGCGCTATGATCCAGATGGCACCGGGCCTTTGTCCGCAGTTAGCATCGCCACCCTGAATAATGTTTCCACCCTGTCGGCAAGCCAGATTTTGATGGTGGCGAGTTGAGGATCAGCATACAGATGGAAAAGACAGGACTCACATGACCAATCACGAATCCCAAACCCAAACGACCGAGTACGACTCGCCATGGAAGGAAATCCTGAAGACGTATTTCAAGGATTTCCTGGCCTTCTTCCTGCCGGAAGCGCATGACGGCATCGACTGGCATCGCGCCCCGGAATTCCTGGACAAGGAGTTGGACCGGATCACGCGGGAGGCGGAGTCCGGCAATCGTCGTGTCGACCTGCTGGTCCGGGTCTGGCTGCTCGACGGTGGCGAACTCTGGGTGTTGATCCATGTCGAAATCCAGGGGAACCGTGACCCAGATTTCGAAGAGCGAATGTTCACATGTCAGTATCGGGCCTTCGACCTATACAAGAGACCAGTTGTCAGCTTGGCCATCCTTGCTGATGAAGAAGGCACTTGGCGACCATCGACGTTTGGCTACCAGATGTGGGGATCCAAGGTAAGTTTCCAGTTTAATGCCGTCAAACTGTTGGATTATCTGACGCAATTGGATCTCCTGGAATCATCCAACAATCCGTTTGCTATCGTTACCCTGGCCCATTTGACTGGCAAACAGACCAAGAACCAACCGAAAGAGCGATTTCAGCAGAAAGTCCGCATCACACGCATGCTGTATGAGCGTGGTTTCAGCCGTCAGCGAATCGTTGATCTCTTCCGATTCATCGACTGGTTGCTGAGCCTGCCAGAAGAGTTGGACAATCAATTCTGGGCAATTTTATCCGACTTCGAGGAGAACAAGAAAATGCCTTATATCACAAGTGTGGAACGAATTGGTCATAAAAGAGGCAAGGAAGAAGGGATAGTGGCGGGTATACAGCTCGGTAAAGAAAAGGGCATCGAGATAGGCGAACAGCAAGGCGAAGCAAAACTCCTGACCCGCCAACTCCAACGCCGTTTCGGCTCACTCCCAGACTGGGCCAATGAAAAGATCACCAAGGCCAAATCCTCCGAGCTGGAGGAATGGAGCCTCAGATTGATGGATGCGCCCAACTCACTGGAGGAGGTGTTCGCAAACTGACGAGAATGGAGTCGATTCCGACACCACCCACTGCCTGCTAAGAGAGTCGGAGTTGAACTGTTCTCAATTTCTCTTGGCGGGCAGACTGGAGAAAGTTTGGAGCTACGGAAAATACAGTGAAATTTCAACCATATCCAGCATCACGCCATCACTTGCCCGGCCAGGAGGGATTCTAACTTTCTCATCGTTTTGTTACAATACGTTACAGAGAATGAGTTCGAAACCGTATCACTTGCTCCACCAATTAAAGTTATTAAGAAAGTCTCAAAATTAAAGCCGTCCTTCGGGGCGGCTTTTTTGTGTCTAAAAAGTCCAATATTTTCAATGGTTAGCGTAACTGGTTTGAAATTCCTTTCGGTCTAAACCTGGACCAGCGCACACCGAAAACCGCGTTCCTCATTCTCTCTCGGCCCGAATTCTCCAAAACCTGTGGACCAGACACCTTCTGGTCCACAGCCCTGTGGACCAGACATTTCTCTTTCAATATCAACGAAAATAGCTGGTCCACAGCCTCAGGACCAGTTCGATTGGGTATTTGCTTCCAAAAAACGGCAAACAGGATCGAACTTTGGTCCAATTCAACATGCCGAAACATATTTTCTTCCTGAATGCACCACGCGCGCCTTGCCAGAATGGCACCCTTGGCCACCAGTCGCGCTACGTTTGCGCCGATTGGTGCGGGTGGAGGTATCGTTGACTCGACCGAAAAACGGGCACGGGGTGGCCCGGGAAGGAATGCGTGCCCCTCTGGACTGCATCAGGTCAGCGTCAATTCAAGGTACTGCGTGCCCTCGATGGGATTGAAAGCGTATGCCGGAATCTGTTTAAAGCCGAGAGATCGGTAAATGCGCTGCGCCACACCCATACTTGGGAGCGTATCCAGGCGGATGCGAGCGTATCCGCCCTCCTGCGCGACATGACAGAGCACCCTGGCCAATCGCTTGCCAACTTGCATGCCCCGCCCCGAGGGACGCACATACAGCCGCTTCATTTCGCAGGCATCCCCTTCCAAAGGCCGCATCGCCACGCAACCGATGACCTGGGCTTCATCCCAGGCCAGCAGGATCCTTCCAGCAGGTGCCGCATACTTTCCCGGCAACACGGCGAGTTCGGATGCAAACTCCTGGAAGGTCAAGTCGATGTTCAGGCTTTCGGCGTACTCGCGGAATATCTCCCTGGTAACTTCCAGGTGTTCAGGGAAACGGGCTTCATGAATTTCCAAATTTCGGAATCACCCCCCACACTATCGTCAGCAGATTGAAAATGAATGATAATGCGTTCAGAGATGATACCCGATTCAACCAAACCGGAATGCGGATAACGTGGTTTCCATGACGCGATCCGAAAAGACCCGTTGACCCTCATCTTCCCTGGCCGCACCCGCAATCAGCATCAGGGGCAGCAGATGCTCCTCGGCGCGCGGGGGATGGCACTGCCGTGCCTCAGGGGCTTGCTCCCAGTGAATCAGCCGCTCTTCGCGCAGTTCCTCCTTCGCTTCGACCGTACCGGTCAGCCATTGGTCGAAGGCGTCCGAAACCGGCCCGAACCTGGGATCTCCATAACCACGCATATTGTGAAAACTCATGCCGCTGCCAATGATCGACACACCCTCGTCGCGCAAAGGTGCCAACGCCCGGCCAGCCTGCAGATGCGTCACGGGATCCAGACTGGTCAGCAGGGAGAGTTGCACCACCGGGATTTCCGCATCCGGGAAGATCACCTTCATGGGAATGAACATCCCGTGATCGAAGCCGCGCGTCGGATGCCGATGCGCCGGGATTCCAGCAAGGCCCAGCAATTCCGCGATCCGTTCCGCCAGCCAGGGCGCACCCGATGCCGGATAGCGCAGCCGGTAGGTATGGGGCGGAAATCCGGAATAATCATAGATCAACGTTGGCCTTTCCCCACTGCCGATGCCGAATGCCGGTTCGATCCAATGGGCCGAGACACAGACGATGGCCTTCGGACGTCGCGGCAACTGATCTGGGATGCCCTTGAGAAACCGTTCCATGGCATGCCAGGCATCCGGCGGATTCCAATCCATGAAAAAACAGGGTCCACCACCGTGGGGGATGTACCATACCGGCTGACGTGGGCTGGAAGCGATGCCGTTCACGCAGAATCACCGGGAAGTCGATTGGTGATTTGTTGCAAAACTGCCAGCAATTTCTTCTTGTTGATCGGTTTGGTCAGATACAGATCACAGCCAACTTCCTTGCTACGTTGAATTTCCTGCTCCAAAGCATGGGCTGAAAGCGCGATGATTTGCACGGGCTTGCGACCTGTTTCCTGTTCCCACTGGCGGATCCGACTGGTGGCTGTATAGCCATCCATTCTGGGCATCTGGACATCCATGAACACCACATCGAACGCCGTTTCTTCCTGTACCCGGTCAACTGCTTCCAGGCCATCGTGGGCAACGGTCAGTTGATGGCCGGTCTGCATGAGATAGGCCTCAAACAGCAACCGGTTCTCCTCGACATCTTCCGCCAGCAGGATGCGCAAGGCGCGCATGTCGGCAATACCGGCAGGGCGGGCTTCGCGGGCTGCGGGTTCCTGCGTGACAAGCTGCACCATCCGCGCTGGCAAGGTAAAAAAGAAACGGCTTCCCTGTTCCACTCGGCTTTCTACCCAGATTCGCCCGCCCATCATCTCCACCAGACGCCGTGTAATGGCAAGCCCAAGACCTGTCCCGCCGTATCGGCGGGTAATTCCGGCGTTGGCCTGGGTGAACTGGTCAAAGATATGATCCAGGTGCTCCGCTTCGATGCCGATGCCAGTATCGGCAACGGCAAACAACAGGGTGTCCGGGTCGGCGGGATACGGCTCCAAAATCACATCGATTCGTCCCTGATGGGTGAACTTGATCGCATTACCCATCAGGTTGACAAGCACCTGACGCACACGGCCATCGTCTCCCACGATGGCGTCCGGTACGTCGGACGTGATTCGCGCCTCCATGATGATGCCTTTTTCTTCGGCGCTCATCCGCATCAATTGGGTGATTTCCATCACCACCTGGCGGGGCGAAAAGGGCAACTCCGAGAGGACGAATCGCCCGGCTTCCATGCGGGAGAAATCCAATACATCGTTGATCACTCCCAGCAGCGATTTGCCCGCATTGTGCATGAGTTCGGCAAAACAGTGCTGCATCGGGTTGAGATCGGTTTCCAGCAACAACTCGGACATGCCCAGCGCCACATTCATGGGGGTGCGGATTTCATGACTCATGACCGCCAGGAACTCGCTTTTGACCCGAACGGCCTGCTCCGCCTGCTCCTTGGCTTCCAGCAACTCCTTTTCGGCCTGCTTGCGTTGGGTGATGTCCTGAAAAGTGACCACCGCGCCACGCACTTTTCCAGCGCGCAGGATGGGCGAGGCGATCAACGCCACCGGAAAACATCTCCCGTCCCGATGCCACAATATATCATCTTCGGTTTTTATCACCTGACCTTTGACTAATACATCGCTCAAGAGGCAGGTGGAGGCATCATAGTGCGTACCATCCGCATGCGAATGATGAAACAAGGCATGCGAGGATCGCCCCAGTACATCTTCCTCCTGCCACCCCAGCAAACTGAGCGCGATGGTGTTGATGAACGTGATGCGCCAAGCTTCATCCAGCACATACAGACCCTCGGCCAGGGTAGCCGCCACCTCGCGGAAGTGCTGCTCGCTCTCCCGCAGGGCCTCTTCGGCCCGTTTGCGCTGGGTCACATCGTGGATGAATGAGCACAAAAGCTTCCGACCCCCGATGTCCACCGGACCCGAGTAGACCTCTACCTCGCGAATCTCACCCGTAGCCAGCCGATGGGGGAATAAGAAATAATTGCGTCGTTGCCGGACGGCATTATCCATTTCCTGAATCACTTCCGCAGCCGTGAATGCGTTGATGTCGGTGATCCGCATGGTAATCAGAGTGGCGCGGGGATGGCCGTAAAAGCGCTCGGCTGCCAGATTGGCATCCAGAATGGTCCCGTCCGAGGGGTCGATGATCAGGGATACACTTTGATTCTGCTCGAAGATCTGTCGAAACCGCTCTTCGCTTTCCTTGAGCGCGTTTTCCACTCGTTTATGTTCAGTGATGTCGTGGTAAAATGAGATTTTGCGGATATGTCCATCGGTGTGCAGCCAAGGGGTGTCGAACATGTCATGGCTACGACCGGTACTTGGATCGGTCCACTGCCAGTTCACCGTTTGTCCGGAGAACACCTGGGACATCTTGCACCATGGACAGGGTTCGGGGCGCTCGTGAAAGTATTGATGGCACTTGCGATTGGCGATCACGCCAAAGCTGCGCAGTACCACCGGGTTGATGTAATCGATATGGTATTCCCGGTCCACGATGTAGACACCATCGTTCATGGCGTCCAGAATGCTGTACAACCGGCCATGCTCCTGTTTCAATACCTCCTGGACGCGTTTGCGTTCTTCCACTTCGCTGGTCAACAGTGCCACGGTCTGCTGCAGGCAGGCTTCGGACTCCAACCGTTTGTTCCGATTGCGGTAAGCCTCGATAATCTGCGCACAGGCGGATGCCAAAGGTTTGAGATATTCGACCAGATTCCAGTCGTAGCCGTTGGGGCGGTTGGCCAACCCCAGCACGCCGATCGTTTCGCCGTCACGCCGGATGGGGAGTCCCAGAAAGGCATGAATCAGGGGATGACCGATCGGGAAACCGCAGCCCCTGGGATCGTTGGCGGGATCGTTGGAAAGGATCGGAACACCCTGGACAAATGGTGCGGTATGCAGGCCCCGCCTCATGTCGAAGCGCAATCCGATTGGATCGATGCCCTCGAAGCAGGCACTGCCAGCCTCGTCCCAGGCGATGTTCGAGATGGCCAGCATCTGCAACCAGACCTCTCCTTGCGCATCCGGTCTGACCTCGGCAATAAAACCATAGGCACTATCGGTCAATTTCAGGCTCTCTCGCAGGAATGCCTCGAAGAGCAGGTTGGGATGGGTGTCGTCAATGAACAGGCCCTGAATGCGGTTGATGCAATCCACCTGGATTTCCAACTGTTTTTTGGCGGCCAACAGTTCAGTCGCCCGCGTTTTCTCTCTCAGGGCGTTCAACCCCATGCCGGAGAGCAGGGAAACCAATTGTGTATTGTAGGCGATGATGCCGCGCACTTTATCCTTGGAAAACCGGGGCACCTGATCCAGGGCCGCCAGATAGCTGGCCTCGTGGAAGCCGAATGTCTGTGCCTGCTGCCGGAAAAAATCCCGATCCAGGAACTCATCCTCGTAGAAGAATTGTCCGAGAAAACATGTCGCCAAGTGGTCACCATCCACCAGAATGGGAATGGCGATGTCCCACAAGCCATTCTGGCACCGGTATTCGATATGTTCCCCCGACGGCAGGTTGGGTATGTGTTGGGAGATGTAACGGTCGCTTTCGTGGCAGCGTTGGCAACTCTCCGGATTGGCTCGGTGAAAACGGACGCAGATCTCCTGCCAGCCGGTGGCGACCAGAATCTCGCCGTCCGTGCCTATGATCCCGATCGGCAGGCCGGAGGCCTGATATAGCGCCTCCGCCATGATCTGGAATTTGCTCAGGTCCACCAAATCTTTCAAAGTGAGCTGCACATATTCTCTCCAGTGGTCGTTGCGTATCCGGCCATCTTTACAGGATGATCAATCAATCCCGACTGAAAATCAACGATCGCCGGTGAATTTTAACTTTGAGGATTCCGTAAAAAGATAGAAAATATTACATGGAGAGATTGATGGTTATGATTATGGCAACGGTTTTTGTCTTTATTTGACCCGTCCTGTGTGGTTGAATGTTCCATGGCTCGGAGCCTTTCTCGTTGGGTGACGTGGAAAGAAAACACTTGCCAAACCGAGCCTGCTCTTTGTTCACTATGACGTCCCCCCCATTCCCGAGTGGGATAATCAACAGGAAGAAGAGTGCTGGCAGCGAGGCGGCGAGCGGTTCAACCTGTGGCGTAACCGCTTGGTTCGAACATGTTCAAGCCGAGACCGGAATTTTTTCACGGAGTCCCACATGGGCATTGCAACGGATCTGGTCATCATCGTGGTGGCGGCTTTGCTGGGCGGAGGCGTTGCCCACCTGCTCCGGCAACCGTTGATTCTGGGCTACATCCTGGCCGGAGTTGTGGTCGGTCCCCATACCGGCGGCGTGACCGTGACCGGCATCCACGAAATCGAACTGCTGGCCGAAATCGGCGTGGCCCTGCTGCTGTTCGCTCTGGGGCTGGAGTTCTCCCTTGAGGAACTCCGTCCGGTGCGCAGGATCGCCTTTCTGGGCACCCCGATCCAGATCGTCGCCAGCATGGCGCTCGGGTTGGGGCTTGGCCGTCTGGCGGATCTCCCCTGGAACACCTCCCTGTGGTTCGGCGCCATGATCGCCCTTTCCAGCACCATGGTGATCCTCAAGACCCTGATGAATCAGGGCTGGATGGGCACCCTCTCCAGCCGGGTCATGATCGGCATGCTGATCGTGCAAGATCTGGCCGTGGTACCCATCATGATCATCCTGCCGCAACTGGATCATCCGGAAACGGGACTCGCATCCCTGGGGGAGGCCGCCTTGAAGGCCGTGCTGTTCGTGGCCGTCATGATCCTCGCGGGATCGCGCCTGCTGCCGCCTTTGATGAAACGGATCGCCCGCCTGAACTCCCGGGAACTGTTCCAGCTCGCCCTGCTGGGCGTGGGACTGGGAGTCGGCTATGCCACCTATCTGCTCGGACTCTCCTTTGCCCTTGGGGCGTTTGTTGCTGGCATGGTGCTGGCCGGATCTCACTTCGGACATCACGCCCTGAGCGAAATCACCCCGGTGCGCGATCTGTTCGCCATGCTTTTTTTCGTCTCCGTGGGCATGATGCTGGATCCGCAATACCTGTTTGACCACCTGGGCGTGATCCTCGCCATGGTCATGCTGGTGGCTTGCGGCAAGGGAGCGATCTTCTTCGCGCTGGCCCGTCTGTTCGGTTACCGCAACGTGGTGCCCCTGGCCGTGGGACTGGGGCTGTTCCAGATCGGCGAGTTCGCCTTCGTGCTGGCCAACGTTGGCCGTGCCTCCGGATCGATCTCCGACGAGGCGCATGCCCTGTTCATTACGGTCACCATTGTCACCATGTTGATGACGCCCCTGATTTCCAGTTTGACTGCGCCGCTTTACCGGGCGATCCGGCGGCGGCACCCCGCGCCAACGTTGTTCGAGACCGAACCGCCCGATGAGCCTTATGCCGGTCATGTGATCGTGGTGGGCGCGGGACGGGTCGGTCGTCAGGCCATCGCACTCCTTGGGCGCATCGGCATGGCACGCGTGGCGGTGGAGATGGATCCACACCGCATGGAAGCGGCGCAACAAGCGGCCATTCCCATGGTGTACGGCGACGCCGCCAGCGAAATCGTCTTGCGGGCCGCTGGCCTGGAACGCTGCCGCATGGTTCTGGTCACCATTCCCGATCTGGTCGCTTCCCGCGAGGTGGTGACGCGGATCCGACAGATGCGGCCCGGAGTCGAGGTGGTGACTCGGGTGACCAGCCTGGAGCATATCGAGGAGATGCGCGCTCTGGGGGCTCCGGACGTAGTCTGGCCCCATCTCGAAGCCGGTCTGGAGATGGCCCGCTACGCCATGCTGGTCATGGGGCTGCCTCCCATGGCGATCCACCGGTTGGCCTGGGATGCACGCCGGGAGATCTATGCCGGATTGGGCGAAAACGGATTGGCGATCCGGTCCCTGGATCAGATGCGCACTGCCGAGGAACGCTTCGACCTGGAATGGGTCGCAGTACTGAATGGCTCCGCCCTGGAGAATCATACCATCGGCGCGCTGCAAATCCGCGCCCGCACCGGTGCCGTGATTTTGTGCATCCTGCGTCGTGAAACCCTGTTCGACACCCCTGGTCCGGAATTCGGTTTCCAGTCGGGTGATCTGGTCGCCATCATTGGTTCGCGAGAAGCGCGTGAATCGTTTCACACGCTGGCGCAACCGCTCCACCTGGGAGAAACGCCATGCTGAAAAGAGTCCGCAAGGCCATTCCACTCGTTCTGCCACTCTTTTTCCTGTCGGCCATCCTGTGCAAAGCCGAAGCCGGAGAAACGCCACCCCCCCTGGTTCAGGAACAGGCGGTCTACATACCGGTCTACTCTGCGGTGTTGCACGGGAATCTCAACAAGGACGGCAAGCCGTCCGAAATCCTGCTTTCTTCCATGCTGAGTGTTCGCAATACCGACCCGAAATTTCGGATCATGCTCACGTCGGTAAAATATTACGACACGCACGGAAAGGTGCTGCGCGAGCATCTCGCTGCACCGAGAACCCTGGATCCCATGGGATCCGTGGATTACTTCGTCGAACACAAAGAGCGGGAAGGCGGAACCGGGGCCAATTTCGTGGTGCGGTGGCGCGCCGAACGGCCCGTCAACCAACCGATCATGGAAACGGTGCAGATTTATCATTGGGGAACTGTGGCACAATCGTTCGTCAGTCGCGGACAGGTGATCCACACGCATGAATGAGTATGTCGGCATCAGGCCATCAGCCGCGAGTGCCATGCGAGATGACCCCGAAGGAGATTATCCGGGTGCGCGCTGATTGTTCCGTAGCGGCAACGAAACGTGCGCGATGCCGATTATGATTGGCTGAAACTCCATTTTCATGGCATCTGATCGGGTAGGCCATCGTTGACCAAGGAGAAGAATGGCCTTTGATTCTGGCAGACAAAAATGCGCGGTTTAGACCTTCATGAGACTTTGGACCCTGAATCCCCGGTACCTGGACGCCAAAGGGTTGGTTGCCGTCTGGCGTGAGGCGTTGCTGGCGCAGGCGGTCCTGCGTGGGGATGCCTCCTTTTTCGTTGACACGATTGAGAAGCTGCATAAACTGTCCGCATGTTGCAACGGAATGTCCATGGGAAATGCGTTATGGGTCAAAGTCGTGCGGTGAAGAAAAATGAAACGTGAGCGGCAATTTCGCAAACTGATGGTCTCCCTGTTCGCGGTTTCCGCTATGGTCGCCGTTGCTCAAGGCTACACTTACCACACCGCCGTTTCTGAATATACCGCGATGGTGAAAGAGACGGATACGTTTTTTGATCGCGTTCGGTATGCTCGACGTCTGACAGCGTTTCTGGCTGAGGCAGAAAGCGGTCAACGAGGCTATCTGATGACTGGCAATATTGCTTACCGTAAACCTTATGATCAATCTATTAATTTATTGAAGAGTGTGATGGCAGATCTTCTGGCAAATATGCCAAAGGAACGGGAGGAGGAGATTGCCAAGGTCAAGGCGGCAGTAGCTACCAAGATGGCAGAGATGCACCGGACCATTGAGGTATTCGATGGTCAGGGCTATGAAGCGGCTCTTCGCATTGTGAAAACGGACGAAGGCAAGGACTCCATGGACGTGGCTCGTTCCATTCTCGAACGATTCATCGCGGAGGATCTCGCAGTCAGCAACCGGCTTCACGGTGAAATGGCGGCGCAAAGTTCCACCACATCGCAGAGGTGGCTGTATTTGACGGCGTCTGTTTTGATCGGTTTGTTCGCGGGGATGGCGGCTTTGTGGCGAACCTCACGCAAGATCGGTGAACTTGCCGCTGTCCTGGAACACGAAGCGCATCACGACGTCTTGACTGGTCTTCCAAATCGAAAATTTTTTTGCGAGACTCTCGATTACGTCATTGCAGTCGCCCGGCGCGAGAAACGGCGGATAGCCGTCTCTTTTCTCGACTTGAACGGTTTCAAGGCTATCAACGATGAATTGGGTCATGATATTGGGGATCTGGCGTTGATTGAGGTTTCCAAATCTTTGAAAGAAGTGTTTCGTGAATCAGATTTCGCTGCTCGTCTGGGCGGCGATGAATTCGTAGTGATTATTCATTCAGTCGATGATGCCTGCAATGTGTGCTCAAGAATCAAGGAGGCCATTCACACGACCACTCATCCTGATTTTAAGGGAAAACAACTGGGAACCAGTATCGGGATAGGGGTTTTTCCGGACGATGGTGATACTGTGGAGTCCTTGTTGGCTGTTGCTGATGCCAGGATGTACGAGCAGAAACAGGCCAAAAAAGCGGGCAAGACCATCTCATTATGTTCCATCTGTCAGTCTGACACCATCTGTCCGGAATCTATTGATACATCAAATGGTCTTGCATTATGATACAAACGACTGCTTTTTATTGTTGATTGACTTGTTAAACCGGATCCGATTTTGTGATCCCCCCCAGAAACTTTGGCCATGTGGCAGGCGGTCACCATCCCGGAGGCGCATCTCCTCTTCCGCATCGTGCCGGGTGGCGTGCAAGTTTGGGAGCGCGGTGTGTCGAACTGATGGACGCATCCAGAAAAATCGTCCACATCGACATGGATGCTTTTTATGCCTCCGTGGAGCAACGGGAT
>JAANAU010000071.1 GCA_011089965.1 Magnetococcales bacterium
TCGGTCTGCTGCCTGCGGCGGCCTGAACTAAATTTCAATCCTGTCTGCGGCATCGTCTTTCTGAGGTAAAAAAGGCGAATAGTGGTTTATTGTCTTCTGTTCAGCACTCTTTCACGGTAAGGCCACGCTCTTGTTCACAGCGTTGACGATCATGCGAACGACATACAGCCCTATTCCAACGCTCAGGATGAAGGACACCAGAATCGTCACGTATACAGACGTGAAGGTATTGCTGACCGTTGTTTTATTCATTTCATGACGCTTGGCCATCAACTCGCTTTCTTCGTTGCTGAAATCAGCCATGATTTGACGGAATTTGTCGAAGTACTGTTTGCCACGGCCTTCTCCAACCAATCGGGCCATATCATCCATGGTTTTGGCTTGACCAATCTTGCGACGCATTGCGATCTCAACCTCGACAACCTCTTTTTGCCAGGTTTGGATTGTGGACTCCATCTCACCAAGGAGCTGCACCTGGGCAGGATTGTCATTCACCTCTTTTTTCAGACTGGATATCCATTCAAAGAACTTTTTACTTCCATTGTTGTAAGGATCCAGAAATTCATCCTTGCCAGCCAACAGGTAACCCCGTGCGCCGGTCTCCATATCCACGGCAGCCATCAGGATGTTGTTGGCTTTGCCGATGACTTGATAGGTATGCACAACCCAATGGATGGCTTTCTTTATTTCTTCACTGTTTTGCGTCCCAGAGGCGTTCATCTCCTTTTGACGTTTATCCAGCAAAGTGGTCTCCCGGTCGATAAACGTTTGAACCTGTCCCCGGAACTTGTCGAAGTGGACCTTGCCACGCCCCTCACCGACCAGTCTGGCCATATCATTCATGGTTGCGGCGTTGCCTATCGCACGACGCAGATCAATGGATGGTTTGGTATCCTTTTCTTGCCATTCCCGCAGAATTTTTTCCACCTCAGCCAGCCGACCGACCTGTTTTGGATTATCACTGACCGTATTTTTCAGGGCATCCAATTTTGCAAAGACTGCCTTCTCGCCGCCCTTGTAAGGATCAAGAAACTCCTCCTTGCCAGCCAGCAGGTAGCCGCGCATTCCGGTTTCCATGTCCACTGCAGAACCCACAATGGATGCTGATTGTCCGAGGACTTTGTAGGTATGTTCCACCCATTCGCTGGTTTTGGTGATATTCTTGACATTATTGATCACCACCATGCCAAGCAGAACAAGCAACACCAAAGGAATAACAATCCCACTGAAAATCTGTATTTTTACGCTTAAGTTTTTCATGGCACCCCCCTTTTTTTTCTGTTAGCAAAACGTGACAATATTTTTACAAAAAGACTAAAAAAAATTACAATGCTTTAAATTTTAATAATTTTGTGCTTTATAATAGTTATTTATTTTTGTTGACAAGAATTCAATTCATCAACAAGAACACGAAAACGCGATAAAAAAATTTACCTTCAAGATTTTGATGTACACTACAAAGCAAAACCTTAACCCAAACCATTCCACTTTGTCACATTGCCCCCCCAAGTCAGAGCAAGGATATCCGTTAGAATTCCAAGATCAGGTGGGCGACATCTTACTTCCATTTTTTGGCTTTTGTAAAGCTCCATTTCAGACAATAACTTTCAAAAATATTCATCCGGTTTTGCTTCCAAGAAAGATATCTGTTTATGCTTCATATTGTTTTTCATGACACCCACCTAAACACCCTGCATCCGGGTAATCCATGGTATCCACGATCTCCAAAGGAGGCTCGTCGATTCCTTCACGAAGATACACTTGCATACCGCAACGATGCAGGTGCTTTGCAATATTCCAGAATACCAATAACTGTTGCGTCACAAGTTCCAAAGTAAGATTGTCATCCACAGGATGTGTCTTCTGGATGGCACGCTTCCGACGCCACTCAAAGACCTTCTCCGGAGGAGGCAAAAGAAATTCCAATGCAAATTTCTTGTGCCAGTTTCTGACAAAAAGGGAGTCGCGCTGCCGGGGAACGCGGATGCGGGGAAAATCAAGCGGCAAGGGATTGGCCATCCATTCCGGACTGTACACCGACAACGATTCACGCACGCCTTGAAAAGGAAAATAGAGATGCAGTTCTCTGGGGATGAACACCAGCGCCTTGCTGCGCCACCAAAAAGGGAGAGCCAGATCCAGATGTCCCTCTTCGATCCAGCCTCCCATACGCTGCATCTGACTGCTCTTGCCCACTCCAGGCGGACCGATGATCAGAATCTGCTGAAAACGAACGCCCGGAGGAAAACAGATACCCTTGATCTCCTGGCATTGCGAATAAGGACGCACACGAAGCGGGATCAACATGCAAATGTCTCAGTGTCGAAAAAAAAGGTCGTGGCAGGGTCAATTCCATGCCAGATTAACGTAAATTCTGACAAAAGTGCAAGACACCCTTGCCGTCCACCGTTTCACCCGCCACCCCAGCCAGGACACCCCATACCAATCCAGCTTCCACACTGTAACGGTCATGGACAATTCATATGGCATGCGTTAATCTTTACCTGTGCATTGGAATGATCCACACCCAAATCTCGACCATAACGCATGTCCGACCAACCCGCCCTGTCCGACTCCCTTGCCATCATGATCCAGGCTGCCCAGGAGGCCGGAGCCGTGATCATGCGCTATTTTCGTCCAGGTCAAAGCGTGCTGGCCTCGGCCCAGGTGCGCGAAAAAGGCCACAACAACCCCCTGACCCGGGCTGACCTGGAGGCCGATGCCTTGTTGCATCAGAGACTCCTCTCCACCCATCCCGGGTGCGGCTGGCTCTCCGAAGAGACCGTGGACCACCCGGACCGACTCAGACACGCCAGAATTTTCGTGGTGGATCCCATCGATGGCACCAAGGAGTTCATTGCCGGCCTGCCCCAGTTCGCCCTCTCTCTGGCCCTGGTGGAACAGGGTCAACCCATTGCCGCCTGCATCCACAACCCGGCCACCCAAGAGACCTTTACCGCCCTGGCCGGTCATGGTGCCCTCCTCAACAACCAGCCGATCCAGGTCACCAACCGCCAGGATCTGTCGGGGGCCTCGTGTCTGGCCAGCCGCTCCGAAACCGGACGCGGCGATTGGGAACCGTTCCGCCAGGAGTGGCGCATCCAAACCATGGGGTCCATTGCCTACAAGCTGGCCCTGGTGGCCTGCGGACGCTTTGACATGACCTTCACCCTCTCCCCCAAAAATGAATGGGACTTTTGTGCGGGCCTGCTTCTGGTCCAAGAGGCTGGTGGACGGGTCACCCACAAGAGTGGCGCTGCTTTTGATTTCAATCAGATCAACCCCATGGTCCGGTCCGTGCTGGCCACCAACGGCCTGCTGCATGATGCGCTGCTGCTGCGTTTGGAAGCTTTGCCCTATGCCCCGGATCGTCACCGTCCCCAATGCACCCCGGAATCCACTGCTGCAAGGAACCTGTCATGAATCATTATAATGTATACGGTATTGGCCACGCCCTGGTGGATACGGAAGTCAACATCCCGGATGCGTTCCTCACCCAGACGGGATTGACCAAAGGAACCATGACCCTGATCGATGAACCGCGCCGCCTGCACCTGCTGGATCAGCTCGGCACACTCCAGCGCCATCGCTCCAGCGGCGGCTCGGCAGCCAATACCGTGATCGGTCTGGCGCAACTGGGCGGACGCACCTTTTTTTCCAGCCGGGTGGCCAATGATGAAAACGGCCTGTTCTTTGCCCGTGACCTGAAAAGCAATGGGGTGGATAACGATCACGACCAACGCCTGGCCCCCGGAACCACTGGCCAGTGCCTGGTTCTGATCACACCCGACGCCGAACGTACCATGTGTACCCATCTCGGGGTTTCGTCCGGCTTTGCCGTGGGGGATCTGGCCCCGGAACGACTGGCTGCATCCGAGTGGCTGTATGTGGAAGGGTATCTGGTCTCTTCGCCCAGCACCCGGGCCGCTGCCATCGAAGCAGTCCGACTGGCCCGCAAATACGGGGTCAAAATCGCCTTGACCTTTTCCGATGTCAGCATGATCGAATTCTTCCGCTCTGGACTGGAGGAGATCATGGGACCGGGTGTGGATCTGATCTTCTGCAATCAGGCCGAAGCCCTGAAATATGCCCAGACCGACGATCTGGAACAGGCCAAAAAACACCTGACCCAAAAAAGCCAGGCATTTGGCCTGACCCTCGGCGCACAAGGGGCGATCATCCGCATCAACCACACGGAATATGAGATTCCAGCCACACCAGTCCAGGCCATCGATGCCAATGGCGCAGGCGATCTCTTTGCCGGTGCCATGCTCTATGGTCTGACCCACGGGCTTACACCAGAACGGATGGGCAAGCTGGCCTGCCGGGCAGCCGCTCTGTTGGTCACACGCCATGGAGCACGCCTGTCCCGGGAACAAACCTTGAATGTGTTGAACAACCTGGATTGAACCATGGTCTTCAAATCCAAATCCTCGGGCGGACCACGTGACCGCCGCACCAATTCGCGGGTGGATTTTCAGCAGGAGTTGCTCCTCAAGGATGACAAGGGCAATCTCTTTCGCGGCGAGTTTGGCGACATCAGCCTGAGGGGCATGCGCTTTTTGGGGCTGGAACTGCCATCCAAAGGGGTCATGGTCCACGGCACCCTGAATCTGGGCAGCATCTCGATCCCATTCAAAGGGGTGGTGATTCACACCCAACCCGAACGCGGTGCTGCCATCCGTTTTCAGGAGATGGATGTGGAGAGTTTCAGCCATCTGCGCCGCCTGGTCTCCTTGAACCTGGGGGACTCGGACGCCATTGACGACGAATTCCTGGCTGGCCTGTGACCACCCGACTGCCCATCACCGGGATCTATCCCATCCTGGATGCCGACTGGCTGACACCCACGGCCTTTTCACCTGCCGCCATTGCCAGTCATCTGGCTCAACTGCCCGTTTCTCTGGTGCAACTGCGCGCCAAAGGGGAAGATGATGCAATGGCCTGGGAGTTCATGCAACTCTGGATGCAGGCCTTGCGCACCCATGCGCCGACCATCCGCATCCTGCTCAATGACCGGCTCGATTGGGTCGAGGCTTTGGGAGCCGATGGCATTCATGTTGGTCAGGAGGATGCGTCCATTGCTGCCTGTCGCGCAGTCCTGCCCCCGGAACGCCTCATCGGTCTGTCCACCCATACCCTGGCCGAAATCCGTCAGGCTGAAACGTGGCAGGTCGATTATATCGGCTTTGGTCCGATCTTTCCGACCACGACCAAACAGGATACCCATGCGGTTCAGGGTGTGGAGCGGTTGCGCAGCATGGTGGCACAGACCAGGTTGCCGATGGTGGCCATTGGCGGGATCGATCTGGAACATCTGGGGAGTGTGGCAGAAACGCAAGTGGCCTCTGCGGCCCTGATCCGTGCCCTGTGGCAGGGAGATTGGCCGCAAAGGCTGACCAGCGCCTGCCGGATCTGGCAGGAGAGGCCTGCTGTGTGCGCCTGAACCCTGGCAACCGGATCAGGACGCAGACAGATGCAGGCCCAAACAGGTCGTCAACTCTCGAAGTGGACCTCTTCCGTGATGCGCGTCACCTTCTCCTGACGCTCGGCAGCGGTTTTGCATCCGATGCACAGATCCGTGACCGGACGCGCTTCCAGACGCCGCAAGCCGATCTCCACCCCGCACTCTTCGCAAAAACCGTACTCGTTCTCCTCAATCGCTTCGATGGTCCGTTTGATCTTGGAGATCAGCTTGCGTTCGCGATCCCGGGTTCGCAGTTCAAAGTTGCGGTCTGTCTCCAAAGAGGCCCGATCCGTGGGATCGGCAAAAATCGCCTTCTCCTCGGTCATGATCGTGACCGTTTTTTCAGCCTCTTCCAATAATTGCTCTTCCCAATCCAGCAACAATCTGCGAAAAAATGCCCGCTGATTGGGACACATGTACTCCTCCTCCTCGGAGGGGCGATATCCTTCTGGAAGTTGAATCTCCGCGATTTTCATGGTGAACTCTCCGCAGCGAAATAATAACTGCGTAACCTTAGCAATAATCAGGGAATAAGTCAATCCCCATCCGCATCCACCCCGGGGCAATCCCATTTGGAATGGACACGCATGAAATATTCAAGTCGCAACAGCCGTTGCTGCGGAGAGACGGTTTGGTGATTCTTGACAGGATCAGTCGAGAGTCAATACACCCTCATCAAGGGTCCAGGGGGATAACCCCTGGGACTTTAAATCTTTTAAACAAAAAATATTAATAAATTATTTTTTTTAAACATTAAAATATTTAAAACATTAAAACCCTGGGGATGAATCCCCCAGACCCCCTCTTTTCTTTCAATAATTGGATATCCATCCTCGGCTCAGGAATCACCAAACAGCCTCTGATTTCAACCCGTGCCACCAAAACCCACTAGCATTCTCCAGCATGGATGCATAAAATAAAGTTCGACCTGAACCAAAGATGACAGGTGAAAGGGATATCTCCCACATGACCAACCACGAACCTCAGAACCAGACAACCGAGTACGACTCGCCCTGGAAGGAGATCCTCAAGGCATACTTCAAGGATTTCATGGCCTTTTTCCTTCCGGAAGCACATGACGGCATCGACTGGCGGAATCCTCCCGAGTTTCTCGACACCGAGCTGGACAGGATTACCCGGAAAGCCGAGTCTGGCAATCGCCGGGTCGATCTTCTGGTCAAGGTGTGGCTGCTGGATGGCCATGAACTCTGGGTATTGATTCATGTCGAAATACAAGGGAACCGTGATTCAGACTTCGCAGAACGGATGTTCACCTGTCAATATCGGGCATTCGATCTGTACAAGAGACCAGTGGTCAGCATGGCCATTCTCGCCGACGAAGAGGGGAGCTGGCGGCCATCTTCGTTCGGTTACCAGATGTGGGGATCCAGGGTCAGTTTTCAGTTCAATGCCATAAAATTACTGGATTACCTGAATCGGTTGGATCTCCTGGAATCCTCCAGCAATCCGTTTGCCGTGGTCACTCTGGCCCATCTGACCGGCAAACAGACCAAAAACCAACCGGCAGAACGGTTCCGGCAAAAAATGCGCATCACCCGCATGCTGTACGAGCGGGGTTTCAGCCA
>JAANAU010000006.1 GCA_011089965.1 Magnetococcales bacterium
GCCAATACACAACCTGTCCCGTGAAACCCGGAACCAACCAAACGCTCTCCATGCCAGAATCGGGATCCCGTGCCATACGCCAACCAATCCATCACCCCCTCACCCTCCAAATGCCCCCCCTTGACCAACACAGCCCGGGCACCCAATTCCCGCAACCGAACACCCGCCATCACCATCTGCTCCGGAGTCGCCACCGGCAAAGCCGTCAAAGCCGCTGCCTCCGGCAGATTGGGCGTCAACAACGTCACCAACGGAATCAACAACTCCCGGTAACTCTCCAGAGCACCCGACTCCAACAACATCCCCCCCCCGGTCCCGGCCAAAACCGGATCCGCCACCACCGGAATACCCGGATGATCCCGCAACACCCCAACCACCGCACGCACGATCTCACCCGTGGCCAACATGCCCAGTTTGATGGCATCTGCCCCGACATCCGCCAAACACACCCGCATCTGCTGCGCCACCAACTCAGCGGACAACGGCTCAACCCGCACCACGCGCGCCGTATCTTGTATCGTGATCGCAGTCACCGCCGTCATGCCATACACCCCCATACCGGTCGCCACCTTGAGATCGGCCTGCATGCCCGCCCCGGCCACCGGATCCGAACCGGCCACAATCAACAAACGCGCCAAACGCGGCTTGTCGTCCAAGGATGCACATGCTAGAATAGCCGGATTTGGGTCATGTTGAGTTTTCACTGGATTGTCCGCCACCTGCAAGGATCTGCCGCCATGCCAAAGGTTCTCATTTCCGACAAGATGTCCTCCGAAGCCGAAGCCGCCCTCACTGCACGCGGCGTGGAGGTGGATTATAAACCGGGTTTGACTCCGGAGGAATTGAAATCGATCCTGCCCGCCTACGACGGCATTGCCATCCGCTCGGCCACCAAACTGACAGCCGAACTGATCGAAGCCGCCACCCGGTTGAAGGTGATCGGTCGCGCAGGCATCGGTGTGGACAATGTGGACATCCCGGCTGCCTCCAAACGCGGGGTGATCGTCATGAACGCCCCGTTCGGCAATGCCACCACCACGGCTGAATTGACCGTGGCCCTGGCTCTGGCCGCTGCCCGCCACATCCCGGCAGCCACCACCTCCACCCGTCAGGGCAAATGGGAAAAAAACGGCTTCATGGGACGGGAACTGGCCGGCAAGGTGCTGGGCATCATCGGCACCGGCAATATCGGATCACTGGTGGTGGAACGGTTTCTGGGTCTGAAAATGCGCGTTGTGGCCTTTGATCCGTATATCAGCAAACAGCGCGCCGAAGATCTGGGGGTGACCCTCTGCCCAACCCTGGACGAATTCTGGCCCCAGATCGATGTGTTGACCGTGCATACCCCGCTGATGGCCACCACCAAACATATCGTCAATGCCGCCGCGTTTGAACGGATGAAAAAAGGGGTGATCGTGGTCAACTGCGCACGGGGCGGCATCATCGACGAGACTGCCCTGTACAACGCCTTGAAATCCGGCAAGGTGTTTGCCGCCGGACTGGACGTGTTCGAAAAGGAACCGGCAAAGGAAAGTCCGTTGTTCGAGTTGGACAACGTGGTCTTCACCCCGCATCTGGGGGCATCCACCCATGAAGCCCAGGTAAAGGTCGCAGTCCAGATCGCCGAACAGATCGCCGATTTTCTCCTCAAGGGAACGGTGCAGAACGCCCTCAACATCCCGGCGGTCTCGGAAGGGGAACTCTCCACCTTGCGCCCCTATCTCAACCTGGCGGACAAACTCGGCTCCACGTTGGGACAACTCAACGAATCCGGAATTCGCCGCATCGAGGTGCTGTACGAAGGGGAGGTGGCTGCCCTGAACCGCAAACCGATCACCAACATGGTGCTCAACAGCCTGTTGAAACCCATGCTCGACGGGGTCAATCTGGTCAATGCACCGCTGATTGCCGAAGAGCGCGGCATCGAAGTGGTGGAGGCGGTGCGGCGTCACTCCCACAAAGGGTTCACTTCCGCCTTGGGCGTGACCATCACCACCGAAACCCGGGAACGTTGCATCACCGGCACCCTGCTGTATGGCAAGGAACCCCGCATCGTGGCCATGAACAACATCCCGATTGAAGCCAACCCGGAAGGCAATCTGCTCTTTGTCGCCAACAACGATGCCCCGGGCCTGATCGGACGGGTGGGCACCATCCTGGGCAATGCAAAGATCAACATCGCCAACTTCCATCTGGGACGCAAGGATATTGGCGGACGGGCCATTGCCTTCATCAATGTGGATCAGGATGTCCCGCCAGAGATCATCGAACAGTTGACCACAGTTCCCAACGTGCTGGAGGTGAAACTGGTACGCTATTGATCCAAAGCCAGCCGGTCAGGAGTCAGACCATCTCCTGACCGGATGCCAAAGATGATCACAACCGGTTGATCAAGCCAGCCACATACCCTGCGCCAAAACCGTTGTCAATGTTGACCACCGTGACATTGGATGCACAACTGTTGAGCATGCCCAGCAGCGCAGAAACCCCACCAAAAGCCACCCCGTAACCCGTAGAGGTGGGAACCGCAATCACCGGCTTGTCCACCAACCCCCCCACCACGGACGGCATGGCCCCTTCCATGCCCGCCACCACCACGAACACCCGCGCCGTGCGCAACAGCTCGCCCGCAGCCAACAAACGATGCAAACCCGCCACACCGGCATCATAGTGGGTCTCAACCCGGGCACCCATCAACCTGGCCACCAGCGCCGCCTCCTCTGCTACCGGAATATCGCTGGTGCCAGCACACAACACCCCGATCAATCCCACCGGCTCATCAACCACCGCAGCCGCCCGATACAGACAACCCGTGCCCGGAGCCTGCTGGAGCGAGGGAAAACGGCTGTGCAAATGGGCAATCCGCTTGCGGGTCAACCGGGTAATGAGCAGCGGGGTTTCCGTCTGACTCAAGGCGCGCTCGACAATGGCGATCAGATGATCCAGGCGTTTGCCCTGGGCCAGGATCACTTCGGGAAAACCGTGACGTACGGCCCTCTGGGTGTCCAAACGCCCCACCACCGCGCCATCCTGCCGACACAGCGCCACCGGGAACCCTTCCAGACGCTGCATGGCTTCATCCACCGTGGCACGGCCCGCCACCAGATCATCCAACAGTTTACGCAGTATCTGAGAAGTCATATTGCTTGAACTCAACAACTGGAATTAACTTTTCTCCGCTGGACTCGGCCAGAAACGGTGTGAGATGCTGTTGGGTCTCCGGCAACGACCACTGTTGACGCTGGGCCAGGGCCACCAGATCGTCATGCTCCAGCCGCCACACCCCTCCCGCCTCTTTGGCACGGATCGCGCCCCACGGCGTTTTCACGACCCGCTCCATGCGTGGCAACACAAAACGGTCCATGCGGGCAGAACGTACCCCCAAGGTGGTGGTATGGGTCAGGATGATACGGGCCACACTCTCCTCATCCTCCACACGCGCCACCACCTCCAGCCGTACGCCTGGCCGCCCTTTTTTCATGGTCATGGGGATCAGGGCCACATCCAGCGCTCCGCCAGACAACAACCGATCCCACAACGGACCAAACCAGGCCGGGTTCATGTCATCGATATGGGCGGATAAGACCGCCACCTGTTCCCGTTCCAGATCCGAGGTCGCAACAGGCGGCTCATCCCGCAGATCCGATGCCAGAATTCTGAGAATGTTCGGACGCCCCGGCAGATCGCGACTGCCCAGGCCATATCCGACCCGATCCACGCGCTTGATCTCCGGCGGTCCGTACTGTTCGGCCAAGGTGACCAGAATGGCGGCACCAGTGGGGGTGACCAGTTCGGCCTCCACCGGATCGGGTCGCAAAGGTGCCCGAAACCGACGCAACAACTCCACCACCGCCGGAACCGGGACCGGCATGCGACCATGGGCACACTGCACGAATCCGGATCCCGTGGGTACAGGCGAAGCGGTCACGCGCGTCACCCCCAACCGCCAGACGGCAAAGGCTGCGGCACAAATGTCGATGATCGCGTCCACAGCCCCGACTTCGTGAAACTGCACCTGATCCACCGGTATGCCGTGAACAGCGGCCTCGGCTTCGGCCAGGTTGACAAAGATGGTCACGGCCTGTTTCTTGACCGGATCCGGCAACCCCGAACCATGGATCAAGGCGAGGATCTGACCGAGCGACCGGTGTTCGGAGTGGGGTTCGAGCAGACGCACGGCAGCATGGATGCCGCGAATCCCTCCCCGCCGTCCGCGTTTGAGATCCAGCTGCCACCCTGGCAGATTCAAACCGGCCAAGGCTGCACGCAACACCTTGGGTTCCAGCCCCAACTCCAGACAGGCACCCAGAAACATGTTGCCGGAGATTCCGGCTTCCAGATCCAGATGGATATGCATACGCGATTACAACCTCATGACCCGCAGACCGGCGGTCAGGAAGGCATCCAGCTCACGCACCATGACCTGCCCGAAGATCGCCATGGTCAACCCCATCACCACAAAACCCACGATCTGGGCAATGGGCATGGCCACAAAAAAGACCTGAATCTGAGGAGAGGCACGGTTGATCAGACCCATGCCCAAATAGAGCAGTTTGGTCACTCCGATCACCGGGGCAGCCACGAGCAGGGCCAGCTTGAACATGCGCACCAGCAGTTCCACGCTGCCGCGCAACAGCTCTTCGGAATGGGGCAATCCGCCTCCCAGTGGCAAGGTGGTAAAGGATCGGGCAATCCCTTCCAGGAGCAGATGATGACCGTTGAAGGCCAGAAAGATCATCAGAGCGGTCATATACATCAGGTTGGAGAGCACACCCTCCTGCACCCCCGAGGTCGGATCCATGACCATGGCCATGGAGAGTCCCATCTGAAACCCCATCAAGCCACCAGCCACCTGCACCGCCACCAGACCCCAATGGATCAGCATGCCGAAGATGGCTCCGATGATCACCTCGGTGACGGCAGCATAGCCCAAAGCCAGCATCGTCGCCTTTTTGCCCTCACCAGACCAGGGGGTCACCAAAGGAAAGATCACCACGGTCAAGGCAATGAGCAAAACGGCCTTGATGCGGTTCGGACCGACACTCCGGGAAAAGAAGGGGGCCGAGAGAAACATGCCGGAGAGCCGGGAGAGGATCAACACCAGCCGTTGAATTTCGCCGGTAGTCAGACCGAACAGATCCATGAAGGCGGAAAGATCCATAGGGAGTCTGCCTGTCAGAGGGGTTACATGGACATGCGCGGAATGAGGTCAAACAGTTTGGCAAAATAGTCCATCAGGATTTCCATCATCCAGGGGAGGGTCAGAGAGAGGGCCAGAAAGGTGGCCAGAATCTTCGGGATGAAGGTCAGGGTCATCTCCTGGATCTGGGTGACGGACTGAAACAACGAGATCACGATACCGACCACCAACGCGGTGAGCAGCATGGGCGCAGAGATCAGCAGAGCGATCTTGAGCGCATCGTTCACCAACTCCAGAACCGTGGTCACAGGCATAACGATGAGGCTCCGTAGCATCAAAGGAAACAGGCGAAAAAAACCGGAAATCTCTCCACAGCATGTTACTCCAATCCGGATGCCATGCCAAGTGTCTGGTCTGATCACGAACGATCGAGCAGATCGCAATGGATCCGTTCGTACACCTCCAGCACGGAAATCGCCATGGCGGCAATGATCGGACCGAAAAACAGACCGAGAATGCCGAACTGAAGCAGGCCACCAAAAGTGGAAAGCACGGTGAACAGGGTATAATTCAGGACATGCAGCTCCCCGGCAGCGCAGTCGGCCTGCTGACTGGCCAACCACCGCATCAACAGCGGGCGGGCCAGGTTGTCGATCAGAAAGCCTGTGACCAGGGCACCCCAGCAGACCAGGAACAGCGCCTCGCCAGGTCGGCCATGGGCCTGAAGCACATAAGCCGTTGGTCCCCAGACGATCAATCCCCCCACCACCGGAATGAACGATGCCGCAGCCACGGCCACCCCCAGATAGAACCAGGGCAGCCCCATGAACGCGGTCACCAGCGAAAAAGAGAGTCCCTGCAACAAGGCAACACTCACGGTGCTGATGGTCAAAACCGTGGCCAGTGCCGAAAAGCGGCCAAACAGCAGATCGTCATAATGGTTGTTGAGGGGGGAGAGGATCTTCAGATGGCGCGCCAGAGCCGGACCATCCCGATAGAAAAAAAACAAGGCAAACACCACCAACAGAAGGGACGAGACAAAGGCCAGCCCATTGTTGGTAATCCCTTTGAAAAGCGCCAACAAACCCAAACCAATGGATTGACCCAATTCGGCACGATGGGCGCCCACCCAGGAGATCAGGGCTTCGCGGGGATAGGCCGGGATGGAGAGGGTGGTCAGCATGGCACGCAACTCCTGGCTCAAGGCATCTGCCGTGGCAAAACCGGCCAGCCAACTCTGAATCTCTTGCGCCAGGGTGCCGGCTTTGATGGCCGTGGCAACCAGAAGATACAAAATCGGGGTCACCACCAAAAAAAACATCAAAACAGTCATGATCAGCGCCGGTCTGACCGATGCATTAGGCAAGCGGGACTGAATCCGCACATAGAGCGGATTGGTCGAAGAGGCCAAGAGGGCGGCCAGGAACAGACCGGGCAGAAACGGGGCGAACAACCACCCCATGCCGACAATGGCCAGCAACAACAGGGTCAGAAGAAACCCCTCCTGATAAGGATGGGTGGTATCCATTATGGAATTGACGTTTGTGTGATCCATTTAATGATCGAACCATACCTCATTGCATGAGGGCAGAACCACGGAAGAGAGAGAAGAGCCAAGGAGAAGACTATGAAAATATTTCGTCATGCCTGCCTGTCCCTGTTATTGTTGACAGCACCGCTCTCCATGGCCTGGGGCGATGGCCTGGACAAGGTGAATGCACCGGCAGCCAAAAGCGTCTCCAAGGAGGGAGTACGCGCCGCCCGGATCCAGAAAGACAAAGACAAGGTGCGCAAGATCGTGCTCGCCAAAAAACTGCAACGCCAGTCCGGGTACAAAACCGTCAAGAAAGGGGTCAAGAAAAAAGAAAAAGTGGCCAGCAAATCCAAACCGGCCCCCAGAAAACTGCAAACCAACGCCAAACGTTCGGGTGCCGCTCCGGCCCGCATGGGGATCCGCACCTGGGCCTTTCCGGAGACCTCCGCAGAACGGACCAACAAGATCAACGAACTGTCCACACACATCCGCGCCACGGAAAATGCGTATGATGCGGAAAATGCCAGATATCAGAAGCTCATGAAACCTAGCAAGGAACAGGCCAACCCAACTGCCAGCAAAGGGGCAGGTGATGTCCATTCCTCCCAGCGCCGCATGGGTGAGATCATGCAGCAGTTGGATGCCTTGCATCAGCATCGCAACGCCGTCTCGGAGATCGTCTTTCTGAAGAGCGTGCGGGATTGATGTGCATTGCACAAAAAAAAGGGTTGCCAGTGGCCCTGTCTTGCGTATAGGATGGGGCCACGTTTTCAAGGGGAGTAGTCTCCTTTCGTGATGATCAGGGATGGATGGTTTTGATCACGAAAGGGCGTGCGTCAACACACCTGATTCGTTCCGAATCATGGCGCATGCGGTCCGGGAATCCCACAGGTTCCCGATTCTGGCGAGACTTTGGATGGTAACGGTCCACCGACGGGGGTCGGGCGGGATCGTTTTCCATCTTTTGTTCTTGTCCAGGCCCGACCCCAAAGAAAGGATTCCCGCATGAGCAGTACCGCCTTGGCTGTCACCGATTCCGTCACTTTTCTTTCCACCACAGGCACCACCTTTGCCCTGATCTTTCTGGCCGAGATGGGGGACAAAACGCAGCTCGTCTGCATGACCCTGGCAGCCAAACACCGGGGGTGGCCGGTCTTTCTGGGTGCCACCGGAGCATTTGTCGTGCTCAACGTCCTGGCAGTCGCCTTTGGTGCCGCTCTGGCCCAATGGCTGCCCCATAACGTCATGGTGCTGATTGTGGCCGGACTGTTTGCCGCCTTCGGGATTCAGTCCCTGCGTGCATCCGGTCAGGACGAAGAGGAGGAAGAGAACGCCGAACCCAAAAGCGGCAAAAGCATACTGTTGAGCGCCTTCCTGTTGATCTTTGTGGCCGAACTGGGCGACAAAACCCAGATTGCCGTTGCCACCCTGGCTGGTGCTGCCCCGCCGGTTCCGGTCTGGATCGGCGCCACATTGGCCCTCGGCACCTCAGCCGGATTGGGGGTGGTGGCCGGTCGCCAGCTCCTGGCGCGCATCTCGATCAAACTGTTGAACAAAATCAGCGGGATCTTCTTCCTGGCCCTGGCAGCCCTGGCCCTGACCCGGCTGGAGTGGTAGTTCTCTCCGCCCCCTGTCCCGTGGCTGCGGGATGGGGGGCAAGCCATTGCAGAATCTCCTCCATCACCAGATAGACCTGGGTTCCCACCTGATGCGGCCACCGTTCCCCTGCCGGCACAGGTCGTTTCCTGGCTTCTTGACAGGCATGTGCCACACGCTCCAGAAAGGGTTGGGGATCAAAATGAGAACTGTTGTAACCTCCCAAAAAAGTACGCAGATTCTGCTTGACCTGTCTACACGTCACGGTGCCATCCGGCAATGGTTGAAAATGGCACCATAACCAAATCTCAAAGCAGGGGTTGCTGATCGCCAACCGGAACTGCTGCTCCTTGGCCTGCCTGGCCACATCACTCAAGGCCTCTTCTGGCCAACGATCCGTATCGATCATCAGCCAAAGTTGATCCAGACTGCTCAACTCATACTGTTTCCGGAACTCCTTCAATCTCTCCAGCACATGGTTGGGAGCGGACTTATTCTCAGAGGCTATTTGGTGATTCTTGTATGATCAGTAGAGAGTCAATACACCATTTCAGGGGTCCAGGGGGGCTACCCCCCCTGGTGGGGTCCAGGGGTGAAACCCCTGGGATTTTAATCTTTTAAATCTTTTAAACAAAAATATTAATAATTTATTTTTTTAACCGTTAAAACATTAAACCATGGGGATGATCCCCCAGACCCCCTCTTTTCTTTCAATAATTGGATATTCATACGCGACTCAGGAATCACCAAACAGCCTCTTATTGGATCGGCTCCCCTCGACGATCAACCGCCTGGCCAAGGCCATGGACTCCAGAAATTTGGATTTGCCATGGGCATTGGCCCCGTATATTACGGCCACGCGGACGGCTGCATGACTCCCGCACGCCAGAGCCGCATGTGGTTGTGCATCTTCCTGTGCTGCCACCAGAGAAAGCACCGCCTCATTGGCAAAACAGAATGAATTTTCCACCAATCTGCGACCCGTTGGGACAAAAGCGCGGGCCAGTCGGATCCAGAGAG
Source organism: Magnetococcales bacterium (assembly GCA_011089965.1). Lineage (GTDB taxonomy): Bacteria > Pseudomonadota > Magnetococcia > Magnetococcales > Magnetaquicoccaceae > Magnetaquiglobus. The sequence goes on from JAANAU010000006.1 coordinate 9,291, forward strand.
TTCTTCCGGTTGATATGGATAGATCACCCCGCGCGATGAGGCGGCATAGGCCCCCACCCCACCCGAATCCGCTGCCACGGCAATGGCCTCCAGGGAGCCGCCCTGGGCACCGATGCCAGGCATGAGAAAATACGCCAGTGGTTTACGATTTTCTCCTTGGAACAGGAGTGGCTCGTGATGTTGGCTGGAATTGCTTCAATCCAAAATCAGCCGTGACAATATCAACCGGAAACCCCATGCTTGCATAATGTTCCGCAACGGTCTTGATTGTGGCATCTCCCATGGAGTGGCATCGATTGCCTTCTGTAAGGGCAGGCCAGCTATCAGCAAGTTTTATGAGATGTTCTGGTTCCCAGAGCAAGGACTGATCTGAAAACACCGCCCAGGGTGATTGTCCTTCGCAACTCAATTTAATGATGTCAGACAATTTCTGAGCAAATTGTTGTCGCTGATCTTTTGAAATTTTGCAGATCAGATTCCCTGCTTCAATAATGGTTGCAAGAGGAAGGACATAGATTGCATCTTTATATTCATTAATTAGTTTTTCAACACGGCCATGGTCCCATAGATCATGTTTCGGCCCCGCTTCTTCCAGCCCAGGAACCTTCAGCCATACGACGAGAATACTGGTATCGAAAACAAGAACTTTGTCCACAGTCATCCTCCCTTCTGTGCAGAAAGGGCAGATTCCAATCGACCTGATGCCGAAAGTTTCCCAACAGGGCCTATGGCTAAAAGTTTTGCCAGATGCGTAACATCTTCCAGCAAAGTCAAACAACTGTGACCGTATTCACTGTCGCGGTGGGCAATCGTGACGAATGGCGTTATCTCTGGACCCAATGCATCCAGCAAGGCTGGATTATGCGTGGTAATCAGAATATCAACTTCTCGCCTTACCCCTAATTCCCGAAGCATGCGAACCAGCAAATAGGCGCGAGAAGGGTGCAATCCATTATCCACCTCTTCGATAATCAACAAACTTCCCGAAGGTCGCGTCAATAGCGCGGTCAAAATCGCCAAAAAACGAAGCGTCCCATCGGACATGCCGCGCGAGTCCACTGTTTGAACCGGTATTTCCGGATTTGCTGGCCAATGCTCGTCACAATAAAGAATCGCATCCGTTTCGAAACGGCCCACTTTTTCCGCCCAGAGGCGTTGGATATCTCTTTCTGGCAAATGGCGGACATACTCCTGGACCGCTGATTCGATTTCTTGTTGCTTACCATCAGGAAGAGCGGCAATGACGCCAGCAATGTTCGCAGCATCCTGACTCATTTGTTCGGAGAGAGGAACGTAGCCCCGCATATTGGAGGGAATGGGGTCAAGGATAAAAATATTTCGAATATTGGACAGAACGGCGTCAACACCTTCCAGAATTTCCTTACGCTCGTTCTGCTTTTCCAGTTGACTTAAAATAGAGTGAGTGCGGTTGGAGGGGCGAGGCCGTCCCATCTTTTCATTGTAGAGCCTGGCTGTGATGCTCGGGCTGTCCAGAGGGCAATCATCAGTTCTGAAAAGGTAGACTTCATAGGGTCTGCCAACACGATTTGATTGACGATATTTCTGACGTTTCAACGATTCATCAATAATTTCACACTTCGCCCCATTGATGGCTGCCCGGATAGAATAAACAAAATCCGTTTGGACAGAACCAGATTCGCTAATCGTCACAGAAAGAGAGAAATCTTTACTCCCTTTAAGGATGGCCCACTCAAGTCCACCCCTCAGTCCGGCAAGGGCATCTGTCAGGCTGATTCCTCGGGAGATTCGATGCAGAAACGAAAAGGCATCCAGGGCGTTGGACTTGCCACTGGCATTGGTTCCGATCAACACCCCTAACGAATCAATATACAACCTGGCATCGGCAAAACTTTTCCAGTTTATCAGCGTCAATTGTCTGATCATGATCCATTCTCCAACACGATCCGAACCTTGCCCGGTTCCTTGCCCTTGACCAGCCCGTTCAAGAACTGATCGAACCTTTCCCGCAACTCGTCGACTGATGCAGGAGCGCCATTGGCGAACAGAAATTTGGATTTGCCATTGGGCATTGGCCCCGTATATTGTGGCCACGCGGACGGCTGCATGACTCCCGCACGCCAGAGCCGCATGCGGGGTTATGGATCTTCCTGTTCTGCCACCACGCCTCAAGAGCGGGTCAACACCCCCATCACCGCTGCCCGCAAGGTTTCGGCAGCCTCTGCGACCCGTTGGGACAAGAGCGCGGGCCAGTCGGATCCAGAGAGTTCTTCCGGTTGATATGGATAGATCACCCCGCGCGATGAGGCGGCATAGGCCCCCACTCCACCCGAACCCGCTGCCACGGCAATGGCCTCCAGGGAGCCGCCCTGGGCACCGATGCCAGGCATCAAAAACAAGGCATGGGGTGCCACCTGACGCAAACGGGCTGCGGTCTGGGGATAGGTGGCACCCACCACGATCCCCACATTGGAATAGCCATGACTGCCGATGGAGTCCTGACCCCACTGGGCAGCCAATCGGGCCATGCGGTCGGCCACGCTCCCTCCGGAACTCAGCTCCAGATCCTGCAAATCGCCCGAAGAGGGATTGGAGGTTTTGGCCAGGATGAACAATCCGGCCCGGGGATTGGTCTGCAAAAACGGGGTCACCCCATCTGCACCCAGATAGCCGTTGATGGTCATGGCATCGGCCCGCCAGGGATTGGGCGTGCCGAAAAGCGGGTGATCCGGTGCCAGCCAAGCCGTAGCATAGGCTTTGGCCGTATGGGCCACGTCGTTGCGTTTGCCGTCCAGAATGATCGGCAGGTGCAAATCGCGCAGCAGCATCAAGGTCCGACGCAAAGCCACATGACCCGCCGTACCATACTGCTCATAAAACGCGGCCTGGGGTTTGTAACCCACCGCCACGGAAGCGGTCGCCTCGATGATCAAACGGTTGAAGGTAAACAACGTCTCTTCCAGCCGTTCTTCGCACGGCTCGGCCCGCAACCGTTGCCGCATGACACCGGGAAACCGTTCCACCTCCGGATCCAATCCCACGATGATCCGGGAGTTCAACTGCAAGGCACGTTCGATCAAGCGATCCGCAAAATGGTCCATAAGCTCCTTCCCGTCCAACCAAACCGCACCCGTGACGGGATGCGTCGTTCCTATCAAAGGGGTCCAGGGGCCTGTGGCCCTTGGTGGGGTTTGGGGCAATGCCCCAACAAAACACATAACACATTCAAAAACGATTTTGATTTAAAAACTCTAAGCTGTTGAAAAACAATCGATAGCCTCCTCGATCACATCCCAGCCCCGATGCAAATCCACATGATCGATGCCATAGGGTGGAACGAGATAGATCACCGCTCCCAGGGGACGGATGATCATGCCCCGATCCAGAAAGAATTGGATCAAACGGGGTGTAAAGGCCGAACCATAGGTCTGATCCGACAGCCTCAACTCGAACGCCGCCACGGCCCCCATGACCCTTGGAGCCAACACCCGTCCACCCAGTGCCGCCATGCGCTCCCGATGCAGGGCTTCCAGGGCAGCCACCCGCTGCAACGTGGCCTCGCTCTCAAACAGCCCCAACGAGGCCAGGGCTGCCGCACACCCCAGGGCATTGGCGGTAAACGAATGACCATGGGCCAAGGCACGGTCAAAGGTCGGTCCCAGAAACGCCGCATGGATCTCTTCCCGACAGACCGTCACGGCCATGGGCAGAAAACCACCGGTCAACCCCTTGGAAAGACAGATCATGTCCGGTGCAATCCCGGCCAGCTCGCAGGCAAACAAGGTTCCGCACCGCCCGAAACCGGTCATCACCTCATCGGCAATCAACAACACACCCGCAGCACGCAGACGCTCTGCCACACCCTGCAGAAATCCGGGACGACACATGCGCATGCCGGCTGCCCCTTGAATCAAGGGTTCGATCAGCATGGCAGCACAGCTTGCGCCATGTTCTTCCAGAAACCGCTCCAGGGCTGCCAACGCCCCCTGCTCTTTTGCCTCCACCTCCGCATCCCCATCCCAGGTGGCCGGGAACGGAATGGTATCCACAGCAAACAACAGCGATCCATACCCTTCAAAAAAACCCGCCGAACGGCTGGCCGACATGGCCCCAGCCGTATCGCCATGATAACCACCGGAAAAAACCAGAAAACGTCCCCGCTGCCGCCCCAGATTGCGCCAGTAGTGACAGGCCATCTTCATGGCCACCTCAACCGCCGTGGAGCCATCATCCGAGAAAAACACCCGCGTCAAACCAGGAGGCAACCTCTTGACCAACCCGGCAGCCAGACGCACTGCCGGTTCATGGGTCAAACCGGCAAAAATCACCTGTTCCAGGGTCATGGCCTGTTCGGCAATGGCGCGGGCGATCACCGGATGGGCATGACCGTGAATCGCCACCCACCAGGAGGCAATCAGATCCAGGTATTCACGACCCTCCACATCCTTCAACCAGGCCCCCTGCCCGGAGGCAATCGGTACAGGGGTCGGGGCGGTCGACTGCTGGGTATAGGGATGCCAGATGTGTGCCCGATCCAGGGCGATCAACTCCGCACTGCGACTCATGGCCCACCGACCTGCTCAAGGAGCCGCGCCCACGCCACCGGATCCCATGGGGCAATCCGGGCCAGATGCTCCGGGGTCAAAGGGTCCAGCCAGGGGATCTCGGCCAGGATCGCCACAGCCCCGAATTCCAGAATGGCGTCACGATTGCCCGCATTGGGGGGGCCGGACAGAATCACCCCTGCCACCTCCAACTGCCGGGCGCGCAACGCTTCCAGGGTCAACAAGGTGTGATTGATGGTTCCCAAGGCAGTCCGGGCCACCACCACCACCGGCAGACGCAACCGCACCATCAGATCCACCATCTTGCAGGTGGCATTCAACGGCACCAGCACGCCACCCGCTCCCTCCACCACCAACGGTCCCGTCACATCAGGCCGGATGAATGACTCCATGCGGATTTCCACCCCATCCAACCGCGCAGAGGCGTGGGGCGAAAGCGGTGCATGCAACCGATAGGTTTCCGGCAGAATCGCTGCTGCCGCCACTCCGGACAACCGTTGCACCACAGCACTGTCGCTCTCTTCCGTCAACCCGGACTGCACCGGCTTCCAGTAGCACCCCTGCAACGCACGCACCAGCCAGGCCGCTGCCACGCTCTTGCCCACGCCGGTATCGGTGCCGGTGACAAACAGCCCCTTCTTCCGATCACTCATGCTCATCGATCCGTTCCACGGTAAAACCGGCATCCTGGATCATCTGGATGGTTTTGTCCGCCCCATGGCCTCCGGTATTGAGATACCCCTCGGCAAACAGCGAATTGGCCGGATAGAGGGCCAATGCCTCCAGAGAGCGCAGATTGACCTCACGTCCGCCCGCAGCCCGCACCTCAGCCGACGGATTCAAAAACCGGAACAGACACAAGGCCCGCAAACAGGCTTCCGGGGTCAGACGCCGCTGCTCGCCCAACGCCGCACCCGGGGCATGGACATAGAAATTGACCGGAATCGAACGGGCATCCAGACGGTTCAGGGTCAACGCCACTTCCACGATCTCCTCCGGCCCTTCCCCCATGCCGATGATCAGACCGCTGCACACCTCCAGACCGACGCTGCGCGCAGCATCCAGAGTGGCCACCCGGTCGGCATAGGTGTGGGTGTGACAGATGGTGCCGTAACGGGACTCGGAGGTGTTGAGATTGTGATTGTACCGGTCCAGTCCGGCCTGTTTCAAACGGGCAGCCTGTCCGGAATCGATGAACCCTGCCGACAGACACACCTCCATGGGCAAGGTCGCTTTCAATCGCTGCACCAGAGCGGCCAGATGTTCCATCCGCTCCTCACCCGGACCACGCCCGGAGAGTACCAGACAATAACGATAGGCCCCGGAATCATATGCCCGACGCGCCTCCTCGAGGATGGTCTCATCCGACTTCATGCGATAGACCGGGACCGCACCCGAACTGCTGGTCGATTGCGCGCAGTAGTTGCAATCCTCGGGACACAGCCCGTTTTGCACATTGTTCAGGATATGCACCCGCACCCCCAACCCAAAATGGTGGCGGCGCACCTGCAAGGCCGCATCCAGCAGCGGCAACAACGGCAGCTCCGGATCGGTCAAAACCCGCAATGCCTGATCCCGGTTGATCTGTTCACCACGCAAGGCCGTGGCTGCCAATTGCTGACAAAACCGATTGGATTCGGGCATCCCTTCCACAGTCAAACCCCCTTCTGTCACGCACCTGGTGTTTTATACGCAAACCTGCCCCATTGTGCCCCAATCCACCTGTTCCCACCAGGGCTGGGACGCTCAAATCGCCATCCGGCCACCTGATTGGTTGTATTATCCAGTGAATTTATTCCAGGCATATTCATGATTTTTTGAAAATCAGTTACATTAAAGAAGATTGACAAACCGGATGAATGGCTCTATTGTCACCAGAAATATCACCTAACAATTTCTTAATATATTATATAATAAATGAATACAACCAACCCAACCCGATACCATGCACACAGCGGCAATCCTTGGAATCAATGGCATCCATTGCCCGATCATCTGCGCGCCGTGGCTGCATTGGCCACAAGCTTTGCCCATGGTCTGCCCTGGGAAAAAGAGGCGGGACTGGCTGGCCTGCTGCACGATCTGGGCTGAAAGCAGCCGTCTCACCCGGCCTCCGGGCCGGGTGCGGATTGAAACTTGGAATGCATTCATTTATATCTGCTGCATGCCTGCGTCTCACCCGGCCTCCGGGCCGGGTGCGGATTGAAACACCATGATCATGGGACAATTCGGGCTGAAGGCCGAGTCTCACCCGGCCTCCGGGCCGGGTGCGGATTGAAACTCTCAAGCTTCGGACGCCATTGCCAGTCTCCTGGTGTCTCACCCGGCCTTCGGGCCGGGTGCGGATTGAAACATTTGAATGCCTCCTGTCCACGCCGGGCAACCCCGTCTCACCCGGCCTCCGGGCCGGGTGCGGATTGAAACCCACACAAGAGGCTGAACGTCTCCGGATATTATTGTCTCACCCGGCCTCCGGGCCGGGTGCGGATTGAAACCTATGTGCGCATGTGCGGCAGTTCACATGTTCGGGTCTCACCCGGCCTCCGGGCCGGGTGCGGATTGAAACTTTCGGTTGGGGTGGCCCCGCCGGATGCCGGAGGGGGTCTCACCCGGCCTCCGGGCCGGGTGCGGATTGAAACGCACAACATCACCGGCAAGGACTCCTGCTCCGTGAGTCTCACCCGGCCTCCGGGCCGGGTGCGGATTAAAACAGTTCTTGCAATCTCCAAATTTCCTGTGGGATCGATGTCTCACCCGGCCTCCGGGCCGGGTGCGGATTGAAACACACGTATACCGTGTTTCCCCGCACACAAAAAACCCCGCAAGCCTTGATTCTTGCGGGGTTTGTGTACTTCCTGGAACGTCCTGAAACTCTGATTTGGTGCCCACGCCCGGAATCGAACCGGGACGACCTTGCGGTCAGCGGATTTTAAGTCCGATGCGTCTACCTGTTCCGCCACGAGGGCTTACCGACACCATCACTCACGAATCGTGATCTCCTGCTGTTTGACAACTCCGGCAGAATGGATAAAACCGTTCATCTCCAACCGCCCCTCGGTCTCCATACCCACGATCAGCATCAATGCTTCCGGGTAGGCGATCCACTCCTGATCCAAAGGGGATGGAAATGCCGCTCCTTTGGGGTGACTGTGATAGATGGCCACCACATCCAGATCCTGGGCACGCAATTTTTTGAAGAGTTGGATCTGCTCGGTCGGATCCGCCAGAAAGGTGGTCTCCCCCTGGGCAATATTGGTCAACGGATGCCAGGAAACAGCTTCCCGCCCCTGTCCGGCCAGCACCCCCACGCACTCGCGCGGCAGCGATCTTTGGGCATGGGCAAAGATTTTATTGACCAGTGAACGGGAAATGATCCACATCTGCTTGTTGCATCTTTCAAAGGAGAGCCATTTGTTAGACAATAGGCGATCTTGAAAAAAAAATCAACCATGCGGGTGGATCATCTGCGCCCAGGCAACCCTTCTGCTGACGGATTCTTGTCTGACCTGTTCATGAAAGTTTATCTGCAACGGCCCAATCCCCTGACCGGGGTAGTGCTTTATTATTCTCTTCAGATTCAACGTGATTTGTTGGGTCGCTGGCATGTGATCCGCGAGTGGGGTCGTTTCGGATCCCCCGGAACCCTGCGCCAGACCCCTTACGACGCCTATGAACTGGCGGTCGAGGCCATGCTCGCCTTGGAGTCCGAGCTGCTCGAAAAGGGCTATCGGGCCATGATGCGGGAGGGATTGAGTCCGGCCATGGCCGGATTGCTGACACAAGGAGCTTGAAACATGACACGTGTACATGAAATTCTGGAAACCGGCCCGCTACAGGTCAATTGTCAGATCATGGGCGATCCAACCACGGGTGAGGCATTGGTGGTGGATCCGGGCGGCGATGTCACGCGGATTCTGACCCGCTTGCAGGCCTTGAAACTGAAACTGACCCATATCGTCTGCACGCACGGCCATTTCGACCACATCGGCGGGGTGGCAGAACTGAAACGGTTGACGGGTGCCGTTTTTTGGATTCATGGTGCGGATCGGTTTCTGGTGCAGAATTCCGCCCGTCATGCAGCCACATGGGGATTGCCGTTTGGACCCGTGCCCACCATTGATCAGGAGATCGTGGATGGTGCATTGTTGTCCATTGCCGGATTGACATTGCAGGTGATTCACACCCCTGGGCATACTCCGGGCGGGGTTTGTCTGCGCTGCGGGGATGATCTGGTGGTTGGGGACACCCTGTTTGCCGGATCCATTGGCCGCACCGATCTGCCGGGTGGCGATCATCAACAGTTGATCGATTCCATTCACGAACGGCTTCTGCCTTTGGGGGACGGTGTGCATTGTCATCCCGGTCATGGTCCGTCCACGACCCTGGGTCGCGAACGACGCAACAATCCGTTTCTCAATGGTGCATTCTGAAACGATGACAACGCCTGCCGTACAGATGGACTGGACCAAACTGGAACAGGTGGAGATCCAGATCGCCTCCTGGTGCAACCGGAGTTGCCATTTCTGTCCTTCCGGAACCTTTCCGACCCCCAAGGAAGGGATGACCCTGGAGATGGTGGAGCGGATCATGGTCCAATTGGAATCCGTCTCCTTTGCAGGCACCATCGGGTTGCATCTGATGTGTGAACCGCTGATGCATAAAAAAATCCTGGAAATCGTTCAACAGTTCCGCACCCGTCTCCCCCGTGCTTTCATTCGCATGGAGAGCAATGGGGATGCGTTGAAAAACATCGAACGGCTTGGATGGTTGTTTGACCATGGTCTCAACGAAATCCTGATCAACTGTTACGACTCGCCAGAGCAGTTTCAGAGGTTGAACCGTGGGGTATTGGGACTGCGTCCGGCTTCCGGACCGATCTGGTATTGGAATCTGTGGCGTCACAACCCCACGCTTCCCAAACCCCAGTGGCGGGTCGTACGGGTACGGGCCTTTTTCGGTACAGGTTTCTCCTTGAAGAACTGGGCAGGTCATGTGGAGCACCAGCGCCCGGATCCGGTGGCATTGCCCTTGAAACTGGGATGCGACCGTCCTTTTGCGCGCATGCACATCAACTATCTTGGACAAGTATTATTATGCAATATGGATTGGAAATATGAGGTCGTGGTGGGGGATCTGCGCATCCAGACCATGGCCGAAGTTTGGAATGCCCCGCTCCTGCAAGAGTACCGATCCCATCTGTTGGTCAAGGATCGGGAGATGGCGTTATGTCGTCTGTGTGACAGCGGCGCGCCTGCTCCGGTGCAGCCCGGTTATCCACCAGCAGACCCGTGGGTTTTCTGGCGTTCCAGATGGTTGACCTGGACCCGCTGGCTGCAACGGATGTTGGGGCGGCCCGCTCGTTAACCCCTTTTGCATCCTGATCAAAAATGACGCCATCCCTTCTGCGGCAATGACATGGGCTGCCCCTGTTGCCGGATCTCAATCTCCGCAGCAGAAGTGATCACACCAATTTCGGTCCAAGGCACTCCGGTCTGACGGGCCAGGGTCTCCAGAATCTCCAACGCCCCTTCCGTGGCCGTAACCAGCAGTTCGTAATCCTCACCACCCGTCAACAACAAGGGCCACAACTCCGGATCCCGTTCCACCATGCGACGGGCCGCTGCCGACAAAGGCAACTTCTCCACATCCACCTGCGCACCCACCCCGCCTGCCTGACACAAATGACCAAGATCCGCCACCAGACCATCGGATATATCCATGGCCGCATGCACGACAGCCGCATCCGATACGGCCAAGCCCATGGCAATGCGCGCCTCCGGCAGATCCAAACGCCCCTCCAGATACAACCGGTCTGCCTCATCCACTGCCTGCAACCGCCCCTGACGCACTGCCAAACCCAAAGCAGCATCCCCAATGGTGCCAGTCACCAGAATCCGATCCCCCACCTGGGCACCGGAACGGGTCAAAGCACGCCCCTGACCCACCTGACCAAACATGGTCACATGAATGGAACAACCCGCAGACGAAGCCGTGATATTGCCTCCCGCAATCCGCACCCCAAACTCTGCACCGGTCACCTGCAACCCCCGGACAAACTCGGCCAACCAGGCTGTCGAAGTGGCCGCAGGCAATCCCAACGACAACAAATACCAGGTCGGCAACCCGCCCATGGCCGCAATGTCCGACAAATTGACCCGCAACGCCTTCTGGCCAATCCGAAACGGATCGTCCGTGCCGGAAAAATGGACACCTTCCACCAAAGCGTCCACAGTGGCCAACAGTTGTTGCGTCCGTGGCACTGCCAGAACCGCAGCATCATCGCCAATGCCGACAACCATCCCCGGCGCATTGGTCTCATGCAGTGGAGCAAAAAAATCACGAATGACCGCAAACTCACCCAAATCGGCCACGGTTGCCATGGACTCTTTCATTCGGCACCTCCTGTCGCAGATCTCCTGGTTCCACGGATCTGACCCGCCACGTTATCCATCACCCCATTGACAAACGATCCCGATCCATCCCCGCCATACCGTTTGGACAACTCAATCGCTTCATGGATCACCACCGGAACCGGCAGATCCGGTTCTGCCAGCAACTCGTAGATCCCCTGGCGCAGGATGTTGCGATCAATGGTGGAGATCCGGGCCAAAGACCAGTTTTTGGCTCCGACGGCAATCCAGCGATCCAACTCCTCCAACCGACTCCAGGCCCCGGAAGCCACCTTCTGGAAATAATCCAGATCCGCCCGGCCATCGGCATTGTCTTCGCACAACTGCCCGACCGCACGCTGCATGCCATCGCCGGAGATGTCACACTGATACATGGCCAACAAAGCCAACTCCCGCGCCTTGTGACGACTGCGCAATGGTGGTGTGCCAGGGTCATGCGCCGCATCCATCTCGGCACCGGCAGAAGAGGCCTGGGCACGACGGCTCGGCATGGGTCTGGACAATGAATTCATGGGATCAGGATTCCAACTTCTCAAAGAGATTGACCATTTCAATCACGCTCAAGGCGGTCTCCCACCCTTTGTTGCCGGCCTTGGAGCCAGCCCGTTCAATCGCCTGTTCCAGGGTGTCGGTGGTCAAAACCCCAAAACCAACCGGCACTCCGCTCTCCAAGGCCACGGATGCCACCCCTTTGCTCACCTCGGCAGAGACATAGTCAAAATGCGGGGTCGAACCCCGAATCACGGCCCCAAGGCACAACACACCGGCATAATGACCGCTGCGCGCCACCTTTTGGGCAGCCATCGGGATCTCAAAAGCGCCAGGCACCCGAACCACCGTGATGGCATCCCGTTCCGCCCCGTGACGCACCAGGCCATCCACAGCCCCTTCCAACAACCGCTCGGTAATGAAACTGTTGAAACGCGCCACAATGATGGCAAAACGTTTTCCCTGGGCAAGGAGATTCCCTTCAAGGGTGTACAACTCGGTAGACATAACGACCAAACTCCCTGATCACGAACGATTGGGCGCCGCATGGGCGAACTGTTGCAGCAGGTGACCCATTTTATGCTGTTTCACCTCCAGATAGGCCGCATTGCAGGAACGGGCGGGAATTTCAATCGGAACACGCTCGATCACCTCCATCCCATACCCTTCCAGACCAATGATTTTCTTTGGATTATTGGTCAAAATCCGCATGCGCCGCACCCCAAGATCCTTGAGGATCTGGGCGCCGATGCCATAATCCCGCAGATCCGGCGGGAAACCCAACTCCAGGTTGGCCTCCACGGTATCGCGTCCCTGATCCTGCAAATTATAGGCGTGCATCTTGTTGACCAGACCAATGCCACGTCCCTCCTGACGCAGATACAACAACACGCCGCGTCCCTCCTCTCCGATCTGACGCATGGCTGCATGGAGCTGGCTGCGACAATCACACCGCTGGCTGCCAAACACGTCACCGGTCAGACACTCGGAATGGACCCGCACCAACACCGGCTCATCCGGATTGATCTCCCCTTTGACCAGGGCCACATGCAGAAAATCATCCACCTGGTTGGCAAAGACAACCAGGCGCCACTCCCCGCCAAAATCTGTCGGCAGACGGGTCTCCACCTGACGCCGGACCAGTTGCTCATGGGAGGTGCGGAAGGAGATCAGATCGGCAATGGTGGCGATCTTCAACTGTTTGCGCCGGGCCAGTTCCATCAGATCAGGCACGCGCGCCATGGTGCCATCCTCTTTGAGGATTTCGCAGATCACGGCTGCCGACTTCATGCCAGCCAGACGGGCCAGATCCACCGATGCCTCGGTATGACCGGCACGCACCAGCACCCCGCCTTCCCGCGCCACCAGGGGAAAGACATGTCCAGGCCGCACCAGATCGCAAGGCGAAGCCTCATCGGCAATGGCCACGGCAATGGTCCGCGCCCGATCCTGGGCCGAAATCCCGGTGGTCACACCGGTTTTGGCCTCGATGGAGACGGTAAAGGCCGTTTTGTATTGGGCATTGTTGTCTGCCACCATCAACGGGAGTTGCAGCTGCCGCACCCGTTCGCCGGTCAGGGCCAGACAGATCAGCCCACGGCCATGCATGGCCATGAAGTTGACCGCCTCGGCCGTGGCGTGTTCGGCGGGAATGACAAAATCCCCTTCGTTTTCCCGATCCTCATCATCCACCAGGATCACCATGCGGCCCTGACGGAACTCCTCCAACACCTCTTCAATCGAATCAAAGCGCAACGTCATGTTCAAAAGCCTTGCGAACGTAAATAGACCTCATCCAACCCGCGGCCAGCCCGTGTCGGAGCACAGGCCGGGCCACGGGTCAACAACCGCTCCACATACCGCCCCAACAGATCGCTTTCCACATTCACCTCCATACCCGGAGTCAAGGCCGACAGGGTGGTCTTGTGCCGGGTATGGGGAATCAGATTGATGGCAAAGCGGGTCTCTTCTCCGGCATCGACCACGGCATTGACGGTCAGGCTCACCCCATCCACGGCAATCGAGCCTTTCGGGATAATATAGCGCCCAATCTCTCCAGGCACACGGAACCATGTTTCCAGGGAACGCCCTTTATGAGAGATCCGTTCCACAAAGCCCACGGCATCCACATGTCCTTGCACCAGATGGCCATCCAGCCGCCCGCCAAACGCCAGGGCACGTTCCAGATTGACACGGGCACCGACCTGCAAGTTCCTGAGTGTGGTCACTGCCAGGGTGGTCTCAGAGATCTCGACCGCAAAACCGGATGCGGGCATCTGCTCCACAACCGTCAGGCACACCCCGGAGACGGCTATCGAATCCCCCAGTCGCACCCCGGCAAAGCCACTCCCCACCCGCAACACCCACTCGGCAGCCGAACGTTCCACGGCGCGAATCACCCCCACCTCTTCGATCAGGCCAGTAAACATCGCGACGCCTCGAAATCCCCTTCGATCAACAGATCCTCTCCCACCTGGGTGACCCGCATGTTGACCAGACGCTGGGCATCGGCCAACGAGCCGATCCCGATATTTTCCAGCAACCCCCGGGAGTCGTGACCGCCGATCAACTTGGGGGCCAGAAACAGCGCCAACCGGTCTGCCAGTCCGGCTTCCAAAAGCGCCCCGGTCAGAACTCCGCCTGCTTCGCACAATACACTGGTCAGATCCATTTCGCCGAGTCGCACCATCAGATCGTTCAGATTGACCCGGCCATCTGCCGTTTCGCGGCAAGGGATCACCCGCACGTTCGGGCGGGCACCCAAGGCTTCGGCGCGGGCAAAATTGGCCCCACGGCCTGTGGCGATCCACAATGGCGACTCCACCGACGAATCAAACACCCGGGCCTGCTCGGGAATGCGCAAACGGGAATCGACCACGATGCGTACCGGATCCCGTCCGCCAGGCATGCGGCAATTCAAACGCGGGTCATCGGCCAGTATGGTCCCGATGCCCACCAACACCGCATCATGTTGATCGCGCATCCGTTGCACCCGGGCACGGGCTGCCGGGCCAGTGATCCATTGGCTCTCGCCGGTACGGGTGGCGGTCTTGCCATCCAGGGAGGCGGCCAGCTTCAAGGTGATCATGGGGCGTTCCTGCTCGATCCAGATCACGAATGGACGGTTCAGCTCTCGTGCCTCTTCGGCCCGCACGCCGACCGTCACCTCGATACCGGCGTTGCGCAACCGTTCCACCCCGCGTCCGGCCACCTGGAAATTGGGATCGATCATCGCGACCACCACCCGCCTGACCCGGGCACGGATCAAGGCATCGGCGCATGGCGGGGTGCGACCGTGATGCGCGCAGGGTTCCAGATTCACATAGACCGTGGATCCCTCTGCCCGTTCCCCGGCCTCCTGGAGGGCAAACACTTCAGCGTGCGCGGCACCGGCATACGGGTGATACCCTTGACCCACGATCTCTTCGTCACGCACGATCACGCAGCCCACAACCGGATTGGGCCGGGTCCGCCCTGTGGCCCGCGCAGCCAGACGCAGGGCCAGGGCCATGTAGCGACGATCATGGTTCACAAGGGTTCCCAAACCGCACCCGGCTTGATCTGACGCCCAATAAACGGCATATGCCGCGATAGCGGGTGACCGGGCAACGGCTCACCCCATCTCGGGATACACCGGAAAACGGTGACACAACCCGGTCACACCGTGACGCACCTCGGCTTCCACCTCGGCATCTCCGTCCGGATGGACGGACAACCCATCCACCACCCGCACGATCCACTTGCCGATGGCTGTGAACTCTTCGGCTCCAAAGCCGCGCGTGGTCGAGGCCGGAGTGCCCAGACGAATCCCGGAGGTGACGAATGGTGAACGGGGATCGTTGGGGATGGCATTCTTGTTGCAGGTCAGACCGGACCGTTCCAGCGCCTTTTCCGTATCCTTGCCAGTGATGTTGCGCGAGGTCAGATCCACCAACATCAGATGATTGTCGGTCCCGCCCGACACGATCCGCAACCCTCCGGCCACCAGGGTGGCAGCCAGCACATGGGCATTGGCACGCACCTGCTGGATATATTGTCGATACTCGGGACGCAAGGCCTCGCCAAAGGCCACGGCCTTGGCTGCGATCACATGCATCAACGGGCCACCCTGAATCCCGGGAAAGATCTTCGAGTTGATCTTTTTGGCCAGATCCTCCCGATTGGTCAGGATCATCCCGCCTCTGGGGCCACGCAAGGTCTTGTGGGTCGTGGTGGTCACGACATCCGCATACGGCATGGGATCCGGATGTTCGTCCACAGCCACCAGTCCGGCAAAGTGGGCCATATCCACCAGCAACGCTGCCCCACATCCGTCACAAATCTCTCTGAACCGGGCAAAGTCGATCACCCGGCTGTACGCCGACGCCCCGGCAATGATCACTTTGGGCCGATGTTCCCGGGCCAATGCTTCCAGACGATCATAATCGATGCGCTCCGTGGCCGGGTCCAGGCCATACTGCACAGAGCGAAACAGCTGTCCGGAAAAGTTCGGAGCTGCCCCATGGGTCAGATGACCCCCATGGGCCAGTGACATCCCCAACAGCAGCTCTCCGGGTTCCATCAAGGCCAACAGCGCCGCCATGTTCGCCTGGGATCCGGAATGGGGTTGCACATTGACATATTCACAGCCGAACAACCGTTTGGCCCGCTCGATGGCCAGATCCTCGGCCTGATCCACAAAGGCGCACCCCCCGTAGTAACGTTTATGGGGATAGCCTTCGGCATATTTATTGGTCAAAACGCTTCCCTGGGCCTCCAGAACTGCACGACTGACAATATTTTCCGAAGCGATCAATTCGATTTGATTACGCTGCCGTCCCAGCTCAGAACGCATGGCCTGAAATATCTCGGGATCCACCGATTGCAATACATCGATCATGGTTGACACGGTCCTTTTGGTGCTTATTGGAGAATCAAAAAAGGAAGAAAAGAGAAAAAAGAAGAATGAAAAAAGAAAATGAAAAAAGAAAAAATTAATAAAATGATTTGTTTAAAAGGCAAAACCCTGGGGGATGAATCCCCCAGACCCCCTCTTTTCTTTCAATCCTTTAATGCGGAACATCCCTGGTGCGCGCATAATATTCCAACTTGTCCAGCCGACGCTGATGCCGCCCTCCCTCAAACGACTCCTGCAACCAAACATCCACAATGGCACGCGCCACCGCCACACCCGTCACCCGCCCCCCCATCACCAAAACATTCGCATCATTGTGCTGACGCGCCATGCGCGCCGTGTACTCGTCATGACACAACCCGGCACGCACCCCGGCCCAACGATTGGCAGCAATGCTCATACCCAACCCGGTGCCACACAACAAAATCCCCCGATCCATCGACCCCCCGGCCACCAAATGACGACACACCTCATCCGCCAGATCCGGATAATCAACCGCCTCACCCGAATGCACCCCAAGATCCACCACCTCCACCGCATGCCGCTCGCGAATCCACACCACCAACTCCTCTTTCAAATCCCAGGCCCCATGGTCTGCCGCCACCCAGATCCGCATCGTCACACCCCTTGCCTCATAATGGTTCCATGGTGTCCCACTGGTGACACTGGGGACATTTCCAATAAATATCCTGTGACTTGAAACCGCAACGCCCACACTGAAAAGCGGGTTGCATCGCCAGTTGCTCCTCGATGCGCCGTCGGGCAATCTCCAATGCCTCACCCACCCGGTCGCTGCGCGCCATCAGGATAATCCAAGGCACCACCACCGACAAGGAACGAGGATGACGGGAAATCCCCAGCCGCAACAACTCCAAAGCCGCATCCACCCGCCCGCGCTGCTCCAACAACGCCGCACAATCAATCACCAATCGGGCAGAAGCAGCCAATACCAAAATCGAATCGTTCAAAAAACGAAAAAAACCCTCTTCATCCCCAATCTGCCCATAAGCGCGCCGCAACGGATCCATCAACAGAAAAAAATGGCTGGGTCGGGTACTTTTGAGGGCTTCCAGAATGTCGATGGCCTCGCCAGCCCGCCCCATGGCCAACAACGCCTCTCCCAACAAACGACGCGCCTCCACACACCCCGGAAAAACCCGAATGGCCGCACGAAACTGCTCCATCGCCTCCCCATCCCCCACACCGGCAGAGGCGGATTGCTGCCGCTCCAAACCCATCCGCACCCGAATATGGGCCTCGCGACGGGGATCCCCACTGCCGGTGACCGTCTCCAGCCGTTTCAGGATCTCCAAAGCCATGTCCCAACGCCCTTCGTTCTCATGCATGGCCTGCAAACCCGCCAAGGCAGCCCGATGATCCGGATCAACCGTCAAGACCTGCCGATAGGCTTCCACCGCCCGATCCACAAATCCTCCCTGCCGGAAATCCTCAGCCAGGGCATGCAAGGCCGCAATGCGATGCTCATCCGAAAGGTTGGGACGGGCAATGAGCGTTTGATGAATCCGTATGGCACGCCCCACCTCACCACGCGCCCGGAACAGCTTGCCCAGAGAGAGATGAATCTCCACCGTCTCCGAGTTGAGCCGTACAAACTTGACAAACTCCTCAATCGCCTTGTCCGGCTCATCGGCCAGAAGAAAATTCAAACCACGCAAATAGAGCGCCGACTCTTGACCAGGCGCTTCCCGTCGCCGTTGCGCACTCTCTTCCCGTCCCAAACGGCGACCCGCCCCAAAGATGAACGCACCCAAGGTGACGGCCAATGCCGCCCATCCCACCAGATGAGGAAACTCCATTCAAAAGCCCCTCGCTTCACAAATCATTGATCAAGGGGAGAGTACGCAGATTGGTCACTTCCCGCTCCAGTGCCTGATTGCGATCACGCAGGGATTGCATATTCCAATAAGGCCGCACCCCGCCAGGCCAACCAGAAGTGACACCAAGCAGAAATCCCAACAATAAAGGAATGAAAACCACAACAAACAACGGAACCTCCACCAGGAACCACCCCCCGGGAAAGGTCACCGCCACCTCGGCCTGATTGCCGTTGGCAAACAAAATCGCCACGATCCCCAACAGGACCGCTCCGATCAGACGCATCCAGGCGTGCATCTCAGACCGTCACACTACCCAAAAATGAAATAAAATCCCTAAAAGACCGCTGCCGGTCTCCTGCCAGTTGCCCTGAATCCAGGGCCAAACCTCCATACCGCATGGCGCGGATCTCACCTGCTGAAATCCGCGCCATGCCTTGTCAATCACACATCCACCCGCCGCCGCAGCTCTTTGCCCGCCTTGAAAAACAACACCCGCTTGGCATCCACCAGAACATGATCGCCGGTCTTGGGGTTGCGTCCGTCCCGGGAACGCCGCTGCTTGACACCAAAACTGCCAAACCCGCGCAGCTCCACCCGATCTCCCCGATCCAGGGAGGCACTGATGGTATCAAATACCGTGTTGACCGCCACTTCCGCCTCCCTGCGGGAAAGCTCCATCTTGGCGGCTATGGCACTGATCAAGGATGATTTGGTCATGAGACACCTCTATATGACGTACGGAGCTGCGTTACCGTTTTCCCAGATCACCGGTCTGTCTTTCCAAAGCCTGGCTCAAAGCCTCGCCCAGGCTGCTGGTGGCACTACCCGGATCCGACGTGTACTCCTTGATGCTCTGCCGCTCCTGACTGATCTCCATGGACTTGATGGAGAGCATGACCTTGCGTTTCTGACGATCCACCTGGATCACCTGCGCAGTCACTTCGCCCCCGACCTTGAAATCCACACCATCCCGGTCATCCCGTGAATACTCGGATTTCCGCAAAAAGCCCTCGATCTCATCCGCCAGCTGCATCACAACACCCGCCTGGCTCACCTCTTTGATCACCCCGGTCACAGACTCCCCTTTGGCATGGGCATCGGCCCACTGGGTCCAGGCATCCGGCGTGGCCTGCTTCAGACCCAAAGAGATGCGCTCCTTCTCCGGATCCAGCGACAACACCACGGCCTCAACCTCCTGACCGCGCTGATAGCTCTTGAGCAGATCTTCCGGAGGATTGGGATCCCAAGTCACATCCGACAAATGGACCAGTCCGTCGATATCCCCATCCAAACCGACAAACAGTCCGAATTCCGTGATGTTCTTGATCTCGCCACGTACCGCAGTGCCCACCGGATACCTCTCGGCAAAGGTCTGCCACGGATTTTCCAAACACTGCTTGACGCCCAACGAGATGCGACGACGCTCGGCATCCACATCGAGCACCATCACCTCCACCTCCTGGCCCACATTCAAAACCTTGGACGGATGCAGATTCTTCTTGGTCCAGGCCAGCTCCGACACATGAGCCAACCCCTCGACACCCGCTTCCAGCTCCACAAAGGCACCATAATCGGTGATGTTGGTCACCACCCCCTTGAAACGGGCACCTGCCGGATACTTGGCACCGATCCCCTCCCATGGGTCGGTCTGCAACTGTTTGATACCCAAAGAGATACGCTGGGTCTCGGAGTTGAACTTGATCACCTGCACCCCAACGGTATCGCCCACCGTGACCACGCTCGACGGATGTTTGACCCGCTTCCAGGACATGTCGGTGATGTGCAGCAGACCATCCAACCCCCCCAGATCCACGAACGCACCGTAATCCGTGATGTTTTTGACCACGCCATCCAGGATCATCCCTTCGTGCAAGGTCTCCAGCAGGGCGGTACGGGCGCTTTCGCGCTGCTTTTCAATGACCGAACGCCGCGAGACCACGATGTTGCCGCGCCGACGATCCATTTTCAGAATCTCAAAGGGCTGCTCTTCGTCTTGCAGACGGGTGATGTCGTGAACCGGACGCACATCCACCTGCGAACCAGGCAGGAAAGCGGCCAATCCATTGATATCCACCGTGTAACCGCCCTTGACCTTGCCCATGATGCGACCACGCACCACCGCACTTTCGTTGAAAGCCTTTTCCAGGGCAATCCAGGCCTCTTCCCGTTTGGCCTTCTCACGCGACAGCACAGCCTGACCATTCTGGTCTTCGCAGCGCTCCACGAACACATCCACCTTGTCGCCGACCGCCAGGGTCAGTGTGCCATCCGCGTTGAAGAACTCCTTGACATGCAGACGTCCTTCCGACTTCAGACCCACATCGATGACAAACTCTTCACCTTCGCGTTGGATGATGGTTCCGGTGATGACCTGGCCCTCTTTGCCCACACCCTTGCCAAACGACTCCTCCAACAACGCGCCAAAATCTTCATCCTCAAATTCAAAGTCCAGATTCAATGATTCAGAAGCCACGGGACCAGCACCTCGGTTAATGGTTGAGGGGTCAACACCCCACACAAATCCCTTTGGATCCCTCCGCCGGGTATTTCATACATGCATTCAGGAACGACGCATCAGCCGCGCGATCCGGTCGATCACGGCCTGACAACTCTCGGCCAAAGTCATGGCCGTCGTATCCACGACCACGGCACCGGGTGCAGCGGCCATGGGGGCATGGGCACGTCCGGCATCGCGGGCATCCCGTTCGGCCATGCGCGCGATCAATTCAGTCAAATTAACAGCTTCTCCCCGCTCTTGCAACTCCAGAGCACGGCGTCGTGCCCGTTCTTCCAAAGAGGCGGTCAGAAAAATCTTCAAATCCGCATCCGGCCACACCTGGGTGCCCACATCGCGGCCATCGAGAATCAGATCGGTTCCGGCACCATAGCGCCGCTGGAACCCCAACAGTGCGGCACGCACCTCGGACAGGGCCGCAACCCGGGAGGCCGCCTGCCCCACCTCTTCGGCCCGCAAAGCCAATGTGACCTCTTCCTCGCCCAGGAAAGCGGCATAACACCCGGCACCCAGGGCACGATAGGCAAAGGGCATGGTGGCAGCGATCCGGGCCAGCTCCAAAGTTCCGGTCAGGCCCGTGCGTGTGGCGATCAATCCAACAGCCCGATAGAGTGCTCCGGTCTCCAGATAGCTCAAACCAAACCGGGCTGCCGCACTCCGGCAGACCGCACCCTTGCCGGCCCCAGCCGGACCATCCACGGCCACAACGATTCTCTCCCCTTTGGGAACAACGGCTTCCATGATCGTCATCACTCTTCTGTGCGTTGTTCGATCCGTCCGCCCAAGGTGGCCATGGTGGTGCCAAACCCAGGGAAAGAGGTCTCCACATTGGCCCGTCCGGTCACGGTCACGGCACGCCGTGCAGCCAGACCCGCCACCATCAGGGTCATGGCAATGCGGTGATCCCCGTAGGCTTCGGCCCGGGCACCCCCGGCCAATCCCCCCGGGTTGCCACGGATCCGCATGCCATCCGGCAACTCTTCAATATCCGCACCCTGGCGTCCCAACCCCTGGGCAATGGCCTGGATGCGATCACTCTCTTTGACGCGCAGCTCTTCCGCTCCGGTGACCACGGTCTCCCCGACCGCACAGGCAGCAGCCAAAGCAAACACCGGAAACTCGTCGATGGCGCGGGGCACCACCTCGGGAGGCACCTGAATGCCGTGGAGACGCGAATGGCGCACGCGCAGATCCGCCACGGGTTCGCCCCCGTCATCCCGTTGATTCTCCAGGGTGATATCCGCACCCATCATGAGCAGGAGATCCAGAAGACCGGTACGGGTTGGATTGATCCCCACGCCACGCAAAGTGACATCCGAATCCGGCACCAGCAAGGCGGCCACCATGGGAAATGCGGCGCTGGAGATGTCACCGGGCACGGTCAACGCCACGCCACGCAGACGCGCACCACCGGTCACGGCCACAGTCAGACCGTGACGCTCCAGCCCCACCCCATACGCTGCCAGCATCCGTTCCGTATGGTCACGGGAGAGAGCCGGTTCGCTCACCACCGTGCGCCCGGCAGCATTCAGACCAGCCAGCAGCAATGCGGTCTTGACCTGGGCCGAGGCCACGGGACTGACATATTCGATGCCGGTCAATTCCGTGCCCTGGATGGCCAGGGGGGCATAACGGTTCTGGTTTCGTCCCAGGATGCGGGCACCCATGCGTGCCAGGGGTATGGCCACCCGACCCATGGGACGGCTGCGCAGACTCTCGTCCCCGGTCAGAACCGAAAAAAAGGGTTGTCCGGCCAGCAATCCGGCCAACAGCCGCATGCCGGTTCCGGAGTTGCCCATATCCAGGACATCTTCAGGTTCGCTCAACCCTTCCAGTCCCACCCCGCGCAGATGCCACACCCCGGCATCGGTACGCCGGGCCGCCACCCCCATGGCCTGAAAGGCAGCCACCGTGCGCAAGACATCCTCTCCTTCCAGAAGATGATGAATCACGCTCTCCCCATCGGCCAGGGCACCGAAGATCACGGCCCGATGGGAGATCGATTTGTCTCCAGGAAGCTCAATCTCCCCGCGCAACGGCCCGCCCGGGTGGGCAATCAACATGGATTTCACTGGTATCATCTCCATCATCCCTGATCCGCCTTCTTATGCGCCAGGATGATGCCGTCGCGGGTACGCTTGGAACGGGCAAACGCCCCGTACAACCCGTCCCGGTCGCCATCCCGCACCCGTTGGGTCAACACCTCCAACGCCTCCCGGAACCGGGTCAGAATGTCCAGAATCGCCTCCCGGTTGGACAGACAGATGTCCCGCCACATGGCCGGATCCGACGAGGCGATACGGGTGAAATCGCGGAATCCACCTGCGGCATAGCGGAACACCTCGGCCCGGATGTCGTCCTCCAGATCCGACAAGGTGTTGACCACATTGTAGGCAATCAGATGCGGCAGATGGCTGGTGGCCCCCAACACCCGGTCATGGGTCAACACATCCATGGTCTCGACCCGGGATCCCACCGCCTCCCACATGCGTCGCACCTGTTCCAAGGCCCCCGGATCGGTCTGTTCCGTGGGGGTCAGGATGGTGCGACTCCCTTCATACAGGGTGGCAAAAGAGGCTTCGACCCCGGAGTGTTCGGTCCCGGCTATCGGATGGCCGCCGACAAAAAAGGCCCCCTTGGGCATCAAGGCCTCGCAAGGGGCCACCACGGTTCCTTTGACGCTGCCCGCATCGGTCACCACACACCCAGGTTCCAACGCCTGGGCAAAATCCTCGACAATGCGCGGAATGGTCAGAACCGGAGTGGCCACCAACACCATGGTTGCCCCACGCACCCCTTGCGCTGCCGAGGTGGTCCAGTGATCGATCACCCCCAGCTCCAGCGCCTTGGTCAACGAATCCCGGGTGCGATTCACCCCGACCACCTCGCCAACCAGATTGCGTTCTTTCAGCGCCCGCGCCAGCGAGCCGCCGATCAACCCCACGCCGACAATGGTCAAACGGGGAATAAACAGAGAAATATCATTACTTTCTTTCATATTGTCCGCACGTCACAAGGCTCGGACCGGATAGGAACCGAGAATCCGCATGGTCACCCCGGCCATGGCCATCAACTCCTCCAGGGCACCAGCCACCGGAGGATCGCTCACATGTCCAGCCACATCCAAAAAAAACAGATACTCCCAGGCCTGCTTGCCGGACGGACGGGATTCGATCCGGGAGAGATTGATCTGGCGCCGGGCAAAGATCCCCAACACCTGATGCAGAAAACCGGGTTGATCCCGCAACGAGAACATCAGACTGGTTTTGTCCTGACCCGAACGGGTGGGTTCACCCCGTCCGATCACCAGGAAGCGGATCTCCTCGGCACGATCCTCGATATGTTCGGCCAGCCGCTGGCAGCCCAGGTTCTCTGCCAAAGGAGAGGGGGCAATACAGGCCGCACCCGGTTCCGTGGTGGCCAGTCGGGCAGCCTCGGCCACGTTTTCGACCAGGCGTGTCGGCACTCCGGGCAGGCAGCGGTCGATCCAGTTGCGGCAGCGGGAGAGTCCCATGCGGGTGCCATGCAGCACCCGGACCCCATCCAGGGCTGTCACACCCGACAAGAGATCATAGGCGACCTCCAGATAGATCTCGCCACGAATCGACAACGGAGAGTCCACAAAACGGTCCAGGGTATGGGTGATCATCCCGTCATTGGAGTTTTCCACCGGGGCCACGGCAAAGTCGGCCCGGCTCACCTCGACCTCATGGAACAGCTCGTCAATGGAGGCAGAGGCCGAGAGTTGACACGACGATCCGAACTGTTTGAGGGCTGCCAGATGGGTGAATGCATACTCTGGACCGAGATAGACCACGGAGAGCGGTTTTTCCAGACTCAAAGAGGCTGAAATGATCTCCCGATAGATCCGGTGTACAGCCGACAGGGGCAATGCCCCCTGATGACGGGCGGCCAGACGGCGATGGATCGACGCCTCCCGTTCCGGTCGATAGAAAGAGGGATCGGCACGCACCCCGGCCCCTTTGATTCGTCCCACTTCCAACACCTGTTCGGCCCGTTCCATGATGAGATCATGGATGCGGTCATCGATGGCATCGATGGCCTGGCGCAGCGCCAACAGGGTATCGGCTTCCGAAGGGGGGGGAAGATCAATCGTCATGGATGGGCGTACACGACTCCGGAGGTGAACGTCAAAGGGCCAGTCGTGCATACTACACGGTTATGCGCCACGACGCCAGAGTTGGACTGCACCGATCTATTTGAAGGATTGCACCAGCGAGCCGACCACCAGTGCCCACCCGTCCACCAGGACGAACAGGATCAGTTTGACCGGCATGGAGATCACCAAAGGGGGGAGCATCATCATGCCCATGGACATGACCACACTGGCCACCACCATATCGATGATCAAAAAAGGGAGATAGATCATGAAGCCGATCTGAAAAGCGGTCTTGAGTTCCGAGATCATGAAGGCCGGGACAATCAGACGCAACGGCATGTCTGCCGGGCTTGGGGCCTGTTTGATGCCGGCAAGACGCATGAAGAGTTCCAGATCCTTGGCGCGGGTTTGACGCAGCATGAAGGCACGCACCGGGGCCACGGCCCGCTCCAGGGCCTGTTCTTCGTTGACGGTCTTGGACAGATAGGGTTGCAACGCATCCTGGTTGACCCGATCAAAGACCGGACCCATCACAAAAAAGGTGATGAACAAAGCCAGCGAGATCAGCACCTGGTTCGGAGGTTGTCCCTGCAACCCCATGGCCTGCCGGACAAAAGACATGACCACGATCACCCGCGTAAACGAGGTGACCATGATCAGCAAGGCCGGAGCCAATGAAAACAGGGTCATGAACCCCAGAATCTGGAGTCCGACCCCGACCTGTTCCGGATCTGCGCGTCCGGCAGCATCTCCGGTGGTGACCTTGACACCCGGCAACGCAATGCTGCCCGCATCCACCCCGGCTGGCCAGAACAGCCAGCCAACAGCCAGCAGCAGCATCACCACGCCCCAGATTTTGGCACGTCCCTTCATGGCCTCTCTCAAGAATTCTTAATCTTGGGAAGATCCTCGGGATGCATCTCGGCCAGCACGGTCACCCGGTCTTTGGAGACCCCGAGCAACCAGGCACGGGCACCGATCCGCACCAGACGCACCCCGACACCAGGGGAGAAGTTGCGGCCATCTTCGATTCGGATCGGCCCTCCTCCACCCATGCCCGGAGTATATTTGCGGCTGACCCGGACGGCAATGGCACCCAGAGCCATCAGCAATAAAAGATAGCCCACGATGCGCGCCGCTTCCCCGGCCAGATCCAGAGGTTCGGATCCGGCCGACGGGGCCGAGGCACAGGCCATGCCCATGCTCCAGCCCCACCAGAACATGGCAACCCACACTCCGGTCCACAGACCAGGGCGCGACTCTCGGGCCAGGGGCCTCATCGGCGCAGATTCTCCAGCCGTTCGGCCAGCGACACGATATCGGTGATGCGGATGCCGAGCTTGTCTTTGATCATCACCACCTCGCCATAGGCCAACAGGCGATTGTTGACATGGATCTCCAAAGGATCGTCCGCCTCTTTGCCCAACTCGATCAATGCCCCTTTGTTGAGTTTCAGCAAATCACGGATCTGCATCTTGACCTGACCCAGACGGACCGAAACCTCCAGAGGAACATCCATGAGGAGTTCCATGTTTTTGGGCATTCCATCCGATCCGACGTGCCCCATGCCGCCGGACGGCTTCTCCCCCCCACCCATCTCCAGTTCCCGGAGAATATTGGGATCCAACAACGCACCCGAATCGTCCATAGCACTCCTCGTCTCAATTCAATAACCGTTGCACGCGCATTACTTGTCGAGCGGCAGTTTCTGGGTGATGCGAATGGCACGCTTGCCATCCACGATACCGGCCAGCCCTTTGTATTTTGCCTGCCCCTCCACTTCCACATCCATCTCCTCGGAGAGGTCGTGACTCAAGGTCAGCACATCCCCCACCTGCAAGTTCAACATCTCCCGCACCGTCATGCGCTCCCGGGAGACCACGGGCGAAAGTTCCAGGGGCACCAGACCCAATTGATGATACAGTGCTTCGATCCAGGCCGTCGATCCTTCCACCAGATCCTTCTGCTGGAAACCGACCTTCAACTGCTGCTTGAACAGCTCCAGGATCACCGAGGGATAACAGATGGTCAGAGTCCCCTCCGAATCCCCCACCTCAACGGCGAACGAGATCAAAAACACGGTCTCATCCAGAGGCATGACCGCTGCAAACTGCGGCTGGTTCTCCCAGCGGGTCAAAACCAGCTTGAAGGAGTTGTCCAGCTTTTTCCAGGAGAGTTCGATCTGCTCACGGGTCACATCCATGATGCGATCAATCACTTTCATCTCAAAGGGCGAGAAGTTCCGGAAAGGACGTTCCGAATCCCCGGATCCCCCGAAAAACCCTTCCAGAATGTGATAGACCACTTCGCCATCAATGGCCAACAGGCTCATGGATTGCGACGGTTCGACCCGCAGGATGTTGATGAAGATCGGCGGATCCAGACCATGCAGAAAGCGACCAAAGATCTGGTTGGTGGTCGATTTCGGCTGCACATGGACCTCGCGTCCCACCTTCTGGGTCAACTTGAAGGAGAGCTGCGAGGCCAGATGCTCGTTGATCAGGTCCAGTCCGGGCAAAGCACCCACCCGGATGGCCGTCTTCTGTCCGAAGAAAAAGGAGGTGACCTTTTTTTCTTCTTTATCGGACTTGCTGGTCTCTTCGCTTTCGAGGTTGAGAGAGCCTTCGTCCAGCCCCGCCATCAGGGCGTCAATCTCTTCCGAGGAGAGGATCTGAGTCATCGTATTTCCACTCGAAGCAGCAATTGCCCGATGATTATTGAATGACGAATTCCGTGAAATAGACCCGCGTGATGGAGCCGTTCACCAACAAAGCGTTGATGCGCGCCAACAGCTCTTCGCGCAGCCGGAATTTCCCCTCCAATGCCTGCAACTCCCGCGAGGATTTCGAGGTGAGCAGTGCCAGGATCACATCCTGCAACTGGGGTTTGCGGCGCTCCAGCTCCTGCTCCAGAGGAGACTTGCCCCCAGCCGCCCCCTCTTTGCCCTCTTCCTTCTTTTCGCCGGGTTTGACATCGCTCTTCTTGCCACCGTCATCCATCTCCAACTGGATGGAGGTTTTGAGATAGCGATTGCCCTTGGGTTCGTTCAGGTTGACCACGAACGGGTCCAGCTTGAACATCGCCCCAACCATCTCTTCGGGCTTTTTGGCTTTCTGCTCTGGAGTGGGTTCCAGTTTTTCCGCCTGGGCAGCCTGTTTGCCGCCCATGGACGAGCCGATGAAGTATCCACCGCCCACACCCAACAACAAGGCCACCAACGGAAGGATGATCTTCATCAACCCCCCACCTTTGCCACCCCCTGACTCCTGTTCCGCTTCGTCTGCCATGAGACCCTTCCTTTATTCCGTACCGATTGTGTTGGGATCGGTTTCACGTTAACAAACCGTGACGCCATGCACAAAGCCTTTCTGCCATGAGGCGCAAAAAACGCCCCGATCAACGTTTGAGCGAAATCAACTCTTCCAGCATGCCATCCGACACCGACACGATGCGGGAGTTGGCCTGGAACCCGCGCTGGGTGGTGATCATGCGCACGAACTCTGCCGACATGTCCACATTGGACTGCTCCAGGGAGTTGGAGACAATGGCCCCCAACCGACCGCTCTGGGCCACGCCCACGCGGGGCAGTCCGGAGTTGACCGTCTCTTTGTAGAGATTGGATCCCACCTGTTCCAGGGCCAGCTCGTCATTGAAATCGACCATCGCGATCTGGAAGAGCTGTTTGGTCTGACCATTGGAATAAGAGCCGCTGACAATCCCATCCGGGTTGATCGACAGCTTGTCCAGGAATCCGGACGGAAAACCATCCTGGCTCAACCGCAGGGTGGCAAAACCGCTCGACATCTGGATGCTCCCTTCGCCACCGGTATTCTTTTCATCGGCCTCCATGTTGCCCGCACTGAACAACAGCTCGCTGGTGCGCTTGGTGAAGTCATTGGTGGAGTCGGCATTGCCACGGGTGATGGCGCCCCCTGTCGTGGTGGTCGGGGTGCCCAAGGCATCGCCGAAATTAAACAGGATCTCCTGCTCCGTGGCCCCGTCAAACTTGAACAACAGCGGGGTGGAACCCTCGTTCTGGAGTTTGCCCAGGGAGTCAAATTTCAAAATACCTGCCCTATAGTCCGCACCAGTCGGGGCAGCCTTCACCCGCTCGCCATTATTGACCTCATCAATGGCCACCAGATCTCCGGTGCCGGTTTCATCGGTCACCGCATGCCACTCCCAGGTATTGTCATCAGGAGTGGCCAGCTTGCGGAACTGCAACTCCACGTTGTGACCGCGACCGCGTGAGTCAAAAACCCGCACCGAGGTGGAGAAATCAAAGGTGGCCGGATCATTGGGATTGTAGGTGGAGGTGTTGGCCACGGTATTGGAGTCGAGATTGACCCCGACCAGGGCACGGCTGGTGGCACGGGGATCGGCATTGTTGGCGGTGGAAAGATTGATTCCCGTGGTCCCTCCGGCCTTCTGGTTGCCATCCACATCCAGCTCCCAACCTTGCAGCACCAGACCGCTGGAGTTGACCAGATCCCCCTTGACATCCTTGCGGAACGCACCGGCACGTGTGAAATAGATATCCATGGGGCGTCCCGACACATCCATCTGATTGGTCAATTCAGGATCCCGCACCATGAAGAAACCCTTGCCGTCAATGCAGAGATCCGTGACATTGGAGGTGGCGATAAACGCGCCCTGGGACATGTTCTGCTGCACCGAAGCCAACCCCACGCCCGTACCAACCTGCATCTGGTTGCCCGAATTCGTGGTGCCTACCGATTGGATCAGCACATCCTCGAACGCCGAAGTGCTCCCCTTGAAGGCCGTGGTGTTGGCATTGGCCAGGTTGTTGCCGATCACGGTCATGGCCTCGCCGAAATTGATCAAGGCACTGGAACCCGAATACATCGCTTGCATGATGGACATGAAATGCTCTCCGTAATGAATGAACCCGCAAGAGTTTTATTGCTATCGTGAAGTCCGGACCAGGTCAGCTCTGCTCGACCTGACGCACATCCGCCAGATTGACCCGCCGTCCGTTCAATTCCAGGGTGACACCCGTGGAGTCGTTGATCACCGACCGCACCACGCCAGACTCCAGGGTGGTGACCGCCACATCGTTGCCCTCGGCATCGCGCATGGAGACGGCAAAGCGATAGTTGCCATTGGGCAGGGTCGGATCGTTGAGCGCAAAGCTCTGCATGCCCCGGTCAAAATTCTGGGCCGAAATGTTTTTGACCAGCACGCCGTTCTCATCGAACAGATTGATGGTCGCCATGCCGGCCTGGGGCATGTCAAATCGGACCCGTCCGGCACCGTTGTTGATCGCAACCCCATCCCCGGCCACCACAGCCATCTTGCCGATGTAGGAGACGGCCTGATTCATCTGTCCGAGGTTCTGGGCCTTGACCAACTGCTCCAGCAACTGATTACTCTTCTGTTGCTCGCCCAGACCGGTGAACTGGGCCATCTGACTGGTGAATTCGGTGTTTTCCACCGGATCCAGGGGATCCTGATACTCCAGTTGCGCAGTCAACAGTTTCAGAAAATCCATCCGCAATTGATCGGCACTCTGACTGGAATTGGTATATCTGCCCGCATTGGTGTCCACCACCGGGATCTTGCCGTATGTTGCGCTTGTTTCCATGTTCCATGCTCCCATCACGCAATCGAAATCTTAAGCCGAGGCACTCAGGCCATCTGGTGCGTCAACCTTGAGGTAATCTTCATTCAAGAATTACGCCAAATTCGCAATTCACCATACACCATCAGGCGAACAGACTCAGGCCCGATCCACTGCGCCCCACAACCGGCAAGGGGGGCGGGCCATCGACCGCTGTTTCACTGCGTTCGGCTCCGCGCCCGCCACGCCAGATCAGACCATCGCGCTGGGCTTCCGGACTCCAGTTGCCCCCCTGAAATCCCCACTCCATGCCCTGACCATTGGAACGATCCTCCTCCACCTGCACCGTCACCTCTCCCATCTCCAGGTTTTGACGGGCCAAAGCGTCGCGCAACTGGGAGATCTGACGCTGCAACAAATCACGGGTGGTATCCGAGTCGGTGGTGATCAGCAGATGGACCTGGTTGCCCTCATCCACGGTCAGACGCATATCCAGAGCACCCAATTCACGCGGGTTCAACGAGATGCGGATCTGATCCGCGCCTCCGGAGCGGGCAATGATCCGCAGCCGCCCCACCTCATCCGCCAGGTCTGCGCCAAAAGTGGGTGAATTGGGCGACAAGGATGTCTGGGAGGTGACACCCGGTCTCTCCCCGACCCCCTTGCCAGCGTCAGAAACCAGACGCATGGCAAAGGCAAAATCGCTTTTCTCCTCACCACCAGCCAGTTGCGGCGGCAGATGGATTTCGGTACGCGCGGTCACACCACGGTTGCCCATGGTTTCGACCATTTTCTGGGCAGGAGATGTGGCAAGGGTCAATTCAGGCAACGGTGGCTGACCAGCCACAGACGCACCCCCCTGTCCCAACGCACCCGCCCCGGGATCAGGGGAGAGCGGAGGAGCGGAAAAAGCGGATGAAGTCCCGGTCACGTTTGGCAATTGGCCAGATGCCACGGAGTTGACAGGTGCCGGATGGTGCAAGGCCGCAGCCAAAGGAAATGCCAGCCACCCCTCATCCCCACCTCTCCTTTTGGGGGTCGGGCGTCCATTTTTGCCGGTCGCAGCAGCCATTTCTGGTAACGGTCGCAGAGCGACACCCGCCTCATCGGCAGGAGCTTCCCCATCGGCCTCGGCTTGCAACAGCTCATGGGATGGATCGGAAGATCGGGTTGTGGATTGGGATTGGGTTTGGGACTGAGATTGGATCTGAGTTTGGGTTTGGGTTTGGGTTTGGGTTTGGGTTTGGGTTTGGGTTTGGGTTTGGGTTTGGGTTTGGGTTTGGGTTTGGGACTGAGGTTGGGAAGGTTGGGCAGAAGATGACCCCTCCCTGTTTTCGATCCGGTCAGACTCCGAACGCGCCGGGCTGTTTTCCGTGCGGTTCTGCCCAGACTCCTCGACAGGTTCCGGACGTTTGGCCTCAGACTCTGGTCCGGAGGAGCGACTGGTACGCGACTCCTGTGCGTCACGCACCTCGGCGCGCTGCAAAGCCTCCTCGAAAAAGCGGGCACTGGACTCTTCGGCTGCTTTGGCGACCGAGGGCCGCTCAGAAGAGAGAGAGGGACGCGGCTCTACCTGGGGCAAGGAGAGTTGCAACAGGGTCATGGCAAAGGTTCCCGGCAACAGAGGTTGAACAAAAGAGTCAAGGATCCAACGACTCTGCATTCAATCCTCATG
Source organism: Magnetococcales bacterium (assembly GCA_011089965.1). Taxonomy (GTDB): domain Bacteria; phylum Pseudomonadota; class Magnetococcia; order Magnetococcales; family Magnetaquicoccaceae; genus Magnetaquiglobus. The sequence goes on from JAANAU010000006.1 coordinate 41,357, forward strand.
CCAGATTGCACATCACTCTTCAGCGCCTCTGCGGCATGCACGGGTGCGGCAAGATCCTCCCTACCGGGAATTTTCTGCCTTCGGACTCAGGGCGGGTTTTGCCTGTCCGGCTCGAATCGCGCATCTGGATTCCATGCGTCTGACAAAATTTTCAGATGTGTGATCAACTCAGGCAAACGATCCGCAACGGTATGCCAAACTGTGACCGGATCCACATCGAAATAACCATGAATGAGTCGATTCCGCATGGCGATCATGCCGCTCCACGGAATCCAGTGTGCCTGCTGACGACAAGCCGGGGAGAGATCTCCTGCCGCCTCGCCAATCACCTCTAAACAACGAATGATTGCAAACAGCCGCATGCGGTCCGCATGCAACTCTTCAACCGTTCTGCCATCCAGAAATTGTACGGCATCCGTGGCTGCATCCAATATATGTTGCAATAAAATCACATCTTCATGCAACATACTGCACCCTGGATGCAGACAACACCTGATTCCGGAAATAACGGCTCAACTCTCCCGGGGTCCGCAAATCAATGGCGCGCCCGCCCAACAATCCGGACAACTCCTGCTCAATCTCCGCCAACAGAAAAAAATCCGGGGCATACCCGGCATCAAACTCGACCAGCAAATCCATATCGCTGTCAGGTTGATCCTCCCCGCGCACCGTGGAACCAAACAGAGTCAAATATCGGATATGCCGTCTCCGACAAAACTCGGTCAATATCGGTTTTGGAAGAATCGTACTCTGGTCCATACCCCCAACCTCTCTCCATCACTCCGCAACCCGCTCCACCAGCTCGCCGATGATCCGGGCAGTCGGCTGGATGGAGCGGACCAGACCCACGCTCTGTCCGGCCATCACCGAACCGTACTCCACATCGCCGTCAATGGCCGCACGCCGCAATGCCCCGGCCCAGAAGTGTTCCAGTTCCAGTTGGGCATCGGCGCGCGCCTTGCGACCCTCCCGCACCTCCCGCACCAGCTCCATCTGCAAACGGTTGAATTGCTCGGTCCCCTTGTTGGCCAAGGCACGCACCGGAATCACCGGCAGTGCCGGGTCGAACTGCACGGTCACCACCGCATCCCGCGCCTGGGCCTGAATGAAACGCTGCTTGAAATTCTCATGGGCAATGCACTCGCTGGCGCAGACAAAACGGGTGCCCACCTGCACGCCCGCCGCTCCCAGCAGCACCATGGCCTGAGTCACCGCCCCGTCGGCAATGCCCCCGGCCACAAAGACCGGCACCTCGGTAACATGCGGCAGAATCTCTTGCACCAATACCATGGTCGAGACCGGTCCCACATGGCCACCGGCCTCGTGTCCCTCGATGATCAGGGCATCGGCCCCACGCTGGATCAGACGTTTGGCCAAAGCCAAAGACGGGGCGAACAACAACACCTTGACCCCGGCAGCACGCAACGCCTCAACCGTCTCCCGGTTCGGGATGCCGCCCGCCAGCACACAATGGGTCACCCGCTCCTCGATCACCATGGTGACATAATCGGACAAGGCCGGGTGCATGACGATCAGGTTGATGCCAAACGGCTTGTCGGTCATGGTCCGGACCGCACGCACCTCGGCGCGCGCCAACTCCACCGGCATGCTGCCCGTGGCCAACACCCCGAACCCGCCGGCATTGGAAATGGCAGCCACCAGATGACGCTCAGACAGCCACGACATGGCCCCGCCCATGACCGCATGTTCCACACCGAGAAACGCTCTTCCCCGTTGCCAGGAATCCGCCACTGCTCTCTTGGTCATCTTCAGCCCCTCCTGAGCCTTGTATTGACACTTGGATCCACCACCCACCAGACAAAAAAACCGGGCAGATCATGCCCGGTCTTTGTCCCGTCTCCCACCTGGCCGCCCATCACACCAGTACAGCCATCGGCATCAGGCAGCGGCGGCTATCGGGTCGAGTTCATCATCCAGATCAATCGGATCCGGAAGGGAGACCCCGGCCCGTCCGGCCTGCCGCCTGGAAGAGGGACCGATGCACACCTTCAGACGCTCCTCCAGACGATTCAAGGCCCACTTGGGATCGATATTGACCAAAGAACAGATCCAGTTGAAAGAACCCGGCTCCATGGAAGAGGAGTGGAACCATTTCCGCAACGTGCGGTAGTCATAGCGGAACACCGGGTCTTCCATCACTGCCGGATCCTGACGATACCGCTCCAAAGCCACCAGGTCTCGTACGGCCCGATCCATGACCGCCATCCACAGATGGGTATCGTTGTTGTCCACAGCTGGCTCATGCAACAGTTCTGACACCACCGATTTATTCATAATGCAACTCTCCCTGTTTGCCCAAAGGCCCGTATGATGATTTATAAGGAGAAAACGCCAAAACCTGACGCTTTGGCACGGCAAGTCCCTGCTTCCGGCCTCCCATTGCAACCCAGTGCTGACCAGGAATGCACCCACCCGGTCGAGTCCCGCCCCATTTGTAACATAGAGTAAATGGGAAAAATGCACTCAAAGCGCGTCAATCATAGCTGAATCGATGCAAAAATGATATAGAAATTTTCGCTGCGTTCCATTTTCACCCGGGTCTGGCGTAAACAGGGGGATTTCTCCCCGGTCCAACTTGATTTCTCCGGTGGAATCCCGATACACTGTATAGGGCTGTGCCAGTGGGCATGGTCCGTAACCATCCGTAACACATGTCGCGCGTTCAGGGGAACATTTCGTCATGGCCGAGGAAGATGATGAACTATTGGGCATGTTCGTGCAGGAAGCCACCGAGCATCTGGAGACCATTGAGCCGGATCTGTTGACCCTGGAGGAGCGTGGCGACAATACCGATCCGGAGATCATCAACCGGCTGTTCCGCAGCGTCCACTCGATCAAGGGGTCGGCAGGCTTTTTCGGGCTGTCCAGCATCACCAAGCTGAGCCATACCATGGAGAACCTGCTCGGCAAGGTCCGGGACAAGTCCATGTCGGTATCGCCTGCTGTCACGGACAGCCTGCTCTCCGGGCTGGACAAGCTGCAAACGATGATCCACGACGTTTCCGCCAGCGAATCGGTGGATGCCAGCGAACAGATCGCCACCATCCAGGCCATTCTGGAAGGGAGTGGCGTTGCTCCGGCAGCCAAACCTGCCGCTGCACCCCCGCCGCCACCACCCAAGGCTGAACCGGCGCCAGCACCCGAACCGGTCGCAGAAGAGGAGCCGGAGGCTGCCGCTGCACCTGCCCCGGCCCCGGCAGAGACCAAAAAACCGGTCACGATCAAAACCTTCGACTTGCAGAAGTATCCCGAGGCCATCTCCGATGCCGTGACCCACGGACGCCGTTTCTTCTCCATTGCCCTGGATCTTCCTGCCGGCAAGGACGAACGGGTGGATCTGTTCAACACCACCAAATCCCTGATGGAGTCGGTCGGATCGATCATTGCCACGGATCCTCCGTTCCAATCCAACAAGGAGCTGGAGGGGGTCTCGGCCACCAGTCTGTCGATTCTGCTCTCCACCGTACTGGAAGATGATCTGCTGCTCTCTCTGTTGCAGGTTGCACCGGATCACATCCAGAAGCAGTCCATCCCCTCCGGTGCAGCCCAGGCGGCCATGACGCGCAAATCCGCCGCTCCGGCAACCGCTGTTGCGGTCAGCCGCCCGCAGGATGACGATGACGATGATGACGACAACGGTCAAAGACAAAAGGCACCGCACACCCCGCGTCTGAGAAAACCCAGATATGCCCCGACTGCCAAACGGGGTGCTGCTGCCAAACCCGGCGCCCCGGCCAGCAAAAGCTCCAGCCCCACGGTCGAAGAGACCTTGCGGGTGAGCGTGTCGCTTCTGGATGAGCTGATCAACAACGCCGGTGAGCTGGTTCTGGCCAGAAATCAGCTATCCCGGGCCGCTGTGGAGGTTCAGGCCAAATTCCCCCACTTCGGACCGCTGGTGCAGAATCTGGACTCCATTACCAGCCGCATCCAGGAACGGGTCATGCAGGCCCGCATGCAACCGGTTTCGGTGGTTTTCAACAAATTTCCCCGCATTGTGCGCGATCTGGCCCACAAACTCGGAAAAAAGATCGATCTGGAGCTGCGCGGCGGCGATGTGGATCTGGACAAGTCGGTGATCGAGCATCTCTCCGATCCTTTGACCCACATGATCCGCAACGTGGCCGACCACGCCATCGAAATGCCCCAGGACCGTCTGGCCAACAACAAACCGGAAGCCGGACAGGTGGAGCTGGCTGCCTACCATGAAAATGGCATGGTGAACATCTCCCTGGCAGACGACGGTGGTGGCATTGATGCCGAACGGGTCAAGGCCAAAGCCCTGGAGCGGGGTCTGATCACCGAACGCCAGGCCGACACCATGAGCGAAGAGGATGCATTGGATCTGATCTTTGCCCCGGGCTTTTCCATGGCCAAAAAGATCTCCGACGTGTCTGGCCGTGGCGTGGGCATGGACGTGGTGCGCACCAACATCGAAAAGCTGGGTGGTACGGTCCAGATCCACTCCAAAGTCGGCAAAGGGACCACCATCATCCTCAAGCTCCCTTTGACCCTGGCCATCATTCCGGCCATGATCGTTTCGGCAGGCAATCAACGTTTTGCCATTCCGGAGATCGGTCTGGTGGAGATCGTGCGCGTGGCCGAATCCGACCGCGCCCAGCAGATCGAGATCGTCGGCAATGCCCCGGTTTTGCGGTTGCGCAACATGCTGTTGCCTCTGGTCGATCTGACCGATGTGCTCAACATCCCCCGGGTGCGCAGCGATGGCAATGGCCATGAACGCCGCGAACGGCTTTCGGACCGACGCTCCAATGCCAAGAAAACCCAGGAGATGACCCTCAACGGTTACAGCAACGGCAACGGCAATGGCAATGGCGAGCGCCGCGACCAACCGAGCGACCGCCGCGATCCCCACTCTCTGGTCGCCTATGTGATGGTGCTCAATGTGGGTGGCAACGAGTTCGGCATGGTGGTGGACGAGGTGCTTGACAGCGAAGAGATCGTGGTGAAACCCTTGCCCGCCTTTTTCAAGGACAACCCGTGCTTTTCGGCAACGACCATTCTGGGTGACGGCAGCGTCTCATTGATCATCGACTATGCCGGCCTCATGGAGCAGGCCCAGATCAACTTCAGCAACGTGGAACGGGCCACGCGCATGGATCTGGACGAAGAGCGCCGGGCTGCTCTGCGGGAGCGTCAGAACATCATCCTGCTGGAGACCGGCACCGGACTCATCATGGGCATTGTCCACAGCATGGTGCGGCGTGTGGAGAAGATCTCCCCGAAACTCCTCGATACCATTGGCGGACTCCCCTATGTCCGTTACGACGGCAAGACCTTCCGTGCCATCTATCCGGACCACGTCCTGGGACTGGAAGGGATGGGGTTGTCCCGCAACCACTCGGAGAGCGAAGAGGAAGAGGATCTCAATCTCTGCATGGTGGTGCCCAACATTCCGGACATTCAGGCCGGTTTGATCTTTTCGCGCATTCTGGACACCCGCGAGACCAACATCGATCTGGACTGTCGGGCCATTCAAGCCCCTGGCCTGTTCGGATCCGCTCAGATCGACGACCGGGTGGTTTTGTTCCCGGATGTCAATGCAGTTTTTGAGATGGCCGGAATCCGTCCGCCGTGGCTGCCGCCCCAGGTGGAAGGCTCCGGGTTCCGCGCCCTGGTCGTGGACGACACTCCGTTCTTGCGGGTACTCACCAGCAACTACCTCAGCTCTGTGGGCTTTGAGGTGGATCAGGCCGAAGATGGTCAGGCAGCCATCGGCATGCTCAACCGTGGGGATTACGACCTGTTGGTGACCGATCTCAACATGCCGGTCATGGATGGTTTTGAACTGGCCAATGAACTGAATGGCACGCCGCATGCGGAGATTCCGATGATTGCCACCACCTCCTCGATCTCTTCGGAGTTGGAGGATCGGTGTACCCGGGCCGGATTTGTCAGTTGCGTGCCGGCCATCGACAAAAACCGGCTGCTCAAGGTGGTCTCCACCCTGCGCGCCCGTTGACGCTTTGACACCGTGCAACAAGAACCGCCGGAGTAATGTTAGCCATGCTTGTCAGTACCTTCACCCTGGGGGATCTCTATCTGGGAATCGATATTCTCTTGGTGCGCGAGATCAACCGTTCCATGGAGTGTACCCCGGTTCCCGGATCTCCGGACTACATCCGTGGGATGTTGAACATTCGCGGACGGGTCATCACCCTCTTTGATCTCAAGAGTCGGCTCTGCTGGTCCAAGCCAGATACCAGCACCGAGACCCGTGGCAAGCAGTACAACGTCATCATGAAAACCCGTGACGAGGTACTCAAAATCAACCACGAACTGGCCATGACCAAGTGTCCCTGGGAAGATCCGGTAGGGCTGGCCGTGGACCAACTCGGAGATGTGCGCGATATCGTGGATGACAACATCCTGCCCCCTCCGGCCAATCTGACCGGCATTTCGGCAGATTTTGTCCATGGTGTGGTGGAATTTGAACGCAACCTGCTGATCATTCTCGACGTGGCAACGGTGCTGGGATTGAACAACCAGGCGACCAGTTGACCATTCCATGACCAGCCGGGACGAACAGTTGCTCCGGGAGATTCGTGCAGAGGTCAAGCGCGAAATCGACAGTGTGCGCCATGAAATGGAGCAGATTCGCTCTTTGGTGCAGGATGCCATTGTCAAGCTGACCGACAGTTTCAATGGGTTGCGCGACAAGTCGAATGATCAGCATCAACTGGTGGCCTCGTTGACCTCCTCCATGGATGTGGCCAAAGATACGGATGAAGGCAAAATCAGCATTCGCAAGTTTGTCTCTGAAACCGACAAGATCTTGCGCACCTTTGTGGATCACATCATTCTGGTCAGCCGCCAAAGCATGGAGATGGTCCATCGTGTGGATGCACTGGCCGGTCAGATGTACGAGGTGGTGACGCTGATCAAGGATATCAACGGTATTGCCGAGCAGACCCATGTATTGTCTCTGAACGCGCGCATCGTGGCTGCGCGCGCAGGACAGGCCGGACGCGCCTTTGCCGTGGTGGCTGACGAGGTGCGCAAACTGGCGAGCAACTCGCACGATTTCAGCGGCAAGATCAGCGAAGTGATTGATCATGCGCGCGAAAACATCCTGGCCACCAAAGAGATCATCGAACTCATGGCCTCCAAGGATATGAGCTTTGCCATCGAATCCAAAGGGCGGGTGGATTACATGATGGAAGAGGTCAATGAAATCGACCGCTTTACAACTGAAACCATTGGCAAGGTCTCAGAGATTACGGATGAAATCAACATGCGGGTTGGCATTGCCGTGATGTCTTTGCAATTTGAAGACATGGTGACACAATTGACCCAAAGCATGGAGCGCAAATTTCTGGTTTTGGAGCAGGTGGTCACGCTGTTGCCCACCGAATATGATGAGCAGCGCGCCCAACAGATGCGCGCGGCATTGGAAGAGCAGGTGGAACGGTTCAATGTTGCCGACCGCCAGGCTGTGCAGCAGACCAACATGGACGAAGGTGGCATTGAGCTGTTCTAATCGTGTTCGACCCTGCTTGACAGGAGAGTGTTTGGTGATTCCTGGAGCCTCTTCACAGGTATCCAAGTATTGAAAAAAAAAGAGGGGGTCTGGGGGATTCATCCCCCAGGGTTTTAATGTTTTCATGTTTTAATGTTAAAAAAAATAATTTATCAATATTTTTTGATTAAAAGATTAAAAGATTAAAAGATTAAAAGATTAAAAATCCCAGGGGTTTCACCCCTGGACCCCACCAGGGGGGTAACCCCCCTGGACCCCTGATGATGGTGTGTCTCTCTCGGTCGGAATTTTAAGAGAAACACCAAACAGCCTCTAAACCAACTCTGAAGACAGGAGAACGATATGTCTGGAACCATCAACGTCAGCCGTCATGACAAAGAAACCGTCATCAGCGTCAAAGGACGTTTCAACTTTGAAATGCACTCCCAATTTCGCGCAGCCTATCAGAACGACTCCGGAGAAGACAACCAGGGCAGACGGTTCGTGATCGATCTGGCAGGAACCGAATACATCGACTCATCAGCCCTGGGCATGCTGCTGCTGCTGCGCGAAGAGGCCGGCGCCAATGAATCCGACATCGAAATCATCAACACCCGTCCAGAAATCCGCAAAATCCTGGAGACTGCCAACTTTCAACGCTTGTTCAAGATCGCCTGAAACCACGATCATCCTTGTGCATGCATGAAGATCCTGATCGTCGATGACGACCCGATCAACCGAACCATTCTGCAACGGTTGCTGGGCAAAGAAGGACATGAAGTCATCACAGCCGACAATGGCCGCGATGGTGTAGACGGTTATGTCCGCCATGAACCAGACCTGGTGCTCATGGATATCCGCATGCCCGGCATGAACGGCTATGAAGCGGCACGAGAAATCAAATCGCTCCATGCCACACGCTTTACGCCGATCATCTTTCTGACAGCAGTCACGGACGACGAAGGACTGGTGCAATGCATCGATGCCGGTGGAGATGATTTCCTCACCAAACCCTTCAACCGCACCATTTTGCAGGCCAAAATCGGAGCCATGGAACGAATCCGTCAACTCCATGCCCGGCTGACCCTGCAAAAGGAAGAACTGGAACAACATCAGGAACGGGTCCATCAGGAACTGGAAGTGGGACGCCACATCTTCTCCCACATCGTGAGCGCAGGCCATTTGCAGGATGCACCATGTCTGAACCACTGGACCTCGCCCATGACCCTGTTCAACGGCGATCTGCTGGTGGCCAGCTATAATCCAGCAGGAGGACTGCACATCATGCTGGGAGACTTTACCGGTCACGGACTGTCCGCTGCGGTGGCGGCCATGCCAGTGGCCGACATCTTTTACGACATGACCGCACAAGGCTTTTCCATCGGCGATCTGGCAGAAGCCATGAATGTCAAACTGCTCTCGATCATGCCGCGCCGCATGTTCTGTGCTGCCTGCCTGATCGAAGTGGATCATCGCCAGAAAAGCATCAATATCTGGAATGGCGGCCTGCCGGATGTGTTGATTGCCGATGAATCAGGCCGTCTTGTACAACGGGTTGTCTCCAGCCGCATGCCCTTGGGTATTGCACGCATGACACGCGAAGACCGCAAGGTGGAAATTCTGGAGATGCGACCAGGATTCCGGGTTTTCCTGCTGTCGGACGGTGTGACCGAAGCAACGGCCCCGGATGGAAGCATGTATGGTGTGGAGCGTCTGGAAAGCCACTTTGACGGTCACCACCCACCCGAACGACTGTTCGAGACCATTCTGAAAGATCTGGAACAGTTTCGCGGCAATGCCGAACAGTCGGACGACATCAGCCTGCTGGAGATCGTCTGCGACCGGGCGAGCGAAGAACCGAAAGGTGTGGAAGAGAAACGACAACGAACCGCCATTCCCCCCACCCCATGGGAGGTCAACTTCACCTTCAGCGCCCAGACGCTCAAAACCGTGGACCCTTTGCCCACGATCATTACGGCTGTGATGAACCTCCAGGCCCCGATTGGCCATCGGGAACGGCTCTACACCATCCTGGCAGAACTCTTTTCCAATGCCCTGGATCACGGTCTCCTGAAATTGGACACCCGTACCAAAAAAACCCCGGAAGGTTTCCTGCAATACTATTCCGAACGCGAAGAACGTCTGGCACGTCTCAAAGAGGGCAGCATCCGATTGGAATTGAACCACTTTCCCAGATGGAATGGCGCAACGGAAAACGAACCTTCGGGAGGAGAGATCCATATACTCATGGAAGATACGGGAGCCGGATTTGATCTCAACCAGATCCACACCCAGTTGCACGGCAACCTGGGCCACGGAGGACGCGGCATTGCCCTGGTGAAATCGCTCTGTCACTCCCTGGACTATCAGGGGCGCGGCAACTGCGCCAAGGCGGTCTATCGATGGACGGCATAGATCACATGACCAGGATGGAGCCTTAGTCATGGCGGATTTTCTCAATGCCATGGTGGTGGACGATACCATCACCTACCGCATGATCATGAAAAAGGTGGCGGAAAGCATCCCCGGCATCCGGGTCACCCACACCTCATCCAATGGCAAACTGGCCCTGGACAAGATCATTGCCCAGTTTGCCAGCAATGATCCGGAAAAACCGCATGTGGTGCTGCTGGATGTGGAGATGCCGGTCATGGATGGTCTGACCACCCTCAAGGAGCTGCGCAAACGATTCCCCAAACTGACCGTGGTCATGGTCAGCTCCACCTCCCGCGCCAATGCCAACATCATCGTGGAGTGCCTCAATGCGGGCGCTTTGGATTTCATCACGAAACCTTTGGAAAACAATGTGGAACGGGCCAAGACCACGTTGCGTCAAAGTCTGGAGCCGATTCTGACCCTGCTGTTGCAAAACACGGACAACGAGAGTGGACCATCCGGCCAATCCGCCCCCTCTGCGGCCCACCCGGCACCCCAGACTGCCACTCCGGGTGCCGGCATGCCAGGGTATCCGACCACACGCACGGCCACGCCCCACAGTCCGTCATCGCGCCCGTCGCGCCTTGCCACCCAACCGGCGGAAGAACGGATTGCCCATACCCTCCCCCCACCAATACAAGCCGGACCACGTGTTGCCGTCTCCTTGAAAAACGCCATTCAACCCGATCTGCTGCTGATCGGCTCTTCAACCGGCGGACCAGCGGCATTGACCACGATCTTTTCGGTCCTGCGGGAAACACTGCCCGTGCCCACCCTGATCGTGCAACACATGCCCCCGGTCTTCACCACCTCCCTGGCCGCCCAGTTGAGCCGCGCATCGGGATTGCCGGTCAAAGAGGCCCGGGATGACCAGACCTTGACCCCGGGCAGCGTCACCATTGCCATGGGAGGACGACATATGACCTTGCAAAATCGCGATGGAACGTTCAAACTGATTCTGAACGACGGACCCAAGGTCAATGAGTGCCGACCGGCGATTGATGTGCTGTTCATGTCTGTGGCCGCATCTTTTCATGGCAATGTTCTCAGCATCATCCTCACTGGCATGGGCAGAGATGGAACCAATGGCGTGGATGCACTGAAACGGGGAGGAAAAACCTGGTGTATCACCCAAGATCGACACTCCTGTGTGGTGTACGGCATGCCCCGCTCTGTTGAAGAGAAGGGATTGTCGGATGAATCGTTGTCCCTGGACGCCATTGGACCCAGAATCAATCAACTTTGCAACCCAGCAGCGGTCCGCTGACCATGGCCATCACCAAAGAAGAATTCGACCTTATCCGTCACTTTATCCATGAACACAGTGGTATTCAGATCAATCCTGGCAAGGAGTATCTGATCGAAAACCGGCTGACCGTGCTGCTGGTGCAAAACGGCTGTGAGAACTTTCTCCAGCTGCATGCCAAGCTGCAAGCAGACAGCGGTCCGCTGCGCACCAAGGTGATCGACGCCATGACCACCAACGAAACGTTGTGGTTCCGCGACGACTCCTTTGCGGCTGCCCTGAGCGATCATATCATACCGGCTCTGGTCAAAAAGGCGCGTACCGTGCCCCAGGTGCGCATCTGGTCTTCGGCCTGCTCAACCGGGCAGGAGCCGTACTCGATTGCCATGGTGATCCACGAAGAGCTGCGCAAGGTGGATTCACCCCCGCCTGCCAGCAAATTTTCCATTCTGGCCACGGACCTGTCGCCTTCGGCCATTGTGCTCGCCTCCTCGGGACGCTACAGCCAACTGGCGATCTCGCGCGGCATGCGCCCCGACTATCTGGAGCGCTACTTCAAAAAGAACGGCATGGTCTACGAACTGGTGCCAGAGGTGCGCAGCCTGGTCAAGTTCCAGCAGTTCAATCTGATGAGTCCGTTCAAAGAGCACGGAATGTTCGACTTTCTGCTCTGCCGCAACGTGCTGATCTATTTTTCGGATGAACTGAAACGTCAGATCTATGGCAAAATTCATGACAGCCTGAACAAAGACGGTATCCTCGCCATCGGGGCTTCGGAATCACCGCGCGGATACACCAACGGCTTTCAGCAGGTCATGATGGGCAGCGCCGCCATGTACCGCCCGGTGTGAAGCAAAGTACGCGAGTCGCAACCTGGAAACACGTTCTGAATAAAGTGAACACTCATGAAACTACTCACCATTGACGACTCCAGAACCATTCGTCGCGTCATCAGCGGCATCGGGGCCATGGTCGGCTTCGAGGTGCTTGAGGCAGAAAACGGCGATATGGGCATCAAGGTCTTGGAACAGCAAGGCGAAGAGGTCGCGCTGATCCTTTTGGACTGGAACATGCCTGGCATGAACGGCCTGGAGGTCTTGAAACTGCTCAAGGCCGATCCGCGCTGGGCGCACATTCCGGTGATGATGGTCACAACCGAAGGGGAAAAAGACTATATCATCAGGGCGATCCAGGCCGGAGCCATCCACTACCAGACCAAGCCCTTCACCCAGGAAGAGATGGCGACCCGCATCATGGAAGCCCTGGGCATGGGCGGCTTGTGACCAGTGGCACTCCCCTTTCCTTTCCAACCCCACGGAGCAGCCCATGAGCGGATCCGATAGTGCCGAACTGATGAACAAACTCCTCACGGGTCTGCGCCTGGCCGTGACCGAAATGATGAATTCCATGGCCATGTCCGAGGTGGTCTTTGCCGGTCAGGAGAGCGCCGACTCCTTCACCCTGGCCAACGAAGTGGTCGGCCTGGTCCGATTGGACGGACAATTGCAAGGCATGGTCGGGGTGTCATGCAGTCAAGCGCTCTTGCGTGAGATCGTCTCGCGCATCGTGGGACTGGCACCTGACGATCTGGTCATGGAAGATCTGCTGGATGGGGCTGCCGAGTTGGCCAACATGGTGTGCGGGGGCATGAAAACCAAAGCGCAGATCGGCAGCGTCACGCTGTCACCACCAGTCTCGATTGTCGGACAAGAGTATATCGCCCAATGGAAGACCAATCGACCCACCACGGTCTTTACCTTCCAGATGGATGAAGGGGTGCTGATGGTCCATGCCAGCCTGTAGGCAAGGCTACAGAATAAAAAAAGCTTGAACCTGATGCCAATTTTTGCGAAGCTGTTGTTTTTTACTCAACGGTGTTTCGTTTCAACCAGCCGGATAGATTGCAGAGAGGGAATATGCGCGTATTGATCGTTGACGATTCCAGCGTCATGCGGAAAATTGTGGCTCGTGGCCTGCGTCAGGCCGGTTTCAAAATCACGGACATCCTGGAGGCCGGCAATGGCCAGGAGGGCATGGACGTATTGAATGCAGACAGCAATTTCAAGCTGATCCTGTCAGACTGGAACATGCCGATCATGGACGGACTGAACTTCGTGAAATCGGTGCGTGGCGGCGCTGCGGCCATTAAAAACATCCCCATCGTCATGGTCACCACCGAAGGGGGAGAGGCCAAAGTCGGGGCAGCCATGGAAGCGGGTGCCAATGGCCACATCAAAAAGCCCTTTACCCCGGAGACCCTTCAGCAGGAGCTGGAACGTTTCCTGAAATAGCGGTCAATTTCCCTTTGACCTGAAGGCGCCACTGTTTCATGTGAAACATCATGAACAGTGGCGCCTTTTGGTGTTTGTACCTGCCTGATCCGACTTTCCGCATGGCCCACGAAAGTGCGGCGCCAATTTTAGACATGGTATGAAATTTGCTTTAAATCCCTCGCCAGATCCTTGGATCACACCCATGCGGATATATGCGAGCGAGCATTAAGCGATGGAAACTCCACAAGATATCGTCAAGCGGGCACGACCCTTTTTCCTGAACTATTTCACGAAACTGGGCAACGACCTGAACACCCTGACCGCTGCTCCCGTGGTCTGCACACTCCAGGAGATTGAACTCAATCGGGGTCGTGATGACTTGGAACTGTTGTTCGAGTCGGATCGCAGCGTGGCCTACGTCATAGAAGATGGTCTCAAATCCGGTGACATTCATCTGATCTTTGACATCACGACCTCCATTGCCTTGACTGGTTTGATGATGATGATGGGATCATCGGTCATCCAGAGTCAGGTCAAAAACCGCGAGTACAACGAAGAGATTCAGGAGGGGTTTCAGGAGGTTTCCAACCAGGTTGTCGGTGCCTTGAATGACCTGGTGGAAAAAAAGCTGCCTGAGGGGGGCCATCTTTTTCTGGAGAGCACCACCCATGTCACCTATGGGGATTTTCCGTCCAGTTTCAAGGAAGGTGTCACCTATCTGGCAGTAACGGTTCAGATTCAGGTTTCGGATTTTCCGCCGCAAAGCGCCTATTGGGTATTGTCGCGCGGTTTTGCCGAGACCTTGTTGAAGATCAAAATCCCGGGAACGGATGTTGAAACGGCTGCGGATGCGCAGCGTGGTGGTGGCAAGGCCGGGGGAGGAGCGGCAGCAGATGAAGCGGCCAAGGCTGCCGAAGCCGCCAAAGCTGCCGAAGCCGCCAAAGCTGCCGAAGAAGCGGCCCGTGCTGCCGAAGCCGCCAAGGCGGCTGAAGCCGCCAGAGCTGCCGAAGCCGCCAGAGCTGCCGAAGCGGCCAGAGCTGCCGAAGCGGCCAAGGCTGCCGAAGCCGCCAAGGCTGCCGAAGCCGCCAAGGCTGCCAAGGCTGCTGCGGCCAAAGGCAAGCCAGGCATGGCGGGTAATGCCGGGGCAGAGTCGGACAAGGTGCGTCTCAAGGGCGGATCGGCAAAAGGGGATGAGAGTGACATCACCTTCCTGGATCCCTATGACGCTGGCGTTGATCCTGGTCGGGAAGTGCTGGAAGGCGGATTCCCGGAGGGAGAGCCGCCGCGCGGTGGTTTGGCACCAGGCGGCAAGGCAGGAAGCAAGGCATCGATTGCCACAGGTCCGATTTTCGGTCCGTTACCCACCATGCAGTATGCCAAGGATTCCCTGCCCAGTCCCATGGATGCGGGCAGTGTCACTGCGGTCATCACCGACTATCCCTTCACCCTGAAGGAGGATGAACGGGTGATTGTGGCCATCAATGCCATGCGGCTGGATGGTTACCGTTTCATGGGGATTGTACGTGGCGGCAAGTTGATCCGGGTGATCAGCCAGAGCGATCTGCGTCAGATCATGGGGCCATTTTTTGGCACCAAGGCCATGAATGCCCGTGACAAGGCGTTGTGCAATCTGCCGATTGGCAAGATCAACGCCACGCAAAAAATGGTTACCATTGGTTTGGACAGCACGGTGGCGCAGGCTGCGGATCTGATGATGGAGCATCGTTTGCATGCCTTGCCGGTCATCAGTGCCCAGGGCGTGCTACGTGGTTTTGTCACCGTGCATGGTCTGCTGGACTACTATCGCCGCAAAAAACAGCTCTGACAGATCTGCAAAATCCAATACATGCATTAAAAAAAAGAGGTGGTCTGGGGGATTCATCCCCCAGGGTATTGATTTTTTTGTTCTTAATTAAAATAATTTTTAATATGCAATTTGTTTTGTTGAAGCGTTGCCCAAAACCCCACCAGGGGGTTAACCCCCCTGGAGCTGTCATCAGCAGACTCACAACTTCAACTGGCCACCATCACAATGGCGCTGGCCGTCATACCTGACCCCGCATTCACAGTGGCCATGGTCATGGCCACAGCCGGACCCGTCCCATCCGGATCATATTTCAAAACACCACTGGCCGTGTTGAAAAGAAAATTCTGCCTGGATGTGGTTGCCCGACCTGTACTATTGGCGACAAATCGACTGGATGCCAAAACTCCTGTCGGAAGGAACCCGAAGTTCGGGCTGACAAAATACAGCCGATCCCCCTGAGCAACGTTAAAATCAGTGATCACATCCCTACCCTCTGTCGGACGACTCCAATGGAATTGATCCGCACCCGCCTCTCCACTCAACCGGTCCACACCACTCCCACCCATCAACCGATCATTGCCGCCCCCACCGCGTAACAGGTCCGCACCACTGCCACCATTCAAGGTGTCATCCCCTGCCCCTCCATACAGCTCATCTCCACCCCCACCGCCCATCAGAATATCGGCTCCACCTTCGCCACGCAGAATATTGGCCGCACCATTGCCGGTGATGGTGTTGTTCAAACTGTTGCCAGTACCGTTGATGGAACCGAATCCGGTCAACAACAAATTGGCCGTATTCCCGGTCAAAACACGACTGCTGCTGCTCTCCAGAAGAGCATCATTGTCCGTAATCGTGATGGAGAGCGACGACCCATCACCCAAAAGCGCCCCGCCACCCGGATTGGAAAGCACAACAGAAAAACGTTCACTCAACTCGGATCGCCCATCATCCAGAATCGGCACCGCAAACGTGCCACTGGTCTCCCCGGCACGGATGGTCAATGTGCCACTGGTGGCCGCAAAATCCTCGCCAGCCACAGCCGATCCAGAAGAAGTGGCATATTGAACCGTCACGGCAGAACTGGACGCAGCAGAAAGACGTACCGTGCAATTCAACACCCCCTGCACCTCGGAAACCGTACGCGCACCGGCCAGTGACAAGGTCGGGGTCAGCGCGTCATCGTTGCGAATGGTCGTGGTGACCGCAACCCCGCTTCCCAACAGCGCCCCATTTGGAGAACGCAACGTCACGGAAAAACGCTCATCCGACTCCTCAGTACCATCCCCATGCACCAGGACCTCAAAAGTACCACTGGTCACACCAGCAGGAATGGTCAAAGTACCGTTGGTCGCCACAAAATCGGATCCGGCTGAAGCCGTATCACCAGAAACGAGATACTCCACAGTCACCGCAGAACTGGCAGCCGCAGAGAGCCGCACCGTGTAGGCATGGGCCGAACTGCCCGCATTTCCCTCCATGACCGATGACGGACCAGACAGGGTCACCGTGGGCAGAGCAGCACCCGCCAGCAACTCTTGCAGCGAGCGTGCCCCTCCTCCTCCCTGGAACTCCACCCGCTCCATACTGGTGAGGGTATGGCTTTCGCTGCGGTCATAACCGGTATAGGTCACCAGGACGGTGTTGCCATTTTGCGCAAAACGGTATTGGGTGGACGCACCAGCCAACACCAGGGTATCCTCGCCGCCGCCTCCATCGATGACATTCTGGCCGGATCCCCCATCCAGCCGATCATTGCCGCCCCCACCAGAAAAACTGTCATCCCCGCCATACCCCTGAAAGACATCCGCACCATTCGAGCCGACAAAACGGTCTGATTCCGCATAAAACCGGGCCAATGTTGCCGCATTCACCTGGGTCGGATCGGAAACGGTCATGGCGTACTGCACCAGACTCGGAGAGATCTCGTCCACCACCAGATAGGGATTTCCATTCTTGGAGATCTGTATGTCTGAAATATACTCTTGCTCATAATCTCCCCGCACCAGGAACCCGATCAGATTCCCGTTCAGATCCCGTGCCGAAAAGTTTATATAAGAGTAATAATCAGTATCGAAACTGTCAGGATCTACCGATGCCAGATTGATCACCACATTGTTCGGATTCAAAGGCATTGCATAGGAGTCGTAGGCCGTCAATCGGGTCATGCGCGTCATCTCCTGTTCAAAAGAGAAAATCCAACCGAAAAAAAATCTGAATTGCCCGCAAACGATGACTGTTGCACCATGATTGTCCACAAAATCACGACATTCAATCGTTCATTGCGCTTATTTTAATTCTTAAAGAAATTATCAAACATCAAAAGCAATCACGAATCCCCAATTCATTTTATTATGTACTCATCGACCCTCCCCATGTCAACTCAAAACCGTCAAGACTGCCCAAGAGAGTCAATCACAATCATCAGGGGTCCAGGGGGGTTACCCCCCTGGTGGGGTCCAGGGGTGAAACCCCTGGGACTTTAATCTTTTAAATCTTTTAAAATAAAAATATTAATAAATTATTTTTTAAGCATTAAAACATAAAAAATTAAAACCCTGGGGGATGAATCCCCCAGACCCCCTCTTTTCTTTCAATCATTGGATATTCATACTCGGCTCAGGAATCACCAAACAGCCTCTAATCACTGACAATGGTGATGGGCAACAAAGAGGGAATCACCGGATCGATCACCTGCGAGACCACCGGCTCCTCCCCGGTCTCCCCGGTTTCCCCGGTCTCCCTCTCCTCGGCATTGGCTGCCGGCTCCTCTTCCTCTCCCTCGGAATCACCCGACTCGGATTCCTTCTCGTCAGACTCTTGTACCGGCACGGACGCCTTGACCGAACGCGCCGGTTTCGACTGGACAGCCGCCGCCTTGACTGCCGGAGAACCCTCCTTTTTGACCTCAGGCTTGACAGGTACACGAGCAGCCACCGCAACCCCGGTGACACACCCACCCTCGCCTTTCATCCGACAATTGGCCGCCAACACCACCTTGCGCCAATCCTTGAGCGATACAAAACGATACCCCTCCCGCTCCGCCGCCTCCAGAATCATGGGCAAAGCCCGCAACGTCACCGCATGCTGACTGTGAAACAACAACACCGCTCCCGGATGAAAATGACGAATCACATTCCTGGCCATGGCGTCAGCCCCGATCCCGGTCCAATCCCGGGAATCGATGGTCCACAACACCGTCTCCATCCCCTGCTCCTTGGCCTGCCGCACCATGGCATCGGAAAAATCACCATACGGCGGACGAAACAGTTTCAGGGAGACCCCCAGAGAGGACAATACATCACGCCCTTGACGAAAATCATCCGACAAACCGGACTGCGAAAACCAACGTAACCGCTGATGGCGAAAGGAGTGATAACCGATATCATGGTGACGTGCATGCACCTTTTTGACGATCTCCGGCATGGCCTTGACCTTGGCACCCAGATAAAAAAAGGTCGCCGGCAACCCGCCATGTTTTTCCAACAAGGAGAGGATCTCCAGATCCTGCAACTCCGGCCCGTCATCAAACGTCAAAGCCATGACCCGCTCCTCAGGCCGGGTCAACCAATCGACATGCAACACCACCTCGCCACCCGGGTAAAGAAAACGCGGGGTGAATTGCGAGGTGTCATACCTGCCCCCACCCCCGGTGGCAGCATCGACCCCGGAAAGCGGCCACAGCACCCACCCAAACACCAGCCAGAAGAGCAACCGGCACCAAAATCGAGACATCGCACTCATGAATGCTTTCACAAACCCAGGATGAGAAGACACGGTTGACCAACTTTCCGGACAGATGAACCGTCCATGATATACAGAAATGACGCCCGGACGCCAGGAAGGAAACAGGGATCCACGGATGAAATCAACATCCATGCCAGGATTCGGTTTCCATTGGCTTGGGGAAAATGGTATACTGCCATAAATGTGTTCACTTCGTATCGCATCCTCATGAACCACATGAGATTCACCCTTTTTCACCTCTTGCCAGCCACACGGGAATCCACGCAGTGAATTGCACCCAATGCCATCTGGACAATCGTCAAGGGGTCCGCTATTGCACCCGTTGCGGCACCCCGCTGGTTGCCATCTGTCCCCAGTGCCATGCACCACGGACACCAGAAGATCTCTATTGCGGCGCCTGCGGCATCCGTCTGCCCATTCCCTCGACCAACCGCATGCTCCCCCAGACCGCACTCGTTGCTGCAAGTGGCATGGCACCCCAGGTCGCCGCCACTCCGGCCATCCCCATGGAAGCGGAACGCAAAAACGTTACGGTGCTGTTTGCCGACATCTCCGGATTCACCGCCATGAGCGAAAAAATGGATCCGGAAGATGTCACCAACATCATGAACGGCTGCATGAAGATGCTCGCCGACATCGTCCACCGCTACGAAGGCCATGTGGACAAGTTCATCGGCGATTGCATCATGGCCCTGTTCGGTGCCCCGGTCACCCATGAAAACGACCCGGAACTGGCCCTGCGCGCCGCACTCGACATGCAAAAAGAGATGGAAGAGTACAATGTCCGACTGCACGGACGGATCGAAAATCCTCTGGCCCTGCATACCGGCATCAACTCCGGCATGGTGATCGCCGGTGGTGTCGGCTCGGATAAAAAAATGGAATACACGGTGATGGGCGATACCGTCAATCTCGCTGCCCGCCTGGAATCTCTGGCCAAAAACGGTCAAACTTTTGTCTCCGGATACACCTACAACCTGACGCGCCACCTCTTTGAATTCGTGCGCCACGAACCGATCAAGGTCAAAGGCAAAAAGGATCCGGTGGCGGTCTACGAACTGATCCGCGCCAAAAGCCGGGAAGAGTTGAGCATCGAAGCCGGTCATCCCACTTCCCCTCTGGTAGGTCGCGGACGGGAAATGGAGACCTTGCGCACCTGTCTGGACCGGCACGCTGCCGGACAAGGCATGGCTGCCTTTCTCATCTCCCAGGCCGGAGTGGGCAAAAGCCGCATCCACCAGGAGATCAAAAAACAGTATCTCAAAGGAGAACGGATCCAGGTGCTCGAAGGGGTGTGCCGCTCCTTCAACCGCGATACCAGCTATGCGGTCTTCATCGAAATGTTCCGTCAACTGTTCAACATCGACTCCGAAGATCTCGACGAGTCCATGGCCACCAAGTTGACCACCAATCTCCCGCTGCTGTTGGGCACCAAAACCGACACCCTCTCGGACGAAATGCGCAAGGCCCTGGTCTTCATCGGTGCAGCCATGGGGCTGAAACTGGGGGAAGAGTTCGATGTCCCGCTGGAACGGATGAGTGCCCAGGAGGTCAAAATGGGCATTTTCCGCGCCACAGCCTGGTTCATGCAAAACCTGGCCGCCCGCAAACCGCTGATCCTGACCTTGGAAGATCTCCACCTGGCCGATGCCACCTCGGTGGAACTGACAGCCTCGCTCTTCGAGTCGGTCAAGCAGGCCCCGATCCTGATGCTGCTGCTGATGCGCCCGCTCCCGGATCATCCCTCCAGCAAACTCCCTTTGATCGCCGACAAAGAGCTGGATGAACTGGCCATCGAAATCCACTTCAAACAGCTCACCCCTGCCGAATGCGACGAATTGACCCGGCGGCTGCTCAATGCCGAAGAGGTTCCGGAGGCGGTGTTGCACCTGATCCGCAATCGCGGCGATGGCAACCCGATGTTCATCGAAGAGATCATCCGCAACCTGGTGGACGAAGGGATCGTGGAACTTGTCCCCGGAGAGTCCCCACGGGTGGTCAAAAACCTCGATGAGGTGACCATCCCCTCCTCGATCCAGGGGATGTTCATTGCCCGCATCGACAAACTGCCCGTGGAACTGAAAGAGATCCTGCTCACCGCTGCGGTCATCGGTCCCAACTTCCGCATGTCGCTTCTGGCCCGGCTCTTTCCCAACAGCGAACTCGATGCCAAACTGATCCGACTGGTGGAGATGGGGCTGATCTTTGAATCCAAATCGTTCCCGGAGGTGGAGTACAGCTTCCGCAACATCATGATTCAAGAGGCGATCTACTCCACGCTGCTCCACAAGAAACGACGGGAACTGCATGCCGAAGTGGCTGCGGAAATCGAGGCACTCTACTCCACCCGTCTGGACGACCATTTTGAGATTCTGGCCCAACACTATCTGCGCGCCGACCACCCGGAACGGGCCTATCTCTATCTGGTACGCAGCGGCCAGAAGGCCAAGGCCAGCTATGCCAACAGTGCAGCCCTGGCTGCACTCGACAAGGCTGCCGAACTGGGTCGCACCCTGCCCGCCCCTCCGGTGCCACTGCTGGAAACCCTGATTTTCCTGTCAGACGTACAGGAACTGTGCGGCGAATTTCAGGCCGCGATAGCCACCCGTCGCGAGGTGATCGCCGCCATCCACACCCCGTTGACCCGTATCGATCACATGCGACGCATTGGTCGTCTGCACGAGAAACTGGAAAATTATGATCAGGCCATGGAGGTCTACGGCGAAGCCCATGGAGAACTGGCTGCCTTCCCGGACTCCATCCAGATGGGGCTGCTGTTGATGAACGAAAGCTGGATCCTCAACCGTCTGGGACAGCGCCGCGACGAAGCCGAGATGCGCGCCCGCCGCGCTTTGGAAATCTTTGAAATCCACCAGGCCAAAGAGCAGATCGCCATGGTCTGCAACAACCTCGGGGTGATCCTGGAGCATCGGGGCGATTTGCAGCAGGCCTTGGAATTCAATGAAAAAAGCCTGCAACTCTTCTCCGAACTCGGAGACAAACGCCAAACCGCCAATCTCTATCTTTCCATGGGATTTTTGCACGAAAAGACCGGCGCATTGAGCGAAGCCCTCAAGTTCTTTGAACTCTCCCACGAGATCATGCAGCGTATCGAAAACCCGTTCGGGGCCGGAACCGCCCTGATGCGCAAAGGGATCTGTCTGAACCGGCTCAACCGGTTGGGAGATGCGGAAAAATCCCTCAAGGAGGCGTTGCGCATCCACCGGCAACTCAATCTGACCCGCAAGGTGGTCTCAAATCTCTGGACCTTGTGCGAGTTGTATCTGGCTTTGGGTTCGGCCTCCAAGGCGCGCAAACACATGGAAGAGGCCAAAGCCATTGCCGCAGCCCGGGAGGACACCCCGGATCTGGCCCAATGCTCCCTGCTGGAAGCGCGCATCCTGATCCAGGAACGCCGCCTGCCCGACAACGCCTTTGAAGAGGCGATACGCCTGTTCCGGCTCTGTGGTCGCCAGACCGCTGCCGAAGCCGCAGAGTTGGAGTTGACCCGGTTGCGCCAGGAGAAAAGCACCCCATGAACCCGTTCCGCAGCGCCCTGGCCATCGACGATGATCCGGCCACCCTTGCCCTGATCCGCTCCCTGCTGGAAAAGGGCGGCTACCGCTTTCTGGAAGAGAGTGACAGCATGCGGGCCATGGCACGCATCGAACAGGAACGACCGGATCTGATTCTTCTGGACATCATGATGCCAGGCATCGATGGGCTGCAACTGTGTCGCATGATCCGCGAGCGCCAGGAGTTCGACCGTTGCAAAGTGGTCATCGTCACGGCCAAACCCTATGAATATGACCGGCAACGCGCCATCCAGTTCGGAGCCGACGCCTACTTCACCAAGCCCATCACGCCGGGTACGTTTCTGGAGAGTCTGGAACAGGTGTTTCTGGATGCCATGCAGTTGCGTTTCTGGGGGGTGCGTGGCACCTTGCCGGTTCCGGGGCCAGAGAGTGTCCGTTATGGCGGCAACACCAACTGCATCACCCTGCATCTGACCAAAGGGCCGTTTTTCATCTTCGATGCAGGCAGCGGCATCCGGAATCTGTCGGACCATCTGTTGGCCAGCCGGACCTTTCCAATTGCAGCCAAGATTCTCATCTCCCACCCCCACTGGGATCACATCAACGGTCTGCCGTTCTTCGTGCCGCTCTATATGAAAGGCAATGAATTCGAGATCTGTTGTGTCACCCAACATGGTGTCAGTACGCGCCAGATGATCTCCGACCAGATGGATGGCGTATATTTTCCTATCAAGATCAAGGAATTCAGTGCACGAGTCTATTTTCGTGACCTGCAAGAGGAGTGTTGGGATGTGGGGCATGGCGCCACGGTGTCAACGCTGCTTCTGAACCATCCCGGGGCCTGTCTGGGGTATCGGATCGACTATGGCGGACGCAAGGTGGCCTATGTCACGGATCAGGAGTTGTATCCAGCCGACCATCCCCATCACCATCCAATGCAGGAACAAAAACTGTTGCGTTTTCTGGATGGGGTGGATGTGGCGATTCTGGATGCCACCTACAGCGAGGCCGAGGTGCGGCAGAAGCGGGGTTGGGGTCACTCCAGCGCGCGTCAGGCTGCCGGGTTGGCCCATCAGGCCGGGGTCAAGACCCTCTGTCTGCATCATCACGATCCGGATCAAACCGATGATCAGATCGCAGCCAAACTGGCCGAAGCAGAGGCCCATCTGGCAGCATTGCGCTCCTCCACCCGCTGCCTGGCCCCGGCAGAAGGGGAGAGCCTGACCGTGTGACACGTCAGGCAAGCCATTCTCCGAACAGACACCTGCTTCATGAACACCGCCAATATGGCATCAACTCCGATTCGTCAAAGGCCAGCAAAGCCACGATCCCCTTGGGCAGCACTCCCGCAGCAAAGCACCAGAGGTCTCGGGATGAGAGACCAGGAGCCTTGAACAGCCGGTCATGGGGTTGGAAAAGATCCGTCATCAGCTTCTGTTCCATGATTGGGATGCGTCACAAACGCCTGAACGTATCCCAGCAGCGATCCTGGCGATGCAACCTGGTCTGAATGCCTGTCCGCCGCTCCGCCTCTTCTTCCTACTGGCTGGCTGTATTCACCTGAACTCGGGCACAACGGAAGCCCACGTTGTGGTTATGATGCGACTGGTGGTCCCAGTAACGGTCAGAGGAACGCACATAGCGCGCATTGCTGGTCCAGGCACCGCCGCGCAGCACACGCTGCTCGTCAGCCTCATCGATCCAGGCCGTTCCATCCACAGGAGCGCCAATATAAGTTTTATTCTGAGTATCCTGGCACCACTCCCACACATTGCCATGCATCTCAAACAACCCCCACGGATTGGCGGGCAGGCTGGCTACCGGGACGCTCTGCCCGCGATATTCCCCTTTTGGATCATCCGGGAGATAGGGAAAATGACCATTAAAATTCACCTGGGCCGAGGTGATCGTATGGCCAAAACTGAATGGAGTCGTGGTTCCAGCCCGACAGGCATACTCCCATTGCGCTTCACTGGGCAGAGTCAAGGCCAAGCCAGGAATGAGCGCATTGATTTTTTTTATGAATTCCTGAACCATCTCAAAATCCACCTGCTCAACGGGATGATCCGGTGATTGGAAATGACTCGGATTCTCCCCCATCACCGCCTGCCACAACGCCTGGGTGCAGGCAGTATCGAACAGCCAAAAGCCGGATTGAAAAGTCACCCGATGTTGCGGCCCTTCATCATCCAATCGACCATGCTCCTCCTCAGGCGACCCCATCATGAAACTGCCTGGAGGGATCCAGCGCATGCGTTGCGTCACCGCCTGAATCGTGAACTCCACAAAAACCCCATACCCATCCTGCCCCCACCCCGAAGCCCAGGAGGGAGGATGACCCGATACCAGAGGATGCCATGCGTATTTGGTGATCAATGCAGAAACAAACCTTCAGATTAAATGCTCGCCAAACATGGGTCAAGGGGATGACGTTCACGACGCATTAACAGCTCTTCCAAAATGCCATGGTCAATCGCAGGAAAGTGGATTCACTCAAGCAGTTCACGTTGCGGGAATGTTCCATGGATTGAGAATCTGCGCACCGGTTGGTTCAAAATCGGCAACATTGCGCGTGACAACAGTCAGACCGTATACCAGTGCAGTCGCCGCCATGAGACCGTCACGGACCGGACGAGGGTCTGGCACATGGAGTCGTGCGCTGCGTTGGGCCACCACCGTATCAACGGGCAAAATGCGACCAGAAAAGGCTGGCAGGACGTGATTGTTCAACCAGGAGCGAAAAATCATTCCCTGGGATGCGTCTCGGCGTTCGGCGAGCAAAACGCCGATTTCCAATTCCTGGATGGTGATCACGGACAGGTACAAATCGAAGGCCTCCACACTGTCGGCCCACTTTGCAACCTGACGATCCGCTTTGCCCAGACGAATTTTTCGCAGCTCGGAGACGACGTTGGTATCGAGCAGATACATCAAAGGAGATCTGCCGGTTGAGCCATGTCGCGCAATGGCGGAATCTCCAATTCCATATCTTCCATGCCGGGCATAGCCAACAAATCAGCGATTTTCGTACGATCACCCGTCATTTTCTTGTATTCGTCGAACGTCAACAGCACATGTGCAGGTTTGCCGCGATCTGTAATGAACACCGGACCAGATTGTGCCGCTTTTTTGGCCTTGCTGGCGTCCTGATTGAACTGTCGGCTTGAAAAGGTCGTGATACTCATGGTCCACCTCGCATGTATGAATCATGTAGGTACGTTACATCAAACCATGCCTTGCGTAAAGGGAATGTCAGGCTGACAATATAGAATTCGCCCAAATCTGGAGTCATGGATGCCCACAGTACTGGTCATGGGGTGAACCACGGGGTTGGTCGACCCATTTCACGCCATCATGGGATCTTGCGAATGGTCAAACCCCAGTGCCGATAACTGCTGAAAACCTGCTGGAACGGCTCCGCCGTCTTGGCTCACCACTGAACTCGGGCACAACGGAAGCCCACGTTGCGGTCGAGGGACGACTGCTGGGACCAGAAGCGGCAAGCGGAGCGCACGTGACGCGCGATGTTGCCCCAGGAACCGCCGCGCAACACACGCAGCCCGTCAGCCTCGTCGATCCAGGCCGTTCCATCCGTGGGAGCGCCATCATAAGAATCATGCCTGGTATCCGCACACCACTCCCACACATTGCCATGCATTTCAAACAAACCCCACGGATTGACGGGCAGGGTGGCTACCGGGACAGTCTTCTCACGATACTCACCTTTTGGATCCTCTGGTTGATAAGGGGAATTACCATTAAAATTCACCTGGTCCGAGGTGATGGTGTGGCCGAAGCTGAATGGAGTCGTGGTCCCGGCCCGACAGGCATACTCCCATTGCGCTTCACTGGGCAGAGTCAAGGCCAAGCCAGGAATGAGCGCATTGATTTTTTTTATGAATTCCTGAACCATCTCAAAATCCACCTGCTCAACGGGATGATCCGGTGATTGGAAATGACTCGGATTCTCCCCCATCACCGCCTGCCACAACGCCTGGGTGCAGGCGGTATCGAACAGCCAATAACCGGATGAGAGGGTCACCAGATGTTGCGGTCCCTCACGATCCATCCGGTCATGCTCCTCCTCAGGCGATCCCATCATGAAACTGCCCGGCGGGATCCAGCGCATCTTCTGGGTGACCGGTCCAATGGTGAAAGTGGCCCATAATCCATAGGGATCCCGACCCATGCCACTGGCCCAGGCCGGCTTGATGGTACGCTTGAAAGTGACGATTTCACAATCGCTGCGGATCTGAAAGGCCTCCACTTCTGGCATGCTGCACGCAGCCTGACCAGACGACTTGTTCAGATCCAGGATCTCTGCCTGGTCTGTGTCTGCCCGGCCTGTCCGCCGCTCCGCCAGGCGGACAGGCCGGGCAGACCGAGGCTCCGCATCACCCTGCTGCCGGCTGACTGTGCTCACCTGAACTCGGGCACAACGGAAGCCCACGGCGGAACTGTTGCCATATATCCGATGCTCCCAGAAACGACAAGCAGAGCGCGTGTAACGCGCAGCGAGGCTCCAGAAACCGCCGCGCTGCACACGCCGCCCGTCAGTCTCGTCGATCCAGGCCGCTCCATCCAAAGGAGCGCCCTTATAAGAGTCATGCCAACTGTCTTGACACCACTCCCACACATTGCCATGCATTTCAAACAAACCCCACGGATTGGCGGGCAGGCTGGCTACCGGGACGCTCTCCTCGCGATATTCCCCTTTTGGATCATCCGGGAGATAGGGAAAATTGCCATCAAAATTCACCTGGGCCGAGGTGATGGTATGGCCAAAACTGAATGGGGTCGTGGTCCCGGCCCGACAGGCATACTCCCACTGCGCTTCACTGGGCAGAGTCAAGGCCAAGCCTGGGATAAGCGCATTGATTTTTCTTATAAATTCCTGAACCATCGCAAAATCCACCTGCTCCACGGGACAATCCAGTAATTGGAACCCACTCGGATTCTCCCCCATCACCGCCTGCCACAACTCCTGGGTGCAGGCGGTATCAAACAACCAATAACCGGATGAGATCGTTACCCGATGTTGCGGACCTTCATCATCATACCGGTCATGCTCATCCTCAGGGGATCCCATCATGAAACTGCCCGGCGGAATCCAGCGCATGCGCTGACGCACCCCCCCCACGACAAACTCCACCCACGCCCCGTACCCATCCCATCCCCAGGTGTCGGCCCAGGAGGGGGGGGAACCGGATTGCCAGAAGTGATCTCGCTCACCGGCAAGATCAACTTCAGAAACCTGGATCAAACCAATATGCGTCGTCATGGAGGTCAACAGGCTGCCGCTCTGACCATGGCCCGCCTCGATACGAGCACCACGTTGCCGCAACAGCACGGTTTGAGGATTGGACATTGACCCAACGGAAATCCTGGATATGTCCATGCCAGAAGGTACAGGCAACGATGCATCTTTCTGATAAGCGTAATACCAATACAAGGTTAACGCAGACAATACATGACGATCATGCCAGGCAGTTTCGGGGATGCGCCGGATTGTCCGCTCCCCCATGGCCAGAATCGCCCGCATTTCCGGCCCGCCAACACCTGACTCAATCAATCGGCCCACCTGTTCCAGATCGGCACGCGCCGCCTGCAACAAATCCCAAGGCACCAGACTCTGAGAACCAACCCCCAGACTGATCAACTCTTCGTAACAAATTTCCCTTGGCAGGGCAGACCTCCACTTCAGCACTCTTTCCAAAACCGCACGTCGCAATGTCTCCGGTTCGTCTTCAAAGGCTTGACGGTAACGCTTGGCGACATCTGAATGCATGGTCGCCGCCACGGCGTGATTGCTTGACAAGGCCGGATGTTGCCACACGTCGGCTTCCACACCGGCATCTGCACCTCCTGCCCCCGAACAAAGACGTATATCCCGCAACAGGCCCGGCTCGATACGGATCGCTGGTGCCACCAGACGCAACAAACGCTCAGTCAATTCCACTGGAGAAACCATCCGTGACCGGGACAGTGCCGGACGTTCCCACTCCATCAGGGTCCAATGGCGCAGCCAGGCCACCGGCCAACGACGCCGGGCAGCAGGCATCAGAGCAACGGTACGGCAGCCTGCGGCCTGCAACCGGACGCCCAACAACTCCCATTTACGGATCACCCACTCCGGGCCAGCCGCCAGTGATCCGAGATCTCCCAGGACGATCACCAGTGTTCCAGGAGACGGCACCACATAAGGGGCAAGGCCGTGACGGGTCAACATAACCGGCCCGGCCCCACCTTCAAACAGGCGGGCATACGTGATACTCTCGTGGGGAAACAACCGACCGAGCCGTGCAGCAAGCAGATCCTGGTCACGCCAGAATGGGGTCAGCCGTCTGCTGCGATCATCGATGATCTGCACACCAGCGCCCCACCGCAATATCTTCTTGCGGGGCAAACGGCGCACAAACCGCCCCTGACTGAAAGCCTGTACCAGTCGGCCCACATCCAGCACTCCACTCTCTGCCGCCTGCGCAGCAACACGACGCAAACGGGGCAACAGTTCACGCCAGGTGGCCAAAGGACGGAAGGCAGGAACCTCACCCGGCATCCGATTCCCGGTCAGATTCTCCGGTGCAGGCAGAGACTGCATGTCTGGTGCAATCTTGCGGGCCACCAGCTCATAATTTGTCGGTATCAGGAAGGGGACCGGAGCCATTTCACAAGATACAGGATCTTGCAATTCTGATAAATGTAATAACGAATCCTCATATTCATCCTCTCCTGGCGCTTTATCCGGATCGCGCTTGCCTCCTCTCCCCTCGCTCTTCCTCTGACCGGGCTGTTTCGTATAACCGATCAACCGCGCCATGACAGACAACCCTTCCGGACCCAGAGCCAGGGCGCGGACGAGATCAGCACGTCCGCACTGGAGTCTCATACCCTGGCCTCAGGATGCTTGCGCAACACATAGCGCCCGATCTGCCGCAAAACCCGACGTTGCCCACGCAGGTCGTCCGGATGCAAGGCCAGCACCGCCCGCACCAGATCCAGATACTCGGCCTGTCCAGGCAAGGGAAACCACTGATTTCTCTTAGCCTCTGCCCGATCCTGTGCCAACTGGATGGCAGCTTCTTTCAGAATCTCCGGCTTCGCCTGTGGGAAATGGCGCCGGGCGCGGGCGCTCAACAAAGCAACCAGTTCCGCTTCATCGGCAGGCAACTCCAGAAACAGAACCAGACAACGCCGCAAGAATGCATCCGGCAGCGCCCGCTCCTCATTGGTGGTGATCACCACCAATGGCGATGTCTTGTGCATCCGGATCGGCTCCGTCATGCCAGAAGGGGTAAAACGCCCAATTCCCAAGGCCTCCAGAAGGCTGTTCGGAACATCGGATTCAGCCTTGTCAATCTCATCAATGAGCAAAACCGTACCATCAGCAACCTGCCACTCCTCCGGTTCAGCATACATCCCCGAATTTCCCGGATTGGCCCTGCCCTTGGCATCGTCCCAATCAAACGCCCACCACAATGGTCCTGGACGCAGATAACGGGTAACGGCCAACCGTGCTCCGATCTGCTCGGGTTTGAGTCCCAGGGAGGCCGCAAGCTGGGCTTCGGCCAACCGCTCAACCGCATCGAAACGCCACATCAGATCACCAGGTTCAGTACGGGCATCGACAACACAGGAGATAAAAGCACGCTTGAGTTGGATGGCCACCGCATGCGCCAGTTGACTCTTGCCAGTTCCAGGCTCACCCCGCACCAACAGTGGACGACGGGCCGCCAAAGCGGCATTGACCGCTTCGATGCTCTGGGCATCAAAAACATGTACCTGCTCCGGCATCCCATCCTGAGTCGGCAACTCCGTGAAATCCCCAGGCTTACACTTCAAAAACAGGGAATGGCTCATCTGCACGCCGTCAACATATCAACAGGAATGGTTACATGGAATTTTTCATCATCATCCTGGAGCCTGTTGACCGTTGTTGACAAGGTGATGAAAAACATATTTTGATAACTCTCCCGAAACGCCGAGAATCGCCGCATCATCACTTCATCCTTGGAGTTAATCTCTTCCGAGATGATAAAATACCAAATATTTTTCACAGAACTTTCAAACATACCTCTTGGTTGATTCAGCCTTGCACGAACTCTGTTCAACATCTCATGGCGTTTACCTTCTTTGTCCAGCCCTGTCATTTTATCAACAATATTACGAATATTATTATCAAGAATCTCCTCAATCATCTGATCTTCAATGCTGCTAAAAAAGACATCCACGATATCGACTCTGCCAGATTCCGGACCCAGAGGAACGGCTGTGCGACCAGAGGCATGAGTATCGCCCGCTGATTGGCGAAAAGAGGCCTCTCGCTCCATGACACCAGCCATGATGAATTCCGCAACCGTCTTGCTGGCTGTATTCAAGGCAATCAACACCTTCTCTGGATCCGCCATCTGCGCACGCACATCATGAAGATCCTGATGGGGCAACCGGATCGGCACCATGAGACATAAAATCTGACTTGCCACTTTGGACACATCCGGCATTATAAGCTTATGGTTGTTATACAAATTGACAAGCAGTTGAATCAAATCAATCAGCTCCAATCCAAGCAGACGCTCCTCTAAAAAAGCTCCATTGCGAAAGCCTACCTTATTCAATTGGTCATTAAGATAAGTCGATACTGCCTTGTGATGCAGACAGACCCGTAATTGCTGCTTGACATCCTCCAGCCGCTTTTGACGACGCAGCTCCTCCTGCCAATAGCACGCAACCATAAACCCAGGTATTTTGAAAAGATGGGCCACTGGGACCATGGCCCGCACTTGACCAGAAGACACCCCCAACACCCCAACAACCACGCCATCCGCATTGTAGACCGGACTCCCTACCCCTCCTCGAAAGTCCTGGAGGCCAAAAGGGTCTAAACGCGACATAACGGTTTGTCCCTTCAACTCCAGTGCCGCTCCAGAAATCGGGAACAACGAACAGGGTTCCAGGAGTGCCGCAGAGTCCAAACGGTCCGGAAATGCACATCCTGACCATCTGGCTCCAAGGATCGGAATGTCATCCGCAAACTTCCGGGCATATCGCTGCCCATGCGTTTTGGGAAACGAGCAGTCGATCAAGGCAACATCAAGATCACCCTCCCCTTGCCAGACAACTTTACGAATCGAAAACCATTCACCATCATCACACCATCGAACCTGAATCTTTTCCGGACAATTGATCCCGGGCGACAACAGATCCCGACAGGTCAATATCCGCTCTTTCTCCACCACAAGACCCATGGCCACACGCCCTGTATGCACAACCCGGATCTGCACCAACACACGCGCATCATGACACGTTTCGGCATGAGTACTGAAAAACTGTTCCGGGTTGTCGGAAGAAGGCGCACTGTCAAGGCTCTCAGGAATCCAGGTCGTCTCCACGGGACGGACACCACCCGATGCCACTCCAGTACCGTCTGATGCAGATATCCATTGATTAAACAATTCAGGCTCTTTCAACTTTAAATATTGTGTTGCATAATATCCTGCATAATATAATGCTAATTTTCTATTCTCGTCATTATCCAATGGTTTGTTGGCCCAGTTCAATCCGGCAGCCACCCGGCTCAACAAATTTTGACGCTCCAAATCTGCATCCATATGTTGCATATGAGCCTGTTTTTTCCAACGCCCCCATCCATTGCGCAATTTTGTGATTGTATTATGAATATGCGACTCTTCATGCTTCAAAACAATTATTTTTGTTATGTCTAACCCCTTCAAAACCTCCATAAGAGCAACAGGCGCAAGATCCTTTTTCTGTTCCAGATTCTTCAAACAAAGAAACACTTCCAGATATGCATGATCAAAACCAACAGGAGCAACACGGGAGAGTGAAAAGTCAATGACATAAAATGGTGTTTTTCGAATCGCTTCCTGCAACAACAAGATGTTGTCCCCATGGAAATCCATATGCAGATTTCCCGTGACAACTTGCAACTTTTGACAGTCACTGGCATGCGATTTCAAGAAGTCATAAAACCAGAAAGGATTGACCAAACGGTCAGTTCCACAACTGATTCCTTTTGTATTACATGAGACTTCAGTTGCCAAAACTGCCAGACGCGAATCTGGATCAAGGCGATACTCAAGCCACTGATTCAATAACTCATGAGGATCATACTGACGCGCTTCTGGTTCACGATGAGACCAGCTATCCAATATGGTTTTCGCCAAGGAAGTGGCCTTTGCCTGCAAAACCATATCCGACGGCTTGCCCGCAGGGGCATATTGATCAAAATTGCCGGCAACCCCCATCAGCATGGCCGTACATTTCTGCGCCCCCTCTCTGCAATAATGAACAACTTTTAATTCCGGAACATGTTTTTTAAAAAAATTCACTTTAATATTGTTGACACGGTTCCTGACCGCATCAAAAACTTCTTTCTCGCCATGACGCTCTGATTCGTCACATATGAACAATTTCAGGACATATTGTCCCGGAACGACCTGGGCAGCCAGACCTGCCTGCAACAACTTAATCCGAAAAAGGGCTGCCCCGGAAAAACCTGGTTTCAATGCAACCAGATCGTCCCATTTCCCGTGTGGTGCCCAGGTCGCAAGAGCCTCTTGTCGACATCTCTCCAAAAGGCTCTCTGCGGCAGATGGCATGCCATCGGTTGCGCTCATCCCTCACCCCTCCGGCAACCCCTCCAGGATGGTTTTGACCTGCTCCCGCAGCCAGATGTTGGGCGGGCTTTTTTCGGTGCGGGGGTGCCAGGCAATGGCCATGCGCAACGGCGGGGTGCTGACCGGAACCGGGGCAAACCCCAATCCCAACGGCTTGGCAATCTGACGGGCCACCCGATCCGGCAACACGGCCATGAGATCGCTCTGGGCCACCATGAACGGTATCACTCCCAACGAATACATGCGCGCCTTGATCGAACGGGAACGCCCCAGATTGGCCAATGCCTCATCCACCACCGTGCTGGTCATGCCGCGCGGGTAGAAATGGACATGATCCGCATCCAGGAACGCATCCAACGTCAATTTTCCGTCCGGAACCAACGGATGATCCTGCCGGAAAATACAGACAAACTGCATCTGAAACACCCGATGCAACAGGATGTTGGGCGGCACCCACTGAAACCGGCTGAACACCAGATCCGCTGCCCCGCTCTCCAGAACCGTGCGCTCGTCCTCGCCGCCAATATCCACCAGCTCCAACGCCACACCCGGTGCCTTGACGCGCAACAGCTCCACCAAGGGTGCCAACAACAATACCGAAGCATAATCCACCATGCCAATGCGAAACAGATGTTGCGCATGACTCGGATCAAACCGCTCCTGATTGAGCGCCTGCCGCACCTCACGCAAGGCACGCTCCACCGGACCCGCCAACTCCAGGGCACGGGCCGTCGGCTCCATGCGCAACCCGATCTTGACAAACAACGGATCATCAAAAATGTCCCGCAACCGCCGCAACGTATTGCTCATCGCTGCCTGGGTGATCCCCAAACGCCGACCCGCGCGCGTCACGCCCCGCTCGGTCATCAAAACATCAAACGCAACCAACAGATTCAGATCAAACCGAACCAGATCATGCATGGGGGCACCCCCTCTCGTCTCTCTATGAATACTACCGGTTCAGAAAGAAAATTTGCGACCTTTCCATTTTCCAATATAATTGATCTTGCAAATCGGATCAATTTTTCCTGAATACACACCACATCTTTTGCGAATCAGACAGCACCAGGCGACTTTGTCACCCCGTGCTGTCACGGGTCGGTCACCCCATTGGTCTCTCCATGTCACAGGCCAGCTTGTGACCGACCCGTCCACCGCACTCCCGTCAAAAGGG
The DNA here is from genome assembly GCA_011089965.1 of Magnetococcales bacterium. Lineage (GTDB taxonomy): Bacteria > Pseudomonadota > Magnetococcia > Magnetococcales > Magnetaquicoccaceae > Magnetaquiglobus. The sequence continues at coordinate 75,711 of JAANAU010000006.1, forward strand.
CCACAACCGCCACCCCCCGGATTCCCCTTCAGGCCGACACCTGGCCAACTGCTCCCGATACCGTTCCGCATTCCGCTCCACCCGCAGCGCCACTTCCAACAACCATTTCTTGTTCTTGTAGCTTTTCCGGTTATACCCCTGCTGTCCTTCATGATAGGCCAGATACTGCAAACGGGCATCCGACTTGGCAATCCCGCACTTCCGATGACTCACATCCACATACCAGCCGATAAAATCCACGGCATCGGCAAAATCATCCCGATCCGCCCACCGTGAACCGGTATTTTTCTTGTAGCTCTCCCAGGTCTCATCCAAAGCCTGGGCATACCCGAAGGCCGAAGAGGGGCGCGGTCCGGGAATGAACCAGAAAAGACGGGAACGGGCCGGCTTGGCATCATGCTTGAACCGGGATTCCTGATGAATGATGGCCAACTGCACCGGAATCGGCACCCCCCACTTCTTCCATGCCTTGCGGGTCGCCTCATACCAACCGCCCTGATCCTGAAAGATCGCACAGGCATTGTCCGGCTGCTGCACCACCGGAGCCGACGCACATCCGGTCAACCCAACGCACACCCAACCCCACCACACAACCCGCCACCAGAAACGGCCCATGCTCAACCACCAAACCACATCTTCCCTTCCATATGCTCCAGCTTGATCCGGGCCACATTGATCGGTGCCAAACGGTTGATCAAGGTCAAAGCCATGCGCCAGTAAAGCTTCAACCGAAACACCGGATCCAATGCCAGAAATTCCGCCAAACCAATGCGAATCCCCTCGCACGTCTCCACAGCCACATGGTTGGCACCATGCACCCCATCCCGAAACAAACTGTCCAACCCCAACAACCGCTCGGCTCCCAGATTGACCAAAGCCAACGCCGGATCTCTGAGCACCGTGACCTTCACACTCCCCTTGAGCAACAGAAACATCGTATCGTAACGTTCCCCCTCCCGGAACAGATACCCCCCCGGACGTATGAACTCCACACCCGGCGGCAACGCGCGCAAAACACCCGCCTCCTCGGGCGTCAACCCCTCAAACATCGAAAAACCTCGCAAAAACCCCACCGGACTGCCCGTCACCCCACCCCCGTACCGTTCGCGCTCCAAAGAGGCCAACCGGAACAAGGTGTCATGCAACACCTCTTTGCGGTTGATGACATCCGCCAGAACATTATGATAGATCTTCAGCATAAGCCCGGCTGGATAGTTGTCAATATCGTCAAAACTCAACCGCAACGCCAAACCCGGTTCAAAAGCCACCACACTGGCAGTGCGCGCGTGACCGGTAAACCAGGCGATCTCACCGCAAAAACTGCCTGGTCCCAACGTCCCAAGGGGCAGATTGGGCTGCATCCGCTTCACCACATGACACCCACCCTGCACCACCAGCCACATATCCCGGTCGCGCGCCCCTTCCCGGATCAACACATCTCCGGCTTCCATGCGCTGCACACCCTGGCCGGCACACAACAGCGCACTCTCCTGCTCGGAAAACGGCTGGGGAAATGCCAATGCCTCCAGTATCAATTGACAGTTGCTCATCCCCTCTCCCCTGCTCTCCCGACACCATGCCCACACCTTCAAAACTTGAACACGTTATCCCATTCGGTGCTGGCGCGATATTTCAAAAAAGTCCAGGTCAAACGCCGGGCCACAGTCACGGCGATCCGCTTCCAAAAGAGAGCGGCAATCTCTGTGTGGTTCTCCAGAAAGCTCTCCAACTGCACGCCATCAATCCGCAACAAAACCACACGCGAGTTGGCATGGATATCGCTCAGATGTCTTTGTTTCAACATCCAGGCGATCTCCCCGTACACCTCATCCTCCAAGGCATCGACTTTCTTGTAAAAAGCCACACCCTTGAAATTCAACTCCTTGTTGAGAGTCACCTCGCCGGATAAAATCAGGTACAAATCCGGTCCGCTCAGATCCGCCTCGGAGAAAATCAACGTGTCTTCGCCAACTCTCGGCTCATACACGGCGCGCGTGGTAAAACCGGCAATCTCCTCCAACGCCGCAGGATCGATGCCGGCAAACAATTGTGTCTTGGCCAACAGATGGACGAGATTCATAACCGTGTACTCACATACAGAAAGCGTGAACGAACACCACTTTTTATCACACAATTCCGCAGAAAATGCAATGGATAACCAAACCGCGTCAACATAACCTTTTGGACATTGCTTTTTGTCCACCGATTCACCAAACTGAATGTTTATGTATCTGACAGGGAGGAATACTCCTTTATTTTGGAGCATGATTTTGAAAACAATCCACTTCTTGATCTGTCTGACCCTGTTGGCATCTCTGGATGCACAAGGGGCAGAGGCAATGCGCGTCACGACCAGGCCTTTGGAGCAGCTGGTGATCTTTCCCAGCGAGGAGGCACCAGCAGAGTCCCGGTCTTTGCATGATGCCTTGATCACTGCCCAGGTGGCGGCCACGATTCAGGAGTTGACCGTACAGGTTGGAGATCGGGTTCAGAGTGGTGCGTTGTTGGTGCGACTGGATCCTTGGGCTTATCGATTGGCCGAGCGGCGTGCCAATGCCGAGTTGGAGGGGTTGCGCGCCCGTCTTGAAACCGTACGCAAGCGTTCCCAGAGGGCTGTGGCGTTGCAGCAACAAAAGCAGGCATCGGATGAACGGGTAGAACAAAGTGCCAGCGAGGTCAAAGAGTTGGCCGCGCAGATCCGGGTGGTTGAGACCTCTTTGGAGGAGGCGCGCATTCAGGCGGACAAATGTCTGGTGCGTGCTCCTTTTTCCGGCATTGTGGTGCAGCGTCCGGCCCGCATCGGGGTCAATGCCACTCCTGGCACCCCTTTGGTGCAGTTGGTGAACACGGAAGAGGTGGAATTGATGGCCACCTTGCCCGCAGGTCGCGTATCGAGTTTCAATCGTGCCACCTCTTGGGTTTTCCAGCACGAAGGGGGGTCTCATCCGGTCACATTGCGCGCCCTGATCCCTGTTGTGGATCCTGCCACGCGCACGCGCGAGGCGCGGTTCCTGTTCACCGACACCAAACCTGTACCCGGAGCCACGGGACGTTTGGTATGGTCGGATCCGCGTCCGCATTTGCCGCCCTGGTTGGTTTCGTGGCGGGATCACAAGCCCGGGGTGTTTCTGGTGACAGGAGAGACGGCCAGATTTCATGCGCTTCCCGGGGCTTTGGAGGGTCATCCCGCCTTGCTGGATCCGTTGCCGGAGGGTGCGGCAGTCCTCTCCGGTCGCGAGTCTCTCAAGGATCAGACCGCAGTCAAGATCATTCCATCGTCGCCATAGCATGGAAATGACAACGCATGAACCACGCATCCCGTAACGGGTGCGGTTGAAACATTCACCGAAAAGGACCAACCCTCTCCATGATCCGGACATTTCTGGGCAATCACGTCCTGGCCAACCTCGCCTTTGCACTGGTGCTGCTGCTGGGTTTCATGGCCTATGACCAACTGCCACGCCAACAGGATCCGGATATGAACTTCAACTGGATCAGTATCGTCACCACCATGCCCGGCGCTGCCGCCGAAGATGTGGAACGACTGATCACCGATCCTCTGGAAGAGGCTTTGCAAAACATCCCGGATGTGCGCTTCGTCATGTCCAGCAGCAGTGATGCCACCTCCAGCATCCTGGTCCGTTTCCACGAACTCAATGAACGGGAGTTCGACCGCCGCATCACCGACCTGCGCCGCGAAATCAGCAACAAACAACGGGAATTGCCCCCGGAAATCGAGGATCCGTTCATCCTGGAGATCACCAGCGCCAATGGCTGGCCAACGGTCATGGCCGTGGTCACAGGCGAAGCCGATGACGAAAACCTGCGCCAACAAGCCCGCCACATCCAAAAAGATCTGGAAGGAATCCAGGGGGTGGATTCGGTGATTCCACTCGGTCTGCGCGACCCGGAAATCCAGATCCGCTTCGACCCGTTCCAACTGGCCCACTACGGCCTCGACCCCACCCGCCTGGCCAACCAGGTCACGACACGCTTTCGCGACCTGGCCGGCGGATCCGTGGCCATGGGCGAAGGCAACCGCCTGCTGCGCTACCAGGGCACCACACCCGATCCTGCGGAACTGGCCTCCTGGAGCCTGGCCGGACGCGAAGGGGAACTCCCTTTGAATCAGGTGGCCGAAGTGCTCCGGGCACGCAAAAAGGCCGAACGGGCCGTGCGCTATCAAGGCAAACCCGCCATTCTCCTCACCGTCACCAAACGCCCGGGAGTCAATACCCTGGAACTGACGGCACGCATCCAAGCCTATCTGAACCACCGTGACACCCTGAAAGAACAAACCGGCGTCTCTGCCCTGCTGGCCGACGACCAAACCCCCATGGTCCAAAACGCCCTGACCGTCATGGAAAGCAATGCCCTCATGGGCCTGGGCCTGGTCTTTGTCACTGCCTGGTTGTTCCTGGGACTGCGCATCTCCATCCTGGTCAGCCTGGGCATCCCCTTTGCCCTGGCCGGATGCTTCATTCTGCTGTACGCCTTTGGCCATACCCTGAATGTCATGGCCCTGCTCGGCGTGGTGATCGCTCTGGGTATGCTGGTGGATGATGCCGTGGTCGTGGTGGAGTCGATCTCCCAGCACCTGGCCCACAAAATGGAAGCCATGGAGGCTGCCATCTCCGGATTGCGGGAGGTGATGATTCCCGTGGGATCCTCCTCACTCACCACCATGGCCGCCTTTCTCCCCCTGATGCTCTTGCCCGGTATTCTGGGAAAATTCATGCGGGAGATCCCCATGGTGGTCTCGCTGGCCCTGGCGATCAGCCTGGTGGAAGCGTTCTGGATGCTGCCAGCCCACGTGGCCGCCATCCGCTGGCACACGGACCGCCCGCCCAACCGCATGCAACGCTGGCGCGCACGCTGGATGCACCGCATCCGCATCCGCTATGTCCAGGTATTGATTCCGGTGTTGCGCCGCCCGCGACTCTCTTTGACCCTCGCACTGATCGGTGTGGTCGCAGCCATCGGCGTCGTGGCCTCGGGACGGCTGAAAATGGACTTCTTTGCCATGGACCCGATGCCGCTGTTCTATGTCAACATCCAGATGCCTGCCGGATCCTCTCTGGATCGCACCATGCAAACCACCCTGGAGGTGGAAAAACGGGTTCGGGCCAACATGCAACCCCACGAAATACGCTCCGTGGTCCCCTATGCCGGCCAGATGATGACCGATACCGCCCCCTTTTTCGGCGACCGCTTTGGCCAGATCCTGATCAGCCTGAACCCGGACAATAGTGCCCGCCGCCCGGTGGCCGACATCATCGCCAGCATGCGCACCGAAGTCCTGGCCACCCCAGGCCCGGATCAGATCACCTTCATGCCCATGTCCGGAGGCCCGCCAGTCACACGCCCCATCAGCGTCAAGGTGCGCGGCACGGATCTGGAACAACTGCGCGCAGCCGTGGCCGCCATACGCAAAATCCTGGAACAAATGCCCGAAGTCAGCGACATCAGCGACAACTTTGCCATGGGCAGCCGGGAGTTGGTGCTGCGCCCGAATGACGACGCCCTGCGACGCTCCGGACTGGACACCTCCACCGTCACCCGCCTGACCCGCCTGCTGGCCGATGGGGAAATCGTCGCCACCTTCCAACATCAAGGCGAATCGGTCAAAGTGCGGGTCATGGCCAAACCCGACCATCCCCAAGGCGTCAACGGCATCCTCAATCTTCCGGTGGCCCTCCCCAACGGCACCACCACCACACTGGGCACCCTGACCCATCACGAAACCCGCCAAGGGGTGGATACGATCCATCATTACAACTTCAGACGATCCATCACGGTCGAAGCTGACCTGGATCGGCTGCGCAAGGATGTGGTCACGGCCAACAACCACCTGAAACAGGAGTGGAACAACATCCGCACCCGGTTTCCAGGGGTGGACCTGGATTTCTCCGGCATCCTCGACGATATCCAGGAGGCCATGGATGCCATTTTGATGTTGTTTCTGTTTGGCTTCGGCCTGCTCTATCTGATCCTGGGCACCCAGTTCAACAGCTATTTCCAACCGCTGCTGATTCTGAGTACCGTGATCATGGCCTTTGTGGGGGTGGTGTGCGGTCTGCTGATCACCGGCCATCCGTTGAGCCTCTATACCCTGTATGGGGTGGTGGCTCTGTCCGGCATTGCGGTCAACTCCGCCATTGTGTTGATCGATGCGGCCAACGAACGCCGCCGCGCTGGGATGAGTCCCATGCATGCCATAATCTTTGCCGCACGCCGCCGGGTCATACCGATTCTCATCACCTCGATCACAACCATTGCCGGACTGATGTCGCTGGCCATGGGCCTGTTGGGCAAATCCCTGCTCTGGGGACCGGTGGCCACCTCCATTGTCTGGGGCCTGGCCTTCTCCACACTGTTGACGCTGTTGTTGATTCCGCTGCTTTATCTGATATTCATGAACAGACACAAAACCCGCGAAATCACCCGCTAACGATCCTGGCCTGCATCCAGTTTCATCCGTTCCCGGGTGATTTTCTGCGCCCTTTCGATCTGCTCCAGCGTCATGCGACGCGCCAAGGCATCGCGATTTTCCTCGGCAGCCTTGTCCCCCTTCAAGGCGGCAATATTATAAAAGACATAAGACTCAACCAGATTGGGGGCAACGCCCTTACCTTTTTCCAACAAAATCCCTAAACGGACCTGCGCTTCGGAGTGTCCCTGATCTGCCGCTGCCCGATACCAGGACAAAGCCTGCCTGTTCGCCGACAGTCCGCTCTGTTTTTCAAAAAGCAAACCCAACTGATACTGGGCATCCGACATACCCAACTCAGCCCCGATCCGATAAACCACCCAATCCAACCACTCGGCAGCGTGCCCCTCCCTGCCAACAGGAAAAACCAGCAACACCAGAACAACTGCCATGACCTCAAGCCGTTTCACGACAGTCATCGATCACCCACTGGCAACATCCGGAGTCCACCAGGTATAGACGGCTGGCAAACCACGGAAACGCTGCTCCTCATCCATGCCATACCCGACCAGTCGCACATCCGGCACTTCATACCCCAGATAATCCAGAACCAATGGCTCCGGATCCATGACGGTCTTGTGCAACAACACGGCCACCCGAATGGAAGCCGGATGACATTCGCTCATCAACCAGCGATGCAGACGCTTCAGACTGCCTCCGCTGTCCATCAGCACATCCACCAGAATCAGATGCCGATTGCGAATGAACGCCTGATCCTCCAGAGTCATCATGACCCGGGCATCGCTGGAACGGGCATGGGCAAAAACCACCGGAACCGGTCTGGAAAGCGCACGCAACAGATCGCTGCCAAACAAAAAGCCCCCCTTCAACACCACAACCAGCACCGGTTCATCATCACGGGTTGCATCCAGGATCCATTCCCGGTCCATGCGCCTGGCCATCTCCTCCACTGCCTCGCGAATCCGGTTGGCATCGATCAACAGGGTCAAGTGATCCAATGGCTCCATGCTCCCAGCTCCCGGACCGTCAGCCGTCCCGTTTCAGGAAACGGCTCAAGAAATTCAGATCATATCGGCCACGGACAAAGGCCCCGTCGCGCAACACCCGCTGATGCAACGGCAACGTGGTCTTGATGCCACCGATCACATATTCGTCCAAGGCGCGTCGCATGCGGGCCACGGCCTCGGAACGATCCGCACCGTGCACGATCAGTTTGCTGATGAGGGAATCATAATAGGGTGGAATGCGATACCCGGCATAGGCCGCAGAATCGACCCGCACGCCCCCCCCGCCCGGAGGATGATATTCGGTGATCAGACCAGGGGAAGGGATGAAACGCTCCGGATCCTCGGCATTGATGCGGCACTCGATGGCATGCCCGGTAAACCGCACCTGCTCCTGGGTGATGGCCAGGGGCAGACCGGCTGCCACACGAATCTGCTCTTTGACCAGATCCAATCCGGTCACCATTTCGGTCACCGGATGTTCCACCTGAATCCGGGTGTTGACCTCAATGAAGTAATACTTGCCCTCGGACTGAAGAAACTCAAAGGTTCCAGCCCCGGTATAACCCACGGCCAAAGCCGCCTTGGTGGCCAGACGCCCCAGGTGATCGCGCTCTTCGGGCGTGACCATCGGGGAAGGGGACTCCTCCAGAATTTTCTGATGACGCCTTTGCAATGAACAGTCCCGTTCGCCAAGGTGAATGGCATGACCATGCTTGTCGGCCAGGATCTGGATTTCCACGTGACGGGGATTTTTCAGAAACTTTTCGATATAGACTTCATTGTTCTTGAAATACTGCTGGGCCTCGTTGCGGGCCACGGTATAGCTGTTGATCAGGGCAGCATCGGTATGCACCACCTTCATGCCGCGACCGCCACCGCCGCCTGCGGCCTTGATGATCACCGGGAAACCGATTTCGCGTGCGGTTTTCAGGGCCATCTCTTCATTCGGGATGGCGGTTGAAGAGCCTTGCACCACCGGCACACCCGACTCGATCATGGCCTGTCTGGCGCGCACCTTGTCGCCCAGCAACCGGATCACATCCGGTTCCGGACCGATGAAGGTCAAACCCGAGGCCTGGATGATCTCGGCAAAAGCGGCGTTCTCGGACAAAAATCCATAACCCGGATGGATGGCCTGGGTATCGGTGATTTCTGCTGCGGCCATGATGGCGGCCATGTTGAGATAAGAGTCGCAGGAGGGGGGTGGCCCAATGCATACCGATTCGTCGGCCAGCTTGACATGCATGGCTTCGGCATCGGCAGAGGAGTGGACCGCCACGGTCTGAATCCCCAGCTCCTTGCAGGCGCGATGCACCCGCAAGGCGATTTCGCCGCGATTGGCAATCAGGATTTTATTGAACATGGGCATGGGTCATCAACCTGGCTCAACCAGAAACATCTCTTCCCCATACTCGACCGGTGTGGCATTCTCCTTGAGAATGCTGACCACACGGCCACTCACTTCGGATTCGATTTCGTTCATGAGTTTCATGGCCTCGATGATGCAGACCACCTGTCCTTTTTTCACCATGTCCCCGAGTTTGACAAAGGGTGCCGACTCGGGAGAGGCGGCCTTGTAGAAGGTGCCGACCATGGGAGCCGTGATGGCTATCGTGGTTTCGCGCATCTCTTCTGCCGAAGAGGCCGGGACGAACTGGGCTGGCGACGGCAAGGCCACTGCCGGAACCGCCATGGCCGGACGGGAGGCCAGAGGGGCCGTGGCCGTCAGCACCGGAGGGGGGGCGGGCTGGGTGCGGGTGATCCGCAACGAACGCCCCTCCTCTTTGATCTCGACCTCGGCCACGTCCGTATCGGACAGAAACCGGATGAACTGACGAATCTCTCTCAAGTCGAAGGCCATATAACCATACCCTTGTTGCTAAGAGGCTGTTTGGTGATTTTCGTCAACCAATGAGGAACACACCATTATCAGGGGTCCAGGGGGGTTACCCCCCTGGTGGGGTCCAGGGGCGAAGCCCCTGGGACTTTAATCTTTTAATCTTTTGACTTTCAAACAAAAAAATTAATAAATCATTTTTTAAACATCATAACCTTTGAATATTTTCTTAATGACTCAGCAACCACCGAACAGCCTTTAGGGTTCACCCCTGGCAGACAGACGCGCTGTCGCTGCCTCCAGGGCATACAAATATCCATCCGCACCCAATCCGGTGATCACACCCACGGCAATATCACTCACATAGGAGTGATGCCGGAACGACTCGCGACGATGCACATTGCTCAGATGCACCTCGATGACCGGAATGTTCACAGCCAACAGCGCATCGCGAATGGCCACCGACGTATGGGTATAGGCAGCAGGATTGATGATGATCCAATCGATCCTGCCCATGGCAGCCTGAATCCGCTCCACCAACCCCCCTTCATGGTTGGATTGAAAAGACTCGACCGTGACACCCAGCTCGGCAGCCTTGCGTTGACAGGCCCGGTCGATATCGGCCAGAGTCATGGCACCATAAATGCCGGTCTCCCTCTGTCCCAACAGGTTGAGATTGGGACCATGGATCACCAGGATGGTCAATTGGTTCCTTGTGGTGTGGGTCATTGTTCCCAGGCCCTCCGCAAGGCTGTCAGCCGGGCCACGATGCGCTCAATGCGGACATCGCGACACGGAGGGTGTGCCAGACGCTCGGCCAACCGCTCCAGCCGCATCACCTGCCGCTCCGCTCCATCCAGACGCCACAGGGCACGCCGGGCGTGCAACGCCATGCTCCATGAACGCAACGTCTCCACCCAGTGGGGTTGCACAGGCAATGCCACAGCCCCGCCGTTCCAGGCCGCGGACCAGGCGTGCAACCGTTCCATGGCCTGATCATTGGCGCGACGGTCGTCCAATACCCGCATGGCACGTCGATAGGCCGCAAGCGGTGCCCCACCGAATTGACCCAGGGCGCTCTGCATCTCCCGATCCCACCGCTCCGGCTCCAAGGCAACGAACCGCGCCAATACCAGAACACGCGCCGCCAGCTCCGGAGATGCGGCGATCAGACCATCCAGCAGGGAGGCGGCATCATCCAGCCGCCGCTCACGCACCAGACGCGGCAAGGCAGTCAATCTGCTCTCCCAGGACTCCCAATCTGCGGCCATGTCCCTCCCCACAATTCACCCCTTGCACCCATTCGCGACACAGTCGAGAATATCGCACGGTGCAGTTTATCGAAAATCTTTCCGGAACAGCAACCGATCATAAACGATTGTGTGGCCAGACGCCATTGCAGATGTTTGACCAGAGGAAAATACGCATGCATATTCAGTTGAATGGCGAAAACCGGGAGTTGGAGCGCGCCACGAGCGTGACGGAGCTGTTGACCGGACTGGGATTTGACCCGCAGCGCGTGGCCGTGGAGCGCAATCTGGAGGTGGTGGCGCGGGATCGGTTTGCCGACACCTGGTTGCAGTCCGGGGACCAGGTGGAGATCGTTCATTTCATCGGGGGTGGTATGGAACAGAAGATACAAGATCCATTGATCATTGCCGGACGCACGTTTGCCAGCCGTCTGTTGGTGGGAACCGGCAAATACAAGGATTTCGAGGAGACGGCCCTGGCCGTGGCGGCCTCGGGCGCCGAGATCGTGACCGTGGCCGTACGCCGGGTGAATGTCAGCGACCCCAAAGCCCCGATGCTGACCGATCATCTGGATCCGAAGAAATATCTCTACCTGCCCAACACAGCCGGCTGCTACACCGCAGACGAAGCAGTGCGCACCCTGCGGCTGGCACGGGAGGCCGGAGGGTGGAACCTGGTCAAACTGGAGGTGTTGTCCGATCCCAAATATCTCTGGCCAAACAATCCCGAAACTCTGGTGGCTGCCGAACGGTTGATTGCCGAAGGGTTTGAGGTGATGGTCTATACCACGGACGATCCCTATCTGTGCAAACGGTTTGAAGAGATGGGGTGCGTGGCCGTGATGCCGTTGGCTGCCCCGATCGGTTCAGGCCTGGGGGTGCGCAACCCGTACACCATCAAAATCATCATCGAAGAGGCCAAGGTGCCGATTCTGGTCGATGCCGGGGTGGGATGCGCTTCGGACGCAGCCTATGCCATGGAACTGGGGTGCGACGGTGTCCTGATGAACACAGCCATTGCCGGTGCCCAAAACCCGATCCTCATGGCCACGGCCATGAAACATGCCGTGACTGCCGGACGGGCCTCCTATCTGGCCGGACGCATTCCGCGCAAACTGTATGCCTCGGCATCCAGCCCGCTGGATGGACTCTTCTTCTGAATCAAGGGGACACCATGGAAGAGGAGTCTGGACCGGTCTGGGACTGCCGCTGGCCTGATCCCGTGGCCTTGAAGGTCAGCGCCACCCGCATCCTGCGCAACCTGCCGGAAAAAAGCCCGGAGCTGAACCGCAATCTGGCCATCACCGTGGAAATGGAGCTGAACGACGACTACTCCGGCGACGTGCGGGCGCTGCTGGTCACACCCTGGGCCGTGGAACGGATCTACTGGCACTCCCCGACCCGGGGCAACGACCCGCCGATCCGCCATGCCATGGCCCTGGAAGCAGATGGCGCCGGACGGGTCGCGGCTGGCCAGGGGGTGTTGCTGGAACTGGAGGACCGCCAACTGGTCCCGGTGGTCACGGCCTGGGAGCCGGAAACCGGTCACTACTTTGTCGAAACCCTGCTCCACCATACCCAGGGATTTGATACGGCACAATCGGCACTGGATCGCGCCCTGGGCAAACCTTTGACCCGTCCAACCAGGCAATCGGTCTCTTCCACCATGCAGCGCAATGTCAGTCGACGCGGATTATTGAAATTCTGGAATAGTTGATTATCAAAAGCGTATTTTTTCAACAACCAGCAACTATTCATAAAACAAAGAATAAATCGTGTTCGGTTTTTTAATGCACTATGCATGCCATATTGCAAAACAAAAAAAACCGGACAGAAATGAATTTTTCATGAGACATTTCGCCAACTTTACGGTATGATAGACAAAATGTGGTTCAACCATTATTGCGCCTTAAATCAGTCAGCAAAGGAGACTTAATCATGAAGGGTTACAAAATCTTCCCGGTTCTGCTGCTCGCTGGGGTTCTCGGCAGTACCCTGCCCGGCTGTGCCACCCAACCCGACACAGACGTGCAAGCCGCTGAAGCCGCCCGCAACGCACGCCTCGAAGCCGAACGGGCCGACGCCGCACGCATGAAAGCCGAGCGCGACGCCGAAGCCGCACGTCAAGAGGCCGAAGCCGCACGTCAAGAGGCCGAGCGGGTCAAGAAGACCTTCCGCAAGAGCCTGAACAAGAAGTAATCCATACGGATTCCTGCTTTTCAGGTCAAGCGTGGTATCCAGATGGTGACGGAGTCCATCCGTCACACCTGGATGTTACGCGCCACAACACATTGATGTCCAATTCATTCCTTGGACACCCAATGCTGCCGAATCACAAGACGGCCCCTCTGCCATGGTTTGCCTGCAATTCCCTTCAGGCAAACCATGGTGGATGCTAAGTCGTTTTGACAGAAAATAACTTATATTTTAAATTGCTGGATTCACAAATAGGGCAGCGCAGCGTGCAATGTCGCAATGATATGACACCCCTCTATGGATGAGTCGGCAACCGGCTGCGGCTGATACCACAAATTGCACCCCACCCCGGCAGCCATGCCAGCCTGCATGTCGGAGATCCGATCCCCAATCAAAACCGAAGCAGCCAGATCCACATCCAACTCTTGGCGTGCCTGCAATATCATGCCAGGAGCCGGCTTGCGGGAAGGATCCTCCCGTCGGTAGATGCCAATCCCCTCGGTGGGATGACAAGGGGAGAAGTAGACCCGTTCCACCGGCACGCCCTGATGCGCAAACTCGGCCACCATCCAGGCCGTCAAATGGTGAAACTGCGCTTCGGTATAATAGCCACGGGCAATGCCTGCCTGATTGGTGACCACCACCACACCATATCCCAGCCGGACTGCGTGTCGGGTCAGATCAAAGATCCCCTCCATGAAATGAAAGGTCTCGATCTGATGGACATAGCCGTAATCGATATTGATCACGCCATCCCGATCCAGGAACAACACCCGTCTTCCCATACCCACTCCTTGCATCCAGGCGATCCGGCAGTTTGGTTCAAGATCAGGTTCCCAACACCACAGCATGGGAAAAGGGGTTGTGCAACGCACGATGCAGGCTCACCACCCGCACCGTCAGACCCAACCGGGTCAGTTGCGCCCCATACCAGGTACTGGACTGGTGGAACAGTCGCTGATGGCTGGAAACCGACAGTCGCAACACCCGGTAGACCAGTTCCGATACCAACCGGGAAAAGAGAAATTTCGCCCGTGGCGTGGTATCCATGATCTTCAAGAGCAAGGTTCCGGGTCGGGCCAAAACACGCACGCTTTCGGTCAGAATCCGCTCTTGCAGTTCCACGGGATTGCTGGCCAGGGTATCGGCCAGAATCACACAATCCACGGAGTGGTCCGGGATGGTGGCCAGAAAGGTGAGAATGTCTGCCTGTTCAATGGTCACCCCCGGCAAGCCGCGACACAACTGCTCCCTGGCCATGGTGCATTTGCGTGCGTCATAGTCCACACCGGTGATCCGGGGAATGCGCGGGGCCAATTTGCGGATCAGGATCCCTTGTCCGCACCCCAATTCCAGCACGTGATCGCACTTCGGAACCAATGCTGCCACATGATCCAATGGAGCGATCCACTCCCGGATACGGGTTTGAGCATGATCGATCCAGTGGCCCAGAGAGCGGCTGGCAGAGTGATCCTCAGTAGACAATGACGACATTGCAAGCTCCGTGGGGATCCTCTGGAACGAAAAGCAGTGGTGATCATCGATGGATGCGATCTTGCCAAAACCGTATCAAAGCTGTCAAGATGCCGCAGCCTGATCACTCTTCAGCCACGCAGCAAGATCCAATCATTGAAAAAAAGAGGGGGTCTGGGGGATTCATCCCCCAGGGTTTTAATCTTTAAATCTTTAAATCTTTAAATCTTTAAAAAAAATAATTTTTTAATATTTTTTTAATATTAAAAGATTAAAAGATTTAAAATCCCAGGGGCTTTGCCCCTGGACCCCACCAGGGGGGTAACCCCCCTGGACCCCTGATCATGGTACGCTTCTCTGATGATCGTGATGGTGTATTTCTCTAACTCAACAACCATTGACCGATTGGACAGCCTGGTCTGTACCATGCCCTTTTCAATCCCGCAACAAGGCGGAAACGGATGATCTCCATACTTTCAGAGCTGGAACAGGATGCTTTGCTGGAGGTGCTGAACCTGGGCATGGGACAGGCGGCAGATGCCTTGTCAGGCATGGTGGCGGAGGAGATCCTTCTGTCCGTACCCAGACTCTATTTCCTCCCCTGGGAAGAGGCTGCCGAAATGATCGGACCAGGCCCCACAACCCGCATGTCCGCAGTCCGACAACGGTTCACCGGTCCGTTTCACGGCTCGACCATGCTGATCTACCCGCGGGAACGCAGCCTGGAATTGGTGCGCGCCCTGCTGCGCGAGGAGATCCCCCTGGAAGAGTGCCAGGAGCTGGAACAAGAAAGCTTGACCGAAGTGGGCAATATCCTGCTGAACGCCTGCCTCGGCAGCCTGGCCAACATCATGGGGGTGGAAATCCTGTGCGACCTGCCAGCCTTTTTGCAAGGCACCCGGGACGCTCTGCTGGCCAGCGAACGCGCACTCAATGCCGACAACGGGATCGTGCTTCTCCTGTTTATTGATTTCACAACCAAAGAAGAGACGGTCAAAGGACATGTGGTCCTTTTGTTTGACGCCTGGTCGATCTCACGGCTCAAACGGGAGCTGGCTGCTGTGATACGCCGTTTTGAAGGACCGTAACCCATGGATACTGCACCCACCGCATCGCTGGATGCAGATCTGGCCTGGACCGTCATTCAAGAGGCAGCCATCGGTTTGATCCTGCTCGATCACCAGGAGCGGGTCATCACGTGGAACGGCTGGATGGAACAAAGTTCCGGCATCCCACGGGAACGGATTCTGGGACTGCCGTTAAACGGTTTCTTTCCAACCCTGCCCCACTCCCGCATGGAACGGGCCATCCGCGATGCCTTGCAACGCGGTCTGTCAGCCCTGCTCACCCCCAAACTGAACACCTGCCTGTTGCCATTGCGCGATCTCAATCAACAGCCCATGGAGCTGCTCATCCAGATCAAACCGTTACAGCCTGCGAACCGCTCCCGTCATTGTGTCATTCAGATTCAGGATGTCACCCATGCGGTGCAACGGGATCAACGCCTGCGGGAGAACAGTCGTGCCCTGCTGCGCGCCAAAGGTCTGGCTGACGCCAAAAATGCAGCCAACCAACTCTTTCTGGCTGACATCGGTCATGCCCTGCGCACCCCTCTGAACACCCTTCTGGGCCTGGTAGAACTCCTCACCGAGACCGATGATCTGCACAAGGCACGCCGTCAGGCCACGATGATGCAGGATGCAGCCCAGACACTACGCACGCTCGTGGATGATCTGCGTGATTACTCTCAGCTTGCAACCGATCCTTTGCCCTTTCAACCAGGCCCCTTTGATCTGGCCAGCGTATTGGCCGAGGTGCGCGACACCACGGCAGCGGCTGCCCGCACACGCCCTGTGGATTTTCTGTGCGATCTGCCGGTGGAGCTGCCAACGCCACTGATCGGGGATCCCATCCATACCCGGCAGGCATTGCATCATCTATTGACCGATCTTTTGCGCGCCACCACACGGGGCGAAATCCGGTTGACCGTCCAACGGCTCGACACGGAGACCACGGGAGTACGCATCGGCTGCACCATCCACGCCACCGGACTGCTGCAACCGCTCCTGCCACCCCAACACTCCACAGACACTCCCGGCCTGCATGCCAGAAGCAGATTGGGCACAACCATTGCCCGCATGCTGATCGGGCGCATGGGCGGAACCTTCAACGAGCACGGAACCCCGGGGCGCGACCACACCGTGCAGCTCACCTTGCCGTTTGCTCTGGCGTCCGATGCGTCAACCCCACCCGTCCACCCCATGCCAGCCGGTTCCGGCTTGCGGGAGGTCAACATTCTGGTGGTGGAAGACGATGAAGTGAATCGGGAAGTGACCCGTGGCATGCTCAAACGGATCGGCATCGTTCCTGACATGGCCAACAATGGTCAGGAGGCGCTGACCCGTCTGGCCACCAAATCGTACGATCTGGTATTCATGGATTGTCAGATGCCGACCATGGACGGCTTGACCGCCTGTCGGCTTTTTCGCAACTCGGAACACACCTCTGACCGGCACACTCCCATCGTGGCCCTGACCGCACATGCCATGAAAGGAGATCGGGAACGCTGCATGGAGGCTGGCATGGACGACTATCTGACCAAGCCGGTCCGGGGCGACACCCTGCGTCGCACCATCCAACGCTGGGTCACCCGCTGACAGCCCACCAAAGCCATCATGGCAATTCTTGCCAGAAAAATCGGCAAACTTGGCACCCTCCCTTTACCCTCGGATGCTGGCCTCTGATCTGCCAACTCCTGACAATGGCAGGAGTTTCCCTGCCATCAAGTGAATTGGCATAAACTTGGCAACGGGGCTTGGCAAGACCGATCCGATCCAATCCGGTCATTCGGTCCAAACGTTGCACACCTCTGCTGCCTCCAGTGCTTGGAGAAGGAAATGGGTATCAGTATCTCGCTGGAAAATCGCCGTAAACTGATGATCGATCCCGCGCTGTTCGCGCAAAAGCCACGCGCCCTCATCGAAGAGATCGAAGAGTATCGCAAAGAGACCGAACGGCTGGGCCGTATTTATGAGCTGCACCGTCAATTGGGCACCACGTTGGATCTGGATTCGATGATCGATGCCTTTTCCCGGTGGCTCATTCCGGTGATGCCGCACAATCTCGTGGCCTATCGACGCTTTGGACGGCGCATGCATACGGCCTGCTCCTGCCACGGCCCGGACCGGCAACTGTTGCAGGAGTTGGCCCAGGAACTCCTCAACCAGCCGATCACCGACAAACGGTCCGGAGATCTTCCGTCTGTAGACCGCTATTATCACCTTTGGCCTTTGGATCCCCATCACGAAGATTGCCTGCTGGTGATCCACCCCTGTCCGGAGATCTCCACAGCCCCCTTTCTCCATCTGGAAGAGGAGATCCTGGAGGAGCTGCGCGGCCCTCTGGAACGGGCACTGGCGTACGAGGATCTGTATGATCAGGCGCGACGCGATGCCTTGACCGGACTGGTCAACCGCCGGGTCTTTGAAGAACGGGCGGCCATGGAGATGGCCCATGCCCATCGGGATGGACGGCCTTTGGCCCTGGCCTGTCTGGATCTGGACCACTTCAAGGCGATCAACGACCGTTTGGGCCATGGGGAGGGGGATGCGGTGTTGCAGACCGTTTCCAGAACCTTTGCCCGCATTGTGCGCGACTCGGATCTGCTGGCGCGCATCGGCGGCGATGAGTTTGCCATGATCCTGCCCAACACCCCCCTCGACAAAGCCAACCTGTTGATGGAACGGCTCTGCAATGCCGTGCGCGCCCTGGATATCCACGCCCCTGGTTCGGCTCCTTTGGGGGTGAGTGTGGGTCTGGCCCTCTGGCAACCCCATCAGTCGTTGCAACTCTGGTGGGAAAGCGCCGATGCCGCACTCTATCGCGCCAAGGCTGCCGGACGCAGTCAGGTCAGTTATTGAATCACCCGTCAACCGGCAACCAGCCCCCCCTGGTTGCCGGTTGGCTCTTTCAGGCAAACAACAAAGCCGACAACCGTTGCCGGAATTTGGGAATCAACGGATGACCCGGTCCCAGCAGGTCAAACACCCGCACCAGCGCCTTGCGTCCGGCATCCTCCCCGTACCCCCGATCCCGTCGCACCACCTCCAGAAACCGCTCCATCCCCTCGGCATACCGCTCCCGCGCCACCAGCGCCTCACCCAGACCCATCAGCGCCTCCAGATCCTCCGGGTGATGCGCCACCCGTTCCAGCCACTGTTCCAGATCACTCTCGGCAGCCCCAAAGGCCAACCGGGCAGCCAGCGTCCTGGCCTCGACACGGTCGCGATCATGGGGTTTCAGACGATTCAGGGTCAACTGGGCCTCTTCATTCTGACCCAACTCCAGCAAGCCGCGACTCAATCCCAGCAACGCCGCCACATGTTCGGCATCATGATCCAACGCCTCCCGGTAGAACGCCACGGCCTGCTCCCATGATCCACCCTCTTCGGCCTGACGGCCCACGCCCACCAACTTGTCCGCCGGACCTGGCAGGGCCTGATCCAGAAAACGCCGCACCTGACTCTCCGGCAAGGCACCGGTGAACTCATCCACCACAGCCCCGTCCACAAACAGCTTCACCGCCGGAATCCCCCGCACCCCATAACGCCGCGCCAGCTCCGGATCCCGATCCGAATCGATCTTGGCCAGGTAGAATCGTCCCTGCATCTCCAGAGCCAGTTTCTCCAATACCGGCCCCAACGTGCGGCAGGGACCGCACCAGACCGCCCAGAAGTCCACCAGCACCGGCATACGCCGGGAACGCTCCAAAACCTCGCGTCCGAACGTGGATTCATCCACGTTTCCAATCCATTGACTCACACTCATACCCACTCTCCGCATAGGGTCTGCAACAAAAAACATTGCCAACCATAAAAGCCTCTGCTAGGCTTGAATGTCAAGAGGGCGGATATGGTGGAATTGGTAGACACGCTGTCTTGAGGGGGCAGTGGTTAGCGCCGTGCCAGTTCAAATCTGGCTATCCGCACCAAAAACAAAGAGGGTCCGAAGCGTGTTGTTCGGACCCTCTTTGTTTGTGTATCCTCCCACCAACCGACCGCAAACCGCAACCACACGGTCACACCTCATCCATCAGGCAGCAGCACGCTGCTCATCTGCCCCGACCCCGCGACAGAAATAACTCCATGTCATTGCCATATCTGTTATCGGTGATACGGTAAAACCGCTGATTACAAAACGCAGTGTTGCAGCCTGCATCAAACCAACATAAAATTGCGCAGCCGACTCCGGATCCACCCCGGCAGGCAACTCCCCCTGCTCTTGTGCCCGGACAACGATCTGACGAATCTGCTGGCCATACGCCCGCACCATCTCACTCATGGCCAAGCTCTCGACCCGGGTCATCACCCCTTCGACCAGAAAAATCCGACACAATCCCGGATTGTCCGCAAAAAACTTCAACTGCTGCTCCATCACCATCCGCAACCGCCGCAACGACGAATCCGAATCCAATGCCGACGACTGCTCCAACGGCATCATCAGATGCTCACGCAGATATTCGGTCAAGGCCTGAAAAATGGCACTCATGCCGGTAAAATGGCGATAAAGCGCAGCTTCGGACAATCCAACCTCGGCAGCCAACTCAGCCGTGGTCACCCGTCGATTGCCCTTTTCCAGCAGGGTCATCACCGCCTTCAGGATCTCAACCCGCCGTTCCGGGCGACGCCGACGATCCACCTTCATTTCATCATGGTTCTTGTTGGCCGCAGGTTCATCAGTGAGGGACATGGAAACTCCACATGAAGATCAAGAGAAACAAAACAATACGAAAACGCATCCTGCAATTTCCGCATACCCTTCAATGCACATCTCCCCCGTGTATTTGCATAACACACCTGAGATCGGTATTGCAATTCATTTGCGCTCCCTATACCGTTCGTGCTAGAGTATATCTCAGAAATCCGAGAATTATCACTAATACGTTGACAACCGTGCCAACAGACTTCGGAGCTTAAACCATGTTAAACGATCAAAAATACTCCACCCAGGATTCCCCATGGGCTGCCATGCAACCAAAAACCATGGTTTCAGCCGATGTGACAACCTATCTCAAACAGATCTATGCCATGCTGGCCGCCAGCCTGATCGTGGCCGTGGCCGCCGGATATGTGGGCATGTCCCTGCCGTTTGCCCGGGAACATCCCATCATCCTGCTGTTGCTGATGTTTGGTGCCCTGTTTCTGGCGTTCAAAGTGCAGAATGCCGTCACTCTGTTTCTGTTTACCGGCCTGTCCGGACTCTCTCTGGGACCGGTGATCGCCCACTATGTCGGTGCCGGCATGTCGCATATCGTGGGTCAGGCCGCTTTTCTGACCGGTGCGGTCTTTACCGGTCTGTCGGTCTACTCCCTGACCACCAAACGCGATCTTTCGATGATGGGCGGCATGCTCTTTGCCGGTTTGATCGTGATCGTGGTGGGGGGATTGATCAATCTGTTCGTCCAATCCTCGGCGGTTTCGTTCGCCATCTCCGGATTGGGTTCGGTGATCTTTGCCGGGTATATTCTCTTCGAGACCCAGCAACTCAAAGAGAATCCGTGGGCCATGGCTCCTTCCGTGGCTGCGCTCTCCATGTATCTCAACGTGGTCAATCTGTTCACCAGCCTGCTGCGTCTCTTGGGCTTTCTGGGAGGAGATGAGTAAAAAGCTTTTGAAACAGGCAGCTGCACGTCTGATCCAGGCGGGCTGGGACACGATCCAGCCCGCCATTGTCGTTCTTGGGGAGTACCAGCGTCTCCATCTGCTGGGAAGCACGGCTCCGGACGGCACGCCACTGCCTCCCAAAAAACAGCGCATCTGGTCGATCTCCACAGGCAAGGCCGGTTTTGGCTGTCAACAGGAGAGCGGTTGCACACCCACGGGTCTGCATCGTGTTTGCGCCACTTTTGGGGCCGATGCACCGGCGGGTACGGTCTTCAAGAGTCGACAGCCCACAGGCGAAATCATCGCCCCAGACTCCCAACCGGATCAGGATTACATCACCACCCGCATCCTCTGGCTGGAAGGATTGGAAGAGGGGCACAACCGTGGCCATGGCATCGACAGTCGTGAACGCTATATTTATATTCACGGCACACCCCATGCCAGCCGCATCGGCCAACCGGTTTCGGCAGGGTGCATTCGCATGCGGGATCAGGATGTGATCCGTCTGTTCCCGTGGGTCATGCTCGGCACACTGGTATGGATTCCGCCCCCGTGACCTCCAACCCTCCAACCCAAAAAACTGTCTGGTGATTCCTGAGCCATGAACAGGTATCCAATTATTGAAAAAAAAGAGGGGGTCTGGGGGATTCATCCCCCAGGGTTTTCATGTTTTAAACAAATAAATTTGTTAATATTTTCTGTTTAAAAGATTAAAATCCCAGGGTGGCTCTGCCCCTGGACCCCACCAGGGGGGGTACCCCCCCCTGGACCCATGATCATGTCGTATTGACTCTCGGCAGAACAATGATCAGGGCATTACCAAACAGCCAAAATCACCACCTCCAAAAGGTTCATCGCTCCATGTCATCCCTGCTCGCCGGGTATCTGCACAAATTCCACAACCCCCAGATCATGGGACTTTTCGTAGCCCTTCTGGCTGCCATACTCACGGTCGGACTCTTCGGATCCGCCCTGGCCCCCTATTTCACCGCCGTGATCATGGCCTATCTTCTGGAAGGGATGGTCCGACCCATGGAACGGATCGGCATTCCGCGCCTGTTGTCCGTGGTGCTGGTTTTCAGCCTGTTCATCCTCATCGGAGTGGCCTTTTTCTTCATTCTCACCCCGGCTTTGATCCGGGAACTCTCACGGGTCTCCAACGAGATTCCCAGGATCACCATCACCTTGAAAACCCTGATGCAGCAACTCACCCAATCGGCCTCGGGCTGGATCGACTCCCCCTTTGCCGAAAGCATGTTGCTGGGTTTGGTGGAGAAGTCCCAGGGCTGGATTGCCGAATCGCTCTCTATGATTCTGAAAGGGGGGCTGCCGGGTTTGGTATCGGTGATGATCTATCTGCTTCTGGTGCCGTTTCTGATTTTTTTCTTCATGAAGGACAAGGAGGCCTTGCTGACCGCCTTCAGCCGCTATCTGCCCAAAGAGCGCACCCTGCTGAAACGGGTGCTGCACGAGGTGAACGCGGGAGTGGGCGGCTATATTCGCGGCAAATTCTGGGAGATGCTGTTGCTGGGATCAGCCAGTTATCTGGGGTTTGTGCTGATCGGCTTCCAGTACGCCTTTCTGGTGGCGGTTTTGACCGGTCTGTCGGTGTTGATCCCCTTTCTGGGATTGGCCGTCGTAACCATCCCTGTCGTGGTGCTGGGCGTCCTGCAATGGGGCATCACCTGGGACGCCACCCATCCGCTCATCATCTATGGCATTCTGCAACTGGTTGATGGCAATCTGATCGCACCCATGATCCTGGGCGAAACCGTCCAGGTCCACCCCACCACGATCATGCTGGCCGTACTCTTTTTCGGCTACCTGTGGGGGGTGGCCGGGGTCTTTTTCGCCGTGCCGCTGGCGGTTCTGGTGAAAAGCGTGCTGGAAGTCACCGTCACCACCGACTCAGAAACCACTTTGGCATGAACCCAGACCCCACGACCCTCCGTCTGACCGTGGCTCTTCTTGAAGAGGTGCTCGACCACGCCATCCCGGCAGATGTGGCCTTGCGACGCCTGGTGCAACAACGACGCTCCGGCCCCGCAGAACGGACGCGGATCGGTGATCTGCTTTTCACCGTGTTGCGCCATCGACATCTTTTGGCCAGTCGCAGCCTCACACCCAACCCCAGCCTCTCCGAACTGGTCGCCCTGGCCAGTCACCCAGAAGCTCTGACACCCGCTTCCGACCTCCCGGGCCGGATCCAGGCCTCATTGCCGGAGTGGCTCTGGAACGCCTGGGTCGCCCAATGGGGGGCCGATGCAACCCATCGACTCGGCCAGGCCCTGAACCAACCCGCACCCACAGACCTGCGCGTCAACCGCCAACGCCTTGACCGCACCCAATTGCAAGCCCTTCTGGCCTCCCGCGCCATCCAGGCCGAACCAATCCCTGCCACTCCGGACGGATTGCGCCTCACCGGTCATCCCCCTGTCACCACCCTTGACTGGCATCGCCAGGGGTTGTTTGAAATCCAGGATGCCGGCAGCCAATGGATCGCACCGCTGCTCAACGTACCTCCCGGTGCCACCGTGTTCGACCTGTGCGCAGGGGGTGGCGGCAAGACCGCCCATCTGATCAGCCTCCTGGGACGCGCAAGCCAGATCATCGCCACCGATACCGATGCCAGACGCCTGCACCAACTCACCCAAAGGGTGCGCCGCCTCCAGCCCCACCGGGTGAAAATCCTGCCCGCACTGCGTCACGAAGGCGATCCACTCCTGAAACCCTGGACCGGCAAATGTGATGCGGTCCTGGTGGATGCCCCATGCAGTGGCACCGGCACCCTGCGCCGCCACCCGGAGATCAAATGGCACCTGACCCCGGAAAAAATCTCCGCCTTCCACGAACGCCAATGCGCCCTGCTCGCAGCCGCTGCCCGCCTGTTGCGTCCAGGCGGACGCATGGTCTACGCCACCTGCTCCCTGCTCCACCAGGAAAACCAGGCCGTTGCAGAAAGTTTCCTTAATGAAAATCCTGACTTTCAACGGCTTGACCCCATGCCGTCCCTGGCGGCGCAAGGGTTTTCCGGAGTATACTGTCATGACTCTTTTCTGACACTTTTGCCACATGTGGCCCAATGCGACGGCTTTTTTGCCGCCCTTTTTCAGAGGAACCGATAACGGTTGCACACTTCCATGAACATGAATCCGATCAAACGCGCCCTGATCAGTGTGTCGGACAAAACCGGACTGACCCTGCTCGGCGAAGGTCTGGCCGCACTCGGAGTCACGATCCTTTCCACCGGCGGTACGGCGCGCGCCCTGCAAACCCATGGTGTGAACGTCCAGGAGGTCTCCAACTTCACCGGTTTCCCGGAGATGCTCGACGGCCGCATCAAGACCCTGCATCCCAGAATTCATGGCGGCCTGCTTGGCGTGCGGGACAATCCCAAACATCAGGCACAAATGCAGGAACACCATCTGGAACCCATCGACCTGTTGGCCATCAATCTCTACCCCTTCGAGTCCACCGTGGCCCGTCCCGGCTGCACCCTGGAGGAGGCCGTGGAGAACATCGACATCGGTGGCCCGGCCATGATCCGTTCCGCAGCCAAGAACCACCGCTGGGTCACGGTCCTGGTCGATCCCGAGGATTATCTGCGGGTTTTGAACGAAATGCGCAACAACAACGGAGCCATATCCGCCCGCACCAATGCGGAGCTGGCCCGCAAAGCCTTTGCCCGCACTGCCGCCTATGATGCAGCCATTGCCAACTGGCTGACCGCCCTGAATCAAGACCACCAACCCGGCCTCTTTCCCGAAGTGCTCACCCTGCAATTCCACAAACATCAGGAGATGCGTTACGGCGAAAACCCTCATCAACTGGCCGCCTTCTACAAAGACGCCTCCGTGCCGGGGTGCACCATTGCCAACACCCGGCAACTTCAGGGCAAGGAGTTGTCGTTCAACAACATCAACGATGCCAACGGTGCCTTTGAGCTGGTGCGTGAGTTCACGGAACCGACCGTGGCCATCATCAAGCACACCAATCCGTGCGGCGTGGCCACGGATCCCGACCTGACCACCGCCTACCTGCGGGCACGGGCCACGGATCCGGTTTCTGCTTTTGGCGGGGTGATCGCCCTCAATCGTCCGGTGGATGAGCGGCTGGCCCAGGAGCTTGCGGCCACCTTCATCGAAGTGGTCATTGCCCCTGGATACACCAGCGAAGCCCGCCTGATCCTGGCATCCAAAAACAATTTGCGTCTTTTGGAACTGCTGGCCCCCATCACCCCGGCCACGGCACGGGAAGGGTTGTTGCGTCTTGATCTGAAACGGGTCTCCGGCGGTCTTTTAGTGCAGCAGCCTGATGTCGGCCCATTGCATTCCGGGGAGTTGAAACAGGTCACGGAACGCGCTCCCACGCCAGAAGAGCAGCGCGATCTGCTTTTTGCCTGGAAGGTGGCCAAACATGTCAAATCCAATGCCATCGTCTATGCGCGCCACCTGACCACGGTCGGGGTGGGAGCCGGTCAGATGAGTCGTGTGGACTCCTCCCGCATTGCCATTGCCAAGGCCAATGATGCCGCTTTGGCCGCCCGGATGGAAGGCAATCCGGTGGCTGGATCGGTCATGGCTTCGGATGCCTTCTTTCCGTTTCGCGATGGCATTGATGCAGCGGCAGCGGCTGGTGCCACGGCCATCATTCAACCGGGCGGTTCCATTCGCGATGACGAAGTGATCGCTGCTGCCAACGAACACGGCATGGCCATGCTCTTTACCGGCATGCGTCATTTCAAGCACTGAAATCAGGAGTCGGACCATCATGGGCATGAAGGTATTGCTGGTGGGCGGGGGTGGGCGGGAACACGCTCTGGCGTGGAAGATCGCCCAATCCCCTCTGGTGGAGACCATTTGGTGTGCTCCGGGCAATCCGGGCATCGCCGCTCACGCCCATTGCGTGCCGATTCAGGCCGAAGCGTTGGATGAACTGGTGGCCTTTGCCATCGAACATCAGATCGATCTGGCTGTGATCGGACCTGAAGCCCCGTTGACCCTGGGGTTGGCTGACCGGTTGCGTCGGCACGACATTGCGGTTTTCGGTCCCTCTCAGGGGGCTGCCCGTTTGGAAGGTTCCAAGGCGTTCATGAAGGATCTTCTGGCTCGTCACGCCATTCCCACAGCGGCATATCGCACCTTTACCGAACCGGAACCAGCCTGGGAGTATATCCAGCAACAAGGGACTCCCATCGTGGTCAAGACCTCGGGTCTGGCAGCCGGCAAAGGGGCCATTGTTTGTCAAACCCTGGAGGAGGCACGCCAGGCCATTGACCGCATCATGATCCAGCGGGAGTTCGGTTCTGCCGGGGATGAGGTGGTGGTGGAGGGCTTCCTGAAAGGGGAAGAGGCGTCGTTGCTGGTGTTTGTGGATGGGGAGCGGGTGTTACCCCTGGCGGGTGCGCAGGATCACAAGGCGATCTGGGATCAGGATCGCGGACCCAACACCGGCGGCATGGGTGCCTATTCTCCGGCTCCGGCTCTGACCGAGGCCATGGTGCAGAGGGCCATTCAAACCATCATCCTGCCCACGGTCCGCGCCATGGCCAGCGAGGGTCATCCCTACCGGGGCATTCTCTATGCCGGTCTGATGATCGATGGGGAGGATCTTCAGATCCTCGAATACAATGTGCGTTTTGGTGATCCGGAGTGTCAACCGCTGCTCATGCGCATGCGTTCGGATATCGTACCCTTTTTGTTGGCTTGCGCTCACGGATCCCTGGATGGAATGGAGATCGATTGGGATCCCCGTGCTGCCTTGTGTGTGGTGATGGCTGCGCACGGCTATCCGGGCAGCTATCCCAAGGGGGATGTCATTCATGGACTCGATCAGGCGGCAACCCATTCGGATACCCAGGTTTTTCATGCCGGCACCAGACAACACCAACAACAGATCGTGACTGCGGGTGGTCGCGTTCTGGGTGTGACGGCTCTGGGAGATGGTGTGGCCGATGCCCAGCGTCGCGCCTATGCAGCTCTGCATGCCATCACCTGGAACGGTGTGCAATTCCGTCGTGATATCGGCTATCGGGCGGTCGCGCGCGAAAGGGATTCCTGAGCCATGTACAGGTATCCAATTATTGAAAAAAAAGAGGGGGTCTGGGGGATTCATCCCCCAGGGTTTTAATGTTTTAATGTTTTAAAAAAACAATTTATTAATATTTTTTATTTTAAAGATTAAAAGATTAAAAGATTAAAAGATCAAAATCCCAGGGGCGTTGCCCCTGGACCCCACCAGGGGGGTAACCCCCCTGGACCCCTGATGATGGTGTCTTTCTCTTGGAATACGGAGATCACCACACAACCTCTTAAGGAGCAATCACAGATGAATTCGACGGCTGCCCCCCTGGTTGGCATCCTCATGGGATCCGATTCAGACTGGGAGGTCATGAAAGAGGCCGGCAAAGTGTTGCGCGATTTCAACATCCCCTTTGAAATGACCGTCACTTCCGCACACCGCACCCCAACCCGCACCCATGACTACACCCAATCCGCACCCGAACGGGGGATTCAGGTATTGATCGTGGGCGCAGGCGCTGCGGCTCACCTGGCAGGCGTGGTCGCCTCCATCACCGATCTACCGGTCATCGGCGTCCCACTCCCGGCCACAGAATTGCAAGGGATGGACGCTTTGTTGTCCACCGTGCAAATGCCCGGCGGCATCCCGGTCGCCACCATGGCCATCGGCAAGGCAGGCGCCAAAAATGCCGCCTTGATGGCCGTACGCATCCTGGCCTTGAACCATCCAGTTCTCGCAAATCAATACCAACTTTATAAAACCAACATGGTCAACGAAGTCACCGCCAAACACGAGGCCCTCCAAAACCGTTTGCAAGATCTATGACATGCTGTCACACACTGTACCAGGCTGTTGCCGCCCTGCAACGGGGCGAAGTGATCGGTCTGCCTACCGAAACCCTGTTCGGCCTGGCCGCTGACCCCTGGCATCCCAGAGCACTGACCCAACTGATCCGCATGAAAGAACGCCCGGTCACCAAAGGGTTCATTCTGCTCATTCCCGGTCCGGAGAGCCTCCAGGAACTCACCCTGCCCCCCTGTTGCCTGGCCCAACTCCTCATGGAACAATTCTGGCCCGGCCCCTTGACCCTGGCACTCCCGGCCCGCCCCGATCTTCCCGAACCGCTGACCGGTGCCACCGGTTTCGTGGCCGTCCGTCACTCCCCAGCCCCGCAGGTGCAATCCTTGCTTGCACTCTGGCAACGCCCCCTCATCTCCACCAGTGCCAACCGCGCCGGAGCACCTCCCCCCAATACCACCCGGGAGGTCCAAAACATCTGGCAACACGAACAACTCCTGGTCATCGATGGCACCATCCAACCCAACGCCCTTCCATCCACCCTGCTGCGCGTGGAACAGAATCATGCCACCCTGTTGCGCCCAGGAGCCATTGCCCTGCCTCTCCTGCAACAAACCATCGCCCCCCACGGCTTCTCCATCTCCAATCCAAACCTTCTGTAAATAAAAAATTTCATTGTCTGTCCAACCAGACCATGGCACATTATATTCTTTTCCAACATAGGGTATTACTGCCACTTGCGAGCATTTCCATGCCGATCCCCCATCTCCCCCTCCCAAATATGCTCACAGGCCGTGAACCTGATCCCATGGCACGAGAACACGCCCTGGAAATCGCACCGCGCATCTGGTGGGTCGGACACCACTTTGACGATGACCCGTTCCAGTGCCACTCCTACCTGATCGAAAACGGGGATCAGTCGATCCTGCTGGATCCCGGATCTGTGCTGACCTTTGAATCCACCCTGAAGAAAGTCGAAGAGGTGGTCCCGCTCTCCGCAATCCGCTACTTCATCTGTCACCACCAGGATCCGGACATCACCGGCATCCTGCCCCACCTGGATGCCCGTATCACCCGTGACGATGCCATGGTCCTCAGCCACTGGCGCGCCAATGCCCTGATCAAACATCTGGGATTGAAAAATCTGCCTCTGATATGCGTGGAACAACAAGATTGGCAGCTCGATCTGGGAGCCGGACGCACACTCCAATTCATTTTCACCCCATATCTGCACTTCAGCGGGGCCTTTTGCACGTTTGATCCCACAACCGGTACACTCTTTTCCAGCGACCTGTTTGGCGGCATCTCGGACAACACCCCCCTCTATGCCCGTGATGAACAGGATTTCGAGGCCATTCAATTCTTTCATGAACACTACATGCCCAGCCAGGAGATCCTGCGCCACGGCATCTCCAACCTGGAAACCCTCCCCATCCGCCTGATTGCTCCCCAACACGGCTCACTGATTCCAGGACATCTGATTGATTATATTTTTAATCGCCTGAAAAATCTGGATTGCGGACTTTTCCTGCTGACACGCACCAACTCCAACTATCAACGGCTCTCCAATCTCAACCGCATGCTGCGGGAGATGATGCGCACCCTGATGGTGCAACGCGACTTCAGCTCTGTGGCCAACCGCATTCTGGAACTGGCCCAACCCCTGATTCCCGTGGTGGGTCTGGAGTTCTATGCCCTGACCGACACCGATGAAACCCTCCATTTGGCTCCGGAGAACAGTTTTCGCGGCCAGATTACCCCAGCCCCCGTCGAATGCCGGGTCTTTCTGGGCATGGATCGCCACCACTGGAGTCTCGACCACTCTGGCCCCTACCTCATCACCCCCTATCCCGGAACCGCTCTCACACCCACAGGGGAACCCATTGAACAGGGGTTGATCCTGCCGCTCTTCTCCCCGCAAAACGATCTGATTCAGGCAGTCGTGCTGTTTCGTCTCTCTTCACCTTTGCACATTGACGACGAAATGGCCAACATCCTCACCCAGTTGAGCATCCCCCTGGGCGTGGCCGTGGAACGGGAGATCATCCTCCACATGATGGAGTTGGAAAAAAAACGCTCCTACGAACGCTCCATCCGCGACCCTCTGACCGGTCTCTTCACCCGTTACTACATGCATGAGGCCCTGCACCGACTCAGCCGCATCCATGACCGCGATCCCCAGGCATCCATTGCCATTCTTGCCTACGATATCGATCATTTCAAATCGATCAACGACAATTTTGGTCATGCCATGGGAGATGTCACCCTGCGCGTGGTGGCTCACATCCTGATGGACAGCATCCGGGGCGTGGATATCCCGGTGCGGCTCGGGGGTGAGGAGTTTCTGGTCTTTTTGATCGGTACACCGGAAAAAACCACCCGTGAAGTGGCGGAACGGATCCGCCTGCGGGTGCAGCATCAACAGTTCGATCCGCCCATGCAGGAACGCACGGTCACGATCAGTTGCGGCATTGCCTTTCGCAAGGCGGAAGAACCCATCGAAACCGCCATTGAACGGGCCGATCTGGCACTCTATCAGGCCAAGAGCAGCGGACGCAACAAAGTGGTCGTATGCAGCGGACACCCGTGATCCAAGCGGCAACAGGCAATCATGGTTATTCCACGGTGACGCTTTTGGCCAGATTGCGCGGCTGATCCACATCCGTTCCTTTCAGCACCGCAATATGGTATGCCAGGAGTTGCAACGGAACCACATACAAAATCGGGGCGGCAAACATGCCACACTCGGGCATGGGAATGACATGATCGGCCTGAAAGGGAGTCTCTTCCGAAGCACGCCCGGAGGTGATCACCACCAGTCGTCCACCTCTGGCTCTGGCCTCTTCCAGATTGCTGACCAGTTTGTCAAACAGAGGATCGCGCGGGGCCACGGCCACCACCGGCAAATGGGCATCGATCAGGGCAATGGGGCCATGTTTCATCTCGCCTGCCGCATACCCTTCGGCATGGATGTAGGAGATCTCTTTGAGTTTCAGGGCACCTTCCAGGGCAATGGGATAACAGGTTCCACGTCCCATGAACAGAAAGCCTTTGGCATTGGTGAAACGACCGGCAATGCGATGCAGGATCTCGTCATGCAACAACACCTGCTCGACACGCGCCGGAATACGCATCAACTCCTCCACCCAGCGTTTCTCCTGGTCGTCGGTCAAACGCCCCTTGGCACGGGCCAAAGCCAGAGTCAGGCAGGCCAACACCATCAACTGTGTGGTGAACGCCTTGGTCGAGGCCACACCGATCTCCGGGCCGGCCTGGGTATAGAGTACCCCATCGGCCTCACGGGCAATCGAGGATTCCGGCACATTGACAATCGCCAACACCTTTTGCCCTTGAGAGCGGCAATAACGCAGGGCTGCCAGGGTATCGGCAGTTTCGCCACTTTGGGAAATCACCACCGTGATGGTACCGGGCATGGAAGGCGGTTCGCGGTAACGAAATTCGGAGGCAATATGCACGCCCACGGGCAGGCGTGCCAGATGTTCGATCCAGTAGCCTGCCACCATGCCGGAATGATACGAAGTGCCGCAGGCAATGATTTGGACAGCGGCCACGGCATTCAGATCGATTTGCCCATCGAGTTCCGGCAATTGAATGGTCTGTTCGGCACCATTCAGCAACCCTTTCAGGGTTTCACCCAGGACCGTGGGTTGCTCGAAGATCTCTTTTTGCATGTAATGGCGATAGGGCCATTTATCGGTCAAATCTGCGCTCACATGAGAGATTTTGACGGACCGGTCTACGGCATGCCCTTGCAGATCTGTAATCCGTACGGCGGTGCGTGTCAGCACGGCCAGGTCATCATCGTGCAGATAGATCATGCGTCGGGTATAAGGAACCAGCGGTGTGGCATCCGAGGCAATAAAGTTCTCCCCTTCTCCCAGACCGAGGATCAAGGGACTGCCGCGTCGCACGGCAATCAGCAGGTCGGCACCCTGGATCAGGATTCCCAGGGCATAGGCCCCTTGCAGGTGTTTAATGGCAACGCGCACGGCCTCGGTCGGTTGCAGACCGCGCTCCAGTTCCCTCTCAATCAGGTGTGGGATCACTTCCGTATCGGTATCCGACAGAAATGTGACTCCAACGGCAGTCAATTCACGCCGCAGTTCCTGATAATTTTCAATGATGCCATTATGGACAACGGCCACGCGGCGTGACAGATGGGGATGGGCATTTTGTTCAGTGGGTGGGCCATGTGTTGCCCAGCGGGTATGACCGATGCCCACCAGACCGGTACGCGGGGTTTCCGCCAGGCGATTTTCCAGGTGGATCAATTTGCCCTTGGAGCGGGAGATCTGGATCTCCCCGGCATGATTCAGCACGGCGATTCCTGCCGAGTCATATCCCCGGTATTCCAGGCGTTTCAGACCTTCCACCAGGATGGGAGTGGCATTGCGTTCACCGATGACCCCGATAATCCCGCACATATAGCTCCCTGCTCCCTGCTCCCTGCTGCTTGGAAGGGTTTTACTATTAAAAAAAAGAGGGGGTCTGGGGGATTCATCCCCCAGGGTTTTAATGTTTTAATGTTTTAATGTTTAAAAAATAAATTTTAAATATTATTTGTTTAAAAGATTTAAAAGCTTTAAAAGATTTAAAAGATTTAAAGTCCCAGGGGCTTCGCCCCTGGACCCCACCAGGGGGGTAACCCCCCTGGACCCTTGATCGTTGTACATAAACTCTTAGTTTCGATGATACCTATCAATCAAATAACTTTTTATATGCGCGTCTTTCTCTTCTCAGACCAACCCATCACATGCGTCTGATGCGCACGCGAAATGGCCAGCGAATCCGCCGGAACATCCTTGGTCACCGTCGTCCCCGCCCCAATCGTCGCACCACTGCCAATCTGTACCGGAGCCACAAACTGCACATCCGACCCAACAAATACCTGATCCCCAATCACGGTCCGATGCTTGTGAACCCCATCATAATTGCACGTAATGGTCCCAGCCCCCACATTGACGCCACTCCCAATCTGCGCATCCCCGATATAACTCAAATGATTCACCTTGGAACCCATACCCACAGACGACTTTTTGATCTCACAAAAATTACCAACCCTGACCTTGCGCGCCAAACGACACCCTGGCCGCAAACGGGCATAGGGTCCGATATCACATTCCGCATCCACCTCAGCCCCATCCAGATGACTGAAAGGCAAAACACGACACTCCGGACCAATCACACTCTCCTGAATCACACAATAAGGCCCAATGCTGCACCCCTCGCCAATCACCGTACCCGGCCCCAATACAACATTCGACTCAATACACGTATCCGCACCAATCTGCACATCCGCTGCCAACCAACACGTCGCAGGATCCACAAACGTCACCCCACGCTCCATCCAACCAGCCACCAGCCGATCCCGAAAACACCGCTCCAAAACCGCCAACTGCATCCGATCATTGATGCCAGACAAAGCCTCTGCATCTTCGGCAATCCAGGCAGAGGCCTCCCCTGACGCCATGGCCATGGGAACAATATCGGTCAAATAATACTCATTCTGAGCATTGCGATTGTCGAGTCGAGCCAACCACCCGGCCAACCGATCCACAGCCAAACAATACATGCCCGTATTGACCTCACGAACCGTGCGCTCCACAGGGGTGGCATCCCTCTCTTCCACAATCCGCACCAACGCACCACGCTCGTCACGCAACACCCGCCCATAGCCAGCCGGTTGCTCCAAACAGGTGGACATCACCGTCAATGCCCGACCCGTGCCACGATGATACTGAACAAAGGATTCCAGAATGGAGGTCGTGATCAGCGGGTGATCGCCGTTGAGAATCAACAGCTCCCCACTCAACCCCTTGAGCGCGGACATGGCACACTGGACCGCATGTCCAGTACCCTTGCGCTCATACTGTCTGACCCAGTGAATGTCAGAAGCAGCCAAACTCTGCTCCACTGCTTCCGCCTGATACCCGGTCACCACCACCAACCGCTCTGGCTGCAAACCGCGCACCGCACGCAGAATGTGCCATAACAAAGGACGACCGGCCAAAGAGTGCAATACCTTCGGCAAACGCGAACGCATGCGTGTTCCCTGACCGGCAGCCAGAACCAAAACCGAGCAATGATTCATAAAGCAACCACTTCTTAAGGTCACCAGCAAACGATTTGTTTGTAATGACTAAGCAAGTTGTTTTTTGAGCAGTTCCTGACAAACCTGAGCAAATTCGATCCGATTTTGCCAAAAGGCACTGGCAGAGGGTTCCAGATCCGGATCTGCCAGCTTGAGATGCGCCTCTTTCAACTCGCTCTGAATCTGCTGCTCGGTGATCTGATCACGTGGCAAGGCACGTTCGGTGAGAATGATCATCTTGTCGGGCATCACTTCCACAAAGCCGCCAGCCACGACAAAAACCTTGGCATCTTCATCCTCGCCCAACGAGAGTACACCCGGCTTGAGCAGGGTCACGAACGGGGCATGGCCCGACATGACCCCGAAATAGCCTTCAACTCCCGGAGCAGTGACCAGCATGAACTCCTCGGAAAGGACCAGAGCCTCGGGTGTGACCAGTTCCGTTCTGATGACGATGGACATGGATGCTCCTTGTTTCCTTAGGAATTACTGCTTGGCCAACCGGCGACCCTTTTCAATGGCGCTGTCAATATCGCCCACCATGTAAAAGGCCGCTTCCGGCAGATCATCATGCTTGCCCGCAACGATCTCCTTGAAGCCACGGATCGTCTCCTTCAGAGGCACATATACCCCTTTCTGACCGGTAAAGGCTTCGGCCACATGGAAGGATTGGGACAGGAAACGCTGGATCTTGCGGGCGCGAAACACGGTCAGCTTGTCCTCTTCGGAGAGTTCATCCATGCCCAGAATGGCAATGATGTCCTGAAGAGATTTGTAGGTTTGAAGCACCCGTTGCACTTCACGAGCCACGGTATAATGCTCCAGTCCCACCACCTGCGGGTCAAGCATGCGCGACGTGGAGTCCAGAGGATCCACAGCCGGATAGATGCCGATTTCGGCAATCTGCCGGGACAACACGGTGGTGGCGTCCAGATGCGAAAAGGCCGTGGCAGGTGCCGGGTCGGTCAGGTCGTCCGCAGGCACATAGATCGCCTGCACCGAGGTGATCGACCCCTGGGTGGTCGAGGTGATACGCTCTTGCAATGCACCCATGTCCGTGGCCAGGGTCGGCTGATAACCCACAGCAGAGGGGATGCGTCCCAACAACGCGGACACTTCGGATCCGGCCTGGGTGAAACGGAAAATGTTGTCGATGAAGAGCAACACATCCTGTTTGGCCACATCGCGGAAATATTCGGCCACAGTCAATCCGGTCAAAGCCACACGCGCACGGGCACCCGGCGGCTCGTTCATCTGACCATAGACCAAGGCAGCCTTGGAGTTCTTGTAATTGTGCGGATCGATCACCTTGGAAGCGATCATTTCGTGATACAGGTCATTCCCTTCACGGGTCCGCTCACCCACGCCGGCAAAAACCGAATAACCACCATGTCCCATGGCCACGTTGTTGATCAACTCCATGATCAACACGGTCTTGCCCACACCTGCTCCACCAAACAGGCCGATCTTGCCACCCTTGGCATAAGGTGCCAAAAGATCCACCACCTTGATGCCGGTTTCGAGGATTTCCGCTTCCGTGGACTGATCGGCAAACAAGGGAGCCGGACGATGCATGGAAAAGGTCTGTTCGGTCTGGATCGGACCCAGTTGATCCTGGGGATCCCCCACCACATTCATGATGCGTCCCAAAGTCTGCTCACCCACCGGCACCTGAATGGAATTGCCGGTATCCACCACCTCCTGACCGCGTACCAAACCATCGGTCGAGTGCATGGAGATGGTCCGGACCTGATTCTCGCCCAGATGCTGGGCCACTTCCAGCACCAACCGTCCCTCTTTCCCCCGGTCGATATGCAAGGCGTTAAGGATGGCTGGCAGCTCACCATCGAAGCGCACATCCACCACTGGTCCCACCACCTGAATCACCCGTCCTACATTTTTGCTCATTGATCGCTCCGTCTTGCGCTTGAATGGATCGCCGTAGCCGCGCCGTCCGTTGCGGTCGCGGTGGGAGAGTACTGGATCCTCATCCCTTCAATGATTCAGACCCGCCGATGATTTCCATCAATTCGGTGGTGATGGCGGCCTGGCGCGTTCTGTTATAGGTAGTACTCAATCTTTTCAACATTTGTCCGGCGTTGCGCACGGCATTATCCATGGCGGTCATGCGTGCAGCATGCTCGGCAGCATTGGACTCCACCAGAGCCTGAAAAAGCTGAACCGCAATGTTGCGCGGCAAAAGAGCTGCCAACACCGTCTCTTCATCCGGCTCAAACAGTGGACTGGCCACAGCCTTCTCAACATCCGCCGCCTGATTCTGCTCCACAGTGGCCGGAATGATCTGGCGCCAGGTCAACTCCTGGGTCATGGCCGATTTGAAGGCATTGTAAACAATATGACACTCGTCAAAATGGCCCGCATCGAAATCGGAGAGCAGCTTGGTGGTGACCACCCGCTCCACGGCATCAAAGGTCAGATTCCGGGTCATGCCCACATGAACATCACGCACCATGGAGCCAAATTGACGTTTCATCACATCGTGCGCCTTGCGGCCCACAAAGGTCAGAAACACCTGATGGCCTTCCCGGGTCAACTGGGCCACACGCGCCCGGGTTGCCCGGATGACGCTGCTGTTGAAACTGCCGCACAGACCACGATCCGCTGTATAGATGATCAGCTGGATCTTGCGCGCCCCTTCCGGTGGACGGGCCAGCAAAGGCAGTGCATTGTCCGTGGGAGCCAGAGCAGCCAGACTCTGGATCATGGCACGAATACGCAAGCTGTAGGGTCGCGTGGCCAGCGCCCGCTCCTGGGAACGGCGCAACTTGGCTGCCGAGACCATTTTCATGGCCTTGGTGATCTGCCGGGTATTGTTGACCGACCGGATCCGGTTACGAAGACTCTTGAGATTGGCCATGCGCCCGTCCCTCGCCCGCTCAGACCTGTGCCCGTTCGACAAACCCGTTGATGCAGCGGGTCAGGATCGAGGTCAGGTTGTCTTCCATCTCCTTGGTGAGTTTCTCTTCCTGCTTGATGGTATCCAGAACCGATTTATGCTGGGAACGCATATGTTCCAGAATGGTCTGTTCCGCAGCCGAAATCTTCTTGACATCCACATGGTCCAGCAGACCGCGCGTTCCCGCAAACAACACCACAGCCTGCTCTTCCATGGAGAGGGGTTGGTATTGGGGCTGTTTCAGAAGTTCCATGAGCCGCTCACCCCGGTGCAGAAGCTTTTGGGTCGAGGCATCGAGGTCTGAGCCGAACTGGGCAAAAGCCGCCATTTCCCGGAACTGGGCCAGATCAAGACGCAAGGAGCCAGCCACCTGTTTCGTGGCCTTCACCTGGGCAGAGCCACCCACCCGCGACACCGACAAACCCACCGAAATGGCGGGCCGCATGCCCGAATAGAAGAGTTCCGACTCCAGAAAGATCTGACCATCGGTGATGGAGATCACATTGGTCGGGATGTAGGCCGACACGTCACCGCCCTGGGTTTCGATGATCGGCAGAGCGGTCAAAGAGCCGCTGCCATTGGCCTCGTTGAATTTGCAGGCCCGTTCCAAAAGGCGCGAGTGGATATAAAACACATCGCCCGGATAGGCTTCACGGCCCGGAGGACGACGCAGAATCAACGACATCTGACGATAGGCCACGGCCTGCTTGGAGAGATCATCATAGACGATCAAGGCATGCATGCCATTGTCGCGGAAATATTCCCCCATGGCGCATCCGGAATAGGGTGCCAGGAACTGCATGGGTGCCGGATCCGAGGCTGTGGCGGAAACCACAATGGTATAGGCCATGGCACCATGTTTTTCCAAGGTTTTGACCACCTTGGCCACTGTGGAACGCTTTTGACCGATGGCCACATAGACACAAAAGACCGGCTTGTCGGTTTCGTGGGTGCGACGCTGGTTGATGATGGCATCGATGGCCACAGCCGTTTTCCCGGTTTGCCGGTCACCGATGATCAACTCGCGTTGTCCGCGTCCAATCGGCACCAGAGCATCCAGCGCCTTCAACCCCGTATAGAGCGGCTCGTGCACGGATTTGCGCGGAATGATACCCGGAGCCACCACCTCGACCATGGAGCGGTGCGGGGTGTCAATGGCTCCCTTGCCGTCAATCGGGGCACCCAGTGCATCGACCACGCGACCCAGCAAGGCCTTGCCTACCGGAACGTCCACGATGCGTTTGGTCCGTTTGACCGTGCTTCCCTCCTTGATGTTGCGGTCGTCGCCAAAGATCACGACGCCGACATTGTCCTCTTCCAGGTTCAGGGCCATGCCCTGGGTGCCATCCTGGAAGGTGACCATCTCGCTGGCCATGACCTGGTCGAGTCCGTGGACACGGGCAATACCGTCTCCAACGGCGATCACCTGTCCCACTTCGGAGACCTCAGCCTCAAGGCCGTAGTTGGCAATCTGTTTTTTCAGGATTCCGCTGATTTCGGCGACGCTGATTTGCATCGGCTGTTATCCTCTCATTTGTGCTTTGAGCCGGTTCAAATGGTTGCGTACGGAGTAATCCATCATCAGGCTTCCGATCCGCACAACGATACCACCCAGGAGTTCAGGTTCCACGCGGCTGTCCAGAGTGACCTCTTTGCCGGTCAGTTTGGCAAGCGTGGTTTGCAGGGTTTTGGATTGATTCTTTTCCAGAGGCTGAGCCGATTGGATCTGAATGGTAATCCGTCCGCCACGCAGCTCCATCTCTTTATGATACGCCGCAATGATGGCATCAACAAGATCCATGCGCCGTTTATCCACGAGCAGCTTCAGAAAATTTCCCAGAATCCGCGCCGGGGCTGCATGCTGGATGAAAGCATCCAGTGCCGCATGCTTGTCAGCAGCAGGGGCTGTGGGACTGGTGAGCAGAAAACGCAGACCAGGCGTGCTCTTCAACAATTCGGCAAAACCGGCCAGATCTGCGCCAATCGCCTCCAACTGCTTTTCCTCGGTCGCCAGATCCGCCAATGCGGTTGCATAGCGTTTGGCCAGGGCTGGATTCAACACGATGGTTCCTCGACCTGTCTGAATGATTTGGGACTGGAAAAATCGTTTATGTCACGAATGGCGGAATGAATACCACACCTTGTCAGACGGTTCAACGGTTTCCGATCATCTCCCTGACGATTTCGCACCAGCGAAAGAAAAGCCAACGCTTGGGTTTCCGCCTGTTGCTCTGGTATAGTGGATCAATCACAGTTATCACGTTGCCGCAAGGAGAACGCATGGCCCGCATTCCGATCCTGATGTTGGTGGTTCTGCCCTTTGTCGAGATCTGGCTGATGATCTGGGTCGGACAAATGTTCGGGGCCGGAACCGTGGTTTTGGCCTTGCTGACAGCCGGGGTGATGGGTTGGTGGCTCTTTCAGCAGGCCGGGAGCGGAACTTTGCTGGCTGCCCATGCCTGTCTGCGCTGCGGCGAAAGTCCGGGCCGCGAATTGTTGCATGGTGCCTTGCGCATGCTTGGGGCACTGCTGTTGATGATTCCCGGCTTTCTGTCGGACGGAATCGGTCTCCTTCTCCTGATCCCCTGGTTCCGCCTCCTCATTGCCGGAGTGATCCTCTCCGCGTTCCAGCCCGCACCGGATGACACCATCATCGAAGGCGAAGTTCTGCAAAAACAACACCACAAGGGGTCCGATGATGTCGTTCTCCTGCCGCGTACCGATGCAGACTGAATGGTCATGATGCTGTCGATTGTCCTGGACTGAATCATGATCTGGCACGGTCAACCATGAAAAAGAAAATCTGGTGTGCGGTTTCAGGCCATGGATTCGGTCATTGGGGACAACTGGTACCGGTTCTGACCGTTCTGCTCCAGCAGTGGCCCGATCTGGTCGTGCATGTGACCGGAAATATACCGAGCGATTTGATTGCCAGAACCTTGCGTCATCCCTGCACTCATGACCCGATCAACCGGGATGTGGGTCTGATCCAGCCCGATCCTCTGGTGACAGATCTGAAGGCCACGGCAGCAGCGTTGCGGCGGTTGCACGACCGTTGGGAGGAGAAAATCCACCATGAGATGCAGCTCATGCAGGAGTGGCAGCCTGACCTGATGTTGGGGGATATCCCCTATCTGCCCATGGAAGCTGCCAATCGTCTGGGGATCCCCAGCGCAGCCCTCACCTCATTGACCTGGGACGAGATCATCCAGGCCTATTTCCCCCTCTCTGACCCCGAATGCCAGGCATGGCTTGCCACCATGCGCACGGCCTATGGCCAGGCCACCCTCGCCCTGCGCATCACTCCAGCCTTGCCCCACCACCCGTTTTCACGTTCTATCGACATCCCACCAGTTGTAACCAAAGGGACAAAGACACCGCAAAAAATCCGCACCGCTCTTGCCATCCCCATGC
The DNA here is from genome assembly GCA_011089965.1 of Magnetococcales bacterium. GTDB lineage: Bacteria > Pseudomonadota > Magnetococcia > Magnetococcales > Magnetaquicoccaceae > Magnetaquiglobus. The sequence continues at coordinate 115,849 of JAANAU010000006.1, forward strand.
ACGATCAGCGCCCGTTGATTCTGGTCACTCTGGGCGGCATTCCCACCCAAGCCTTGCCGATTGCCGCTTTGATCCGGCACAAAGCGTACCATTGGCTTGTGGATGGGGATCTGGACTCAACCGAATGCGATCACCTTCATCCTTTACGTTGTTTGTCGCAGTGGGCCTTTGCCGATGTGATCGCCTCTGTGGATGGGGTGGTCAGCAAGCCTGGTTACGGCACAGCCCTGGCAGCCACCACCCAGGGGATCCCGTTTCTCTATGTGCGGCGGGGCATCTTCCCGGACGAACTCCCCATCGGTCACTGGTGCATGCAACATGGCCGCGCCACCGAGATCACGCAGGAGGCCTTTTTCACCGGTCAATTCCTTGATCCGCTTCAAAGAATGCTCACCTGTCCCGCCCCATCCCTGCCCGCAGCCAACGGTGCCGAAGTGGCGGCCCGGATCCTGAGCGAACGGTTTTTGTGATGCCTGGTATTCAATGATTAAAAAAAAGAGGGGGTCTGGGGGATTCATCCCCCAGGGTTTTAATGCTTTAATGCTTTAATGTTTTAATGTTTTAATGTTTTTTAAAAATAATTTATAATTTTTTTTGTTTAAAAAATTTAAAAAATTTAAAAAATTTAAAAAATTTAAAAAATTTAAAAAATTTAAAAGATTAAAGTCCCAGGGGTTTCACCCCTGGACCCCACCAGGGGGGTAACCCCCCTGGACCCCTGATCATTACATATGACTCCTGCAAAACGACTCGACGAAAACCACCAAACGAACGCTCAATCTTCGATAATATCCCCGCGCAACGCCTCCCTGTGAGCCACAGGCAACACCCCTTCATCCCCATCATCCGGATTGTAAAAAGCCCGTACCGAACCAATCCGCCCCATGGAGTTGAACAGGGAATTCCACCCCCTGACATACATGGAACACTCATCATTGAAACAAACAAACATGAAATCACTGACAAATCCCATGCCATCTCCACAAAAGTTGTGGCCGGCAGCCGCCCACTTCTTCATCGCCACCCCACAATGGGGACAATCAAACTGAGTCGCACCAATCACCTTCGCCTTTTTCATGCCAACCGCTCCTCGATCCAGGTCATGGCCACAGCCAATGCCTCGTTCAATGCCTCAGGGCGTGTTCCGCCCCCCATTGCCATGTCCGGACGGCCCCCACCCTTGCCCCCGACCACAGGTGCCACGGCCTGAATCCACGCTCCAGCCTGACACCTCCCGGTCACATCCCTGGTGACACCGGCCAACAGACTCACCTTGCCCTCTTCAGGCAATCCCAAAAAGATGGCACCCGATCCCAGGCGATCCCGCAACCGGTCGGCCAGATCCCGCAACCCCTTGGCATCGACATCAGCAACCGCCGCCACCAGATAACGCACCCCCCCTTTTTCCCGCACCCGACCCATCAGCTCATCCACCGCAGATCCGGCCAGAACGGCCTTGGATCTCTCCAACTCCCGCTCCAACTCGGCCCGCCGCGCCAACAGCCGCTCCACCCCCACCATCGCCTCGCCAGGCGGAACCTTCAACACCCCGGCCACCTGATGCAAAATCCGCGCATCGGCCAGAAAACTCTCACGGGCAAAAACACCACACACCGCCTCGATGCGACGTACACCCGCTGCCACTGCGGCATCCGCCACAATGCGCATCAACCCGATATCCCCGGTCCGCTCCACATGGGTGCCGCCACACAGCTCCAACGACCCACCCAATCGTACCACCCATCTCAGATCCCCGTATTTCTCCCCAAACAACGCCATGGCCCCGGCACGCATCGCCTCTTCCGGACGCATCACCTCGGTCACGCGCGCCTCATTGGCCAGAATCGCATCATTCACCAGAGATTCGACCTGCTCCAACTCCGCAACCGTCATGGCCTGATAATGGGAGTAGTCAAAACGCAACCGCTCGGGTCCAACCAACGACCCGGCCTGTTTGACATGCTCGCCCAACACCTTCTTCAATGCCCAATGCAACAGATGGGTGGCCGAATGGTGCCACTGCACTGCCCGCCGCCGCGCCCCATCCACACGCAACTCCACCACATCCCCAACCGTCACGCTCCCGGAATCGATCCGAACCTGATGCACGATCAAATCGGCCAACGGCTTGCGGGCATCCTGCACCGTGGCACGCAGGTCAGCACCCATCATCCAACCCGCATCCCCAACCTGACCGCCCGACTCCCCATAAAACGGAGTGCGGTCGCACACCACCATCCCCTCTTCCCCGGCCTGCAACACCTTGACCTGCTCGCGTCCACGAACCAACGCCCGCACCTGAGCCGTGATCCCCTCGGTCTCATAACCGACAAACTCCACAACACCATGATCCGTGACGATCTCATGATAGACCTGCGCAGTTCCCTCATCTCCGGAACCGGCCCAGGCTGCCCGAGCCATGGCCTTCTGACGCGCCATGCGCTCCTCAAAACCAACCATGTCCAACGCAATGCCCCGATCCCGCAAAATGTCTGCCGTCAGATCCACCGGAAAGCCATAGGTGTCATACAGGGTAAAAACCACCTCTCCATCCAGCCGATCCCCGGCCATCATCCCAGCGGTCGCACTTTCGAGCAGCTTCATGCCTGCACCCAACGTGGTGACGAAACGACGCTCCTCGTTCTCGACCACAGCCATGATCGCCTGCTGCTGGGCCACCAGCTCCGGATAGGCCCGTCCCATCCTGGCCACCAAAGTCGGCACCAACCGATACAAAAACGGCTCTTCCATGCCCAACATGCGACCATGACGCATGGCACGCCGCATGATGCGCCGCAATACATAACCGCGCCCCTCATTGGAGGGAAGCACCCCGTCGGCAATCAGAAAACCAACCGCACGAATATGATCGGCAATCACCTGCAACGAAATGGTGGCACGAGACCAGTGACCGGCACTGCCTCCGCCTGCCACGGCTCCGCTCTGTCCGGTCAGCTCGGCTGCCACCTGCATCAACGGCTGAAACAGATCCGAATCATAGTTGTTGGTCCGCCCCTGCAACACCACAGCCAACCGTTCCAAACCGGCTCCCGTATCAATGCACGGACGAGGCAACGGGACCAGGGTGCCATCGGCACTGCGATCAAACTGCATGAACACCAGATTCCAAATCTCGACAAAACGGTCACCATCCTGCTCCGGCGAGCCGGGCGGACCACCCGCTATCGTCGGGCCATGGTCATAAAAGATCTCAGAACACGGACCGCACGGACCGGTTGGCCCCATGGACCAGAAGTTGTCGCTGGTGGCAATGCGGATGATCCGCTCTTCCGGCAGCCCCACCTGATCGCGCCAAATGGTGTAAGCCTCCTGATCCTCGGCATACACCGTGACCAGCAACCGCTCCAAAGGCAATCCCAACTCCCGGGTCACAAACTCCCAGGCCAAAGGAATGGCCTGTTCTTTGAAATAATCTCCGAACGAGAAGTTCCCCAGCATCTCGAAAAAGGTGTGATGCCGGGCGGTTCGTCCCACATTTTCCAGGTCATTGTGCTTGCCGCCTGCGCGCACGCACTTCTGCACGCTCACCGCACGGGGATTGACCCGCCGCTCCAATCCCAGAAAGGCTCCCTTGAATTGATTCATGCCAGCATTGGTAAACAACAACGTGGGATCGTTGTGCGGCACCAGACTGGATGAGACCACGGCCTCATGGCCATTACGCTGGAAAAACGACACAAAGCGGTCGCGAATGTCATCTGCCGTCATGCTCACCTCACCACGGTTAACGATCCCATACCCAAAAATCACGCCAAGGCCGCAGCAATCACATCGGCCTCGAAACCCCGCCGGGCCAGAAAGGCATAACGCCTCCCCCGCTCCCGGAAATCTTCCCGGTTCCACTCTGCCCCAAAACGTTTGTTCAATACGGCCCGTGCCCGCTCCACCGGATCCGGCTGCTCCTCATCGACCTGATCCAACAGTTCGACCATCAGCTCCGCGTCCACCCCCAAGGAACGCAGCTCGGCCCGAATCCGCACCTCGCCCCAGCCCCGCGCCCGACGCACCCGGATGCGGGCGCGGACAAATTCCCAATCATTCAGATAACCCAACGCACGACAACGGGTCAATACCCTTTCCACACAATCCGCATCCGCACCGGCACGCAGCAAACGTTCCGCCAACTCCCGTTCCCCATACGCCCGTTGCGCCAACCAGCGCAAAGCCTGTCCATACCACGGCTCGTCCAATGGGTCACTCACCGTCTCAGTCCGCGCAAACCGTACACATAGGCCAACACCTCGGCCACTGCCTTGAACAACTCGTGCGGAATCGCCCGTTCCAGATCCACATCCTTGAACAGAGTGCGCGCCAACGGCGGATTCTCCACCAACGGCACGCCATGACTTTTGGCCACCTCACGAATCCGTTGCGCCACCAGTCCGCGCCCTTTGGCCGTCACCTTGGGCGCGCTCATCTTGCCCTGTTGATACAACAAGGCCACGGCCACATGGGTCGGGTTGGTGATCACCACATCGGCCTTGGGCACCTCGGCCATCATGCGACGCTGGGCCATCTCGCGCTGAATCTGACGAATGCGGCTCTTGACCAGCGGATCGCCTTCCATCTGCTTCAGCTCATCCTTGACCTCCTGTTTGGTCATGCGCAGAGCCTTCATATGCTCATACTTTTGATACAAAAAATCAAACAAGGCAAAGGCCAGGAAGGCCATGGTCACATTCCAAAGCACGGCCAGTGAGTCCTTGCCCAAGGTCACGGTCACATGCTCAATCGAGGTGGCGGTCCATCCCATGATCTCCGGCATGCTGGTACTGATGGCCTGATACACCACCAGTGAAATCACCCCCATCTTCAACACCGACTTGAACAGGTCCACCAGGGAACGCTTGGAAAAAAGGCGTTTGAAACCGGTCCAGGGATTCAATTTGGAGAATTTCGGCTTCAACGGATCCAGACTGAACAGAAAACCGTGCTGCACCATGGATCCGAACAGAGCCATGAAAATGAACACCGCCAGAAAAGGGGCCATATCCACCAGCATGCCGGTCAACACCCCATCGACCAGCACTGCCACCCCCTGGCTGGTCAAATCATCGCTGATCGCCCCGCCCAGGAAAAATCGCATTTTTTCCTGCAAGGCGTTCCAGAAGGTGGGACCGTGAAAATAAAACACGCCGGTCGCCCCCAGCAGCAACAGTGCCGTCCCCACCTCACGGGAGTTGGCCACCTGTCCCTTGTTGCGGGCATCCCCCAACCGTTTGCCGGTCGGGTCTTCGGTTTTGGATTCGTTGTCGGCATCTTCGGCCATCAGGCAACGGCTCCTTCAAGCTCAGGTCAATGAACAGGCACCTCTTCTGTCGGTCCAATGTCACCTGCACGATGACCAACAGACAAGAAGGCATCAATTATTGTAACCTCTTTGCCCACAGATCGAAAGGGCAGGTGCGGTGATTTGCTGTGTTGCCATACCTGTCGAAAGTCCGGTTCTCCCAGATCCGACAGCCCGGCTTGATGTCTGGTTCAGAGTGCCACACAATGTTCCTTTTGATGACTCAACAACGCCACATGGCCAACCACCCTCTCAGCCTCTGTTGGATCACGCCATCATGACCCAGCCGGTCCCCGATACCCTGAATGCCAAATACCACGCCTTGCTGACGGCATTGCGCGGATCGGAAAGCCTCCTGGTGGCCTTTTCCGGCGGAGTGGACAGCACCTTTCTGCTGCTGGCCGTGCAGGAGTCGGGCATCCGGTATCTGGCGGTCACGGCCCGCTCGCCCACCATGCCGCAACACGATCTGCACGATGTCGAACGGATCGTATCCGCGTTCCGCTGTCACCACCGCTTCATCGACAGCGCAGAAATCTCGGATCCCGACTTTGTCCGCAACGCACCTGACCGTTGTTTTCACTGTAAAAGCGATCTGTTCGGACGCTTGACCGCACTGGCTGGCATCGAAGGGTATGCCCGGGTGGTGGATGGCAGCACCACAGATGATCTCCACGACTATCGCCCCGGCATGCAGGCCAAACAGAGATATGCAGTGGCCAGCCCGTTGCTGGAGGCCGGTTTGAACAAAGAGGAGATCCGGCTGTTGTCCCGTTCCAAAGGATTGCCCACATGGGACAAACCGGCCTCGCCCTGTCTGTCGTCGCGCATCGTGTATGGCGAACCGATCCGCATCGAGTCACTGCGCATGGTGGAACAGGCCGAAACCGCGCTCAGGAGTTTGGGCTTTGCCCCGTTGCGCGTGCGCAAACAGGGGGAAACCGCCCGCATCGAAGTGACCACAACCCAGATGGAACGGCTGTTGGCTCCTGATCTGCGCCAGATGGTGGTGGACAAGGTGCGCGGTTGCGGGTTCAAGTTCGTCACTCTGGATCTGGAGGGGTTCCAAAGTGGCAAACTCAACCGGATGCACGCCTGAAACTCACTCCGGGCCGGGTTCGGTCTGCCGGTGCGTTTCCGGCGCGCTGCCCGAGTCAGCTGCGGCCACCAACACGGCACGCAGATAATCCTCCACCTCCATCCCCTTGGCATCGGCCTGCTGCATCAACCGTTCGATCACCGCGTCGTCCACATGACGAATCCGCACATGTCCCATCTTCACATCCCCTTGTTTGCTGTTGGGTTCAACACCCCGGAAAAAACCGCAACGCCCATTTTTTTTCGATCCGCCCTCTTGACGCCTTCCGGCGAGTGCATACATTACCACTCGGAAAGCTTAACATCCAAACCGTAAACGTTATCTGCCAAAGTTCCGATGGTTGTGTACCCAACGCACCAGCCCGGCATGGCGTTCACCCTGGGATCAACCAGACAAACCGTAGCACGTTTTTGTGGAGAAATCAGCATGCTGAAAACGAAATTGCGTCCGCTTCATGATCGGGTCGTGGTCAAACGCACCGAAGAGGAGAAAAAAACCGCTGGTGGCATCATCATTCCCGATACAGCCAAGGAAAAACCCATTCAGGGCGAAGTGCTGGCCGTAGGCAAAGGTGCGATCCAGGAGAACGGTTCCATCCGTCCCATGGATGTGAAAGTGGGCGATATCGTCCTGTTTGCCAAATATGCCGGAACCGAAGTCAAGCTGGACGGCGAGGAACTGGTGATCATGCGGGAAACCGACATCATGGGCGTCATCGGCTGATACGCCCCTTTGATTTAACCGGTTCCAATTCACACGAACTCCCTATCCATCGAGAAGGTGACGAAACATGGCGGCTAAAGAAGTCAAATTTGGTGAAACCGCACGCGGCAAGATGCTGGCGGGCGTGAATGTCCTGGCCAATGCGGTCAAGGTGACCCTGGGTCCGAAAGGGCGCAATGTGGTTCTCGACAAATCCTGGGGCGCGCCCCGCGTGACCAAGGACGGCGTGAGCGTGGCCAAGGAGATCGAACTGGAAGACAAGTTCGAGAACATGGGTGCCCAGATGCTCAAAGAGGTGGCCTCCAAGACCTCGGACGAGGCGGGCGACGGCGCCACCACGGCCACGGTTCTGGCCCAGAGCATCATCCGCGAAGGGATGAAAGCCGTGGCTGCCGGCATGAACCCCATGGATCTCAAGCGCGGCATCGATGCTGCGGTCGAGGCGGTGGTGGCTGCTTTGAAGCAGGCTTCCAAAGAGGTGACCAGCTCCGAAGAGGTGGCTCAGGTTGGCACCATCTCGTCCAACAACGACGTGGAAGTGGGCAAGATGATTGCCGAGGCCATGGACAAGGTCGGCAAACAGGGCGTGATCACGGTCGAAGAGAACAAAATGCTCGAAACCACCCTGGAAGTGGTGGAAGGGATGCAGTTTGATCGCGGCTATCTCTCCCCCTATTTCGTGACCAATGCCGAAAAAATGCAGGTGGAGATGGAAGATCCTTTGATCCTGCTGGTGGAGAAAAAGGTCAGCAATCTGCAACAGATTTTGCCGGTACTCGAAGGTGTGGTGCAATCCTCCCGTCCTCTGCTGATCGTAGCCGAAGATGTGGAAGGGGAGGCTTTGGCCACGCTGGTGGTCAACAAGCTGCGTGGTGGTCTCAAGGTGTGTGCGGTCAAGGCTCCGGGGTTTGGCGACCGTCGCAAGGCCATGCTGGAAGATATCGCCATTCTGACGGGTGGCACCGTGGCCTCCGAGGATGTGGGGGTGAAGCTGGAAAATGTCACCCTGGACATGTTGGGCAGCGCCAAGTCGATCATCATCACCAAGGATGACACCACCATCGTGGATGGCGTGGGTTCTCCGAACGACATCAAGGCCCGCGTCAATCAGATCCGTGCCCAGATGGAAGACACCACCTCCGATTATGACAAAGAGAAGCTTCAGGAGCGTTTGGCCAAGCTGGCTGGTGGCGTGGCGGTCCTGAAGGTGGGTGGTGCCACGGAAGTGGAAGTGAAAGAGCGCAAGGATCGGGTGGAAGATGCCTTGCATGCCACGCGCGCCGCTGTGGAAGAGGGCATTGTGCCGGGTGGTGGTGTGGCCCTGTTGCGCGCCCGTTCCGCTCTGGACAATCTGAGCGTGGCCAATGCCGATCAGAAGGTGGGCATCAACATCGTGCGGCGCTCCCTCGAAGAGCCGGTGCGCATCATCGCCGAGAATGCCGGTGCCGAAGGATCGGTGGTGGTCAGCAAGATTCTGGAGAATGCCAGCCCTGCTTTCGGCTTTGATGCCTCCAAGGACGAATACACCGATCTGGTGGCACGCGGCGTGATCGATCCCACCAAGGTGACCCGGCATGCCTTGCAGGCTGCGGCATCGGTGGCAGGCCTGATGATCACCACCGAAGCCATGGTGGCCGAGTTGCCCAAGAAGGATTCGGCTCCTCCGATGCCGGGTGGTGGCGGCATGGGCGGCATGGGTGACATGGGCATGTAAAAAAAATTCACCCCCGGTTGCATTGTCGCCGGGGGTGATTTATTATTTTAGAATTTCCATATCGTTCGGGCCATATCATCCCAGGGAGTGCGCATACATGACCATCTTCAACCTCATCGTGGTGGGATTTGTCATCTGGGTCTTTGCCCGTGCCATTGCTGCCGGTATGCGTCACGACGATACCGACCGCTACTTCCAGACCGTCAGAGTCAAAACCGGCAAAAAATTTCATAATTTCTTCGGTGTGCCGAACTCCAACTTCAAATAATCTCCACATTCATTGCCATGGACTCTGCCCGCCTGATTTATGCTGCCAGCGAATCATCGGCAGATCTCTATTATGCGACCCGCTTTTTCGCACCAGACCCGTTTCTGTACCTGCGTACATCAACGGGCACCAGCCATATCGTGGTCACGGCTCTGGAAATCGACCGGGCCAAACGCACCGCGCGCGTGGACCAGGTCCATGAATGGAACGATCTGAAACAACGCTGGCTGGCAGACCACCCGGAACAAACCCCCACCACCATCACCCTGACCCTCCGCTTTCTGCAAGAACAAAACATCACGGACATCACAACACCTGCGGAGTTTCCGGTTCTGATGGCCGACCAACTGCGCCAGGCCGGTATCACGCTCACCCCGCTGCCTGACCCGTTCTGGCCGGAACGGGCCACCAAAAGCGTGGAAGAGATTGCCCAGATCGCTGTGGCCGTGGCTGTGACGGGCATGGGCATGGAGGCCGGGATCGAACTGATCCGACAGGCCACCATCGGCGAAAACGACATGCTCATGTTGGAGGATGTTCCGCTGACCAGCGAACGGGTACGCGCCGAGATTCATGCCCGCCTGGTACGCGACGGGGCTGCCCCGCATCATACCATTGTGGCCGGAGGCACCCAAAGCGCTGATCCCCATGAAACCGGACACGGCATTCTGTATGCCCACCAGCCCATCATCCTGGACATCTTTCCGCGCATGGAGAACAACGGCTACTGGGGAGACATGACCCGCACCGTCTGCAAGGGAACACCCCCGGACCGGCTGGCAGCCATGTGGCAGGCTGTGGCCGATGCCCAGGAGGTGGCATTCGGAATGATCCGGGATCAAGCTTCGGGTGGTGCCATTCATCAGGCTGTCACCGACAGTCTGACCCGGGCCGGTTTTGCCACAGGTCTGGATGAGAGTGGCCGCCAAAGCGGTTTTTTTCACGGGACCGGTCATGGTCTGGGTCTGGAGATCCACGAGGCACCGCGCATCGGTGGCAAGGATCAACGACTGGTCAAGGGCCATGTGGTGACCGTGGAACCCGGACTCTACTACCCGGATCTGGGGGGGGTACGTCTGGAAGATGTGGTGGTGGTCGAAGAAGAGGAATGCCGCATTGGGACCCGTTTCCCCAAATTTCTTGAGGTTTGATTTGTCTCTGCCTGTTGTGCTGCTCCATGGATGGGGTTTTGGTCCCGGAGTATGGCGCGCCATGCAGCGTTGCCTGCCTGATCTGGAGTGGCACACCCTGGATCTGGGTTTCTACCGCACACCCAACCTCTCTTTGCCTGCCAACACTCCGTTCATTGCCATCGGTCATTCATTGGGGTTTCTGTGGTTGAGCCAACGGCTGCACGATCCGGAGTTTGCCACACGTTGTCGCGGTCTGATTGCCATCAACGGCTGCGCCCGTTTTGCCCGCGCACCGGATTTCCCCATGGGTGTGGCTGTGCGGGTACTGGAACGGATGATCCGACAACTGCATGACAATCCTATTGAGGTTTTTTTTCATTTCCAGCGTCAGAGCGGTTTGACCCTGCCGTTGCCTTTGCCGGATCATCTGGACATCGCTTG
>JAANAU010000035.1 GCA_011089965.1 Magnetococcales bacterium
TCACCCTGATCAAGGCTGGTCAGGAAAAGCTGAGTCAGAGGCTGGATGACACCATTCAAAACACCAACAAACGCTTTGACGATGTCAACAAACGCTTTGACGATGTCAACAAACGCATGGACGAAAACACCCAGTCATTCAACAAACGTCTGGATGAACTCAACAAGAGATTTGACGATCTGTTTCATTTGATCCTGACCCTGTTCGGATCGTTGCTGGGTCTGATCATGGCGCTGTTTGGCTACATCTTCTGGGACCGGCGCACCCTGATCCGCCCCCTGGAGGAGCGGATCGTACACAACAGCCAGGAGATCGCGGCCCAACGGGAGTGGTTGCGCACCACGTCGGAGCGCATGGAGCCGTTTCTTCAACTCTTGCGAGAGATGGCCCGGGAGGATCCGAAACTCTCGGCGCTGATGCGCACCTTTTCGCTGCTGTAACCGTTGCGCCCCTGCTCAATGGTGGGCAAAGATATCCTCTTCCTCCCAGCCTGCCAGATCCAAGGCCGCACGGTGCCTCAGAAACCCCATGCAGGCCCGGGCCAACTCCAGCCGTCCCTCCCGCTCCAGCAGCCACTCCAGACGCTCTTTGAGCGCCACCAGATGGATCACGTCCGCACTGGCATAAGCGATCTGTTTGTCGGTCAACCGTTCGGCAGCCCAATCCGAGGATTGCTGTTCCTTGTTCATCTCCACGCCCAACAACTCGGCAGCCAGATCCTTCAGGCCGTGCCGATCCGTAAACGTGCGGGTCAGACGCGAAGCGATCTTGGTGCAAAAGACCGGCCTGAGATCCATCCCGAGCCAATGGCGGATGGCTGCCATGTCAAAACGGGCAAAGTGGGCGATCTTTTCCACCCGTTCAGACTCCAGAACCGTCTGCAATCGGGGGGCAGGCATGTTGCGGATTTGAACCAGCGTGATCACCCCGTTCTCGTTGCACATCTGCACCAGACAGAGCCGGTCCCGACGGGTTTTCAGTCCCATGGTTTCCGTATCAATGGCCAGACAGCGACTCTCCAGGTAGAGCTGTTGACGTTCCTGATCCAGATCATCGCGCAAAACCAGCGTTGGATGGGTTGATGCGACTGTTGTGGTCATTTTTTTGCATACTCCGTGGCAAAGCCTGCTGGAGTGGGTATATTCGTGCAGCGCCTTTTGATAGAATAACGCAACCAGGGGGTCTGAATCCATGGTGAGCGTGTCGAAATTTGCAAATTCACGAAAACAGAGGATCAAACCATGCCGGAACGGGATCTGTACACAAGCGAGCAGTTGGCAAAAATCCGCGCCACCCTGGCGGAAGCTTTGGGAGAAAACGCACGTCAAGCCCTGGAAAATCTCGATACTCGTTTTGTCGCAGCCCAGGAACTCCCGGATGCTCCCCAGAAGGGGGGAGGAGGGGGGAGCAGTGGCAGTTCTCCCGGACGCAAAAGCAGCAGCATGTCCTCGTCCCATGATGACGAAAAAAAGCACTCCGTGGATGTCGAAAGTGTCATCCAGGAGGGGCGGCTCAAAAAAATGCTCGAAACCCTGGGAAAAATCCAGGATGAACCCTCGCAAGTCCGCACCATGATCGCCGAAATCCTGCGGCACAAGGAGGTCAAGGCGTTCCACATGGTGGATGCCATGTCCAAGGTGACCGGGGATGTGGAGCTGGTCAATGCCTTGGCCCATGGCATTGTCTCCCACAAGGGGGTCAACCCTTTGATTGACGGACTGCGTCATGCCACCATCAGCCCGGAGGCGATGAAATCCCTGGCCATGGGTGTGGCCGATCAAGGCACCATCAACCATGTGATCCGGGCCATTGCCACGGCTCCGCCGGATCAGCCCGAGGCAGAGATCATCTGGGCCATGGAGGTGATGGGGCGTGGCACCATGGAACAGATGCTCGAAGCCATCAAACTGATGAACAACACCTCTCCAGGCACCACCATTCTGGCCACAGGGATTGTCAACCGCAAGGATGTGGCCATTGAGCCGTTGGTGCGCGCCATGACCGCGACCAAGGGCAATGCCAAGGCCACGGCACTGCTGGCCGTGGCTCTGACCAAACTGGCTGACACCCCTTCCCTGGTGACTTTGCTGGAAAAATATGTCTCGGATGACACCGATGCCGGAGAGATCCTCACAGCCAAGCTGGTGCAACGCAGCCTTTCGGTTGCGGAAAAGGAACGTCCCAAGCTCATGGCCCGTGCAGCCCGCATGATGCGCGGCAACTCCATGGCCGGCAAAATCCTGGCCATGGGACTGGTACAGCAGGGGGATCCCCAACAGTTGGAAGCCGCCTTTCAGCGCATCAATCATACCACAGGCCGGGAGATCCTGGCCTGCGGCATCGCCAAAAAAATGTCAGCCTTTGCCGCCATGCGTTTGTTGGGCGGGGATTATTTCAAGCTCTCCAAGATGCAGGCATCGGCAGATGTTGCGGTACGCGAAGCCAAACAGCGTTACGAGTGGGTCATTTACACACTCCTTGGCGAGGTTCCCGAGTCTCAGAAACCCACACTGTCGGCCCGTGAGGCGTTGGCCAAGGGGTTATAGAACTCCAGGATTGAAAATAAAGAGGGGGGCTGGGGGATTCATCCCCCAGGGTTTTAAGATTCTTCCGTTCGGAACATAATTTTAATAATTTTGTTTAAAAATTAAAGAATCACAAGATTAAAGTCCCAGGGGCGTTGCCCCTGGACCCCACCAGGGGGGTAACCCCCCTGGACCCCTGATCCTGGTATCCATCTCTCGACCATCACCCCCGCAACTTCTGGAAAAATGCACCCACTGCAACAGCTCCTGCCGTGCGCTGAATCTCCAAAGCTGCCGTACCCACCACCGCAATTTCCGCCAAAGGTGTCAAGGTTTGAACATCTGCCGACGTGCGCACACCAAAACCAACCGCCAAAGGCTTGTCTGTGACCTGACGACACCGTTGCAGGAAATGACGCAAATCGGCATCAAAATCAGTCCGCCCACCCGTCACCCCCTTGCGCGCCACACAATAACAAAAACCACGCGCCCAACGACCAATGGTCTGCAACCGCACATCGGTCGAGGTCGGGGTGAACAACTGAATCCAATCCAAAGCCGTCTGCGCCTGACACAACGCCATGGGTTGACCAGCCTCCTGAGGTGGCCAATCCGGAACAATCAAACCCCGAATGCCCATCTGTGCCGCCCGCTCAATGAACCGTTCCACACCATAGGCCATCAGGATATTACTGTAGGTCATCAACAGAAAGGCCACTTCCGGATGACGTTGCACACAGGCAGCAGCAAACTCCAAACCCTCCTCCACCCGAAACCCCTGATCCAAAGCCAACTGATTGGCCTGGGCAATCACCGGCCCATCGGCAATCGGTTCGGAAAAGGGAATCTGCAACTCCACCAACTCCACCCCGGCAGCTGCCATGGCGGCAATCGTCTCCTGATTGACGGCCAGCGAAGGATAGCCCAACACCAGATGAGACATCAATAAAATGGGAGCCTGTCCGTGCGCCTCCCGCTGCGCACGACGCTGACGAATATAGGGTTCCAAAGCAGGCATGAGTTGAGACATCCGGTATGATCACTCCTTCTCACATTGGGAATAACTTTCCGCCTTGCGCCGAATAAAACGCCGCCAACCCGGATCATCAAGCGCATCGGCAATGGTGAAGATGTCCTTGTCGCCACGACCGGAAAGATTGATGATCACCACGGCATCAGACGGCAACTCCGGCAACTCCTTGAGGGCCTGGGCCACGGCATGACTCGATTCCAAAGCCGGGATCAACCCTTCGGCCTGCATCAGCTCTTGCAAGGCTGCCACCACTTCAACATCCGTGGCTGCGGCAAAACGCACCCGCCCTGTGGTGTGCAAATGGGCCAGAATCGGTGACACCCCGACATAATCCAAACCGGCAGCCACGGAATGGGTATCCAGCATCTGACCATCGGCATTTTGCAAAAAGAAGGTTTTGTATCCCTGGGCAACACCAATGGCACTGCTGCCAGAGGCCAGTCGTGCGGCATGACGTCCGGTGGCCAGCCCGGCACCACCCGCCTCAACACCGATCAGTTGCACCGGGAGATCATCCAGAAAACCCTGAAAAATCCCCATGGCGTTCGAGCCGCCCCCCACACAGGCATACACATGGGTCGGAAGTCGGCCTTCGGCAGTGAGGATCTGTTGTCTGGCCTCCAAACCGATGATCGATTGAAACCAGGAGACCATTTCCGGAAAGGGGTGGGCACCACATGCCGTGCCCAGCAGATAGTGGGTGGCATCCATGCTGCCCACCCAGTCGCGCAGGGCCTCATTGACCGCATCCTTCAAGGTTTGGGCGCCCGAGGTGACCGGAACCACCGTGGCCCCCAACCGTTCCATCCAGAAAACGTTGGAACGTTGCCGTTCCACATCCTGGGCACCCATATAGATCACGCACTCAAATCCCATGCGGGCAGCCATGGTGGCTGTGGCCATGCCATGTTGTCCGGCTCCGGTTTCGGCGATGACGCGACGTTTGCCCATCCGTTGCATCAGCAACCCCTGACCCATCACGTTATTGGCCTTGTGGGCACCGGTCTGGTTGAGGTCTTCCCGTTTGATGTAGATCCGGCGCTGGTAACGTCTGGAGAGGTTTTCCGCATAGGTCAAAGGGGTGGGGCGTCCGGAGTAGTTTTCCATGAGACGGACATAACTGGCCCAGAACTCCGGATCCTGACGCGCCTCGGTATAGGCGCGGGTCAGACGCTGGAAGGTTTCGTGAAGGATTTCCGGGATGAACGCCCCGCCAAACTCGCCAAAATAACCGTTGCTCATGCCTTGCGACCCAGGTGCAGAGGATAGATCAGGGGTCCAGGGGGGTTACCCCCCTGGTGGGGTCCAGGGGCAAAGCCCCTGGGACTTTAATCTTTAATCTTTAATCTTTAATCTTTAATCTTTACAAAACAAAAATATTTAATATTTTTTATTTTTAAACATGAAAACATCAAAAATCAAAACCCTGGGGGATGAATCCCCCAGACCCCCTCTTTTTTTTCAATCCTTGAAACCCTCCCCGGCAGATCACACGCCCAGATCTTCATACAACCGACAGACACCGCGTCCGGCATCCTTGGCAGCATACAACGCCTGATCGGCCCGCTTGATCAACTCTTCCTGCGTCTGGGCATGATCCGGATAAATGGCAATCCCGACACTCACCCCAATGACACAATGATGCCCTTTCAACTGATAAGGCCGTTTGACCTCCTGAATCAAACGCTCACCCAAA
This sequence comes from Magnetococcales bacterium, assembly GCA_011089965.1. Lineage (GTDB taxonomy): Bacteria > Pseudomonadota > Magnetococcia > Magnetococcales > Magnetaquicoccaceae > Magnetaquiglobus. The sequence continues at coordinate 5,255 of JAANAU010000035.1, forward strand.
ACGCGCGCCACGGCTCCTTCGGCAGATTCGGGCAACAACGCAGCAAACTCATCCCCACCCAACCGGAATACCACATCCGAATCACGCAACGCCACCTTCAAACGGGCCGATACCTCCTTGAGCAACAGATCCCCGATATCATGCCCCAATGTGTCATTGATCGGCTTGAACCGGTCCAGATCCAAATACATGATGGCCATGCGCCGCTGATAACGATGACAAATGGCCAAAGATTTTTCCACCAGTTGATTGAACAACCGTCGATTGCCCAAACCGGTCAAAGGATCACGAATCGCCATATCCTCGAACCGCTCTTTTTGATGATGCAACTCCCCGATATACGAATAAATGGCCGTGGATGCGGTCTCAAACGCCTGATCCAATATCTGGATCTCATTGCCCTTTTCCACAGAGGCCACGGTCGGCACCTCCAGTTTTTCGTTGGAACACACCTCAACCAGGATCAACGCCTTGCTGCGCAACCGATGCAAAGGTTGCAGGATCAACATGTGGACGGTCAAACCCAACAACACGATCATGCCGATGATGATCAAAGAAGACCAACCCAGACGGATGGCATGATCACGCAAAGTCTGACGGATCGAATCCAAGTCCATGGGCAGAATGGCACAAAATCCCTGACCCAGAATGGTCAAAGGGGCATAATGCAAACCCCGATATTCCTCGGAAAGCACGGTCACCGGCTCCCGGGCATTGAGACAGGAACGAATCCGTTCCTGATCCGGAGCAGGCCATGGTTGGCCATCCAGATTGGAGACAACCTGACCGTCCGGTCCGGCCATGGCCAGACTCTCCCCCTCTTCGGAGGCCGAACGCCGGGCCAACTCCGGTTGGATCCAACGCCCCAACACCAAAACCCCGACATTTTTTCTGTGCACCTGAATCGGTGCCAGGGTCAACAAGGCCCACCGCTGGTTGACCGCTGCCGCCAATTGATGGCCGCCGCTCTTCAAACCCTTTTTGAGCGCCTCAGCCGGAAACAACCCCTCTTCCACCCCTTCGGTGGTAAACAGAATCCTGCCCGCCGGATCCACCACCCCAACCAGGTCCAGACCGCGAATGTTTTCTGAAAGAAACAATACCTTGCGCATCAGGCGATCAAAATTCTGGGCGTGCAGAGTCATGGCCTCCTGCAACTCCCCATCCCGGGAGACCACCAGGGCCAACTGCATCAATCCCCCTGCCACATGATCGATCTGAAAGCTGACCGCCGCCGCCCGGGCCTGCTGTTCGATTTTGGCTTTGTTGTGCAACGATTCGTAGAGAAACGGATAATTGATGAAATATCCGACCCCCATGGTGACCAGGACCGTCACGATCAACAGACCCACCAAAGGAAAGAGCAGGCTGCGTCCCCCCATGATCCGCAGTTGCGGTGCGACCGGTATACTGGTGGCATGATCGATTTCCATGCGCAAACGCTCCTCCCCCCCCGGGAATGGTGTTATCGATGACGCAGGAAGGCTTCAAACATCAGCAAGGCCCAAAGCGGTGCAGAGAAATCATGACGGCCAGAAAGATGGGCGGCCACCATGCGGCGCAAGGTATCCGGTGCGAACAGCCCGGTGGCCACGAGACGCTCCAACCGTGACAATACCATGGGACGCCGCAACCAGTCGGCCAACGGCATATTGAAACCCTGCTTGGGCCTCCATAGGATCTCTTCCGGCAGAAGCGGACGCAAGGTTTCTTTTAACAGATACTTGCCGACACCTTTATGCAATTTCCATTCCGGAGGGCATGCTGCCAGCCACTCCACCAGCCGGTAATCCAACAAGGGTGCGCGCACCTCCAGACCGTGCGCCATGCTGGCCCGATCCACCTTGACCAGCACGCGTCCAGCAAGAAAACCTTTTAAATCAAGATATTGCATGCGTGACAGCGGGTGATCCGGAGCGGATTGGGCATACTGACGCCACAGATCGATGGTTCTGAATCCCTGCAAGGCGCGCCGGGTGTGATCCGACCAAAGCTGCGTGCGCCACTCTTGCGGCAGAATCTCCACCGATGCCAGTGCCGCCGCCACGCCGTCTTTGGCAAGGGAGGCGAATGTGGAACGGGCACGCAACCAGCGCGGCGCCCAATCGAGCTTCGGATACCAGGCCCCCAGTCGGCCAAACAGCGCCTGACGGAACGCCAGAGGCAGCCGGGCGCGCACCTGCTCTTCGGCCATCAACAACCGGTAGCGGCGATAGCCCGCCAGATTTTCATCCCCTCCATCGCCGGACAGCACCACCTTGGTCCGGGTGCGGGCCAAGGCGCACACCAGCCAGGTGGGCAGTGCCGAAGGATCCCCGAACGGCTCGCCATAGTGAACGGCCATCAGATCGATCAGATCAAGACGGTCAGGATCGGCACGCCATACCTGATGATCCAGACCGTAACGGTTGGCCACCAGGGTCGCATGGGGGGTTTCATCGTAACGCGGATCCGCAAAAGAGATGGTGCAGGCTTTGGGCGGGGCAGGGGAGAGTTGGGCCATCAAAACCGACACAGCCGACGAATCGATCCCACCCGACAGGAAACTCCCCACCGGCACATCAGACACCATGTGGAGCTGCACCGACTCTTCCAACAACTCCCGCAACTTCCGGGTTGCCTCCTGGAAACTGCCACACCCCGGATCCGCAGCAAAATCCGGCTCCCAATAACGCACCGGGTTCAAAAGCGCGTCACCGCGCCGGATCCACAGATACGAGGCCGGGGGCAGTTTGTGAATACCGGGATGGATGGTCAGAGGATCCGGCACATATCCCAGGGCCAGATAGCACTCCAGGGCGGGCAGGTGCAAGGTACGCTCACGCTCGCGCCCCAAAGGGGTAAACTCCGAGGCAAACCAGAGCCAACCGTCGGCCTCGTCGGAATAATAGAGCGGTTTCATGCCCAACCGGTCCCGGGCCAGGAACACCCCCTGACGCCGTTCATCCCAGATGGCCACGGCAAACATGCCGCGCAAACGCTGCACGCACCCTTCGCCCCAGGACTCCCAGGCATGGACGATCACTTCGGTATCCGAACGGGTACGAAAGGTATGACCCAGAGCGGTCAGCTCCTGCTGCAACTCGACAAAATTATAGATCTCCCCATTGAACACCAGCCAGACCGTGCCATCCTCATTGGCCAGGGGCTGACTCCCCCCCTCCAGATCGATGATGGCCAGACGGCGATGGGCCAAGCCAATGCCAGGCGCCACCCACTCACCCGCGCCATCGGGTCCGCGATGGTGCAGGGCCGCACTGGTGCGTTCCAGACGCTTGCGCTCCACCGGACGGAGTGCGGTCCGATCAAAGACTCCGGCGAGGCCACACATCGCTTGACCAGTTCCGGACCCATTTGCGGGTCAGATGGGGCAGCAGCAGCCACAACGGCATGCGCAACCAGTGGGATCGAATGTACAACAACTCCTGGGCCAGCAGCGTGCCAGGATCCACACCCTGCCCATCCGGATGACGGGGCACCAGGAGATGCACCATGCATGATTCGCAGATGCCACCCGCATGCTGCCGGATTTGCCCTGCCAGCCCGGCTGGCAATGGGGTGCCCACCACCCGGGTCAACAAACGGGCAGCCAACTCCAGAGAGGGGCGCAATCCCAATGCCTCGGCCCGGGCCATCAGACGGGTTCCGAAATCCGCATCCGACGAGAATTCTTGAAAAAAGGCATCAATATCCAACAGATCGCGCCAAGCCATCCTCTGGAAATCCCCGTCGTGACACAGATGCACCACGGCATGCAACATCATATCCTCCGGACACAAAGTCCACACCCCGGGATGGCCAGGGACCGGTTGCAACCGTTCCAGCAGAAGGCGCGCATCAAAACAGAGCCGGGAGGTGCGGGGGACGATGGCATGATGCAGATCCAGCTCGGTCTGCCGCAACGGATGGTGCAAAGGGGGAAGTTCATGCATCCATTGCCGGTAGTAGCGTTGATCATAGGGATCGGTGATCGCGGCCACCCAGCCATGCTGCTTGAGGCACGCCTCGGCTGCGGGCAGGGACTCTTCCGGCAGCAACAGATCCACGTCGCTGGTGAGCCGTCCCCGGGACCAGGGGAGGTTGCGCAGATGATAGGCCGCCCCTTTCAACAAAATGACCGGCAATCCGGTGCCGAAAAAGGCGCGCTGAATGCGGTTGACCTCCCAGCGGACCGCCCGCTCCTGATTGGCGGCATAGATCCGCACCCCTTCCAACAGATCCTGGATGCGGGGCGCGAGCTGATCCAGGGTGCCGCTCTGCTGCAAACGGGCATCCAGGGTGGCCAACAGACCGCTGCACCGGGCCATGCGCAGCATGAGATCCTGTTGGGCCGGAGCCATCCCGATCAACCGTTCCGGGTGACGCCACACAGTCAGAAAAGAGGAGACCACACTCATGCCGCACCTGCATCCGCGGCAGCCAATCCATCCAGGAGGGCCACTGCCGCCTCCAGATCGGCAAAGCCCAGTTCAAAACAGCGACAGGCACGAGCCAGGGCTGTGGCCGTGGCAAAACCGCGCGCTCCCAACAGCTCGTAATTGAACGAGTGGCCTGCCAGCCGCATGAAGCCGTGATCCTGACTCATGGGATCCAGCACCGGGCGCTTGAGATCGGGTTGATATTTGGGAGAGACCACCCACACGGGGCGCGCCGGCTCCTCTTCGGCCTGGACACTGGCTGCCGGGGGTTGCATGTGGGCCACGTTGCCCTTGCGGGTTTTGGGAAAGGTGGGACCGATGATCGCTTCCGGATGAAAGGCGCGGATGATGGCAATGGAGGCATTTTTCAAGGCAATGGGACGGGGGATGGGATGAATCAATCCCGTGGCTGGGCGAATGGCGGCAAATTCGTCCGAGAGCAACCGCCAGCCCCGCGCCACCAGGGCTGCACACAACGTGCTCTTGCCAGAGCCGGGCAGGGCAGGCAGGACCATGGCCCGGTCGCCACGCGCCACCACGGCGGCATGCAACAACAGATACTGGTTGGCACGTCGGGCAATGGCGTAATTGAACCCCCATTCAAACAAAGGTACGGCGTGATCCAGGGGAAAAGGGGCCAACCCTGTGGGACCATCGAGTGCAAAAAAGACCTGAGGATGCCAGAAACGACGCATCCCCCGGCTCGGGTGCAAATCGATGTGAAAATCGCTCACCCCCCCAAAATCGGGTTCCAGCAGACGATGATGGGCATACAGACGGTAAAAGGTATGATTGAAATCGGGCAATCGGCTTTTCAGACGCACGATGAACGGTCCAACGCCCCAGTACAGACCGTCACCGGCCAGACGGGCAGAGGCCTGCACCAGCGTCAGGTCGCAGATCCGCATGGGTCCACAGGAAAGATCAAACCCAACTGGTCCAGCTCCCAGAGCAGACGGGCATGGGTTGCGACCACCTCCTGGTCACAGGGATCATAACCAAGCCGGTCGATCAGTTGGGCAAGAGTCAGGGTTTCACCACTCAACAACTCCAGAATGGCACGGGTCAGCGTGTTCAATACATGGGTCTCATTGGAGGCTGGATTGAACAACAGGATCGTCTCCCCACAACGGGTCTGGCTCCAGGAAGAGGGGTTCAGGGCATGCCAGGACCAGGATATGTGGGAGGAGGTGGTCACCAGCGGCTACGGCAGATTGGGCGCGCCCGTGCCCGGGGTGTTGTGCAGGGAGGTCCAACAGGAGTAGGTGACCGGTTTGTAACCTGCTGCGGTTTTACCATACATGTTGCTGGAGTCGGTTTTATAAGGCCACCAGCCAACATCCGGTTTATAAAACAGCAGACATTGATCACCATTAACACCGCCGCCACCGGTCAAAACCCCCAGGTTGGGTTGACCGGAAAAGTTCACACGGCTGTCCCGGATCCAGTCATCTCCGGCGCTCTGACACGGATCATCTCCAGCGCCCAAGGCGGTGATGTTGTCAAAACAGGCCTGCTGGCTGCCAAAGGTGGCCAGGGCATCCCGTTGCAAAGTCATGATGACCGGCACCGCCACTCCGGCACCGATCAACCCCTTGAGCAGGCGGCGACGCCGGGCATGATCCACAGCATCGGGTTCCGGGGATTCCGGCGGGCTGGCCTGTGGAGAGGTATCGTCGGGTTGGACCGGATCGGACATGGTTTGTGGTGACTCGGGCAATATCGGTGAATGGGTTGGATGCAGGATAGCCATTCCTGCCCGAAAAATCAAAAAGAGAATTGTCAGGAACCCTGATTTTTCGTAACCAAGAGTTGCAGGAAGAGGCGTTCATAGGCGGCGATGGTGTTCTCCAGGGAAAAGTGGGCTGCCACCCGTTCCCGTCCCGCAGCCCCATGCAGGCTGGCTGTGGCCGGATCCAGCAGATAGCCGAGCATGGCTGCTGCCAGGGCCTGGGGATCGTTCGGTGGCACCAGGCGGCCTGTCACCCCTTCCACCACCAGATCGGCCACGCCACCCACCCGGGTGGCCACCACCGGCACGCCCATGGCCATGGCCTCCAGCAGGGTCAAGGGGGTGCCTTCGGCCTTGGAGGGCAACACGAACAGATCCAACTGCCGCAAATGGTGTGCCACGTCGGTTTGCCAGCCCACCATGCGGATCGATTCATGCAGATGCCACTGTTCGATCAACAACTCCAGCGTGGCCCGCTCCGGCCCATCCCCGACAAAAAGCAGGCGTACCGGAATGTCAGGCGCCATCTGCCGCAGGCGATGAAAGGCGCGCACAAGATTCATCGGATCCTTGATGGGCCAGAGTCGGCCCACAAATCCGATGGTAAAGGGGTGATCCGGGTCACGGTTCATCCAGTCACGGGGCTGATCCGGCAAAAGCACGCCGTTGCCAATCCTCAAAATTTTGGGACGTGGAATGGAGACGGTGGTCTGCATCCAGGTTTCGAGTTCGCCAGAGACCGGAATGAACCGATCCACCCATGGGGTCATGAAACGGCGCCACAACAGATATTTGGGGCTGGTGCCATCCGGATCGTGGCTGTCGCGTCCGTGTTCGGCATGGACAAACCGTTTGACTCCGGCCAGGCGGGTGGGAATGGCGGCTTCCAGCGTGGCCAGATTGCAGGCATGGACCAGATCGGGTTGCAGCCGCCGCAACAGACGCCAATAGCGCACCCAGACCAGCAGATCCTTGCCCGGTTGCTTGTGCAGGGCGTGAAAGGTGACGTGGGGATGGTGGAAACGGTTTTGAAAAGCGGTCAATTCGGTCAGGCTGACCACGCTGTGTCGAAACCGTTCCACCGGCAGACGGTTGACCAGTTGGGCCACGACCGTCTCCAGCCCGCCAATGTCCAGCCGATGGATCAGATGGAGAATGTGCATGGTGGGTTGCTGGATGGTGGGTGGTTTCAGGGTCAGACCAAAAAAATCATGCAGGGCTGGTCTACGGTGGCGCATGGAATGGATCTTTCACGATCAAACCTGCAATACCTGTGAAATCATCCAGATTATGAGTAATCAATGGCAAAGCCGATTCCATGGCTGTGGCTGCGATGATGGCATCCGGAATCTTCAGACGTCGATACTGACGACGCAAATGGATCGTGCGTTGCAGGATGACTTCACTCAACGCGATTTCGGTAAACCGTTGCAACAGACGACTGGCCGCCTGTGTGCGTTCTGGCGATTCGGGAAAACCCAGAATCTCAATCCGTGTGATGACGGAATAGGCCCCACCAAACCGGATGCCCTCCCGGATCCACTCCCTCCCATGCGACGGCAAAACACCATTGAGAAAATAAATCAACGGGTTACTGTCAAAGAGACACCTCACGCATGCTCCTCATCGTCACCCCAATCCGCAACACGACGTTGCGCAATCCGCGCTCTGGTCTCCTCATAACCGTTTTGCCCCCAGGCACCACACATCTCTTGCATGAACCGTTCAAGCTCCTCCTCCTGAAGAGAGGAGATCTGAACCGACAAAGGCGCATGCGTCACAGCAGCATCCTCCATCAACGTCACGATCACCCGACCCTGGTATGGCTCTGGTGTTTCATGAAGCCAAGTCAGACGTCCTTGTTCATACAAAGCTTCGTAGGTGGAGAGCATGAGAAGTTGTTCCTTTTGAGGCCACAACCCTTGCAACCAAGATAAACAATAGCATTTTACAGTCTTGTCTCAGAAAGGATATCATGTCAGACCAGAGGGTGCAATGGTCATCTATTGAAACTCATCAATTTGCATCGATAGAAAAATCGTCTCTATTCGGCAATACGGGAAAGAATCCGTTGCAGATTGCGTTCCCAATGATAATGTTTTTCCACCAGTTGTCGTCCCAGCACCCCGCAGGAGTTGTCAGGATCGGTTGCATCTGCGCCGTTCAGCAATGCGACCGCCTTGGCAAGCAAGGTTTCCGGGGTGTCCGCCACCCAGCGTTGCAGGCGTTGGTCCTCGATGCGGATCCCCTCCATGGCAAAGGATGTGGCCAACACCGGGCGGGCCATGGCCATGGCCTCCAACACCTTGTTCTGCACCCCACGGGCAATGCGCAGAGGGGCCACGGCAGCCACGGACCAACGGATCCAGGGGCGCACATCCGGCACATTGCCGATCACCATCACCCCGGGTTGTTGGCCCAGGTTCACGACCGCTTCCACAGGTCGTCCACCGACAATGACCAACCGTGCTTCAGGATCCGCGATCCGGGCAAAAACCTCTTTGGCAAACCAGGTGACGGCATCGACATTGGGCCAGTAGTCCATGGCACCGGTAAAGACCAGAGGTTTGATTCCGGCAGGATAGGGGTTGGGACAGGGGTGGTCTGGTGAAAAATAGTGCAGATCCACGCCGTTTTCCCAATAATCGATGCGTCCGGCCAGCTCCGGGGCCAGACGTTGGAACAGGGCGGCTTCGGGCGGGCTGACAAAAAACACCGTTGCACTGGCCGCAGCCAGGCGTCGTTCGGCAGCCAGCAAGGTGCGCGCTTCGCGTTGGTAGAGCCAGCGCCAGAATCCCTGACGACCAGCGGCATACAAGGCCCATTTGTCCGAATCCACATCCACGAAGTCGCTCACCCGCAGGATGGCCGGATCCAAATCGGTCACAAACTGGGCAACGGCAGCCGAATAGACCACCACACGGCGTATCGGATGGCGGTTGACCAGCTCTTTCACCCAGGTGCGCATGGTTGGATGGTCGTAGTAGGGCAGGGTCAGGGGTGATCCGGTCAGAAGTCCGCGCAGGGCGCGCAATCTGGCTTGCCAGGGATTCAGCTTCAAAAGCAGGGTTTCGCCTGTACACAGACCAGCCAGGGTGGTCATATGGGTATGATCTTCCGGGTCATCCACGAATGCTCCCAGGTGGACCCTATAACGGGAGGTCAGGGCCATCAGCAGGTGGTACGAACGGATTTTGTCCCCTTTGCGCGGGGGATAGGGGATGCGATGGGCCAGAAAAAGCAGATCGTCCATTTCGATGCCCGTTCGGTTGGGATGCTGGTGCTTGACAAAACAGTCGGTTGGATTGTTCACTGACCTGGTGATGAAGTCAACCATGCGTTCATCGTCATCATCAGGGGTCCAGGGGCGAGAGCCACCCTGGGACTTTAATCTTTTAAATGTTTTAAACAAACAACATTTAAATATTATTTTTTTAAATATTAAAATATTAAAATATTAAAACATTAAAACCCTGGGGGATGAATCCCCCAGACCCCCTCTTTTTTTTCAATAATTGGATCCAGCCTTGCAGCAAGGAGCAAGCAACCATGAAACCGATTCGTGAACAAATGGCAATCATCCAACGGGGCGTGGCCCAGATCATCTCCGAAGAGAGCCTGGAACAAAAACTGACACGCTCCATGACCACGGGCATACCGCTGAAAATCAAAGCCGGTTTTGACCCCACAGCCCCGGACCTCCACCTGGGCCATACGGTGCTTCTGCAAAAAATGCGTCAGTTCCAGGAACTGGGTCACGAGGTGATCTTTCTGATCGGTGACTTCACCGGCTTGATCGGTGACCCGACCGGCAAAAACGAAACCCGCAAACCCCTGACCCCGGAAGTGCTGGCAGCCAATGCGGAAACCTATAAATCCCAGGTGTTTCATATTCTTGATCCAACCACTACCCGGGTGGTCTTCAACAGCACCTGGATGACCCCCATGAGCGCCGCACAACTGATTCAACTGGCCGCCAAACAAACCGTGGCCCGCATGATGGAACGGGACGACTTCACCAAACGCTACAAGGCGGAACGCCCGATTGCCATCCACGAGTTTCTCTATCCTTTGGTCCAGGGATACGACTCGGTGGCCCTGCATGCCGACGTGGAACTGGGGGGAACCGACCAAACCTTCAACCTGCTGATGGGCCGGGAACTGCAAAAAGAGTATGGCCAGGAGCCGCAATGCGTCATCACCATGCCCATCCTGGAAGGACTTGACGGCGTGCAAAAGATGTCCAAATCCTTGAACAACTACATCGCCATCCAGGATCCGCCAGACGAAATCTTCGGCAAAACCATGTCTTTGTCCGACGCGATCATGTGGCGCTATTATGAACTGTTGTCCAATCGATCCCTGGAAGAGATCCGCCAACTGGAAACCGCAACCCAGGCGGGTCGCTTCCATCCCATGGAGGCCAAAAAACAACTGGCCGAAGAGCTGACCGCCCGTTTTCACGGCCAGGAACAAGGCCGCATGGCCCGCCATCGCTTTGAGGCACGCTTCTCCCAACGGGAAACCCCGCAGGATCTGACCGAAGTGATCCTGGAACAAAACGGACAACCCGCAGGACTGGCCGATGCCATGCGTCTGGCCGGCCTGGTCGCCTCCAACTCCGAAGCCATGCGCCTGATCCGTCAACAGGCGGTGAGCATCGATGGAGTCAAGGCCGAAGACCCGCGCAGCCAACTCATGCCAGGCCGTCATGTGTTGAAAGTGGGCAAACTGCGCCATGCCGCCGTGGTGGTTCGATGACATTATCCTTGCAATTTTTCCACGTCATGGATAAATTGCAAGGATGATACCCCGACTGCTCACCCCCGCACTGGAAGAAGCTCTGAATCGTCAAGCTGCCGTGGCTCTGCTGGGACCGCGTCAGGTGGGTAAAACCACTCTGGCTCTTCAGGTGGGCCAAACACGCAACGCCCTCTATCTCGACCTGGAGGATCGTGAAGATCTGACCCGACTGACCAATCCCGAACTGTTTTTTGCCAGCTTTGCAGATCGATTGATCATCCTGGATGAGATCCATCGGATGCCCGCCTTGTTTGAAACCCTGCGCGGCGTCATTGATCGCGGACGCCGCACACAGCAAGGGACAGGACGTTTCCTGCTCCTTGGATCCGCTTCTCTGGACCTGATGCAGCAAACAGGCGAAAGCCTGGCAGGACGCATCGCCTATTGCGATCTCTCTCCATTCTCGGTACTGGAAGTGGTCACAGACTTCCATACCCAGGAACGATTGTGGTTGCGAGGAGGATTTCCAGGAAGCCATCTGGCGGACAGCGACCGGCAAAGCCAAGAGTGGCGCCGGGACTTCATTCGCACCTATCTGCAACGGGATGTGGCCCTGTTTGGACCGCGCATTCCGGCAACCACCCTCGAACGACTCTGGACCATGCTGGCCCATCGTCAAGGCAGCATGCTCAACAGCTCCGAACTGGCGCGCTCTTTGGAAATCAGTACCCAGTCGGTGACCCGGTATATCGACCTGTTATGCGACCTGATGCTGGTACGCCGCCTGGCTCCCTGTCAGACCAATATCGGTAAACGGCTGGTCAAAGCGCCCAAACTCTATCTGCGCGACAGCGGCCTGGTGCATGCCCTGCTCGGCATTGGCACCCTGGATCAATTGGCCGCTCACCCCATCGTGGGCATGAGTTGGGAGGGGTTTGTACTGGAAAACCTGCTCACCTGTTTGCCCTGGGGGGCCGTGCCCGGTTTCTATCGCACCTCGGCAGGAGCGGAAATCGATCTGATCATTGAATTTGTCAATGGTGCACGCTGGGCCATTGAGATCAAACGCTCCATGACCGCCAGGGTGACACGCGGTTTTCATCTGGCCTGCGCCGATCTCAACCCGGAACGAACCTTTGTGGTCCATGGAAATACAGGCCGCTATCCATTGACAGCCCATCAGGAGGCCATTGGCGTGCGCGAACTGGCCGAACTGCTAAACAACCAATGATTCGATCAAATAATTTAATCACATCCTTGACCTGTCACGTTTTTGTTGACATAAATTGAATTTTATCAATCAATTATCCATTTTTCTTCTTGTTTGTCCCCGCCAATCCGCTACACTGCTCCATGCTGATCCATCCATGTTCCTGTCAACCAGGCCGGTGGAAAACCTGACATGCGTTACCTGGAATCCTTGCCCTTTCGCGTCAAACTGATGCTGATCTGGCTGGTGCCGATGATCGGGGTCTTTTGGTTTGTCCTGTTCGGCGTGTTCGAAAAATTGACGTTGATCGAAAACATGGAGCTGGTCAACAAGATTTCTCATCTGACCGAACAAACCAGCCTGCTCATTCATGAGATCCAAAAAGAACGCGGCATGAGTTCCGGATTCCTGGGCAGCGGCGGACACGATTTCTCGGAAGAACTGCTTTCACAGCGCGAACTCACGGACGAAAAATACCAAACATTCTACAACCTTCTCTTCAAACTGCAAGAAGATCACGCATACTCCGGCATCCATGATTATTATCAAACGATCACGGCGGATTTCAACCACACCGCCTGGATACGCACCCAGACCGATCAGCATACCATACCATTTGACGATGTGATCGATTTTTATTCCAATCTGATCAATCGACTGTTGAAAATCTTCAATCTGCTCTCCGATCTTTCGCCAACGGTCCACATTGCCAATCTGATCTACAATTATCACATTTTTCTGCACGGCAAGGAGTTGGCGGGCATGGAACGGGCCATGATCGTCAACATGCTGGCCAGCCAACGGTTCGGACCCGGCATGTATCGCCGCTACAAAGAGACGGTGGCGGAACAGGAGGCGCTGTTCAAAATGTTTCGCACCATGGCAGAAGATGAGATCCGACATGTGTATGATGCCGCCATGCAGGATGGGTCAATCGCACAGGTCGAACAGATGCGCGGCCAGATTTTCAATCGCGGGTATGACAGCTCCCTGTACGCCTTGCTGGGGCAAATGTATCAACACATGGGATTGCGCGGCATCTACCATTCGGTCAAAAACCTGTTGATCCGGGGATCACACTATGGTGATTCAGAAGCACTTCTGGATCCACACGAACAGCAGGAACATTACAAAGAACAATTCTACACCCATTACAATAACATTATAAATATAGTCAAACAAATTCAGGAGTTGCCAACAGATGAACTGGTGGCAGAACAGCGTCGGGATGTGAATCTGATCCTGGAAAATGTGGAAGCCTATCGCCAGAGCGTGGATGTGATCATCGCCTTGCAGAATCAAGGCAAACGCTTGCATGAAATCGATCAGGATCGGGCTGCCGGGGTCAAGATCGACGATCTGCCAGCGGATGCGGCCATGCGACGCCTGGTGGCCTCCAGCCTGGCAGGCAGTTTCAACATCGATCCCCATCGCTGGTTTCAAGCGATCACGGCCAAGATCAATCAGTTGCAAAAAGTGGATCGCTTTCTGTCCAGGGATCTGGTCCAGCACGGCAAAGAGTTGAACAGACAGGCATGGGAGGGTTTCTTTGGGTATCTCGTGTTTTGTCTCCTTGTGGTGCTGGTATCGTTGGGGTTTGGTCTGTTCATGGTCCAGCAGTTGCGCAACAAAACAAAAAGAATGATCGATCTGCATCGAAAGATCTCCCATGGAGACTATTCGGCACGGATCCGGCTCACGGATGAGAATGCCCAGGATGAGCTGGATCTGTTGGCATTATCCATGAACGACATGCTGGACAGTCTGGAAACCGTGATGCAGCAGCGGGAACAGTTGCTGCACAGTCTGGATGCCAAGGTGACCGAACGCACCCAGGAGTTGATCGCAAAGATTCGCGAATTGAAGGCCACACGCAACGAGTTGATCGCCAGCGAAAAGATGGCCGCACTTGGACGCCTGGTGGCCGGCATTGCCCATGAGATCAACACTCCGGTTGGCGTGGCCTATGCGGCCACCACGCAGATGGGAGAGGAGTGTCTGGCCATGCAGCGCATGTTTCAACAGGACGAGGTGGATGTGGATGCCTTGCTGGCCAGCATCACCATTGTGGATGAGGCCTCCAAACTGATTGCCCGCAATCTGGAGCGGGCTGCGGAGTTGATCCAGAGTTTCAAGCGTGCCTCCAGCGATCAGAGTTCCGAAGCCATACGGGACTTCCGGGTGGTGGAGGTGGTGCGGGATGTACAGTTGAGTTTGCGTCATCTCTTCAAAAAAAGTCAGATCGAGATTCGTCTGGAGTGTCCGGAGGGGTTGTGGCTTGCAGGTGCCCCTGGCCATTTGCAGCAGATTTTGACCAATCTGCTGTTGAACAGTTTGATTCACGGTTTTGCCGAAGGGACCAGATCCGGAACCATTATGATCCGCATCGCCCTGTATCGACAAAATCTGGAATTGATTTACTCGGATGATGGGGCAGGCATGACCGAAGAGGTGCGAACCCAGGCCTTTGAGCCGTTTTTTACCACCAACCGTCGGGCCGGTGGCAGTGGTTTGGGGTTATATATTTGTTACAATTTGATTGTCTCCCAATTGCGGGGGAGTGTCATGCTGACCAGTGTCCCGGAGCGTGGGGTGTGTTTCATCTGTCGTTGGCCGGTGGTGGTCAAGAGGGAGGGGGGAATGAGTCCATGAGGATCACCACAGCCAAACCACCCAAATCAACCGAACGCTCCAATGTCAAAGTGCCATGATAACTGGAAACAATCTCTTGCACCACAGCCAAACCGATCCCATGACCCGGCACTGAAAAATCCCCTCGCGCCCCGTAGGCCAGAATCGACGCATAATGCTCAACCGGACAACCCGGCCCATCATCCTCCACCCGCACCACCCAACCCTCCCCCCCATCCACACGCTCCACCACACAACGCACCCTATGCCTGGCCCACTTGCACCCATTGTCAAGCAGATTACCCACCAACTCCAACAGATCCTCCCGATCCATGCGCGGATGAAACGGCTCCGGAAACACGGTCTCAATCTGCAACACACGGGCATGGGGCATCTGACGCATCATCTCAACCAGAGTGGTCAATTCCGCCACCAGATCCACCCGCACACCCCCAACCACCGGCCCGGCCACCCGCATCCGTTTGAGCACCCGGCTGGTCAACGCACTGACCGTGGCAATCTGGTATTGCATTTTTTGTTGCAACGCAACATGCCCGGCCAACTCATCACCCTGGGTCCACTGCATCAATAAAGCCAACGGCGTCTTGATGGCATGCGCCAGATTGGCGCTGGCTTGCCGGGAACGGAGCAACCGTGCGGTCAACACACCCAACAAACGGTTGATTTCCGTGACAAACGGCACAATCTCAACAAATACCGACACCGCATCCAAATGGCTGCGCATCCCCTGCTCCAATTGACCCACCTCCACCGTAACCCGCCGGATCGGATCAAGAAGCACCCGCTGCACCACCACCCGCTGCAACCACAACACCGCCACCAAAGCCAACAAGGCAATCCCCGCATGCCACCACTGAATGGCACGCACGGTCTGCGTGCTCAAACCGATCTCTTCGGCCACCAGAATCCGTACCACCCGCCCGGCCTTGTGAAAGGTCCGCTGCAAACCCAACAAGGATTGACCATTCGGACCTGCCAATGCATGAATGGTCTCTTCTGCCTCCGTGGACGCCAAAGAGGAGACATCAAAATCCCACCAGGAACGGGACCACAACACCGTATCCCCTTCCTGAATCCGAAAATAGTGACCAGACCAGGGACGCACATGGATCTGCTCCAAACGCCCGGCCAACAGCCGAATCGGCCCGCTGCCCTCCACCACCACCACTGCCAACAAGGCCTCCGCATCATGAGCCAGCCTGGAGGCCACATGCTCGGCATGCACCCGCTCCACGGCCACACTCATGAACCACCACTGCCCGAGAAAAACCGGCACCAGAATGGCCACCAACGCCATGGCCAACCGCTTCTGCAACGACGGAGCCGCATTCATGGGATGGTCCGACGGAAGAGATACCCCTGACCACGCCGGGTCTCAATCCGCTCTGCCCCCAGCAACTGCCGCAACCGCTTGATGTAAACCTCAATCACATTGCTGTCCTTGTCGGCATCGTACTCATAGACATGCTCGGTCAAACGACTCTTGGACAATGGCTTGTCCGGATGCAGCATGAAATAACGCAACAAACGAAATTCGGTTCCAGTCAGCTTGCGCGCCTCCCCCGAGTCCAAAACCACACACTGCCTCTCTTCGTCCAGAAGCAGACCGTCAACCCGCAACGCCTGCTGCACACCTGCCTGACCACGCCGGATCAAGGCGGTCAACCGGGCAATCAACTCCTCGACATGAAACGGCTTGCCCAGATAGTCGTCTGCACCGGCCTTGAATCCATCCACCCGTTCATGCCAGGCATCCCAGGCGGTCAGGATCAATACCGGCATGTTGTTCCGCCTGCGCCGCCAGTTCTGCAAAACGGTCAATCCCGGCCTTTTTGGCAATCCCAGATCCAGAATCACCGCATCATACGGCTCTTCATCCCCCAGATATTCCGCCTCCTCCCCGTCATGCGCCACATCCACGGCAAATCCCGCCCGCCCGAGATGTTTCAGAAGCGCAGCAGCCAGATCGCGATCATCCTCCACCAGCAACAGACGCATGGTTCACTCCTTGAGTTTCTGTTTCAAAGCCATCCCGGTGGCCGCATCCCATTTGCCTTTCCACACATGACCTGCCGCATCGACCCATTCGATTTCATACTGGTAGCGACCATGTTTTTGTTCCAGCTCCACCTCCAGGATGCGCCCCTGGCCCATGGCAGGCATGGTGCGCACGATCTGTTCCAGGGGCACGATCTGTCCGGAACGCACCAATTGACGCGCCGCTTCATGATCGCTGCGCAGCAGATCATCAGGATCATCCGCATGCACCAAAGGGGTGAGCGCAAACCACAACCCCACCCCCATGACAGACCACAACGCCAGCACCCGCTCAATCCTTCCAGGGGCCAAAATTGGGAATCCGTACCGCATGCTCGTCAAACGATCCCTCTTTGGCCTGTGGATGACAGGTGGCACAGTGACTCAACGACCGCACCTGGGGATTCTCTTTCCAGGTACGGAGCGGCAATTTCCGATGCTCCTTCTGGAAATAGGGGATCTCGGTGATGCGGATCGGGGTGGCCTGGGCCGGAATGGAACGGACCATCTTCTGAATCTTTCCTCCCTGGGCATGATCGGCAGCGTGAACGCGCAGCCAGTCGGTCAATTGGCGTTGCGGTTCGGCAGCCAAAGTGGCGTTTTCGCCGAAATGATCCTTGAGTCCGGTCATGATCTTATCCCAGGAGCGTGCCGGCAACCACCCGGGCTGGTAGGCGAAATGACACGAACCACACTCCTGGTCATACAGGGCATTCTGCAACACCGCCACCTCGGAGGAGCGTTTCTTGTTCAGATCCGTGGTTGCACTCCACCCCAGGGTCAGACCGCCTCCCAGACACGTACAAAACAATACCGGACCAAGCCATTTTTGCAGGGTGTTCATGATGAAACTCCAGAAATGAGGGTTCACAAGGCGAGCAGAAAGGTGAGAAAATCCCCTTTTTCCTGCGGGGTGCAGGAGCGGCCCACGGTCCAGGTGCAGTTGCGCTCGAACCATTTTTCCACATGGGCCGGATCCTGCAAACGGGCCGGATCGGCTGATGGTGCCAAAGGCGGAATCCTCTTGCCGGTTTTGGGATGCTGACCCGGCTGTTTGGGATCCTTGTGGTGACAGGTGATGCACTGACGTTGCTCGTGCGGATTTTCGCCAGGAAAGCTCTTGTGATACAACGCCTGACCGCGTGCCGCACTGAAGTCACCCGCCCCGGCAGCACGGTAGCCCTCCAGAATGGTTTGGGTCGGCCCGGCCCACACCGGCACCACCCACAGACAACACCACCCGATGAGTATGAACAAAGATTTCATGCCCGCTCCTCCGTACGATCCTTGTACCCGGTGATCATGCTTTTGACGAGATTCTCCCGCTGGTGAAAGGAGGTGAACACCACCCCACCCAGATGCAGCACCACCAGAATCGGCATGAGGCCAGCCAACAGTTCATGTGCGGACTCATACCAGGAGTCCGGGGGAGCTGCCAAAGCCAGGATGCCGCTCATCATGGTGCCGAACAGCGTGACCATCAACACCACCACCATCAGCCCGCCCGCCGGATTGTGACCCAGATGGCGCGGTGCCTCTCCCGTGCGTACAGCCTGAAGATAGGCCAGAACCGCTCCCAAAGGCCGGACAAAATCCCGAAACCGGGCATGCTCCGGCCCGATCCACCCCCAAATGACCCGAAACAACAGCAGTCCCAGCAGGCCATAACCCACCACGACATGCACCACCATGTTGCTCTCTTCCAGGATCAACAGTCCGATCACCCCGGCAGCCAGCAACCCGTGAAACAACCGCACCCACAGATCCCAAACCAATACTTGATTGTGTATCGACATCTCCCTTCTCCCACAAAACAGAGTGAACATGAGGGGGGAGATTAACCACCGAACATGAATTGACCGTGAAAAAATGGTCAAACAGAATTTTTTTTGCGGAAGGGGCTGTCCGTATCATAAAATAAGATCATGATTCACCTTGTCCAAAGTATTCACCGCAACCAGGATCAACCGAGGGGTCATGTCTGCTGGAATTTCAATCCTGTTGATTGATCTGGCTGATTTTTCACGCTACACCAACATGCAGACCCGTGGGTCGGCGCTCGCCACCTTGCAGACCATCGCCACCGAATCTGCACGTTTTTTCATGCCTTATGGCCGTGTCTGGGATCAATGGCAACCTCACGGCACCGGGGACGGGTACTGCATTTCCCTGGACAGCCAGCCACCCCAAGTGGCATTACGCTATGCGGACAATCTCGCCAAGGCCGTGACCAACCACAACCGCACCCATGGCCAGGATCTGCCCCTGCGTCTGCGCATGGTGCTGGCACATGGCGACAAGGAAAAGATCGACGACCCACTGTTGAGCAATGCCTTTACCGAGGCCCAACGCATTCTCTCTTATCACCGCTTCAAGCAGCATCTGGATGCCGACAAAACCGCGATTCTGGCAGCAACACAGATGTTTCACGACCATTGGACCAGGGATCCGGAACGCACCAACCCGAATCTGGCCCTGCCCGAGCCGTGCGAATGGAACGTATTTACGTTTCAAGACCAGCATCATGTCACCCATACCGCCCGTCTGTGGGGGCCGCTGTGGTCGAAATCATGGGACACGGAAACAGACGCCCCTCCCGGTTCACCCCAGGCGCTGCGCTGGTTGATCCTCTTGGGATACAACCTGCGCGATCCTTTGCCGGAAGTGACCGATATGGTCAATCACGCTGCCCGATTGCTGCGCCCTGCGCCAATGAATCTGGAAGTGCGCATGGATCTGGCAACCCGCCGCAACCTGCGCCGCGAATTGATGGCAGGATGCGATCTGTTGATCTACTATGGTCATGGCAACGAAAAAGGAGAGTTGCTGTTTGCAGATGGACCGTATACGGCATCCGATCAAAACGAGCAGACATTGTTGCAACATGTGCAGGGCTGTCTGTTGTTTGCCTGCCACGGCACCCGATTTGCACAGTACCTGCCCTGTCCCTGGGTCGCATTTGATGGCCCGATATTGCGATGGGCACCAATCGGTTTCATGGAAGCCTGGGTGCACGCCTTGCAACTCGGCCAGAATCTGCACCAGGCCCTTGAACAGGTGTTCAAAACGGTCGAGCAGACCATGCCCGAACGTCGATCCGCTTATCTCTACCCCCAAACCCTGGATCCCCATATCAAGCCGGATCCAGCAACACCACCCAAAACCTTTGCAGAACGGTTCACCCGCTCGCTGAAGGCATGGCCCACGATTGCCATCCCCACCGGTACCGTCCGTTTCACCCGTTGCCCGCCAGGAGTGGCACAACGGGAAAGGGTGACTCATGATCTGCTACCCGCAACACCAGACGATCCTTATCCAGATCACAATCCTTTTGTGGGCCGCTACGATCTGCTGGAAAAATTGCTGCGCCTGCCAGAGGCGGCAGGGGATCAACAACGCCAGCAGGTGGTCTGGATCCATGGAGATCCGGGCATTGGCAAATCGGCCTTGTTGCGTCAATTGGCGCTTCTGGGTCGGGATCTGCTGTTTCACGAATCCAATCAACCCATTTTTCTATGGCACATGGGATGCTCGAATGGTGTCACTCTGGATCAGATTCGACAAACCATGCTGAATGAATTACAAATATTCTACAAAATAGACAGTATTAATAATTTGTTGGAAACCTTGATCAAACGTCTGGTAGAGACTCATCCGTTTGCGCACCACGTGTGGATTTTAGATGATTTAAGCTATCTTGATCGAATCAATCTGGACATATCAAGAAATGCAAGATTGTTTGTGGACGGGTTGCAAGCAACGGCACGACGCCATGCCCTGGTGCTCACGTTGGTGGTGAGTTCACGCCGCCCCGGATTACCTGCATGGAATCAACACCTTCTGACATTGAACCAACACGAAATGCTGCTGTTGGCCGACAACATACTGGCTCGCGCGCAACCCGATGCGTCGTACGAAACCCAATTCAATTTCAGAAATACAGCCAGACAGTTGTTTGAATATCTGGGTCGTTCCACCGTGCTGTTCAAGCGGGGCCTGATGCTGGAAATCGGAAAAAGCAGCGATGGTCCAGGTCTGTTGGAGTTGTTGAAAACCGAAGGTGATTTGAACAACCTGGAGATCCAGGAGTTGGCAAACCGGTTGATCAAACACGAGATGACACTGCTTGCCGATCCACAGTGGCACGCTTGCGGGTTTGATTTGATTCGTTTCCTCTCCTGCTGCCATCGTTTGGCCGAACGGGTGGGCAGTTTCACTCCCACCGAAATCGCCCGCTGGTTTGGATCGACATTCCAACTTCCAACCTTTTCGGGTACCGCAGAGACCGCCTGTCGCAATGGATTGATTGTGTTGAGCGGGTTTAACTTTCTGCGCATCGATACCAATGGACCACCGGAATCCTACACCATTCCGCCCAACCAGCGCATCTCTTTGCAGGGGCTGATCAAAAACGCCGATCCTGCTGACCTGCAACGCATTCGCACCCTTCCAGCGCGCGCACCCACAAACCGCATCTCCATGGTGCTGGAGTTATTGGAACAAGGCCACGTACCACAAGCATCAGAAGAATTGAGACACATCATCGATGAATATCAACCACAGATGAAAGAGAGCGAATTTGCCGTTCCGGTTTTGACAGCACTCACGCTTCAGTCTGAAATCCAATACCAGTCACACTCCGACGCTCCTGTTCTGGCATTGCACACGCTGAATCAAATCAACACACTGGATAATCAACACAGCACTCAGTGGACCGCTTCACCCGCGACCTCACAGGCGTTGACCCTTGTCGCCATGGCCATGAAAAAGAAACGCGAGATCCAGAATCATAACAATCCAGAACAGACAAAAAATATACAACAATTCGCTTTTATTGATAGCCATCAGTCATCTGAAAGGCAATTCCCTGTCGAACTGGCCAAGACGGCAATCGACCAGAGCATGACTCTTGATGTGAATGAACGACCACAAGAGGTGATCGATCAATCCAACGCGCTCATTGAGCAATACCAGAATCGTCCAGAGTCCCATATCGTCACGGAAGTGGTCAAGGCCATGTTTCGAAAAAGCGTTGCCTTTTATGTACTTGATCAATATCAAGCAGCCATCGAATCCTGTGACATATTCATTCAAAAATTCCAGGATCGCGACGAACCGACCATCGCAGAATGGGTGACCTGGGCCATGCTCAACAAGGGCGTTGCCTTTGACAAGCTTGGCATGCCGCAGGCAGCCATCGAATCCTATGACAGACTCATTCAGAAATTCCAGGATCAAAACGAACCAACCGTCGCAGAACAGGTGACCTGGGCCATGTTCTACAAGGGGGCCACACTTGACAAGCTTGGCATGCCGCAGGCAGCCATCGAATCCTATGACAGACTCATTCAGAAATTCCAGGATCAAAACGAACCGACCGTCGCAGAACCGGTGGCCAGGGCCATGTTCTACAAGGGTGTCATCCTTGGCGAACTTGATATGTTGCAAGAAGCCATCGAATCCTATGACAGACTCATTCAGAAATTTCAGGATCAAGACGAGCTGACCATCGCAGAACTGGTGGCCTGGGCCATGTTCTACAAGGGTGCCACCCTTGACAAGCTTGGCATGTTGCAGGCAGCCATCGAATCCTATGACAGACTCATTCAGAAATTTCAGGATCAAGACGAGCCGACCATCGCAGAATGGGTGGCCAAGGCCATGTTCTACAAGGGTGCCACCCTTGACGAACTTGATATGTTGCAAGAAGCCATCGAATCCCATGACAGACTCATTCAGAGATTCCAGGATCGTGACGAGCTGACCATCGCAGAACAGGTGGCCAGGGCCATGTTCAACAAGGGCGTCATCCTTGACAAGCTTGGCATGCCGCAGGCCGCCATCAAATCCTATGACAGACTCATTCAGAAATTTCAGGATCAAGACGAACCGACCGTCGCAGAACAGGTGGCCAAGGCCATGTTCTACAAGGGGGCCATCCTTGATAAGCTTGGCATGTTGCAGGCATCCATCGAATCCTATGACAGACTCATTCAGAAATTTCAGGATCATGACGAACCGACCATCGCAGAATGGGTGGCCAAGGCCATGTTCTACAAGGGTGCCACCCTTGACGAACTTGATATGTTGCAAGAAGCCATCGAATCCCATGACAGACTCATTCAGAGATTCCAG
>JAANAU010000036.1 GCA_011089965.1 Magnetococcales bacterium
GTTTCCGCATGGGAAAAGAAACGGAACCAGAAAAACAGCAAGGTGGATTGGCAGTTCACGGCTCAGGACGCGAGGATCAAACTGAAGCGTCTTTACCCGTCAATTCAGCTTTGTTGACCCACTACATCATTGACAATTCCAGGGACTCGATTGTGGAAGAAGCGGATGCCGGTGTTGATCTGGTTCAGAGTTCGATCAACTGGACCCTCGGCGATAATCTTGAAAATCTGACACTCACGGGCGATGGCATCCTCAACGGTATTGGCAATGCGCTCGACAATCGGTTGATTGGCAACGGCAGCGACAACACGTTGGAAGGAAAAATCGGCCAGGATACACTGGACGGTGGCGCAGGGGCGGATGTTCTGATCGGTGGTCGTGGCAACGATACCTATATTGTCGGCAGCGTCGGTGATCTTGTGGTGGAAAATCCCAATGAGGGGAGCGATCTGGTCCGGAGTTCGGTCACCTGGACCCTGAGACCGAACATCGAAAACCTGACCCTGACCGGCAGTCGAGATATCAACGGCACCGGCAGCCTTGCCAACAACCGTTTGACCGGCAACAGTGGCGCCAATACACTCCAAGGAGGAGGTGGCAACGATATCCTGATCGGTGGTGCTGGAGCTGATCGACTTACGGGAGGTGCGGGAGCGGACCAATTCAAATTCACCCAGCCTGTCGAGGGTGGTGACGCCATCACTGATTTCCGGTCCAGCCAGGGTGATCAATTGGTTTTTACAAGTGAAAATTTCGGCAATATTATCACCGGCAAGCTGGGATCCTATCGTCTGGTTTCCAACAGTACCGGTACTGCATCCCACGCCGTACAACGTTTCATCTTTAATACCCGCACCAGTGTGCTGAAATATGACCCTGATGGAAACGGTTCTGCCCGTGCTGTCACCATCGCCACGCTGAATGGCATTTCATCTTTGTCTGCCAGTCAGATTCAAATCGTGGTGAGTTAAGAAAACGAATGGCAAAATGATTTAATTTCAATCAGTTAACATACAACAGAAGGATCAAAGAGAATGGCAAACCGTGAAACAGGCAAAGTGAAATGGTTCAACGATACAAAGGGATTCGGCTTCATTGAGCGGGACAATGGACGTGGCGATGTTTTTGTCCATCACAGCTCTGTTGCCATGGAGGGCTTCAAGAGTCTGGCTGAAGGGCAACGGGTAGAATTTGGCGTCAGCAAAGGCGACAAGGGCGACAAAGCGGACAACGTCAAAACTTTGTGATTACAGGACGAAGGCTGCCGTCTGAGGGGTAGACGGCGGTATCTTCTTGTTTATCTGTATATTTATATGGGCAGGAAAGACCATGACAATCCCTGAACACAGAAGACAACAAAAAAAAATAGGCAGGCAGCCAAGGAACGAGAGGTAAAAAAAAAGGATCGCTTCAACCTTTTTGCGCAAATCCGGCGCAAATCCGGGCGAAATCCAAATCCGGGGACACTATACCGATTAAATTTATAGCCATAAGAGAAATGGGTATGGTGTCCCCGGATTTCGGGTGTCCCCGGATTTCGGATTTGGTGTCCCCGGATTTCCGGATTAAAACCATTTTGGAATGTGGAATTTGTTTTGTTGGGGCGTTGCCCCAAACCCCACCAAGGGCGTTGCCCTTGGATCCCACCAGGGGCCATTGGCCCCTGGACCCCGTTAATAAAAGCTACGCGTCGCGTGATTGATGACTTTTGTATGGTTATGCATGGCGCATTCAACAATATAAAAAATCCAAGTGAATGCTTTTTCAAGTATGCTTTTTGGGAGTATTTCGTGTCAATGGTGGTTATTGAAGCAAGATAAAAATTATTATGTATGGTTTGTTCTTTGCCTTATGGCTAATATATGTTATGGGACGGCTTGGTGATTCCTAAAATATTATTTAAATGTTTTTAATTTTTCTGACAATCAAAAACAAAATATTGATAATATAAGGCGTTTCTTAAAATTTGTTAAGATAACAATTCATCTGTTGTTCATCATTTTTTCGTGAATTGATCTTCAATCATTGATTTTCAGGTAATGTTCCTCGGGTACATTCTTTCCCATTCAGACGATCTGCATTCACATTGAGGGGAGGCATCCCATGTCGGGACCAGGTATGGCCTTGGCGTCCACTCCGGAGCATGCGGTTCCATGTTTTCCTTTGAGGTCAGAGGCATTTCTGTTGCTTGTGGAGCATGCCCGGCGGATTGGTCAGGCTCTTCGTCTGCTGGAGGGGCTGGTGCAGGGTCGGGATTTTGGAGTGATCGTTTCCATTCAGGAGCGGGTGGCTGCCGGAGAGCGGTTGAGGGCGCAGTTTCTGGAGAGGGTGCGACCTCCGCAGGTCAAGCCGTTTGAGCAGGAAACCCTTTATCCCATCAGCCTGACTTTGGATGAGATGGGGCAGGGCATTGCCAACATCAGCAGTCAGTTGGCGAGCTGGCTTGTGACGTTTGATCGCAGCATGGTCGAGTTGTGTACTTTGTTGCGCCGTGCCATGGAGGGGATGATCCACGGTTTGGAACAGCTGCACAGAGAACCGGATGCGGTCGAGCGTGTGGTGTTGGCGTTGGGCCGGGCGCACCGCAGCATCGAAAAACAGTATCGTCTGGCCTTGATGCATCTGATGCGTGCCGAAGATGTGGTGCAGGCCGAATGGGGCGCACCGGAATCGGTCAACCGGCTGTTCGAGATGTTCCGACGGCGCGAGATCTATCAGCAGATGCGCACGCTCGGCAAACAGATCGGTCAGGTGGGATCCTTGTTGCACGCAATCCCCGGGTATGCTTGGTAATTTTATTAATGTTTTAAATCATACACAATTCACATCAAAACTTTAAAGGGAACAGGGTGGATGACCATATGAAACAGCATGCTCGATTCGTTGCAGCAACTCTGGTTGTTGGATTGGCGACAGGCTACACCCAGGAGGTTTCGGCGCGCACCATGATTCAGAACAAAGGTTCCGATACCCTGGTCAACGTGGCCCAGGCGTGGGCTGAGGCGTATCAGAAGGTCAAGCCGGATGTGGCGGTGGCTGTGACCGGCGGCGGCACCGGCACCGGCATTGCGGCCATGATCAACGGCACCGTGGATATGGCCAACGCCAGTCGTACCATGAAAGAAAAAGAGATCGCCGAAGCCAAGAAAAATGGCGTCACCCCCAAGGAACATGTTGTCGGTTATGATGCCCTGGCCATCTTTGTTCACAAATCCAATCCGATGACATCGATCTCCATCAAGCAGTTGGCCGAGATCTATGGTGATGGCGGCAAGTTTGACAACTGGTCCAAGCTGGGGGTGCAGGTTCCGGGTTGTCAGCGCAACCAGATCATCGTGGTCAATCGTCAGAACAACTCCGGCACTTATGTCTATTTCCAGGAGGCGGTTCTGGGCGAAGGCAAGGATTTCCGGTTGGGGACCAAGGATATGCACGGCTCCAAGGATGTGATCGATCTGGTGGAGAAGACCCCGTGTGCCATTGGCTACAGCGGTCTGGCCTACGACTCCCCTCATGTCAAGAAGCTCCCGGTCACCAAGGATGAAAACGCCAAGCCGGTAGAGGCCACCATGGCCAATGCCATTGCCAAGATCTACCCCATTGCCCGTCCGCTTTTCATGTACACCAAGGGCGAGCCGACCGGTGAAGTGAAGACCTATTTGGAGTGGATTGTGAGCGATGTCGGACAGTGCATCATCGAAGAGAAAGGGTATGCCCCGATCCGTCCGGTGAAATGCGCCAAGTGACCCATCACCGGTTGATGTGACCATACAATGCACGGAGTCTTGAATGGCCATTTATGAGAAACGATTGCAGCAGGATCTGGAGCAGATCCGTCTGGCCGTGTCCTCCATGGGCAACGGTGTGGAAACGGCGTTAAAGAACGCCATGCAGGCTTTGTTGACGGGCAATGAAGTGCTGGCCAACATGACCATTTTGCAGGACTATCCCCTGGACCGTCAGTGCCAGGAGTTGGACCGGATGTGTCACTCCTTTATTGCGCGTCATCTGCCCAGTGCCGGTCATCTGCGGCTGATCTCTTCGTCCATGCGCATGATCTACGAGTTGGAGCGGGTGGCCGATTATGCGGTCAACATCTGCCGCGAAGCCTTGGATTTGCAGATGCAACCCACCGGACTGATCCGCCAGGAGCTGGAGAGCATGGCGAACAACTCCCGGACCATGCTGCGTCAGGCGTTGACGGCATTTGTGGATGAGAACGCCGGATTGGCGCGCAGCACCATGGAGATGAACGTGCAACTGGGCACCAGTCTGGCCCAGGCGTTCGATGATCTGATTGAAGAAGGGGACACCCATTCCGGCCACTCCCGTGAATTGATGGATACCTATGTGATCTTCACGATGCTGGAACGGGTGGGCAACCGGGCCACCAATCTGTGTGAAGAGATCATCTTCTGGCTGACCGGCGAGTTGCCAACGCAGAAACCGATCCGGATTCTGTTTCTGGACGAAGAGAACAGCTCTCTGAGCCTGCTGGCTGAGGCCATGGCGCGCAAAGGGTATGATCGCTACGGCAGTTTTGCGAGTGCGGGTCGAAGGGCTGCCTGTGACAAGCATCCTTACCTGGGCGATTTTCTGCGCACCATGGGGATGGATCACACCGATCTGCAACCCAAAAGCCTGGACTCTCTGGATGTGGATACCTTTGATCTGATCCTTGGTCTGCAAGGCACGGTGCGTTCGTACATTCCCCGTCCGCCGTTTCACACCGCCTTTTTGAACTGGGATCTTGGGGAGTTGCCGGATCTGACGGACCCGCTGGCTGCCAAACGGCGGTTCGAGGAGATCTATCGGGAGCTGGCCGTCCATTTGCGGCAATTGCTGGAGCTGCTTGTGGGTCGCGAGGTGCTGTGACCATGAGTGCCAACGCGCGCCTGGCCACGGACGCCAGGGATAAAAACTGGTATCTTGACCGAGGATTCCAAGGATTGATGTTTGTCTGCGGCATTTCGGCCATTATTTTTGTGGTGGGAATTTTTGCCTTCGTGTTCAAAGAGGGGTTGGGTTTCATCCTCAATGACATGAATGTGGCAGAGTTTTTTGCCTCGCCCAAGTGGCGGCCCACCTCGCTCAACAAGCCCACCTACGGGATTCTGGCCATGGTGGTGGGCACGGCCCAGGTGACATTCTTGGCCATGTTGATCTGTCTGCCCTTTTCCATTGGGGCAGCCATTTACATCGCCGAGTTTGCCAAGGGCAGAACCCGCGAAGTGTTGAAGATCGCCATCGAGTTTCTGGCCGCAATCCCTTCGGTCGTATGGGGATTCATTGCCCTGTCGATCATGAATCCGTTGATCATCACCACCTTTGATGTCCCCATGGGATTGGGGGTACTCAATTCGGCGTTGATTCTGGCCTTGATGGCTGCACCGATTGTCACCTCCATTGCCGAGGATGCCTTCAAGGCCGTGCCGGACACCTATCGGGAGGCGGCAGAGGCATTGGGGGCCACCCGTTGGCAGACCATCTTCAAGGTGGTATTGCCAGCCGCCAAAAACGGTCTGCTCTCTGCCGGTCTGTTGGGGGTGGGGCGTGGGTTTGGTGAGACCATGGCCGTGTTGATGTCTTCGGGTCATTCGATCAACATGCCCACCAGCATCTTTGATTCGTTCCGGGCGTTGACCGCCACCATTGCCGCCGAGTTGGGCGAGACTGCCGTGGGTTCTCCCCATTACCAGTCGCTGTTTGCCATTGGGATCTTTTTGTTTCTCATCACCTTCCTGATCAACATGACCGCCGATTTCATCGTGCGCGGCGTCAAGAAAGGATAAGGCCATGTTTGCAGCCGCACCCATCAACCTTAAAAATCGTGAAATCCAGCAACGGTTTCAGTGGCTGTTCGGAGTCATGCTGATCTTTTTGATCATCCCGGTGGTGGTCATATTGGGTATGCTGTTGATCAAGGGGTGGCCAGCCATGAGCTGGAGTTTCATCTTTGACGATCCCAAAAACGGCATGACTGCCGGAGGTATTTTTCCTGCCCTGTTTGGCACCATCTGGCTGGTGATCGTTTCGTTATTGGCTTCGGTGCCCTTGGGCGTGGCCGCTGCCATCTATCTGTCCGAGTATGCGCCGGACAACATGTTGACCCGGTTGATCAATCTGGCCACCATCAATCTGGCGGGTGTCCCTTCCATTGTCCATGCCTTGTTTGGCGTGGGGGCTTTTGTTTCGTTCTTCAAGTTTGGCACCAGCATTCTGGCGGCCAGTTTGACCTTGGCCATCATGACGTTGCCGGTGGTGATCGTCTCTTCCTGGGAGTCGTTGCAATCGGTGCCCCGTTCGTTTCGCGAGGCCTGTTGGAACATGGGTGCCACCCGTTGGCAGACCATCTGGAACGTGGTGTTGCCCAATGCCTTTACCGGCATTCTCACCGGTGTGATTTTGCAGGTCTCCCGGGCCGCGGGGGAGACTGCGCCCATCATGTTCACCGGTGCGGCCATGTTTCTGCCGTTTCTGCCCAACAGCGTGTTTGATCAGACCATGGCGTTGGCGCTGCATCTGTTCGTGGTGGCAACACAAGTACCGGACGTGCCCGAAAGTTTGCCTTTCGGCGTGGCTTTGGTACTGGTCGGGATCGTGCTGCTCATGAATACGGTGGCCATCTGGATTCGCATGCATCTGCGGGGTAAGAAAAAATGGTAACCAACCACAAGATCGACGTGCAGGATCTGACCATTGCGTATGGCACCCATCGCATTCTGCGCCATGTCACCTTGAATGTGCGTGCCAATGAGATTTTCGGCATCATCGGACCGGCCAACAGTGGCAAGACCTCGTTTTTGAACGCGATCAACCGCATGGACATGATGCGTGTCAACATGAACGTGACCGGTACGATCACCATCGACGGGATCGACACCCGCAACTGGCGCAATGTGTACGCCTTGCGGCGCAAGATCGGGGTGGTATTCCCTTTGCCCGTGGGTTTGCCGCTCACGGTGTATGACAATGTGGCCCTGGCCCCCAGGTTGGCGGGCACGGCGGGCAGTCAGGCTGATCTGGACATCCTGGTGGAGCGGTGTTTGCGGCGTGCGGCGTTGTGGGATGAGGTCAAGGATCGGCTGCATCATTTGGGCAGTCTGCTTTCCGGAGGACAGCAGCAGCGGCTCACCATTGCCCGTGCCTTGTCGCAAAGTCCGGAAATTTTGATGCTGGATGAGTTCTCTATTGCGGTCGATCCGGTGACCACCATGCGCATCGAGGATGTGCTCAAGGAGTTGAAGTCCGAGATGACCATCATCCTGGTGACCAATCTGGTTCAGCAGGCCAATCGTTTGGCAGATCGGACCGCCTTTTTCCTGAACGGGGATTGTGTGGAGATCGGTGAGACCGCGGATTTGTTCAATGGTGTGGCCCGGGATCAGCGCACGCTTGATTATATTGGAGGAAAATTCGGATGATCACCAACTCCCGGTCGTCCGGGGCAGATGGCATGGAAATGGCCATCAACACCCGCGATTTGAATCTTTGGTATGGGACGTTTCAGGCGCTGTTTGACATCAATCTTCAGATCAAAAAGGGGATCATCACCAGTTTGATCGGACCCAGCGGTTGCGGCAAGTCCACCTTTTTGCGCAGTGTGGACCGGATCAACGAGCGGTTGGGTTATGTGCGCATCACCGGTTCCGTTGATGTGTTCAATCACAATATTTATGCTCAGGATGTGGAACTGGCCCAGTTGCGCAAGCAGGTGGGCATGGTCTTTCAGCGGCCCAATCCGTTGCCGATTTCGATTCGGGAGAATATTCTCTTTGGTTATCGAATTCATCATGAAAAGGGCGGCAAGGTCTCCAAAGGCGAGGCTGATGGCATTGTCGAAGAGGCGTTGCGTCAAGTTCTGTTGTGGGATCAGGTCAAGGATCGGTTGGATCAGAAGGCCACGATGGGTCTCTCTCTGGAGGAGATGCAGAAGTTGTGCATTGCCCGGTTGTTGCCGGTCAAGCCTTCCATTCTGTTGATGGACGAGCCGTGTTCGGCCCTGGATCCCAAGGGTACGGCGGCTGTGGAGGAGTTGATCTGGGAGTTGCGTGGACGCTATTCGATTTTGATCGTCACCCACAACATGGCCCAGGCACGGCGTGCTTCCGAGGAGTGTATTTTCATGTTGATGGGCCGGGTGGTGGAACACTCTCCGACGGATCGGTTGTTCGTCACGCCCAGGCACAAGGAGACGGCGGATTATATCGAAGGGCGTTACGGGTGAATTCCAAACTGGTTTTGGTTGAAACCGCACCCATCACGGGATGCGTCGTTTATGTCAAGGGGGTCCAGGGGCCAATGGCCCCTGGTGGGGTTTGGGGCAACGCCCCAACAAAACAAATTCCACATTCCAAAATGGTTTTGGTTTAAAACAACATTAAGGTAAACCGTAATCGCGCCATTTGGCTGTGACTTTGGCTTCGATCTGTGGATCCATGACCAGCGGGGTTCCCCATTCGCGACCGGTTTCGGTGTGGGTGCGCATGGTGGCATTCAACATCCAGCGACCGGTGGTGCGATCCACCCATAAATCGCGTCCCGGATCGGTGCGTGTGGCCAATGCCCAGGCCAGATCGGCCATGGAGTTCAATTGTGTATCCCAATCCACCACCCAGACCGGCTCATGGGATGTCCGTCCCCACGTTTGCAAGTGGTTGAGTATCCAGGCTCCGACACCCGGACGGATGCGTGAATCCACACGGATCATGCGGATCCACCCTTGATCAAACAAGCGACGTTCTTCCAGAACCCCTGGAAAGCCAGCCATGGGTTCGGCGAAAGCGGTATTTCGTGGCTCCATGGGAGCAACCGCCAACTGTTCCGCCTCCCATTTGCGGGTGGCATCCACACCCAACTTGCCACCCAAACCGGAAACCGGTGAAGAGAAATCCAGATAATCAATGGGCGTGGAACGGAGCAGATTGAAGTCACGACCTGCATGCACATGCTGCTCCACAGCCTGCCAGATGGCAGGCCAATTGGTGACATCCACCCCCTCATCCACCACAAAAATATATTTGACATACAGGAATTGTCGCAAGAATCCCCATACGCCGGCCATCACCCGGAACGCATGGCCTGGATAGTTTTTATGCAGGGCAATCACGGCCACCCGATAGGAGCAGGCTTCCATGGAGAGATGGAACTCGTGGATTTCCGGGAATTGTTTTTTCAGCAGTGGTGTGAAAACCCGGTTGAGGGCCAAGGCGAGGATGGCCGGTTCATCGGGAGGACGACCGGTGAACGTGGAGAGATAGATGGCATCGTGTCGCATGCTGAGGCGTTGTACGGTCAAAACCGGGAAGGTATCCACCTCGTTGTAATATCCGGTGTGATCGCCAAACGGCCCTTCCGGGGCCAGGTCTTTGGGATCGACGACTCCTTCGAGAACGATTTCGGCATGCGCCGGAACCGGTGGATAGGGGGGGAGTTCCGGAGCCAGTTCAACCCGTTGTTCCCGCAACAGACCGGCAAAGGCATATTCGGAGAGGCTTTCCGGGACCGGGGTGACCGCAGCCAGCAACGTGCCCGGATCGCAACCGATCACCACGGCCACCGGCATGGGGCGTCCGTTGAACTCTTTCAAGTGTTGGGCGCCGCCGCGGTGGGCCAGCCAGCGCATGATCAGGCGGTTGCGTCCCAGAAGTTGCATCCGGTAGATTCCCAGATTGAGCGGACCGCCAGTGGCACCACGGGTCACCACGGCTCCCCAGGTGATCAAAGGGGCGGCATCTCCGGGCCAACAGGTTTGAATCGGCAGGCGACGCAGATCCACGGCTTCCCCTTCCCAGACCTGTTGTCGACAGGCGGGTTGTCGAACCGTACGGGTGGGCATGTGGCGGACACGGGCCAGTCGTGTCAACCAGGTTCGGAGGTCATGCACTCCTTGTGGCGGGGTGGGATGGCGCAGGGCTGCCAGCAGTTCTCCCAGCTCTTCCAGTTCTTCAATCTGGCGTCCGATGGCCAGTCCGACCCGTTCTTCCGTACCGAACAGATTGGCCAATACTGGCATGGTATGACCAATCGGGCGGGTGAACAGTACGGCGGGGCCGTCATTTTGCAACAGGCGTTGGCAAATGGCGGTCATTTCCAGATGCGGATCGACGGGTTGGTTGATGGTGACCAGAATTCCCCGTTCGGTCAGCAGGCGCATGAAAGCGCGCAAATCGCGAAAGCTGCGTGTCAGCATGGTTACCTTTTGAGTCGGGCGTAACATCCAAGTATTAAAAAAAAAGAGGGGGTCTGGGGGATTCATCCCCCAGGGTTTTAATGTTTTTATGTTTTAATGCTTTAAAAAAAATAATTTATTAATATTTTATTTTTTTAAAAGATTTAAAAGATTTAAAAGATTTAAAAGATTAAAGTCCCAGGGGTTTCACCCCTGGACCCCACCAGGGGGGTAACCCCCCTGGACCCCTGATGATGGCGTGTTTCTCTTGGTCAATCAAATTTTCCGGCCATTACAACCACGCCCTGACCAGAAGAGCATCCAGAAACCGACGCGGCAACAAACGACGCAACCAGGCAAACAGATGCGTTGGCAAAGTCACCCGATAACAAACCTTGGGACGTGAACTCTCCAAAGCATGGATCACAGGCGCAAGTATGGCCTCGGCAGGTAATGAAAAACGTCCTCCTCCCTGTTGAGCCTGACGCTGAAAATGATCTGCCATGACCTGATAACGCTCCCGATGACGGCTGATGGTCGGATCAACATGACGCTCAAAAGCCAAAGCCGCATTGTGACGAAAACGAGTCCGGATCGGACCTGGTTGAACCAAACTGAAAAAAATCCCAGTGTGACGCCATTCCAAACGCAACGTTTCCGTCCATCCCTCAAGAGCAAACTTGCTGGCCACATAAGCCCCACGATAGGGCAAAGCCACAAAACCAAGAACCGAACTGTTCATGATTACCCGGCCATATCCTTGACGTTGCATCACGGGTAAAATCAAAGATGTCAATTCGTGAACACCAAAAAGATTGGTCTCAAACTGGGCACGCAAAGCGTTGCGGTCCAGATCCTCCAACGCACCTGGCTGACCATAGGCACCGTTGTTGAACAACGCATCCAATCGCCCCCCGGTCTGTTCCAAAATCCAATCCACAGCCTGACGGATCGACGCCGAATCATCCAGATCCAGCCGACAGGCAGAAAATCCCTTCTCCTGCAAACGTCTGACATCCTCTGTCTGACGCGCCGTGGCAAAAACCCGATAACCGCGTCTTTGCAACCCTTCGGCGACACATAATCCAATGCCACTGGAACAGCCGGTGATCAGAATTGTTTTCATGAATTATGGATTTTACTCACGCTTTAAGCTTTTGCGAATCCATGAGACATGGCAGTGGCAACGGGCATCGTCTGCGGGCGGCAAGCCTTCATTTTCCATGCGACAGAAGTCGGTGTGGTCGCCGCGACCATGGGGGATGCGACGCAACACCTGACGCAAATGGCGCACCTCCTCTTCGGCCCGGGCCAGGCGACGACGGGCATCGGCCAGCTCTTCTGCGGGTTCCGGTGGCGTGTTCATGGAAGGGCGTTCAGCAGCGCCTCGGTCACTGCATCTTGTTGTTCGATGGTCAGATAGGGGTGCATGGGCAAAGAGATCACCTCGGTTGCGGCCAGGGTGGCATGGGGGAAGGCCTCTTTGGAATGGTTCAGATCGGCAAAGACCGTCTGGTGATGCAGTGGGATCGGGTAGTGAACGGCCGTGGGAATGCCGGCTGCGGCCAGAGTGGCGCGCACCTGATCCCGGGATGCGACCCGAACCGTGTACTGGGCAAAGACGCTGATGTTTTCCGGGCGGATCGTCGGGATGCGCACTTTGCCAGCCAGTCGTTCGGCATAGCGGGCTGCCACTTGTTGACGCGCGGTGATTTCATCGGCAAAAAAGGGGAGTTTGGCCAACAGGATGGCGGCCTGGAGCGTATCCAGACGTCCGTTGATGCCCAGGCGGGCATGTTGGTATTGAGCGATCTGGCCGTGTTCCCGTATGACTTTCAGTTGTTGGGCCAGTTGGGCATCGTTGGTGAAGGTCATGCCCCCATCTCCGTAGCAGCCCAAGGGCTTGGCCGGAAAAAAGGAGGTGGCGGCAGCCAGGGTCAGGTTGCAGGAGCGTTTGCCCTTGTAGCTGGCACCAAACGATTGACAGCCATCCTCCACCACCCACAAACCGTGTTGTTCGGCAATGGTGTTGATGGCGTCATAGTCGGCGCACTGTCCGAAGATGCTGACCGGCATGATTCCTTTGGTGCGCGGGGTGATGGCCGCTTCGATCAAGGTGGGATCAAGATTCAGGGTATCGGGTTCCACATCGACGAAGACCGGTTTGGCTTTGGTCAGGGCAATGGTTTCGGCAGTGGCGATGAAGGTGAACGGGGTGGTGATCACCTCGTCGCCCGGCCCCACGCCCAGGGCCATGAGGATTCCCAGCAGAGCGTCGGTGCCGGAGGAGCAGCCCACGGCATGGGTACAGCCGACGAATTGGGCCAAGGCATCTTCCAGTTCCTTGACCTGGGGGCCGTTGATATAGCGGGAGGAGTCCAGTACGGTTTGGATGGCGCGGTTCATCGGGTCGCGCATGTGGCGGTATTGGGTTTGCAGATCGATGAATTCCATGTGTGCCATGATGCCCTGTCAAGGAGTGGGTTCAATGATTGAAAAAAAGAGGGGGGTCTGGGGGATTCATCTCCCAGGGTTTTAATGTTTTAATCTTTTAATCTTTTAAAAACAAACAAATTTTTAATTTTTTTTTGTTTTTAAAAGATTAAAAGTCCCAGGGTGGCCCTGCCCCTGGACCCCACCAGGGGGGTAACCCCCCTGGACCCCTGATGGTGTCGATGATTCGTGGCCGTTCACAGGATGGAGCCGGGGGTTTAACCAAACAACACTTCATTTTCAAACAATTGCTGAATGGTCTCGCGGGGACGGATCACCGCATAACGATCCTGACGCACCATGACCTCCGCTGCACGGGGACGGGAGTTGTAGTTGCTGCTCATGGCAAATCCATACGCCCCGGCAGAACGCACCGCGATCAACTCCCCGGGATGAAATTCCGGCAAAATGCGATCCCGTGCCAGAAAATCACCACTCTCGCAAATCGGCCCCACCACATCTGCCAAGATCTCTTCACGATCAAAACGTCGCATGACCGGCAAAATGGTGTGCTGGGCATCATACAATGCCGGTCGAATCAAATCGTTCATGCCCGCATCGGTGATGATGAACCGCTTTTCCTCGCCATCCTTGACATACTCCACCCGCGTCACCAGAATGCCGGCATTGCCCACGATCACCCGCCCCGGCTCTAAAATCAACGTGACATCCAACCCCTCCAGCTCCTGCAACAACGCCTGGGCATAACGCTCCGGATGGGGAGGGATCTCATGGGTATCATAGGGAATGCCCAAACCACCCCCCAGATCCAGATACCGAATCGCCACCCCCTGATTGCGCAACTTGATCAACAACTGCTTGACCCGCTTCACGGCATCGACAAACGGCTCCAGGGTGGTGAGCTGCGAACCGATGTGACAATCCAAACCAATGGGCTGAACATGTTCCAACGTGGCAGCCAGACGATACAACTCTTCGGCCTTGGGATGGGGAATGCCAAACTTGTTGCGTCTCAACCCGGTGGAAATGTAGGGATGGGTCACCGGATCAACGTCCGGATTGATGCGCAAGGCTATCGGCGCCGTGGTGCCCATACGACCGGCAATGGTGTTGATGCGCATCAACTCGCCATGACTTTCGACATTGAACAGCAGAATGTCCTGTTCCAACGCAGCCTGGATTTCACTGGCACTCTTGCCCACACCGGAAAAAACCACACGACTGCCTGGACACCCGATGCGCCGCACCCGCTCCAATTCGCCTCCGGAAACAATGTCAAACCCGGAACCACGGCGCGCCAAGGTGTCGAGAACCGCCAGCGAGCTGTTGGCCTTGACCGAATAACAGATCAGATGTCTGGCGTTGGCAAAGGCGTTGCGGAATACGTCATAGTGGCGCTCCAACGTGCCCTGGGAATAACAGTAGAACGGTGTCCCCACTGCCTCGGCAATCTGATCGAGAGGCACCTGTTCACAGTGAAGACGGTTGTCGATGTAACGGAAATAGTCCATGGCGCGGTATGTGGGCGGTCGAGTCAGGAGGATGGACGCGGAGCAGTGACATTGTTCTGCTCCTGTTTGCCAGGCAGATAAAGCTCCCCCTTGTGACCGCATCCGGCACTGGTCAAACTCAACCCCAGAGTGGTGATCACGGCCAGCAGGATAAAAGATCGGGTTGGTTGCATGGTTTGGCACTCTTCAAACAGGAGTCGCTCTTGGTTTCATTATGTCACTGTTTGGTGCGGCCATTCAATGCACGGCAAAAAAAAACGGCGGACCTGTCAGAGGTCCGCCGTTTTGATCAGACAATGGAGCGCAAAGAGGCGCTTACTTCACGCCCAAAAATTCCAACAGATCGGCCTGCTCGGCGGCATCCTTCATGCCCGGGAAGGTCATTTTGGTCTTCGCGAACATGCCTTTGGGATTTTCCAGGAATTTTTTCAGGTTGGCCGCATCCCAGTTGACGCCGGTGAAGCCGTCGGAATACTTGAAGCCCGCTTCCGTACCGGCAGCGCGACCCGAGATGCCCGACAGGTTGGGACCGATCTTCTTTTCGCCCGGCTTGACGGAGTGACACACGGCGCAGTTCTTTTTGAAAGAGGCTTCGCCCTTGGCCACATCGGCAGAGGCGGTGTTGACGGCCATCAGGGAGACGATACCCAGGCTGGCGACAAAGAGAGAGAATTTCATGGAGGCACCTATTGGATCTGGGGTGGTTTGAACAGACCGCATCAAGCGGCTTTGGATAAAAAAGGCCTTGGTCTATAAAGGCGTGCGGATAGTAGAACCAACAGGGCGTATTGTCAAGATGGTAGCGATTATTATTGCAACCCGCAAAAGAGGTGGGATGGGGCGTGAGAGAGCCGACTGTGACATTTTCATGACAGTGTGCTTTTGGCGTCATGACTGTCTGTTCATGGGGTGGTTTTTTAATAAATTATTGAAAAAAAAGATTTTTAAATTTATCTCAAAATTTGGCCCTCCCATTGCATATTCATATGGTATTGGTGGCAACGACGACTCGAAATGGTTAAAAAAGAGAGCAAATGAGTCGGGTTGACGCAGATGTGAAAAAAAATGAGGATGTTGTGCATTTTTTGCTTGACAGGGAACGGGAAGATCAATATAAGCTCATTCCCATCCAGATGTGGCACTTTCGCAACAGGGTGTTGCAAAAGAAACATAAACCGGATCCCGGGTTGGCCGGGGACAAAACTAGCAACGAACTTGGAGACAAAGAAAATGAAGAAATCGATCCTCTTGGGTGCTGCTGCCCTGGCCGCCGTGGCTCTTGCCGCTCCTCAGTCCGCCGATGCCGGCGAAGTGAAACTGGGTGGTTACTATCAGTTCCGCATGGTTTCGACCGACAACACCCCGGGCGATGTGGCCGGTGACGAGAACCTGAATTTCTGGGCGCATCGTCTGCAACTGAACATGGACATGAAAGCCAGCGACAAGTCCCATGCCCATCTGGTGACCCGCATCATCGACAACCAGACCGTGGATGGTGTGGATCAGATCTTGAACGGTGGAGCTCCCGGTACATCCAGTGGAACTCTGGCGCCTGGTGTTACCACGCCCACGGTTTCTCAAGCGACCGAGTGGCAGGTTCGTCAAGCCTGGTTGGAGACCGAAGCCTGGGGTGTGGGCGTGAAGGTCGGTAACATGCCGATCTCCATGAACGATGGCCTGCTGTTCGACAACGATGTCACCTCCTATGGTACGGTTCTGTTGTCGAAGAATTTCGGCGGTGTGACCCTGGTGGGTGCTGACGTGAAGGTGTATGAAGGTTCTTCGCCCGGCGGTGCCCCGGGTAGTGTTGGCGCGAATGTCAACCATCGTGACATCGATATGTGGGTTCTGTCTGCCCTTGGCAAAATCAGCAATGTGGATTATCAACTGACCGGTGCCTATCTGAATGCCCAGGATAAACTGATCAATCCTGCTGCCCCTGCTGCCCCAATTTTTCCGGCTGGCGTAGCGGCCATGAACGATGTGAGCGATGGCTGGATTGCCCTGACCCTGGGCGGCAAGGTCATGAACATCGACCTGACCGGTACGGTCATCTATGAAGTTGGCGGTGATGTCACGGGCGGTGACGGCACTTCCCAGTTCGAGGAGTCTGGTGTGTTGTTGGCTCTGCGCGCCAAAGGCAAAACCGGCTTTGGTGGCTGGAACGCCTATGCCTTCTATGGCAGTGAAGATTTCGATTCAGCCACCCCGGGTGGTAACGAGAGCAAGTGGTCCCCGACCTGGGATTCCTCGGGAGCCGGTTCCCAAGACCTGATGATGCGTGCTCTGTCCAACTTCAACGGCGCATCCAGCGGTCTGTTTGGCGGTAGTGCGGGCGGTAACAGCTGGGCAGCCACTGGTGGTACCTACAGCAGCCAGGAGAACATGTGGGGCGTGGGTGCGGGCCTGACCATCAATGCCGGCGCCTGGACCATCAAGCCGAGCCTGGATTATGCTTCTGTGGTTCAAGAGAATGAGACCTCGCGTCCTGCGGGTTCCAATTTTGCCGCCACCTATGAGAGCGCCTGGGGCGGTACGTTGGGCTTCTCCACCAAGATTCAGGAAGCCACCACCCTCGACCTGTCCGGCACCTGGGTCAACCCCAATGCCCGTTTGGCCGCGACCTCGGAAGAGACCATGCATTACATCCAAGCCTCGGTCAAGATGGACTTCTAAGTCTCTCCTGATTCTTGCCGGATGGTATGACCCCAAGGGGGGGCGGAGTTTCCGCCTCCCCTTTTTTTATGGGCAAAATAGAACAACGTCATGGACAGTGTTCGGGAATCACCAGACAGCCTTCAAGATTGACACGGATCGGGATGTACTTTATTCTGTTGTGAGAT
Source organism: Magnetococcales bacterium (assembly GCA_011089965.1). GTDB lineage: Bacteria > Pseudomonadota > Magnetococcia > Magnetococcales > Magnetaquicoccaceae > Magnetaquiglobus. The sequence goes on from JAANAU010000036.1 coordinate 16,980, forward strand.
TTGGATTTTTTGGAGTTGTGATGAGGGGTTGTTTGGTGATTCTTATAGAGTCAATACACCATCATCAGGGGTCCAGGGGTTTCACCACTTGGACTTTGATTTTTTAAATTCTTTGAATTTTTATATATTAAAACATTAAAACCCTGGGGGATGAATCCCCCAGACCCCCTCTTTTCTTTCAATAATTGGATCATTATGCTCGGCTCAGGCATTACCAAACAGCCTCTGCGGGGCAGGGAAAGGGATTTGTTCAAGAGTTTTCCAAAGGAGATTCGACCATGTCCATGACTCTTTATTGGATGCAGAACGGGGGATGCGGGGGGGACACCATGTCCTTTCTCAATGTCGAGGCCCCGAATCTTATGGATTTGTTTCAGCAGCTTGATATTGAATTATTGTGGCATCCTTCTTTGTCCAGCGATTCTCCCAGGCGTCGTCAGGAGTGCGTGGATGCTTTGCTGATCGGGCAACGACCTTTGGATATTTTGGTGATCGAAGGGGCGGTGTTGCGCGGGCCGGCCAGTACCGGCATGTATGACACCCATCAGGGCAAACCGAAAAAAGATCTGATTGTTCGTTTGGCTCATCAGGCCAGGCATGTGATTGCCTTGGGTACGTGCGCTTCGTTTGGCGGGTTTGGTGTGGATGAATATGTGCAGGCGTGCGGGTTGCAGTTTGTGCGCAATCAGCCGGGTGGTTTGCTGGGCAGTTCGTTTCGTTCCCGTTCCGGTGTGCCGGTGATCAATCTGGCGGGTTGTCCGTGTCATCCGGAGGTGTTGTCCGGCACTTTGACGGCGGTGGTGACGGATGCACCTTTGCCGTTGGATGATTTGCAGCGTCCTTTGGCCTGGTATGGCATGTTGGTTCATCAGGGTTGCACCCGGAACGAATATCATGAGTACCGGATGGAAGAGAACGATTTCGGTCAGAAGGGGTGTTTGTTTTTTCACAAGGGGTGTCATGGACCGTTGGTGGGCGGGCCGTGCAACAAGCTGCTTTGGAACCGTCGTTCTTCCAAGACCCGGGCTGGTGTTCCCTGTTTCGGTTGCACCAATCCGGATTTTCCCATGTCTTATCCATTTTTTGAGACTCGTCACATTGAGGACATTCCGTTGGCGTTGCCCAACGGCATCAATCGTGCGCATTATCTGGTGTACAAGACCATGGCAGCGGCGGCGGCTCCGGCCAGATTGAAGCGCCGGGAGACGGAAATATGACCATCACGCAGCGTATCGAGTGTCACATTCCTCTGAATCGGGTTGAGGGGGATCTGGAGTTGCGGGTGGCGGTGGAGGGAGGCCGGATTGTGGAGAGTTGGAGTTCCGGCACCATGTATCGTGGATTTGAGCGCATGTTGGTGGGGCGTGCTCCGTTGGACAGTCTGGTGATCACGCCGCGCATTTGCGGGATTTGCACCATTACCCATTTGACGGCTGCGGTGCAGGCTTTGGATCAGATTTTTGGGGTGGTTCCGCCCTCCAATGCCGTGCGGATGCGCAATTTGGCTTTGATGATCGAGACCATTCAAAGTGACATTCGGCAGTCGTTGTTGATGTTTCTGGTGGATTTGAGCACATCGGTTGGTATGGGTCACGCATGGCATGCGGAGGCTCAGGTTCGTTATCAGGCGTTGCGTGGGATACGTTGTATTGCGGCTGTCAAAGAGACCAAGCGGTTGTTGGAGATCATCGCTTTGTTGGGTGGTCAGTGGCCGCACACCTCGTTCATGGTGCCGGGCGGGGTGGTGTATGCGCCGCCAGTGGTGGATTTTCAGAAAGCGGTGTTGTTGCTCAGGCAGTTTCGGAACTGGTATGAGCAGACGGTTTTGGGGTGTGGGTGTGCGCGTTGGTTGGAGTTGGCTTCTGTGGGGGATTTGGAGGCGTGGCTGGCAGAGAGTGCGTCTCATCGTCAGGGGGATGTGGGATTTTTGTTGCGGGCCGGGCGTGATTTGGGGTTGGATCGTTTGGGGATCGGGTCGGGCAATTTTTTGTCGTATGGGGCGTTGCCGATTCCGGTGGATTCCGGGTTGTTTGGGAGTGGGGGGCAATTGGTTGGTGCTGGTTTTGTGGCGGGATTGGGTCAGACGGTGGGTTTTGAGGAGCAGAAGATTGCCGAGCATGTGGCTTGTTCCTGGTATGCCGACTATCCGGGCGGGTTGCATCCGATGATCGGGATTACGGAGCCGGTGGCCAGTGGTGCCGAGGGCAAGAAGTATTCCTGGGTCAAGGCGCCGCGTTATGCGGGGTTGGTTGCGGAGACCGGACCGGTAGCCGAGCGGGTGGTGATGCAGGATCCATTGTTTATGGATTTGGCACGTCGCGATCAGGGGGTATCGGCGTTGACCCGTCAATTGGCGCGTTTGGTTCGTCCGGCATATTTGTTTGGTGCTGCCGAGCAGTGGTTGCATGAGTTGATTCGGCATCAGGCAGAGTCGTTTTATTTGTCGGTGGAGTCGGTGAGTCAGGGGGAGGGGGTGGGATTGACCCAGGCGGCGCGTGGGGCGTTGGGGCATTGGGTCAAGGTGGAGAATGGTCAGATTGCCCATTATCAGATCATCACTCCGACGGCTTGGAACGGTTCGCCACGGGATGAGCATGGCATGCGTGGGGCCTGGGAGCAGGCATTGTTGGGTACGCCTTTGGCGGATCCGGATGCGGATGATCCGGTATTGGCGGGCATGGTAGTACGATCTTTTGATCCATGTTTGGTATGCAGTGTACATGTGGTGGATGGCGGGGGGCGACGTACGTTGCGGCCATGAAGTATTACGGGTCCAGGGGCCTTAGGCCCCTGGTGGGGTCCAGGGGCAACGCCCCTGGGATTTTAAATCTTTTAAATCTTTTAAATCTTTTAAATCTTTTAAACAAAAAAATTTTAAAATTTTATTTTTTTTAAAACATGAAAACATGAAAACATTAAAACATTAAAACCCTGGGGGATGAATCCCCCAGACCCCCTCTTTTTTTTCAATGGTAAAATTCGCTTGAGGTGGCACCATGGCATTGACATCCACTTTGGACCAGAATCCGCTGCGTTGCGCACTGGCCACCATCGTTGATGAAGATGGCCGCAGCAAACAACGACTGCGTACCGAAATCCAAACCCTCCATCAGGCAGCCGAAATCACCGCCGATCTGGTGATCCGACAATTTGAAAAAACCGAAGCCATCCTGGCCCGTTTTCAATCCACCAGCGCCCAATTGCAGGCCGTCCTGGACGCAGCCACCCAGATTGCCATCATTGCCACAGACCTGAATGGCATGATCACCCTGTTCAATCGCGGCGCAGAACGCATGCTCGGATATCAGGCCACGGAGATGATCGGTCACAAAACCCCTCTGGATCTGCTGGATCCTGAAGAGTTGACCTCACGCGCCCAACAGATCCGGACTCCGGATGGCCAGCCACTGGAAGGATTGGCACTGTTTGCCTATCAGGCCACAACCTGGCACGGCTCTACCCAGGAGTGGAACTACCGGTGTCAGGATGGCCACTTTGTTCCGGTGAGTCTGTCCATTACGGCACTTCAAGGTGCAGACCGCAAGCAGGTCGGCTTTCTGTGGGTGGCCATGGACATCTCCACACGCAAAGAGGCAGAAGAACAGTTGCGTCGTGGCAATGAAGAACTGCAACGGCTGGATAAACTTAAGTCTGATCTGCTCTCATCGGTCTCCCATGAGCTGCGTACCCCATTGACGTCCATTCGCGGCTTTGCCCAATTGATCCGACGCGAATTTGATCGCACCTTTGCCGCTGGCCCGGAAGACGATGCCAAACGTCGTACCAAATCACAACGCATCCAGGAAAACCTGGAGATCATTCTGACCGAATCGGAACGACTGACCCGCCTGATCAATACGGTCCTGGATCTGGCCAAGATCGAATCGGGCCGCATCGAATGGCACAAAAGTCAGTTTCCCGTGCAAGAGGCGATCCGTCAGGCGGTCAATGCGGTTCAAGGACAGTTTGCCACCCTGACCGATGTGCGGCTGGAGACAGAGATGCCAACGGTCTCCTTGCTGATCGAAGCAGACAAGGATCGATTGGTCCAGGTTCTGGTCAACCTGTTGAACAATGCCGCCAAGTTCATCACCACCGGTCATGTCCGGGTGACGGCCCGCGACCAGAAGGATGGCACGGTGTGCGTGGAGGTGGAAGATACCGGTTGCGGGTTCCCCCAGGATCAGGCCGAAAGCATTTTCGATAAATTCCAACAGGTGAGACGCAGCGATACCCTGGTGGACAAGCCGCAAGGAACTGGATTGGGACTGTCGATCTGCAAGGAGATCGTGCATCATCATGGAGGGCGCATCTGGGCCACATCCGAACCGGGGCGCGGCAGTCTGTTTGCATTCACCTTGCCTTTGATTGCCAGCAGTGCCACGGATGAACCTGAGATGGTGCTGGCTCCCGTACCGACCGGATCCGTGGAAATCACGCCACCCCCAATGACAGGTCCAATGAAGTCTGGACCGTTGGTGTTGGTGGTGGATGATGACCCGAATGTCTGCACCTATCTCAATCAGTTGTTTCATGAACAGGGGTATCGGGTGGTGGTGGCAGCCAATGGTCAGGAAGGGTTGGAGCTGGCCAGACGGAATCCCCCGGATTTGATCACGTTGGATCTGGCCATGCCGGTCATGGATGGTCGTCAAACCATGGCTCTGTTGCATCAGGATCCCATGTTGCAACGGGTGCCGGTGGTGATCCTGTCGGCCATGCCGGATTTCGATCAGGTGGGCGGGGCGGTGGCCATGAGCAAACCGATTGATGAGCAACGTCTGTTGCACAGCATGCGTTGGTTGTTGTCGGATAAAGTGCAGGATGGTCAACAGGTGGAGTCGTTGCCGTGTCTGGTGCTCAATGAGCCGGTGGCGTTGGCGGCGCACCGTTTGCCGGCGGTGATTCGGTTGGGAGAAGTGACCTATTGCACGCAAGAAGAGTTGTTGCGATTGGTGGGGGCTGGTTTCAAAGGGTTGGTGACCGTGCCTACAGAGGCGTTGTCCCGTGTGGAGCGCAGTTTTTGGGAACAATTGTCAACTTTGGATGTGCTGATTCTGCCTGCCGAGTCAGCCGCACAGCGGGAGTGAGAATGCATGGATACCGTGGTGATTGTGGATGATGAGGTGCATATTCGCAGTTTGCTGGAGCAGACCCTGGAGGAGTTGCAGGAGGATTACGCGTTCGAGATTGTGACGGCTGCCAATGGGGGGGATGGGTTGGCAGTGGTGCAGCGGGAGCGACCGCGTTTGGTGTTTTTGGATGTCATGATGCCGGTGATGAATGGTTATGATGTGTGCAAGGCCATTCGTGCGGATGCGTCCTTGAATGAGACGCGGGTGGTGATGCTGACCGCCAAGGGACAGGAGGCGGATCGGCAGCGGGGGTTGGATGTGGGGGTGAACCATTTCATGACCAAGCCCTTTGATCCGGATGAAATCCTGAAACTGGCCGAGACGATATTGAAGAGTTGATTTTATCATTGAAAAAAAAGAGGGGGTCTGGGGGATTCATCCCCCAGGGTTTTGACTTTAAAAGCAAGAAATTTTGAAAATGTTCTGTTTTTAAAGAATTTAAACCAAAACAATTTTGGAGTGTGTTATTTGTTTTGTTGGGGCGTTGCCCCAAACCCCACCAAGGGCGTTGCCCTTGGATCCCACCAGGGGGGTAACCCCCCTGGACCCCTGATCATGGTGCATGCTTGCAGGCACCGATCTCTTGTGATGCTGCGATCTGCGATTTGCTGAGGAAGCTTCATGGTCACATCACTGCATCTCTATCTGCCATCGAAACGTTTGAAAGAACTGATGCAGACCTTGGCTCCTCTTCTGCCTTTGGGCGTGAGCGTGGCTGTGCGCAGCGGAGAACGATTTCTGGGTGGCGCGGGATCGAATGCCGAACAGTTGACAGAGCATCAACCCGATACCCGATCACACCCCTTTGTGCTCGATGGTCAATCCATCGGCCAATTGCTGTGGTACACCCCCCCGGAATGTGCATCACAAACCCAACCCTGGATCCAACACCTGATCACACTCTGTCAGAGCATGATCGCTCTGGAACAGGCCCGTCGCGCCGTGACCCACGAAGCCCTGGAAAGCTTGCGCGAAATTGCCCTGCTGGAACGGGCCTCAACCTCCTTGAATCGCTCGCTGCGGCCCAAAGAGGTGGCCAATGCCCTGTTGACCGAATTGGCCAGTCGCTCCCCCCATATCACCTGGGGTGCCGTGTTCCTGTACGATATCACCGACAGCCACTATGGCTTGCTCACCACCCTCGGTCACAACGCCGATGCCCTGTTTGAACCGTTTGCCCGCTCCACTTTTTTCCAGGGCATGATCGATGGCCAGATCGTCGGCATCATCAATGATATTGCAGCACATGAATTGTGCAGCAATCATAACTCTTTATTTCATTCCACCCTCTCTTTGCCGCTGGATGCCCACCAGGAACGGGTCGGACTGCTGGTGCTGGCTGCGGAACACAAGGAAGCGTTCACCTCGGCAGACCTGAAACGAACCACCACTCTGGCATCCATCGCTGCCACAGCCCTGCGCAACGCGCAACTGTTTGCCGCCGAAACCAATATGTTTCGCGCCTTCATCAGCATGATCGCCACTGCCATCGATGCCAAATCTCCCTATACTGCCGGTCACTGTCGGCGGGTTCCGGAGATCGCCCGCATGTTGACCGAGGCGGCCTGTGCCGATACCACACCATTGTTTGCCGGGTTTCGCTTTACGGAAGACGACTGGGAAACCCTGGAGATCGCCACCTACCTGCACGACTGCGGCAAGGTGGTGACCCCGGAATGGGTGGTGGATAAACCCACGAAATTGAGTACCAATATGGATCGCGTGGAGTTGATCGAACTGCGCATCCAACTGATCCTGCAACAGGAACAACTCACGCCACAGCAGACCGGAAACAAGGGGCCAAAGTTCTGGCAGGAGGCGCTGCGCTTTGTGCGTGCGTGCAATCTGGGTACTGAAATGATCTCCCCGGAGTCCGAAGCCCGTCTGCGCGGCCTGGCAGCCTGCTGTTGGCGTGATGGTCAGGGACAGGAGCATCCGTTGCTGGACGAAGAGGAACTGGACAATCTGTTGATCCGTCGTGGCACCCTCAATGCGAACGAACGTGCCATTATCGAGGATCATGTGGTGCATACCATCAACATGCTCAAAGGGATCCCGTTTCCGCCCCGTCTGCGCCATGTGGTGGAGTATGCCGGTGGACACCACGAGTGTCTGAACGGTCGGGGCTACCCTTATCATTTGACCGAAACCGCACTCTCGATTCCAGCGCGTGTTGTGGCCATAGCCGATATTTTTGAGGCTTTGACCGCTCCGGATCGCCCCTATCGCTCCCCTTATACCCTGTCAAAAACGTTGGACATTATGCACCGCATGTCGCGCGAAGGTCATATCGACCCGGATCTGTTCCAGCTTTTTTTGCGTTCCGGGGTGTATCAACGCTATGCTGAAAATCATTTAAAGCCTCATCAGATTGATTCCGTGGATCTTACAGTTTACCTGGGCGGTTGAGCGGAAATGAGAGCCTTCTTTTTGTCCATTTTTGGGAAATTGTTCACGGTTGTCACGATTGTTGTGTTGTTTTATTTTGTTGCGGTTCATTTCATCCTGGTTCCGATCATCCGCGACACCCTGGCGCGGGAAAAGGAGTCCATGGCTTTGACTTTGTTGGCCACGGTGGATGAGATCCTGTACAAGACCAAAACCGATCTCGATAACTACAGAAATATAACTTTGGATGCGCGCAAGAAGGAACTCAAGGATGTGGTGCATCTGATGGGCAACCATCTGGTGCGTGAGTTGCGTCAACGGATGGCGGCGGGTCAGCCGGAAGAGCAGGTGCGTGGGGAGTTGTTTGAGGCTTTGCGTCATTTTCAGTATGGGGATCGGGACTATTTTTTTCTGATTGATGATCAGTCGCGGCTGTTGTCGCATCCGGATCCCAAGCTGCATGGCAGTGATTATTCGCAGGCGCGGGATGTGCGTGGTCAACTGATCGTTCCGCCCATGGTGGAGATTGCCAAACAGGATGGGGAGGGGTTTCATACCTATTGGTTCAACCGGTTGGGGCGGTTGATTGCGAGCGAGAAGATTTCGTTTGTGCACTATGTTCCGGAGTTGCGTGCGTTGTTGGGGAGTGGGCTTTATCTGGATGATGTGGCGGATGTGGTGGCCATGCGTCAGGTGAAGGCGTTCACGGCCTTGCGTGACAAGTTGAAAGAGATCCGGATTGCCAAGACCGGATATGTGTTTATTTTTGATGAACAGAGCAAGATCATTGCCCATCCCAATCCATTGATGGAGGGGGAGCATATCGGGGATCGGGTGGATCCGGTGAGTGGTCAGCTGCTGACCGAGCGATTGAAGCAGGTGGTGGGCAGTCGGGAGGGGATTCGGTTTCGTTGGACTCAGAGCGATGATCCAGAGCGGTTTCAGGATGAGATGATTGCCTGGGTGCGTCATTTTGCTGAGTATGACTGGTATGTGGCCACCTCGATTCATTTGAAGGATCTGTATGCCGATTCGGAGTTGATGGCCAGTCAGTTGCGTTGGTTTGCCGGTGTGGTGTTGGTATTGGCGTTGGTGGTGGGTTATTGGTTTGTGCGGCGTTTGACTGCACCGTTGCATGCTTTGGCGTTGTGTGCCCAGCAGGTGGAGAGCGGGGATTTGACGGTGCGTTGTCCGGTGGTGCGCGAGGATGAGATCGGGGTATTGGTGAAGGGTTTCAATGCCATGGTGGAGCGGTTGCAGGGGAGCATTCAGACTTTGGATGCCAAGGTTGAGGAGCGTACCCGGGCGTTGGAGCAGGCGGTGGTGGAGTTGCAGGAGTTGGATCGATTGAAATCCAATTTTATTTCGTCGGTTTCTCATGAATTGCGGACGCCGTTGACGGCGATTTTGGGTTTTGCCCGGTTGTTGATGCGTGCCATGGAGCGTCTGATGGGGATGACGCCGGGAGAAAATCCGGAGCTGTATGCCAGGAGTTTGGCCAAGGCGCGGGACAATGTGGTGACCATCTTGGGGGAGAGCGGGCGTTTGGCCAAACGGATTGATGCGGTGATGGATCTGACGCAACTGGAAGCTGGTCAGATCACCTTGCAGCGGCAGTTGGTTCAGGTTGGTTTGTTGTTGCGTGACTGTGTGGCGCATTGGCAATCGATTGGTGAGGCCAAGGGAGTGGATTTGCGGTTGGATGATCGCAGCAATGTGGAATGGATATCTGTTGATCCGGAGCGTGTGCGTCAGATTTTGGACAATCTGTTGGATAATGCGGTCAAGTTCACCCAAGAGGGGGAGATTGTGGTGGAGGCAGACCGGGTTGGGGATTGGTTGCAGGTGGTTGTTCAGGATGGCGGCAGTGGTGTTCCCTTGGAGCAGAGGGAGAAAATTTTTGAGAAGTTCAGCCAGTCCGGAGAGGTTTTGGTGGACAAGCCATCCGGGATTGGTTTGGGGTTACCGATCGGGCGGATCTTGGCCACGATGCATGGTGGTTCGTTGGAGTTGTTGCCGTCCAGGCAGGGAAGTCGTTTCATGTTGCGGTTGCCGCTGACGCAGGACTCTTGAGAGTTGTTTTGCTATTGAAAAAAAAGAGGGGGTCTGGGGGATTCATCCCCCAGGGTTTTAATGTTTGAATGTTTATAAAAAATAATTTATTAATATTTTTTGTTTAAAGATTTAAAAGATTAAAGTCCCAGGGGTTTCACCCCTGGACCCCACCAGGGGGGTAACCCCCCTGGACCCATAATGGTTGCGTATTATGGCTGGACTGCCGTCAGAACAGTACACAGGCACGTTGCTTGCTAAAGCAGGTTTGCACGTTTCAGACCTACAGAATCAACAGGCTTGACCAACGACTCATTTAAAGAGTGCAGCATGGAGAACATCTTCAAACCATTGAAAAAACAGATCGGGTTGAACGATGGGGGGAACCGTTTTTTCCGTCGTCGTCCCACGACCGGGCTGTTTGATCTTTTCAACACAACCGTCAGCAAACAGGAGCGGAACAAGACCATGCATGAGTCCGAATTTCAGGCCTGGATGGCCCGCATGGAGCGTTTGACCCCGCAGCAGCGTGAGAGTGCATTGGATGCGCTCAAGCGATACCATCCGGGCACTGTGGAGCCGGTGTTTTACACCGATGATGAACCCATTGTGGTGCGGGACAAGGAGCCGTCTTTTTTCAGTCAGAATTCGTAAGAGGCTGTTTGGTGATTCCTGGAGCCTCTTCACAGGAATCCAATGATTGAAAAAAAAGAGAGGGTCTGGGGGATTCATCCCCCAGGATTTTGATTTGTCATCTTTTTAGGCTGCATAACAATAATAAGTATTTTTTATTAAAAATTAAAAGATTAAACATCCCGGCGATCAAAGACAATTGCTGCAACGCCATACGCCCTTCCGTATGTCAGAATGGAGTTCCTTCATGTTGGCATGTTCCGCACATGCCACAACAAACATATCTTCCAGGTATGCATATGTGGTGATCGGATGAATTTTTGTCCGGCGCATGCAACGCTTTGGATCCCGGCAGGTAAAAATTATTTTTATTATATTTTGTACACTTAATAAATAAAATTATTTATTTTTTTGCAAAACTAATATATAAATTAATTAAAAAAATATAAATATTTTATATATATTCAAGATAAAAATACGAGCATTTGTAAATATTGATCATTGACATGTTGAGCGGCATCTTTTAATTTGATCATCAAATAACTTCCAAAAGAATTCAGATTGATCTGTTGACATGTTCGATTTGTGTTCTGCGCAACCAAAGCAGTCAGTACAATCCATCAGTGAATCGTCGTTTCTTGTTTGCTCTTTGCCTGCAGTTTGGCTGATTCCGGTCATCTGCCCGTGCATTATGAATGATCGATTATTATAATGAAAATATGGAGAACAATGAATGATCAAAATAAATTCAACAAGGTTGGAACAAGACAATTACAGTACACTATGGTTTATGATTATCATATTGTTTCATATTGTTTGTCCTTCTGTCATTCTTGCCGGGCAGAGCGTGGACGATATTCCCTGGAAGCAGCGTACCTGGGAGCAACAGTTTGTCGAATCCAGCTATGAGGATGAGTTCACATTCAAGCATGG
>JAANAU010000037.1 GCA_011089965.1 Magnetococcales bacterium
GTTTGAGGCATCAAATCAAAGAATCGTGAATTTGTAGTGCCACTCGCCAAAAAATAGCCTCGCAAGCTATTGATATCTAAATTGATTTTTTATAGCATGTTAAACCTGGGTTACCTCCCGGTGCAGTCCCAGATTGCCGGTGCTCCCGGTGAAGCGGATCGAGGCCGGACCAGAGGCAGCGGGCGCGGAGAGGATCTGCACCACGCCCCCCAATGCATTCCGTCCATAGAGGGTTCCCTGCGGCCCGCGCAGCAGCTCGATCTGTTCCACGTCGAGGAAATCCAGGGCGAACAGCCCTTCGTTGCCCATGGGTACATCATCCACCAGAAAGCCTACCGCCGGATCGTTGTGGGTCGAACCAACGCCTCTCACGAACAGATAGTTGCTGCGTCCCGCAGTGCCCTGGCCCATCAGGTGAAGATTGGAAAATTGTCGTCCGGCCTGATCGATATCGTCGATGCCGCGATGGACCAGATCGTCCTTGTGCAGCACCGAGACCGATGCGGGGATATCGCTGTTCTCCTGTTCGCTTTTGCCAGGGGTCACGATGAGGGTCATGGCCGCTGCGGGGAGGGTGGTCAGCATCAACAGAATCGCCAGAGGCACAGACAATCCTCTGTCCATATTGTGCGCATGGCCTCGGAAATTCTCACCGGGTTTGCAAGCGATCTGTAATGGTGTCTGTGTTCTCTTCATGACCATCGCTTCCATGGTGGATATGGTTCATCTGAAAAATGGATGATGGAGAGGAGGGGAAACGCCGAAGGCCGTGTCCTGCAAACTCCTCAAAGCTTGCAAATATACACGATGAGCGCGCACAAGTCATCGGATCGCACGGGCTGTATGTTATCTCCAGGGTTCTGCGCTTCCCGCGATATTTTTGTGGAATCTGACAGGAATCCGCGCCTGTCGTGCAAGTTCACCAGAAAGGGGAGGTTGCTGTTGCTCCAGGCCTCCTGCATGTCGAAAAAATCAGGGGGTTGTTTCCGATCCGGTTGATCGGGATGACGTAAAACCAGCCTGCTGATGCCATTCACACCATCCAGATGGCGCAGAGACTCTTCCAGGGTAGCGTCCCATATGGGTAAAATCCAGGATCATGGCCTTTTTTTCACGCGCTGATCCACAGGAACGCTGACGTTTATGACTCGAACACCAGTTTGGACACCTGGGCATAGTTGCGTACGAAGTGGACGGTGAACCCTTCGCGGATGTGGTCCGGAACCTCTTCATAGCTTTTGCGGCAGGCTTCGGGCAGGATCAGTTCGCGGATGCCGACGCGACGGGCTGCGATCACCTTTTCGCGGATGCCGCCAACGGCCAGCACCTGACCGGTCAGGGTGATCTCGCCGGTCATGGCCAGACGCCGGGTGATCGGTTGGTTTTTGGCCAGAGAGAGCAGGGCTGTGGCCATGGTGATGCCGGCAGAGGGGCCATCTTTGGGTGTGGCTCCTTCCGGGACATGCAGGTGGATCGGATGGTGGGTCAGGATCTTGGCATCTGCACTGAGTTGTGTGGCGTAGGCCGTGATATAACTCAGGGCGATGTGGGCAGACTCTTTCATGACATCGCCCAAGGCACCGGTCAGGGTAAGGCCCGGTTTTTCACCGCCCGGGGTGATGGCCTCCACATCCAGCGTGGCCCCGCCCATGGCGGTCCAGGCAAGACCCGTGACCACGCCGATCCCGTGGAAGGGTTGCTCATCGCGGAATCCCGGTTTGCCCAGAAAGGTCTCCACCTGGTCTTTGCCCACGCGAATCGGGATCGGGGCATTCTCTTCCAGGATTTTGACAGCGGCCTTGCGGACAATGGCGGCGATTTTTTGTTCCAGGCGGCGCACGCCGGCTTCCCGGGCATAGCCGTCCACAATCACCCGGACGGCATCGTTGCTGATGCGCAACTGACTGTACTGCATGCCGTTTTTCTCATACTGTTTGGGGATCAGGTGGTTGCGGGCGATTTTGATCTTCTCTTCGGTGATGTAGCCGGAGAGACGAATCACCTCCATGCGGTCCAGCAGCGGTTGCGGGATGGTGTCCAACTGGTTGGCCGTGCAGATGAACAGGATCTTGGACAGATCAAAACGGACATCCAGATAGTGATCCAGGAATTCGTTGTTTTGTTCCGGATCCAACACCTCCAGCAGTGCCGAGGCCGGATCGCCGTGATAGCTGGCCCCGATTTTGTCCACCTCATCCAGCATGATGATGGGGTTGGCCGACTCGGTGCGGCGCAAGGCCTGGATCATCTTGCCGGGCATGGCCCCGACATAGGTGCGGCGATGCCCTTTGATTTCCGCCTCATCGCGCATGCCGCCCACCGAGAACCGGAAGAATTTCCGTCCCACGGCCCGTGCCACCGAACGGCCAATCGAGGTTTTGCCCACACCCGGAGGTCCAACCAGCAAGATGATCGATCCGCCGATCTCCCCCTTGAGCTTGCCCACGGCGAGGAACTCCAGGATGCGTTCCTTGACATCGCTCAGGGCGTCGTGATCCTTGTTGAGCACCTGACGCGCCCGTCCGATATCCAGTTTGTCCTTGGTGTGGAGTCCCCATGGCAGGCTGGTCAGCCAATCGACATAGTTGCGCGTGACCCCGTACTCTGACGAGCCGGTCTCTAAAATCGAGAGTTTGTCCAACTCCTCTTCGATCCGTTTTTTCGGTTCCTCTTCCAGATTCAGCTTGGCCACCCGTTCCCGGAACCGTTCCATGTCGGCGGTGCGGTCATCCTTGGTGATGCCCAGCTCTTTTTGGATCTCTTTCAACTGTTCGCGCAGAAAGAACTGACGTTGGTTTTTGGAGATTCCCTCTTCCACCTGTCTGGAGATCTTGTCTTGCAGCTTGACCATCTCCAGCTCTTTCTTGAGCAGGGCCAGGACTTTTTCCAGACGTTCGCGAATGTTGAGGGTCTCCAGTACCTCCTGCAACTCTTCCCGCTTGGAGCTGGTCATGGAGGCGACAAAGTCGGCCAGGCGGTCCGGTTCGCCGAAGTTGTGGCGAGACAGGAACATCTTGACCTGTTCCTGATACAAGGAGTCGAATTTCAGGATCTCTTTCAGAACGCTGATCACCGCCATGGTATAGGGTTTGATCGCGTCCAGATCGAGGTTGAGCGACAGTTTGTCGTGATGAACCACCCGTGCCACGATGGGCGGGCCGGGGTGGAGGATCTCCAGGATCTCAAAGCGCGCGATCCCTTCGGCCAGCAGTTTGATCTGTTTGTCGTCATCGTTGATGGCGGCTTCCATGATGCGGGCCACAGCACCGTAACGATAGAGTTTGGTTGCATCAAACACCTCATCGCCATCTTCGGCATGGCTGAGGACAATCCCGAACATCTTGCCCGGCGAATGCAGAGCATATTTGATCGTATCGTAATAGGGCGATCCTTCCACCTGGATCGGGGTGAGCATGCCCGGGAAAAAAGGGCGGCCCCCCAACGGATAGATCACCAGTTCCGCAGGCAACACATCTTCGACCCGGGCGGGTGGCGGGGCTTCGGGTTTGGTTTCGGGTTTGGGGTTGACGATCTCATCCTCCGTGGAACCGGCAGGAAAAGCGGAATCGTCGATTTTGGAGGAATCATCAGCCATGGTGCTTGCCTATCACACTTAAGAGTCAACCGCCAGCATAGTCCATTATATGGGATGGGCGTGGTGCGGATGCAACCGGGAAATGCCATTTTTTGGCTGTTCCCGGTTTTTTTTCAACAAAGGGTGTGACAGGAGAGCAGATCAGGAGTTGGCGCAACCGCCCATATTGTTGGGCGTGAAGGATTGACCGCAGCCACAGGAGCTGGCCGCATTGGGGTTGCGGATGACGAATTGCGCGCCGGACAGATCTTCCACGTAATCCACTTCCGCGCCCATCAGGTAGTTGAGGGAGGTCGGATCGATCAGAACGCGCGCCCCATTGGATTCAACCAGGGTATCGGCCTCCTCCTGGGTGTCGTCAAAGGTGAAGCCGTACTTGAAACCCGAGCATCCCCCTCCGGAGACAAAGATGCGCAGTTTGGTTTGCGGGTTGTTCTCTTCTTGCAGCAGTTCACCCAGTTTGTTGGCTGCGCTGGGTGTGATGGACAGGCTCATGACCGGTGTGCTCCTTTGAGAAAGGTTAGAGAATGTTTATTTGTAAAATAATGTTTCAGGTGAATGAATTTGCATAAGTTTCATGGTATCTCAAAAGAGAAACTGATAAAATGATGTTACGAGATCTATGCTGAAATATCAATTGGTGGAATGGCTGTGCCACTGAATTGATCTGTGAATCGCTTTTTTTTATTGAGTGTCGGGAGCTTGCTGATGATGGAGGAGGCTGGACACGGAGCTGAAAGGGTGTTGCGCTTGCCTGGTCGCGCCACGATCCGTGAGGTGTCTGGTCTGCGCGATCAGTTGCTGGAGTTGTTGAATCAGGGTGACCAGGTGGTACTCGATTGTTCTGATGTGGAACAGAGTGACCTCTCTTTGGTGCAGCTGATCATTGCGGTGCGCCGGACCACGGGTGGGGATGAGGGGTTGTTCCGGGTGATTCTGCCCCCATCCGGTCCTGTGGCGGAACAGATCCGTTATTGTGGTTTGGAACATGAATTTACTGAGCTTTGGAACGGATAATGTCTAAAGTTATTTTGTCTGTGGATGACTCTCCCAGCATGCGCCAGTCGATCAAGTTGACGTTGGCGGTACGCGGTTATCGGATCATCGAGGCCGTGGATGGTCTGGATGGTCTGGACAAGGCACAACAGCAACCGGTGGATCTGGTGATCACCGATCTGAACATGCCACGCATGGGGGGATTGGAGTTCATCGATGCACTGCGTCAGTTGCCGGATTACAAAGGGGTGCCGATTCTGTTCGTCACGACCGAGACCGATGAGGCGCTGCGCGCCCGTGCCCGTGAGGCCGGGGCCACGGGTTGGCTGACCAAGCCGTTTGCGCCGGAGGTACTCTTGAAAGTGGTAAGGCGGCTTTTGGAATGAACATTCTGGCAGGCGATCCAGCGGACATTTTTCGTCAGGAGGCGGACGAACTCTTTGTGCAGCTCGAAACTGCGCTGCTCGATCTGGAAACCTCTCCTGGAGACAAAGAGACCATTGCTTCAGCCTTTCGTGCCCTGCATACCATCAAGGGTTCCGGGGCCATGTTCGGTTTCGATGCCCTGGCCAGATTCACCCATCGGGTGGAGTCGGTCTTTGATCGGGTGCGCAACGGGGAGGTGCCGGTCACTCCGGCCTTGATCGGGGTGACCCTGACGGCCCGGGATCACATGCGTCAACTGATCGATGCCCCGGGTCGGGTGGTTCCGGAAGTGGGGGCAGCGATTCTTCACGATCTGGATCAGGTGGTGAGCGGTCAGGTGGATGGGGGTGTGCGGCGCTTGGCGGCGGTGGCGGCCCCGGCTCCGGTTGCGTTGCCCCCGCCCCCTCCAGAGCCGGTTCATGGGTATCGGATCGATTTTGCCTTGCCAGCCAATGCCTTTCTGTTGGGCAGCAACCCGGTGGCCATGATCCGCGAGATGCTGGAGATGGGATCGGGTCAGGTCCGGTGCGATGCCTCGGATGTGCCGGGTGTGGACGGGTTGGATCCGGAACGGTGTTATCTGCGTTGGGAGATCATGCTGCATACCGATCAGCCGGTTGAGGCCATTGAGGATGTTTTTCTGTTCATTCGCAATGAGACTCAATTGACCATCGAACCGTTGGCAGAGTTGGCCGTGACACCTGAGGTCACACCCTTGCCTGTGGAGCCGGAGTCGGAAGCGGTGGAGATGGCGGTTCCCGCTGTGATGGTTCCTGAAGAGCCGACCGTCGTACCGGTGACGGCGGGTGCAAACCGGTCGGCTTCGGACAGTGTGATCAAGGTCAATTCCGACCGGGTCAACAGTCTGATGAATCAAGTGGGCGAACTGGTCATTGTCCAGTCGCGTCTCAAGCAGATGGCTCACTCGGGTCAGGATGAGCTGTCATTGGTGGCGTTGCGGGCCGTGGTCGAGGAGATGGGGCGGCTGGTCACGGAGCTGCGCGAGACCACCAAAGGGATCCGCATGGTGCCGATAGGTTCGCTGTTCAGCCGGTTCCGTCGGGTGGTGCGGGATCTTTCCCGGGAGTTGGGTAAACAGGTGCGCTTGGAGACCAAAGGGGAAGAGACCGAACTCGACAAGACCATGGTGGAGAGTCTGAACGATCCTCTGGTCCATCTGATTCGCAATGCCATGGACCATGGGATCGAATCCGCCGGGCTGCGTCGGAGTGCGGGCAAACCCGAAGAAGGGGTGTTGCTCCTGACTGCAACCCATGTGGGCGGCCAGGTGTTGATTACGGTCGATGACGATGGCAAAGGGTTGAATCTGGCCCGCATCCGCACCAAGGCCGAGGAGCGGGGGTTGTTGGCTCCAGGAGTGGAGATTGCGGACGGGGAGTTGGCGCAACTGATTTTTCATCCAGGTTTTTCCACGGCCCAGAGCGTGACCGGGATCTCTGGTCGCGGGGTGGGCATGGATGTGGTCAAAAGAAGCATCGAGGCTCTGCGTGGCAGCGTGGATGTGACCAGTCAACCAGGTGTCGGGTGCCGGGTGACATTGCGTCTGCCGTTGACTTTGGCCATCATCGACGGCCTGCTGTTGAAAGTCGGAGAAGAGCGTTACATCGTCCCTTTGTCCAATATCGATGCCATTGTGGAGTTGGCCGAGGCCGAACGGGATGCCCCGTCGGGAGAGGGCAATCATTTTTTGTTCATTCGCGACGAACTGGTCCCGTTCCTTCATTTGCGTGACCTGTTTGCCGTTCCGGGCGCGCCCCCTGAACATGAAAAAGTGGTGATCGTGGTTGTGGGCAAACGGCGCATCGGGTTGGTGGTGGATCAGATTCTGGGTGACCATCAGACCGTGATCAAGTCGTTGAGTCGTCTGCATGCCGATGTGCGCTCTTTTTCCGGGGCCACCATTCTGGGGGATGGCCGGGTGGCGTTGATTCTGGAGATCGACCATCTGATCGAGTTCGGGCAGCAGCGCGAGGAGCGTATGCGCAACCTGTTGGATCCGTTCGGAAAAGGAGGGCATGAGTTCCATGTCCGCTAGTCTCAAGAGTTTGATCATTGGTGTGGCTGGCGATCTGTTTGCCATACCTGTGCATGTGGTGTGTGACATTCTGGATCTGTTGCCGGTCACCGGGGTGCCGACCGCCCGGGCGCATGTCAATGGGTTGATCAATGTGCGGGGACGGGTGGTGCCATTGATGGATCTGGGCATGAAGATCGGTCTGCCTGCTGCGGTGGCCACCCCGGACAGCCGTTTTGTGGTGATCGAGACCTTTGTTGGCGGAGAGGAGACCATGGTGGCCTTGCGTGCCGACAAGGTCCATGAGGTGGCCGAGTTCGATCTGGTCCTGGCTGAAGAGATTCCGCGCATTGGCATGCGTTGTCGTGCCGAGTTCGTGCGTGCAGTGGGGCGACGTCATGGCCGGTTCGTGATGGTGTTGGATCTGGAGCGGGTTTTTGCCGTGGATTGATGCGGCCAATCGAGAAACATTCATTCAGGTAAGGTATTCCCATGCGTATGCTCATTAAATACAAATTGGCTTTGGCTTTCATGGTGTTGATTCTGATGGCGTCCGGGATCGCGACGGTTGGTTTGATGCGTTTGGGAAAACTGAACGATACCACCCATGAACTGGTCAGCGTGCAATCGGTCGTCCGTTCACATGTCAACCAGATCCTGTTGCGGGCCGCGCACTATTCCCGTCAGATCCGGGATCTGCTCATTGCCGAAACCGAGGAGGCCAAGGCCGATTTTGGCGAGCAGATGAAAAAAACAAACCTGGAGATCGAGGATCTGGTGCGCAAGCTCCAACCATTATTGAATGACAAGACCAGGCAAAAACTTGAGGCGTTTGTCGTCACCTGGCAGAAATATGTGGAGGTGACCGATCAGGTCCGGAAATTGAGTCTGCAAAACAGCAACAGCAAGGCGCGTCAGATTTCGATTGGCGAGGCCCGCAAGGCAGCCGATACCCTCATGCTTGCCTTGAATGCGATCTTGACCCAGAAGCAGGATCCCAAGAACACATCCGGACAGGAACTGTTGCTGGCCAGTCGCATTCAGGCCAATGCCTTGATGATCCATCGCGCGGAGAAAAACATCATTCTGTTGGATGACGATGCGGGCATTGCCAAACAGCAGCGCGATGTCGAAGGGTGGCGGGAAGAGATCAAGCACCAGTTGACCGATTTGCGTGCCGCCATGAAAGCGGATCAGATGCATCTGTATGACGCCGTGGCGGACGGATATCGTAAATTTGACCAGATTTCCGAACAGGTGCGGGCGATTGGGGCCTTGAACACGGATGTCAAGGCGTTTCAACTTTTGACCAGGGATGGGGTTTCCACCCGCACCTTGGCAGAGAAGCATCTGAACGATCTGATTGTTCAGGTGCGCGAGGATGTGCAGGTGGTGGAAAATGAGGCTGCGGACAGTTATGTCAGCGGGCGTTTGATCATGGTGAGTCTGCTGATTGGGGCCTTGATCCTCTCCATAGTGACCGGGATATGGATTTCGACCAATATCAGCACCAATTTGCGGCGTGCTGTGGATCTGGCCAATGCCGTGGCCAGAGGGGATCTCTCCACCTCCATCACGGCGACCAGCAACGACGAGATGCGCGACCTGATCCATGCGCTCACCACCATGTCGGTCAATCTGAAGGGCATGGCCGGTTTGGCTGATGAGATCGCCAAGGGCAATCTGACGGTCAAGCCGACCCGTTTGTCCGAGCATGATGTGTTGGGGATTGCCCTGGAGACCATGGTGGAGCGGTTGCGGGCTGTGGTGACCGATGCCTTCAATGCCTCGACAGCCGTGTCATTGGGCAGTCAGCAGTTGTCGGCCAGTTCGGAACAGTTGAGCCAGGGGGCCAGTGAACAGGCCGCTTCGGCGGAACAGGCTTCGGCCTCCATGGAGCAGATGGCCTCGAACATCAAACAGAATGCCGAGAATGCCAGTCAGACCGAGCGGATTGCGGCCAATGCTGCGGGCAATGCCCAGCAGAGCGGCGATGCGGTGGCCAAGGCAGTGGCAGCCATGCAGACCATTGCCGAAAAGATCACCATTGTGCAAGAGATCGCCCGGCAGACCGATCTGCTGGCCTTGAATGCGGCGGTGGAGGCGGCGCGAGCCGGTGAGCACGGCAAAGGGTTTGCCGTGGTGGCCAGCGAAGTGCGGAAACTGGCGGAACGGAGTCAGACAGCGGCGGCAGAGATTGGCGCCTTGTCCACCAACACCCTCAAGGTGGCGCAAGCGGCGGGTGACATGTTGACCCGTCTGGTTCCGGATATCAAAAGGACGGCCTCTTTGGTGGAGGAGATCTCGGCAGCCTGTCGGGAGCAGGATATCGGAGCAGCCCAGATCAACACCGCCATCCAGGAGCTGGACAAGGTGATCCAGATGAATGCTTCGGCCTCGGAGCAGATGTCCACCACTTCCGAGGAGTTGACCGGTCAGGCCGAGCAGTTGCAACACACCATTTCCTATTTTCATCTGGATGAGAACAGTCGGATGACCTCCACGCTGGCCACTGCCAACTGGCATCCGGTCGAGCGGGCGCTGCCCGCACCTGCGCGTGTGAGCCGTACCACGGGCAACAAGGGACGGATGCGCAAGTTGCCGCCTCCGGGTGTCGGCAAGGGAAAAGGCTTTACCCTGGATATGGATGATGATGAGCATTTTCAAAAATTTTGATTCTGGCGGTCATTCAGGTATGCAGGGGGGTGTGACATGAAAGGGCCGGGACCAGAGATCCAGAGCTATGTCACCTTGGGGATTGACCAGGAGGTGTTTGCGGTCAGCGTGGCCATGGTGCAAGAGATTCTCGATTGTCAACCGGTCATGCGTTTGCCCCATGCCCCACCTTATCTGTTGGGGATCCTCGATGTTCGGGGGGTGACTGTGCCGGTGATCGATCTGCGGCGCAAGCTGGGGTTGGCTGCTGCCGGGGCGGTCACGTTGACCTGTCGCATTCTGGTCTTGGAGTTTGTCACTGCCGGGCGCACGATCCTGTTGGGTTTGCAATGTGACCGGGTTTATGATGTGGTGGAGTTGTCGGCAGTCAGCCTGGAAGCGGCGCCGGATGTCGGGGTGGCCTGGAAATCGGAGTACATCCGTGCCATTGGGCGCTGGCGCAATGGGTTCGTGATCATCTTCAACATGGAGCGGCTCTTCACCAGCGATGAGTTTGCCTATTTGACCAGCCTGCCGGAATGAGATTGACAACAAACAAGAAAATCCGGGTGTTGATCGTCGATGATTCGGCCAGTGTGCGTGTCACCTTGTCGGAGATTCTGGCTTCGGATCCTTTGATCGAAGTGATGGGCACTGCTGCCGATCCCTATGCCGCAGCGGCACGGATTCAGGAAGAGGTGCCGGATGTCATTACCCTGGATATTGAGATGCCGCGCATGGATGGCATCTCGTTTTTGCGCAAATTGATGGCCCAGCGTCCCTTGCCGGTGGTGATCTGCTCGTCTTTGGTGGAAGAGGGGTCGCAGCTTTTGCTGGATGCCCTGGAGGCCGGAGCGGTCGAGGCGATTCTGAAGCCGAAATTGGGTTCGCGGCAATATTTGTTGGATTACCGCATGCGGATCTGCGAAGCCGTCAAGGCAGCGGCGGTGGCCAAGGTTGGCAGGCGACGTTCCGGGCAAGCCTCGTCTGTGGTACAGCCGAAATTGAGTGCGGATGTGATGATTCCGCCACCTCCGGACCATCTGGTGCGCAGTCGTACCGAGAAAGTGATCTGCATCGGGGCTTCCACCGGTGGCACCGAGGCGTTGCGCGTGGTGTTGGAGGGGTTGCCGCCCGATGCTCCGGGTGTGGTGGTGGTGCAACATATGCCGGAGTCGTTTACGGGCAGTTTTGCCAAACGGTTGGATGGTTTGTGCCGGGTGAGGGTCAAAGAGGCCGAGGATGGGGATTGGGTGACCCGTGGACAGGTGTTGATTGCCCCTGGCAATTTTCATGTGTTGTTGCAACGGGCGGGTGTGCGTTATCGGGTGGAGGTGCGGGATGGTCCATTGGTTTCCCGTCATCGTCCATCGGTGGATGTTTTGTTCCGTTCAGCGGCCAGGGCTGCGGGATCCAATGCGATTGGCGTGCTTTTGACCGGTATGGGCGATGATGGTGCCCAGGGGTTGTTGGAGATGATGCAGTCGGGAGCTTTCACTTTGGCTGAGGATGAATCGACCTGTGTGGTTTTTGGCATGCCCAGAGAGGCGATCCGGCGCGGTGCGGCTCAGGGGGTGTATCCGTTGGAACGGATGGCTGGCGAGGTCATGAAACGATGTGGTTGAGGATTGCATGAATATGGACTCCTTCCGCATCGTGGTGATCGATGACAGTCGGAGCGTGCTGACTCTGCTGGCCCGGCTGATTCAGACCGTGGATGGGTGTGAACCGGTTCCTTTCAGCGATCCGTTGGCCGCTTTGGAGTGGTGCAAGGATCAAGAGGCGGATCTGGTCATTGTCGATTATATCATGCCGGTCATGAACGGGTTGGGCTTTATCGAGGCGTTTCGCCGTTTGCCGGAGCGCAGCGAGATCCCGATTGTCATGGTGACCGGTTCCGATGCTCAGACCGTCCGCTATATGGCCTTGCAGGAGGGGGCGACCGATTTTCTGAACAAGCCGATTGACAATGTGGAGTTTGTCACCCGGTTGAAGAATTTGCTGGTGTTGCGACAACACTTCAAGGAGACGCGCAAACGGGCCGAGATTCTGCGTCAGGCCAAGGAGGAGGTGGATCGGGCTTTTGCCGAGTTGCGTGTGACCCATGCCGAGTTGGAAAAGACCAGGGATTCTTTGGCCGAGGCCTTTTCGGTGATTGAGGAGAGCATTCTGTATGCCAGCAACATTCAGCGTTCGTTGTTGCCGCATGTGGACATTCTGAATCAAACCTTTATGGATCATTTTATTTATTGGGATCCGCGTGATATGGTGGGCGGCGACATTTACTGGTGCCGTCCGTGGGGAGAGGGGGTGTTGTTTGCCCTGGGAGATTGTACAGGTCATGGTGTGCCCGGGGCTTTCATGACCTTGATTGTGACCGGTGCCTTTGAACGGGCGTGCAGTGAGGTGGTGCCCGGAGAGTTGGCTCTGCTTTTGGCGCGGACCCACCAACTGGTGCAGATTGCCCTGAAGCAGAATTCGGATCAGGGCGAGTCGGATGACGGCATGGAGTTGGGGATTTGTTATATTGTTGCCGGACAGACCCGCATGCGTTATGCCGGTGCCCGTTTTTCGTTGTTTGTCTGTCCGGCGGGCAGTACACCCTTTGAAGTGAAAGGGGATCGCAAAGGGATCGGGTATCGGCGTGTGCCCTATACCCAGGAGTTTGCGCAGGTGGATGTGGATGTGGCTGCGGAAACGCGCTATTATATGAGTACCGACGGTTTGATTGACCAGGTGGGCAGTGCGGTGCGACGCGGGTTTGGCAAGGTGCGTCTGCTGGATCTGATTGGACGCATTGCCGATCAACCCATGGCCGAACAGATGGCGATCATCCGTAAACATCTGGTCGAGCATCAGGGGGAGGAGTCTCGACGGGACGATGTCTCGGTGGTGGGGTTTCGGTTGCGTCTGGAACTTTGAAAAGGAGGTGGCGATGGACTCCATGGCGATCATGAATTTGCGCAAGGTAATGGTTAATGAAGGTATATTATTTTATTATTGCGGGTTTGTCACTGAAAAGATATTGGCCGTGATTGGTGAAACCGTGATGGATAAACTGGAACTCGACAATACCGAGCGGCCAGTGGCACGGGGTGTATTCGGTGTATTTGTCGAGCAGGTGCAGAATATTATCCGTTATTCCGCAGAAAACCAGGAAGGGGTGATCGAGGAACGGTCGATTGATTTGCGGCATGGCATGCTTGCTGTGGGACGGGATGCCGAGGGGTATTTTGTCTTTAGTGCCAATGCCATCAAGAATCATGATGTGGATCGGTTGCGTAGTGGTCTGGCTCACATTCGCAGTCTGGATCGTAGCGGTTTGAAGGCCATGCACAAAGAGATTCTGCGTGGAGAGACCCCGGAAGGGAGCAAGGGGGCGGGTGTTGGTTTTGTGGATATTGCGCGTTTGGCCTCGCGGGGTTTTGAATTCGAGTTTCTTGGTGTGAATGAGACTCTTTCTTATTTTATCTTGAAGGCCCACCTGTAAGAGGCTGTTTGGTGATTCCTGAGCCGGGCATAATGATCCAATTATTGAAAGAAAAGAGGGGGTCTGGGGGATTCATCCCCCAGGGTTTTAATGTTTTAATGTTTTAATGTTTAAAAAAAATAATTTATTAATATTTTTGTTTAAAAGATTTAAAAGATTTAAAAGATTTAAAAGATTTAGAAGATTAAAGTCCCAGGGGTTTCACCCCTGGACCCCACCAGGGGGGTAACCCCCCTGGACCCCTGATGATGATGTATTGACGCTCGACTGATCCTATAAAAATCATCAAACAGCCTGTAACATTGGAGTCGAATATGGACAATATCAAGCTGGAACCGACCAAACGTTCTCCTGGCATTGACTTTGATTTTTCTGCCGGGAAATTTGCCATTTCGGGTGAATCCTATCCCGAGGATGTGAATAAATTCTATGGGCCTCTGATCCAGCAGTTGAAAGAGTATCTGAACGGCTGTGAAGGGGCTGAGATCCAATTCCAGTTTGATCTGGTCTATTTCAACAGTACCACGGCCAAGATCGTCATGGGCATCTTCGAGACCCTGGATGAGGCCGCTGAAGCCGGCAATGCCGTGACCATTCAGTGGTGTTTCGCTGCCGATGACTCCAACATGGAGGAGTTGGGCGAGGAGTTTTCCGAAGATCTGGAACACGCCAAATTCGTGATGGTTCCAAAAGAGTAATCACAACACCCGGGAGATGGCGATGGCCGAAGCGTTTGATGCGTTTCAGGAAGAGAACGAAGTGCTGCGTGTGGCCGATTCAGTGCTGGCAGAAGCAGCAGAGTCGGTAAGCCGCAATGTTTTTGAAAGCCAGGTGAAGGCTTATCGCAAACTCTTAAAATCATTGCAGAAACTGACACGGTTGAGCGACCGCAGCGAGGAGCGCATCAAGCTGGCGCATGCCCAGATTCAAGAGCAGCAGGCAGAGCTGGAAAAGGCCCATGAGGCGTTGAGCCATCATGCCGAATTGCTGGAGTTGAAGGTCCAGGAGCGCACCCGGGAGTTGCGCTGGGAACGCTCCAAGTTGGAACAGTTGGTACAGGTTGGGATCGGCCTTTCCAGTGAGCGCAATGAGGACCATCTGCTCGATCTGATCCTGACCGGGGCCATGGAGATCTCGGGTGCGGACTGGGGGATGCTGTATGCCCGCACGGAGACCGATCAGTTGGCCATCAAGATCATTCGGGTGAACAGCCTGGATATGTTTCTGGGTGGCCAAAGCGGACGTCCGATAGCGTTTCCGGCGTTGCCCATGTTCTTGTCGGATGGCCAGCAGAATCTGGGCCATATCGTGCCCCGTGTGGCCCATGAGCGTCTGGTCATCAATGTCACCGATGTCGCCACGGAGAGCGATCCGCAGTTCAACACCATCCGGCGCTTTGACAAGGCGGTGGGTTATCAATCCAAAAGCCTGCTCATGGTGCCGTTGCTGCCCCGGGGTGGCGAGGTGGTGGGGGTGTTGCAGCTCATGAATGCCCGGGATCCCGGATCCGAGCAGATCGTGCCGTTTGCACGCGAGAGCCAGTCCTTTGTCGAGGCGTTGGCCTCCCAGGCAGCCATTGCCATCTCCAATCAGCATTTGATCGCGGCCCAAAGGCGGTTGATGGATGCCTTTGTGGAGGTGATTTCGGTGGCAGTGGATGCCAAGTCCCCCTATACCGGCGGTCACAATCAACGGGTTGGGGAGCTGGCACGCATGCTGGGCGAGGCGGTTTCGGCCCAGACCGAAGGCCCCTTTGCCGATTTCGGCTTTGCCAATGAGGACGAGTGGCGGGAGTTCCGGTTCAGTGCCCTGTTGCACGATTGCGGCAAGGTGACTACACCCGAGGCCGTGGTGGACAAGGCCACCAAACTGGAGACGGTGTACAATCGCATCCATGAGGTGCGGACCCGTTTTGAGGTGTTGTGGCGGGATGCCGAGATCGATTACTGGCGCCAGAGGTCTGAGGGGGTCACGCCGGTGGAGACGCTGGATGCGGAGTTGACTGCGCGTCGTGCCACGTTGCAAGAGGAGTTTGCCTTTATTGCCGAGTGCAATGTGGGGGGTGAGTTCATGAGTCCACAGCGGATTGCCCGTTTGCAAGAGATTGCGCAACGGCGTTGGCTGCGCCACTTTGACGACTGGTTGGGCATCTCCCAGGAGGAGGCGTTGCTGCGGCCCGGCAAGGAGAAGCCGTCTCTGCCAGTGGAAGAGTTGTTGTTGGCGGATCGTCCGGAGCATGTGGTGCCCCGTGGCAATGCCAATCCGTTTGGGGACAATCCGATGCAGTTCAAGATTACCGTGCCGGAGGCGCTGTACAATCGGGGTGAGGTGTACAACCTGTCGATTTCACGCGGCACTCTGACCCCGGAGGATCGTTTCAAGATCTCGGATCATGTGATTCAGACCTATCAGATGTTGAACTGTCTTCCCTTTCCAAAAGAGCTGCAACGGGTGCCGGAGTTTGCCGGATCCCATCATGAGACCCTGAATGGCAAAGGGTATCCCCGTCAGCTCTCCGGAGAGCAGATTTCGATTCCGGCACGGATTCTGGCGGTTGCCGATGTGTTTGAGGCGCTGACCGCCTGTGACCGCCCCTACAAAAAGGCCAAAACCTTGAGCGAGGCGATGAAGATCATGTCGTTCATGGTCAAGGATGGGCATATTGACAGCGATCTGTTTGAGCTGTTGAAGAGCAGCGGAGTCGGGCAGGAGTATGCCAAACGCTATCTGTTGCCTGAGCAGTTGGACCAGGTGGCTTGAGTCGCCATAAGTGGGCATGTGCCGCACCTGAGCGGTTCAGGTTGCGATCATGCTGGTGTCGGGATGGCTTTCTCATGGCCAGACAGCCGGGAGCGGGCCGCGCAGATCTCTTCCAGTTTGGCCCAGATGGCATCCATGGGGGCGGGTTTGGCCAGATAACCATCTGCCCCGGCCTCCAGACAGCGCACGGCATCTTCGGGCCTGGCCATGGCCGTAAGGGCGAGAATGGCCAGATGGTGGTAACGGGAGTCGGCACGAATGGCCTGAATGGTGGCAAATCCATCCATTTCCGGCATGCGCATGTCGAGCAGTATGGCTCCGATCTCCGGGTGTTGTTCCAACTGTTTGAGGGCTTTGGCACCACTGGCGGCCAGCAGGACATGTTCCACCCGGTTTTGCAACCCGCTGGCAATGGAAAAGGCCATGCGCATGTCATCATCCACAACCAGGAGCGTGGCGGGTTGGCCGTTGATCAAAAAGGGTGTGGTGGAAAGGGGGGAAGTCGGTGTCGGGTCTGCGGCGTTCTGGGGAAGGTGTGACCTTGGCAGGGCCAACCGTGTGGCAGAGATGATGGAGGGTGACTCTTCTTCAGACCAGCTCCGGGAGAATGGAGAACTGGAGAGGGGCAGTGCAGGCAGGAACAAAGCAAATGCGCTGCCCGCATCCGGGCGGCTGTGGAGCTGAATCGCGCCGTGCAACAGAGCTGTCAGCTTGCGGGCAATGGCCAACCCCAGGCCCGTACCGCCGTATTTGCGGCTGGTGGCCCCATCCACCTGGGAAAAGGTTTCAAAGATCCACTCCCGTTTGTCCTCTGGAATGCCCACGCCGGTATCGAGCACCCGGAATACCAGTACCGTATCGCTGTTGGTGGTGAGCGTTGGGTGGTTCCCGTTTGCGCGCTGGATCTGGAGGGTGACACGGCCCTGCTCCGTGAACTTGAGCGCATTCGAGAGAAAATTCCCCAGAATCTGTTTGAGTTTGGCACCATCCGTGTTGAAGAAGTCCGGCAACCCCTCTTCCAGCTCCAGATGCAAGGACAACCCCTTGTGGTTGGCTATGGCGTGGAACGGGGCGAGCAGTTCTCTGGAGAAGCCAGTCAGATCAATCGGTTCTGTGATCACCTCCATGCGTCCGGCTTCCACCTTGGACAGATCCAGGATGTCGTTGATCAAGGTCAACAGGTCGTGTCCGCTTTGATGGATCACTCGCACCGATTCGATCTGTTCTTCGTTCAGGGAACGATCTTCCGAAAGCAGTTTGGAGAGAATCAGCAGACTGTTCAAAGGTGAGCGCAGTTCGTGGGACATGTTGGCCAGGAATTCGGATTTGGCGCGATTGGCCGATTCGGCGGCTTCACGGGCGCGTACCATCATGGTCTCGATCTCTTTGCGCATGGTGATGTCACGCAAGATACCCGACAGTCCGATGGGGTGGCCCTGTTCATCCTGATGCATGGAGAAGTGCAGCTCCAGCCACAAGGGGCGACCGCTTTGATGGATTCCGCGATATTCGTCGTGAGAAAAATGCAATTGTCCTTTGTGCATCTTTTCCAGCCGTTCCACCGAGCGGGGCCATTCATCGGGATGGAGCAGATTCAGGAAAGAGCGTCCCAGCGACTCTTCCACCGTATAACCGCTCACCTCTTCCCAGGCCGGATTGAGAAAGCTCCAGCGTCCCTCGAAATCGGTCTGGAAAATGACATCCTTGATGTTTTCCACGATTGTGCGATAACGCAGTTCCGCCTGGTTTAACGCCATGGCAATGCGGTGCGCCTGGTGCTGGATGCGTTCTTTTTGACCGGCCAGGGACCAGACAATGGCAAACAACAACAGATCCACGGTCATGCCCAACAACGCGATGATCAGGGATTGATGGCTCTTCAACTCCTGTTCAAAGATGGGGCGGCTGGCAAAACGGGCCAGCCAGATGCGTCCTCCCGGCAGCTCCATGCGGCTGTCATGCTGATAGCGGGCAGGCGTACGGTGTGGATGGTCCATGGCGTGGGTGGAGTGGAGCAGGCGGGTTGGATCGGGCTGGCCACCATCGTACAACTCGAAATCCAGATTGCGATCCCCATGACCCAGAATCCCTTCCATCAGATCGCGCATGCGAAACGGGCTGTAGACAAAACCGTGGAGTGCGCTGCGTCGTTGTTCCACGGTTTGGATCGGCAGATCTTTCTTGTAGACCGGAAGATACATGAGAAAACCGGGCTGCACGTCGCGATCCGTCTCCTGAACCAGCGTGACCCGTCCGGACAAAGCAGCCTGACCGCTGTCGCGCGCCTGTTGCATGGCTGCGCGTCGGATGGATTCCGACCACATGTCGTAACCAAAAGCGCGCAGATTGCGGCCTGAGAAGGGTTCCAGAAAGAGAATGGCGCTGTATTGATCCCGTTTTCCCTCCGGACGGATGGCAAAGCCGGGAAACCCTTCGGCCTGAATCTGTCGTTCCAGGCCCTCTCGTTCTTCGGGAGGGATCATGCGTGTAAACCCGATCCCCTGAATGCCGGGCCAGTAGGTATCGATCTGGAGGGTGGTGACATAGTGATGCCAATCTTCGCGGGTCACTTCGCCTGCGGTATTGAGCAGACCGACACCGCCGCGCAACACCTGTTCGTACTCGCGCATCCGTTTGAGGATCGACCAGTGGGCTTCCTCCACCTTGAATTCAAAACGGTCCTGAGCGCGTTTTTCCAGGAAAAGATTGGAAGTATGCCACGCCAGAACGGTGATGAGGATCGAAATGGCCAGAATGATCCAACCGGTCGCCCGGTTATGGAGATTGCCCAGTGCGGAGAGCAATTTTTCTTGTTTCATTTCTGGCATCCGGTGACGGCGATGGTGCGCAGGACTTCCAGGAGGGCCTTTTTGCGAATCGGCTTGGAGAGATAGCGGGTGCAACCGGCTTCGCGACTGCGTTCCATCTCTCCTTCCATGGCGTGGGCCGACAAGGCGATGATCGGAATGGGGGAGCGGTGATTCTGCTGCTCCCAGGTGCGAATCTGACGGGTGGCGGTATAGCCGTCCATGCCGGGCATTTGGATATCCATGATGATGACATCAAAAGGTTGCATGCGGACGCGCTCGACCGCTGCCAGGCCGTCATGCACCATGACCAGCCGGTGAGGAGATGCTGCCAGATAGGCGGCAAACAGGATGCGATTCTCTTCCACATCCTCGGCCAAAAGGATATCCAGCCCCGATGTGCCAGCCAACGGGTCAGCGGGGGTTGCATCCGGGATGGGAGGGGTGTGCGATGCCAGACGGACCGGCAGGGTGAAACAGAACAGGCTCCCTTCGTGGGGTTCGCTTTCGACCCAGATGCGTCCCCCCATCCGTTCCACCAGTCTCCGGCAGATCGCCAGCCCCAATCCGGTCCCGCCATAGCGGCGATTGATGCCCGCATCGGCCTGAATGAACTGTTCAAAGATGTGGGGCAGCTGCTCCGGAGCAATGCCGATGCCGGTATCCAGTACACGAAACAGCAATGTCCCCGGTTCATCGGTTTGCCAGGACAGTGAGACATCGACCCGCCCCTGATGGGTGAACTTGATGGCATTGCCCAACAGGTTGAGCAGAACCTGGCGTACCCGTCCGTCATCGCCCAGAATCCGTTCCGGAACTCCGTCGGCCAACGTTTCCACCAGCATCAGTCCCTTCTCCTGGGCAGCCAACCGCATCAGTCGGGCAGTCTCTTCGACCACCTGACGGGGCGAGAAGGGCAGATCGGCCAGGGTGATGCGTCCGGCCTCGATACGCGAGAAGTCCAGAACATCGTTGATGACGGTCAACAGCGCCTTGCCGGAGTGGTGCATGGTTTCGGTATAGCGGCGCTGTTCGTCATTGAGCGCGGTTTCGAGCAGAAGTTCGGACATGCCCAGGACCACATTCATGGGGGTGCGGATTTCATGGCTCATGGCAGCCAGAAACTCCCCTTTGACCCGTGCCGCTTTTTCTGCCACCTCCTTGGCCAGGCGCAACTCCTCTTCGGTGCGTTTGCTGACCGTGATGTCCCGAAAGACCACCACAGCCCCTTGCACCTTGCCATCACGGAGGATGGGCGAGGCGATGAGGGCCACCGGAAAGCCGTGGCCATCGCGATGCCACAACCAATCCTGGTCCGAATGGACGATCTGACCCTGTTCCAGGACCGGACACAAGAGACAACACTCGGACGGGTAGTGTGACCCATCCGGATGGGAGTGGTGAAACAATGGATGCGAGGATTGTCCCAATACCTCCTCTTCCCGCCAGCCCAACATGTGCAAGGCTGTCGGATTGATGAAAGAGATGCGCCAATCGACCCCGACCACATAGAGACCCTCTCCCAGTGTGGCGGCGATCTCACGCAGCCGTTGTTCATTCTCCTGGAGAGCGGCCTCGGCCTGTTTGCGTTCGGTGATATCGGAAAAGATCCAGACCCGACCCCGGAATCCATCCTTGCCCGACAAGGGAGAGGAGTATCTTTCAAAAATGCGTCCGTCCTTGAAGAGGATCTGATCGGTATCGATCTCCTGTTGACGATAGAGTTCCTCGACTTTGGTCAGGAATCGTTCCGGATCTGCCAGTTGTGGCAAGACATGTTTCAACAGGTCAGAGTCGCGCCCGGTCAGAAGAATGTCATCCGGGATGCGCCACATCTGACGAAAGCGGGAGTTGGTGCGCAGGACCGCGCCATAGCCATCCACCACCAGGATGCCATCACGGGTCGCTTCAAAAGTGGAGTGCAACAGTTCTTCGCTTTTGCGCAGCCTGGCTTCGGTTTCGAGGCGTTGCTGGCGGTTGTCATATCCTTCGATGATCTGGGCGCACGCAGCCACCACCGGCATGAGTGCATCCACGATGGTCTGATCATATCCGGTGCTGCGATTGGCCAGACCCAGAATGCCGATCACCTCGTCGCCCCGTTTGATGGGAACGCCCAGATAGGCATGGAGTGCCGGGTGATCAATCGGCAAACCGCAGCGCCGGTGTTGCCAGGTCAGATGATTGGCAATCAGCGGTTGACCGGTGAATACGGGCATGGCAATGATGCAATTCTTGTCCAGAATGCAGAGACTGGATTTGTCATGGGTGGAGAGGGTTGTGGTTTGCTGGATGCTGGATGTCAGGTGGAGATTGACGAGATGGTGTAATTTGATATAATATTTTATTTTATGAGTTATTTTTGTGATAAAGCCATACGTGCTGTTGGTAAAAATCAATATTTCCCGGATCAAGGTGTTGAAAAGCGCATCTGGATGGGATTCGCTGATGAAGAGTCCTTGAATCCGGTTGATGCAGGCGACCTGGAGTTGAAGTTGATGGCGTGCGGTCAGGAGATTGGCTTCGGCCTGTTTGCGTGCAGCGATCTCTTCGGCCATGGCGGCGTGATGGAGGTGGTTGTGTGTGACATCGCGACCTGCGGCATAGATGGCCTGTCCATCGCTGACCCCGGTCCATTCGGTCCAGATGAGGGTTCCGTTCCGGTGGAGCAAACGGAGCGTGAATGGACCAGAGGCTCCACCATCCAGGACGCGCTGCATCTCTGTCAGGGTGGGTTGCAGATCATCGGGGTGAATTTGCGTTGGGAAGGGAAGTGTGAGCAGTTCGTCCACGGAAAAGCCCAGGGCCTGGGCCAGAGCCGGATTGACCCGCAACAGTTGGCCGTTCGGAGTCAGGATGCAAAAAAAATCGGGCGAGAGATCGAAAAAACGGTCACGCTCCGCTTCGGCGTGGACTCTTTGGTCGATTTCGCGTTGCAGTTGGGAGATGGCTGCTTCCAGAAGTTCAAACCGTGCGCGCAGGCGCAGATTGTTCAGGCCCAGCTCGGAGAGCATGGCCACCAGTTGCCGGTCATAAGCGATGATATTGTCTACTTTTTCGCGGGAAAAGATCGGCACCTGGTCCAGGGCTGCCAGGTAGGCATCGGGATCAAAACCGAACTGCTCGGCCTGCTCCCGGAAGAAGGCGCGGTCCGGTTGTTCATCTTCAAAGAAAAACTGTCCGAGAAAACAGGTGGCCAGATGCCGTCCATCCACCAGGATCGGAATGGCCAGATCCCACAATCCGTTTTGGCATTTGTAGGCGATGTGACCGGTGGGGGGCAGGGTGGCGATCTGTTCGACGATGAAGCGGTCACTGGCGTGGCACCGCTCCAGACATTCCGGATGGACGCGGTGAAAACGGGTGCAGATCTCCTGCCAGCCCGTGGAGACCAGAATGGTGCCATCGATATCAATGATGCCGATGGGGATGCCGGAAACCCGATGCAGGGCTTCGGCCATGCTTTGCAGGTGTTGCGGGTCCACCAGATCCGCAAAGGTGATTCCCAAGGTGGCTCTCCTTGTGACGTCTGCGTTCCCCCTCATCGCTCATCGGAAAAATTCTACATACTTTCTCCTGGTCTGGCAATCGTTTCGTGCCAGGTCAACCGGAGAAGCCGATATGAGACGTTCCTTGGGAATCGGATCTGTTGTGGTATAAAACCGTTTGCTTGCATGGTTTGCAGGGGATCGGTGCGTTGGATCCGACCTCCCCGGTGTCTTGAAAACCGCATGGCATGGTCGACTTTGTTTGCAAAACGTTGCCGATTGACTTCCGCTTTGCTAATTTGCAACGCATCGCTTCAACCCTTTGTGTACGATGGATCATATTTATGCAAGATCGCGTCGCCATTGTCACCGGATCGAGCAGCGGCATCGGTCGTGTGATTGCCTTGCAGCTTGCGCGTCTCGGAGCCAAGGTCGTTTTGATCAGCAACGAGTCGATTCGACTGTTGGAGGCTTTGGAGGAGGTCAGAACCCTCTCGCCGGATTCCGAAGCCTATGAGGCGGATGTCACCTCGTTGCCCTGCCTGGAGGAGTCGGTCAAGCTGACCCTGGAGACGTTTGGACGCATCGACATCCTGATCAACAACGCCGGGATCACCCGGGATGCCTTGCTGGTGCGCATGTCCCCCAAGGACTGGGATCGGGTGCTGGAGGTGAATCTGACCAGCGTCTTCCATCTGACCCGCATGGTCCTGAAACCCATGATGAAGGCACGCTATGGTCGGATCGTCAATGTGGCTTCCGTGGTGGGTGTGACCGGCAATCCGGGTCAGGCCAACTATGTCGCTTCCAAGGCCGGGCTGATCGGTTTTTCCAAGAGCATTGCCCTGGAAACCGCGTCCCGGAATATTACGGTCAACTGTGTTGCACCGGGATTCATTCGGACCGCCATGACCGATGCGTTGAATCCCAAGGCAAAAGAGGCTATCCTCTCCCGGATTCCCCTGGGCACGATGGGGGAGGCCGAGGATGTGGCCAATGCCGTGGCCTTTCTGGCTGCCGAGCGTTCCGGCTACATCACCGGAGAGACCATTCATGTCAATGGTGGCCTCCATATGGCCTGATGGCCACCCATTTACCCAAACAACAACGTTTTCAGGCATCCACAAAAAGGAAATCCACTGATGAGCAACATTGCAGAACGGGTCAAGAAAATCGTCGTCGAACAACTGGGCGTCGAAGCCAGTCAGGTGACGGAAGAGGCCAATTTTGTCGAAGATCTGGGCGCTGATTCCCTCGATACGGTTGAACTGGTGATGGCGTTGGAAGAGGAGTTCGGTTGCGAAATCCCCGATGATGCGGCTGAGAAGATCGGCACGGTCAAGCAGGCCATCGAGTTCATCAAGAAAGCCGTGGAGCAGTAAGCGGTTTTTTTTCCATCAACACGGTTGGAACGGGGAGCGGAGATGCCTGCCTGGCATCCGGATGTCCGCTCCCAACTCCCTCCGCCTATTGCCCAGGGAGAGTCAAGCAGTGGAAGTCCGTCGTGTGGTCATGACCGGTATCGGGTTGGTGACACCTCTCGGAGTGGGTATCAAACCTGTCTGGGAGGGATTGACTGCGGGGCGATCCGGTATTGGCCCCATTACCCGTTTCAACACCGAAGAGTATGCCTGTCGCATTGCCGGCGAATGCCAGAACTTTCAGCCCGAAGATTGGGTGGATAAAAAAGATGTCAAGAAGATGGATCTCTTCATGCACTTCGGTGTGGCCGCTGCCCAGTTGGCCTGGGAAGATTCCGGGCTGAACGTCACGGAAGAGAATGCCCGGCGCATTGGGGTGATCATCGGTTCGGGCATTGGTGGTTTGACCGCGATCCAGAATCAGGCCATGGTCCTCAAAGAGCGCGGACCTCGGCGCATCTCGCCATTTTTCATTCCCATGTCCCTGATCAACCTGATTTCCGGACATGTGGCCATCCGGTATGGCATGAAAGGACCGAATCACTCGGTGGTCACGGCCTGTGCCACGGGTGCCCATGCCATTGGCGATGCCATGCGCATCATTCAGCGTGGCGAGGCCGATGTGATGCTGGCAGGTGGTGCCGAGGCGGCCATTTGTGAATTGGCGGTCGGCGGTTTTGCCGCAGCCAAGGCGTTGACCAGCCGCAATGACGATCCGACCGGGGCCTCCCGACCCTGGGATCGGGGACGGGATGGCTTTGTCATGGCCGAAGGGGCGGGCGTGGTGGTGTTGGAAACCCTGGAGTCGGCTCAAAAAAGGGGGGCCACCATCTATGCCGAAATGGTCGGTTATGGCATGTCTGGCGATGCCTATCACATCACCGCTCCCCAACCCGACGGCGAAGGGGCGGCCCGCTGCATGACGGCTGCCCTTCAGGATGCGGGCATTGGACCTGCGGCCATCGGTTATATCAATGCCCATGGCACCTCCACGCCGATTGGCGATCATATGGAGACCTTGGCGGTCAAGATGGCCTTTGGTGCTGATCATGCCAAACGGCTCATGATCTCTTCGACCAAGTCCATGACCGGTCATCTGCTGGGTGCGGCAGGCGGGGTGGAGACCATCTTTACCGCTTTGGCGCTCAAGAATGGCGTTCTGCCCCCCACCATCAATCTGACCGATCCGGATCCGGCGTGCGACCTGGATTACATCCCGAATGTGGCCCGGGAGCAGGTGGTCGATTATGCCTTGTCCAACTCCTTTGGCTTTGGGGGGACGAACGCGACTCTGGTCATGAAGCGGTTTCATTGAAACGCTGGCTTTTCAGGATTGGTGCAGCTCTGGTGGTCATCGGATTGCTGGTGGCTGCCGGAGCTGTTTTTTCTTATCTGCGTTTTGTGGAGCGCGCTCTGGAGCAACCCCAGACCGTCCTGGTGGAAAAGGGATGGGGGATTGCCCGGATTGCCCGTGAACTGGAAACTCAGGGGGTCATCTCTTCGGGTTTTTGGTTTACGGTCATGATCCGGCTGCAAGAGAGCGATGCCATCCGTATTCCTGCTGGTGAGTACCGGTTTGAAACCGGTGCCACGCCGTCCCGTTTGTTGCAGCAGCTCAAAAGTGGCGAGGTGGTGCGGTATCGTTTCTCCTTTCCGGAAGGTCTGACCGTGCGCGAGGTGGCAGCCCGGCTGCGCAAGGAGGGGTGGCACGATGCGGAACAACGCCTGCTCAAGGATCCGGACCTGCCTGCCCGGTTTGGGGTGACGGCCCCTTCTTTGGAGGGTTGGTTGTTTCCCGAGACCTATCAATATGTGCGCGGGGATACCCTGGATGAGATGATCGGGCGGATGATCCGGCAGACGCGCAAGGTGTTGGAGCGGGAGTGGGCTGGTCGTGCCGCAGCCATCACCCTTTCACCTGCCGAGACCCTGGTTTTGGCCTCGATCATCGAAAAAGAGACCGGTCTGGCCCAGGAACGGACCCGGATTGCCGCGGTGTTTCACAACCGTCTGCGGCGGCAGATGCGTTTGGAGAGCGATCCGACCGTGATCTATGGGATTGCCGATTTCAATGGGGATCTGACCCATCGGGATCTGGCCACACCCACCCCTTTCAATACCTACACCATGGCCGGCTTGCCGCCGACACCGATCTGCAATCCCGGTGCGGCCTCGATCCATGCTGCGCTCCACCCGGACCAGACCGAAGAACTCTATTTCGTGGCCATCGGGGATGGTCGGCACCACTTTTCCAAAACCTATGCCGAACATCGCGCCAAAGTGCAGCAGTATCAAAGAAAGGGGCGTGAGAAAGATGCCAAACCTTGATGCGTCTGGCTGCATGCCGGGTCGTTTCATTGTATTCGAGGGGGGGGAAGGGGCAGGAAAAACCACGCAACAGCGCCTGTTGGCGTCCCGTTTGCGGGCGTTGGGCAGGGCGGTGGTGGAGACCCGGGAGCCGGGCGGGTGCTTGATGGCGGAACGGATTCGCAGCCTGTTGGTATCCGGGCAGCCGGGAGAACTGGATGGGCGCACGGAACTGTTTCTGTTGCTGGCTGCGCGTGTGGAGCATGTGCGCAGCGTGATTGGTCCGGCTTTGGCGCAGGGGGTTTGGGTGTTGTGTGATCGTTTTGGCCTGAGTACCCTGGCTTATCAGGGGTTTGGTCGCGGTCTGCCTGTTGCGCAGTTGGAGGGGATGCACCGGTTGGCTGTGGATGGATTGGTTCCGGATCGTGTGGTGGTGTTGGATATCGACCCGGAGGTGGGGTTGCGGCGTGTTGTGGAGCGGGGTCAGGTTGTGGGGCGATTCGAGCAGGAGTCCCTCTCGTTTCATCAGCGGGTGCGGCAGGGTTTTGTGCATCTGGCTGCGGCTGATCCGGCCCGCATCCGGGTGGTGGATGCGGATCAAAACATTCAAGCCGTGGCAGATGCCGTGTGGTTGGGTGTGATGGGTTGAACGTTACCGGATATTCTTTTTGTTATGATTGTCTCTTCAAGATGTGTTGATTGATTGTTACATATATTGAAGATAATAGCCAATAGAGCCAGCCGGTGGATTTGAGGCTCCAACGATAACAGAGTGCAATCAAGAATGATGGTATCATAATTATTATTAAAGATATTTTATTGTTATTATATAAATTGTTTATTATTGAAATCAGTGAGGCTGTGTGGTGATCTGGTACTCCTGGCTGTGGGTTGATGATTGATTTGAGAATTGGAAGATAGAGGAAAAGAACAAAAAAAACGAAAAAAAACAAAGAAAAAGTCAGAATCGATTATCAAAAGAACCGTCAAAAAAAATTGACCGATTTTGGAAAATCGGAATAGTTTTACGCTTCTATTGAGAATGTTCCTGGAGAAAATTGTGGAACACAAATTGGTCAAGCGCAAGTTTTGTTTAATTTTTTTGTGATGTCGGGACGATACGGCCCGGAAACGAATCGGAAGGGAATCGGAAATCGGAATCGGAACAAAAACCGCCGTGGAGCTATGAGGATTATGCTCCAACAATAATCGGCGGGATCCACCGAAGCTCGTATCGTCGTGGCCCGCTCATTGGACCGCACCAGTATCCATGCCAGTGAGCGCGCCGTACGTGCGGCGATGGTGAGGCCTTCTCGCCTCAGCAGGGCCTCCAGCAGAGGCCATAGCCTCGATTTGATCAGTTTAGCGGCGAGTT
Source organism: Magnetococcales bacterium (assembly GCA_011089965.1). Taxonomy (GTDB): domain Bacteria; phylum Pseudomonadota; class Magnetococcia; order Magnetococcales; family Magnetaquicoccaceae; genus Magnetaquiglobus. Next base: position 27,356 of record JAANAU010000037.1, read on the forward strand.
GGATGCGGATAGCGATATCCGAATCCCTTCGCTCACATTCCCACCCCCAATTTCTTTGGCCTTTGAGATCAACTCTTCCGGGAGGTAAATATTTAGTCTTTTCCCATCCTCCATTTTTTTGTTTGGCTGATGCCGGCCTAGCCCAGGTTTAACATGCTATAAAAAATCAATTTATATATCAATAGCTTGCGAGGCTATTTTTTGGCGAGTGGCACTACAAATTCACGATTCTTTGATTTGATGCCTCAGACGAGCA
>JAANAU010000038.1 GCA_011089965.1 Magnetococcales bacterium
AGCTCCGGATCGTCCGGGGCAAGCAGCTCAACGATCTCTTTGGGCAGATATTCCCGCAACAAAGCACCCGCGGTCTCGGGATGGGAGACCAGGGCTTTGAACAGACGGTCATGGGGCTGGGCGAGATCCGTCATCTGTACGCTCGATTCTGACATATACCCTCGTTACACCCGCGCAACAAATATCTCATCCAAAGAGTGCGCATCAACACATTGCAGACTCCACTGTTCCAGCAATCCGGGATCGGCCTGAAAAAGTTTTTCCTGAACCCAATCCGGCAGCAAGCCAAAACGATACTGAAGGAGACGGCGCAAAAGGTTGATCTGGCCCTCCTGACGACCCTCCTGACGGCCCTCCTGACGGCCCTCCTCCAGCCAGGAATCTTTGTGCTTTTCTATGATTTCACGAGCAAACGCGGACATCATCTTGGGAGCCTCCTGTGAACACACCTGAACGACAATGGCCTGTACGGTATCTGTTTCAAGGTTGGGAAAGGTGGTCAAAAGATACAGCATGATCGGAATCAAAAGTTCCGGTGCTTCCACCAGGGCTTGAACAATGGTCTCCAATATGGCCTGTTGTTCCCTGGAATCGCGCGTCCCATATTTCAAGGCCAGCAGACCGGCTTTCAAACGGGCATGCCGGGCCAGTTGATCGTCCGGGATCTGACCCAGATCAACCACCGTGAAAGGAAAATTGACCAGCCAGGGGCGCAACGCCTCGTCCGCATCGATCAATGCGGCAAAATCCGTCGGGATTTTCCACTCCTGGGCACCGTGATACAAGACAAAAGGGATGATGGCCGGCAGCGCAACCCACTCCGGATTTTCCCGTGTCTGCTGCTCCATGAATCGGCTGCATCCCAGAAAAAGCTGCCACCCCACCTTCCGATCCGGACGGCTTTTGTGCTCCATCAAGGTATAAAAGCACAGAGCTTTCCCGCTGGTGGTCTTGGCGCGAAACAGTCGATCCGAATAATAGGGTTGCAACTCCTGGCTGACAAACGATCCGGGCATCAGCTCCGGATCGTCCGGGGCAAGCAGCTCAACGATCTCTTTGGGCAGATATTCCCGCAACAAAGCACCCGCGGTCTCGGGATGGGAGACCAGGGCTTTGAACAGACGGTCATGGGGCTGGGAAAGGTCAGTCATGTTCACGCTCAATTCCGGATGCATCACAGGCAGTTCTGACTTGTTTCAACGCATCGTAGCAGTCTGAACCAGGCAATTCAACATGGAAACGCGCTGTCCACTCCATTGGCGACGGTTGACAAACCGTGCAAAGCATGGCGTCATGATCTGAAGCACTCCGTTCTCCATCACTGTCAAACTCCCATGAAATCCGATCTGCCCACCCCTCCTCTGGAAGAACGCCGCTTTTCCGCCCAGTCGCGCATTCGCCAGCCTCGCGGTCTGCTCCGCAGCTTGTGGGGAGATGTGCGCCGCTCACGAGAGTTGGCCTGGCAACTGTTCATCCGTGAAATCCGTCAACGCTACCGGCAATCGATCCTGGGCTTTGCCTGGGTGCTGGTGCCTTCGCTGACCACTGCCGCCGTTTTCATCCTCCTGAACGCCAAAAACATCCTCAACATCGAACCCACCACCATTCCCTATCCGATCTATGTGCTGTTGGGCACCCTGCTGTGGCAGATCTTTTCGGAAAGCGTGCTCACCCCGCTCAAAACCTTCCATGCCTGCGTCCCGATCCTGACCAAGATCAATATGCCACGCGAAGCCCCGATTCTGGCCAGCCTGGCCCAGACCACCTTCTTTGCCAGCGTGCAACTGCTGCCGGCTTTGGGGGTCATGATCTGGTCCGGCGTGGTGTTGACCCCGGCTTTGCTGCTTGCTCCTTTGACCATCCTGATGATCATTCTGTTCGGAACCGCCATCGGTCTGTTCCTGGTTCCTTTGGGCGCACTGTTTCATGACGTGAATGAAGGCAGCTCCTATGCCCTCAAACTCGCCTTCTTCCTGACCCCGATTGTCTACCCCCCTCCCCAGGAGTGGCCCTGGTCCCTGCTGGTCACGCTGAATCCTTTGCTGCCGCTCTTGCAAGGGGCACGCGATCTGATGGCCACCGGCAGCATGCATGATCCGGCGGGCTTCTGGATCGCCAGCGGCGGTACGGTGGTGTTGCTATTGGTCGCGCTGCTGTTTTACCGTCTGGCAGCTCCCATCGTGCTGGAACGCATGGGAGCCTGAACCCGCATGGAACGTGACCTGTTGATCGATGTGGAGCAGATCTCCAAAAAATTCTGTCGCGGCCTGAAGCGTTCGCTCTGGTATGGTCTGCACGATATCGGACGGGAACTGCTGGGACGGGATCGTTCCCACGACCTGCGCACCGAAGAGTTCTGGGCTGTGCGCGACCTCTCCCTTCAGGTGCGACGTGGTGAATTGCTCGGCATCATCGGACCCAACGGTTCCGGCAAAACCACTCTGTTGCGCCTGCTCAACGGTCTGCTGATGCCGGATCTGGGGTGTGTCACCATCCGTGGACGGGTGGGGGCGCTCATCCAGTTGGGTGCCGGTTTCAGCCCGGTCCTGACCGGTCGGGAAAACATCTTCATCAATGCCGCAGTTCTGGGCATCTCCCGTCAGGAGTTGTTGCGCGCCTTGGGATCGATCATCGAGTTTGCCAATCTGGGCGAATTCATCGATGCCCCGGTCCAAAGCTACAGTTCAGGCATGCGGGCCAGACTCGGATTTTCGGTTGCCATCCACATGCGACCGGACATCCTGCTGGTGGACGAGGTGTTGTCGGTGGGGGATCTGACCTTTCGCAACAAGGCCATGGAACGGATGGATCAATTGGCCCATTCCGGAGTGGCGGTGATCTTCATTTCCCACAATCTGACCCAGATCGACCGGCTCTGCACCCATGCCCTCTATCTCAACAAGGGACGCGCCATCACGTATGGTCCCACTGCCGAGGTGATTGCCCACTATATACGGGCCACCACCCAACACAATTCCATCATTCAACACTACCCGGGTACGGAACAATCCTTTCTGGTGACTGCTGCCGGGTTCTGCAATGCCGAGGGCCAACCGGTCGAACGCATTCAAGTCGGGGAACAGGTGGTTTTCCGCATCACCCTGGAGGTCCGTTCCCGGATGGAGACCCCGTTGTTTTGTTTCATGTGGGAGCCGGTCGGTCGTCCCATCATCCTGGCCTATACCCACCAGCCTCGGGAAGAGTCGCTGCGTCCCTCTTTGGATCCAGGCCGTCACACCCTGGAAATCATCATTCCCAGTCTGCCCTTTCTGCCCGGGCACTATCAGGTGCGTTTGTCGGTTGCAGGTCGCATCGAAACGCAACTGCTCGGCAAGGTGGATCGACTGGCCACCCTGGAGGTGACGCCACGACCTGGGCAGTTCATCATCACCAACGAAGCCGGTTTCCTGGAGCTGGATGGGGAGTGGCGTCTTCAAAGCGCCGGTTGACAATCTGGACAATAATACACCGAACGCTGTCCCAAACGCAGACGTGCAATCGGGGTGGCACACCGGGGACACGGAAGATTCTCACGCCCGTACACCTGCAATGCGACCGCAAAATATCCCATGGAACCATCGCTCTGCCGATAATCCCGCACCGTGGTTCCGCCCATGGCAATGGCCTGGTTCAACACCTGACGCACCGCATCCACCAAGGCTTGCGCCTCGTTTTGGGACAGGCTGTGGGCCGGGCGGGCCGGATGCAGGCCAGCCAGATGCAATGCCTCTGCTGCATAGATGTTGCCCACCCCAACCACCACCCGTCCCTGGATCAACCACGCATGCAGTGCCACCCGTCGTCCCTGGCCATTTTGCCACAACCAGGCCGCATCAAAGTCCGACTCCAGCGGTTCCCGGCCCAATGAAATAAAGAGTGGATGTTGCTGCCAGATCCCTTTGATCCACAACACTGCGCCAAAGCGACGTGGATCGTGCAGGCAGATGCGGCTTTCATCATCCAGGATCCAGAACAGGTGATCATGTCGCGTCCGGTTGCGTTGCGGGTCATCCCGGAACAGACGGCCTGACATGCCCAGATGGATCACGAGATGTCCGGTATCCAGTTCCCACAGCAGGTATTTGCCTCGTCGGTGCAGTGCCCGGATGGTTTGTCCGGGCAGTTCGTGCTGCATGGCGTCCACGGGCAGTGGCCAGCGCAACCGGGTCACATGGTGTTCGATCCGACAAATGCGACGTCCAATGAGCCATGGTGTCAGACCGGTGCGGATCGTTTCAATCTCGGGCAGTTCAGGCATGGGTATGGATCAGGTTCGTTGACCCAGATCCGCCAGCACAGTGGCTGCATGGCCTTTGGTCTTGACCTGGCCATAGACCTTTTGAACCACACCTGCGCCATCGACGATGAAGGTGGAACGGACAATCCCCATGCTGGTTTTGCCGCAGAACACCTTTTCCTGCCACACCCCGAACGCCTGACACAGCGCCCCATCCCCATCGCTCAACAGGGTGAACTCCAGGCCATGTTTGGCGCAAAAACCAACGTGTGATTTGACCGAGTCTTTGGAGATACCGATGATGGCATAGCCCAAATCGGCAAAAGAGCGGCTCAGGGCCTGAAAATCGTTCGCTTCCAGGGTGCAGCCAGGGGTATTGTCTTTGGGATAGAAATAGATCACCGCTCCTTGAGGGCCAAGACGCGCCCGCAAAGGTTTGATCTCCTCTCTTTGATCCACAACCGTCAGATCCGGGATGGTTGCGCCAGGTTCCAGCATGTCCGAGACTCCTGATGTTTAAACTGTTGATATTTCAACCGGGAGAGAGAAAGAAAGACACCATGATCAGGGGTCCAGGGGTGAAACCCTTGGGAATTTAATCTTTTAATCTTTTAATCCTTGATAAACAAAAATATTTTTTAAATTATTTTATAAACATTAAAACATTAAAACATTAAAACATGAAAACATGAAAACCCTGGGGGATGAATCCCCCAGACCCCCTCTTTTTTTTCAATAATTGGATATTCATGCTCGGCTCAGGAATCTCCACACGGCCTCTCAACTCGCCACGATCAGAATCTGACTGGCAGCCAGAGAACGGACATTCAAAGTGGCCATGGTGACAGCTGCCGCAGCCCCGCTGCCATCCGGATCATATTTCAAAACTCCATTGGTGGTATTGAACAGAAAACGCTGGGTGGTGCTGGTGGCACTGCCTGTGGTGCTGGCACGCAAACGGGTCGTGGCCAAAGCAGCAACCGGCAGATTGCCGAAATTGACACTGACAAAAACCAGTCGATCTCCCTGGATGCCTGAGAAATCGGTCACCACATCTCCACCCTCACCTGGCACCAACCATTTGAACTGATCACTGCCCGTACCGCCGGTCAGACGATCCGTACCCGCTCCACCGATCAATCGATCATTGCCCGCTCCGCCACTCAACAGATCATTCCCGTCGCCGCCATAAAGTTTGTCATGTCCGTCGCGACCATACACGGCATCAACACCTGCTCCGGCAAACAAGGCGTTCGCACTCCCGGTCCCACTCAAGGTATCATCACCGTTGGTTCCCAATACCGGAGGCGTGGCATCCACCACCATGATCGAGGTGGATCGGGAAATCAAACTGATATTGCCCGCCCCATCGGTCTGACGAATCCGCACTGCACCTGCGGCATGCGTCCCAACCGGCAACGTAAACCGATTGCCAGAGCCAGCCGTCCAGCTTTGACCGCCATTGATGCTGTACTCCCAACTGGCACCGCTTTCCAGGTTGGCCACCACCACGGTTCCATCCACACTGATATGAATGGCAGTCTGGGACAGTGAGGCAGCAGAGATCTTGACATCGGTCTGAGGTACATTCTGATGAGGAGCCACGGTCGTGGTGGAAACACCCGCAATCTGATCCACAACCGACATGCCCGACACCACACGACCAAAAACCGCATAGCCAAGTGAGGCACTGCCGGCATAGTTCAAAAACCCATTGTCCACATGATTGATGAAAAATTGCGCAGTGGCCGAGTTGGGATCGTTGGTGCGGGCCATGGCAATCGTGCCACGCAGATTGCTCAATCCATTGGCCGATTCCAAAGGAATCGGGGCATAGGTCGGCGTTTTGTACACGAGCTGCGACTCAAAACCACCCCCCTGAATCATGAAATTCGCAATCACTCGATGAAACAAAGTGTTGACATAAAAGCCATCCTGCACATACGCCAGCATGTTGGCCACGGTAACCGGCGCTTTGGACGGCTCCAGCTCCAACTGAATGGTGCCCATGGTGGTGTTCAGGGTGACACGCGGTCTGGCCAGATTGAGAAAGGCGTATTCCATCCGCAAGATCGGAGGAACCGGAGGCTGGGTATCGTCCATGGTGACATGCCCTCTATTGCTTGAATCCATCGTACCCATTCCAAACGAAAAACAGCCTCAGTTTACACGGATCGCACCGCGTTGGTCCATAAAAATTGCACACATGCACATGCGCTTGTGATGAAGAGGACAGGCAGGCGATTGACGAACACTGTCAACCCTTTCATCATGCCCCTCATTTCGGCGCGCAACTTGCTCCACGTTCCGCCAGTATCACTCCTGCCATTTCCGAGTATGGTGCCATGACGGTCAAAATCCAAAACAAGATTGTCGGCTATGAGGTTGCCACCAAAAAGACCGAAGAGGTTGCACCTGTTGCAGAGGTGGAATCTTCACCTCAAGAGCCGGTCAAATCTGTAGCCGAGGTGATTCAGTTGCAACCCGTGTTGCGACGTCCGGAAGATTTGGAGGGGAGCACCTATAAAATCAAAACGCCGCTTTTTGAGCATGCTTTTTATGTCACCATCAATGATATTGTCGTGAACGGCAGACGGCGTCCGTTTGAAATTTTCATCAATTCCAAAAACATGGACAACTTTGCCTGGATTGTGGCCTTGACCCGGGTGATGTCCGCGGTGTTTCGTCATGGCGGGGATGCCACGTTTCTGGTGGAGGAGATGCGTTCGGTCTTTGATCCGCGCGGCGGTTATTTCAAGCCGGGCGGCAAGTACATGCCCAGTCTGGTGGCAGAGATCGGAGAGTGTATTGAACGTCATCTGATCAAAATCGGCATGATTCAACCCGCTGAACTCCCTCCGGACCTGGCTGCCAAACGCCAGGCCGTGGCGGAACGAGGTGGGGTGGGCAATGCCCAGTGTCCCAAGTGTGGGCAATTTTCGGTCACACGCCTGGACGGTTGTGACACCTGTTTGGAGTGCGGATACTCCAAGTGCGGCTGATGCGTTGGCTCCGGGAGCGATTCACTTCTGGCAGGAACGCTCCGCACGCGCAAAAACATCAGGCTGACCCGCCAGGAAACGCTCTGTGTACAAAGACATGAAACGCGGCGCTATATGCCATTGATCATAATAATGTTCCGGCAACCAACGCTCATCCCCGGTCTCATCATGCAAGCTGCCGCCGTTGATCGCCAAATACGCACGCAACTCGGCAAAATAACGCTTCTCCAACTCCGAACGCCTCAGATGAGAACCATCCAAAGAGGGACGCGGCTTGACACGCACAAAAATCAAACGCACACCATTCTCACGGGCCAAACGCAACATCGCAGGCAACAAGGAACCGGAAACCTGCTCGGAAAAAATCGAACGAAACCCATTTGAAACCACACTCTCGGTGCGCACGGCAGGACGACTGCGGAAACCGTTGCTGTTGAAAAGCACATCCCGAATCTCCCGCTTGAATGCACCCCGACTTGCCATGAAAGCCTCTTCCTCATGCCGGGTCCAAGAAGAAGAGGCGAATTTCTTGCGCCACATGGTTTGAGAAAAACCGGATAACGCCGGAAGCAAAGCCAACGTGTCCAAAGTCCACTCCACATCCGCGCGCCGCAACTGAATGGGATACACGGCATACAGCAAGCTTTCAACCCGATCCATGAAAGGTTGATGTAACGCCAATACCTGATGCAGCTCCTGCTCCTGATCCACAGAAGCCTTGGCCAACAAGGCACGCTCTTCTGGCGTGTTCACCTCACGGTAAGGGTTGGTCAGTTCATCCTCCCGAAAAAAAATGAAAGTGGCGCATGGCCGATGACCAGAAGCAATCAGCTCATTCTTGAACCACAAATACCAATGGGCGGAAAAAAGACCACCACCCGTCAAATACATCCCGGAACCACCCCCCTCAGCCGTGGCCAGAGCGGCCAGATCGATTCGGGAAAAAACCATGGAATTGCCAATGAATACAAAATCCGGTCGGGTGGCTGCCAACACCTTGCGCCGGGCATCGTCAAAAGAGATCACCGGAGCGAAACGACCTGGCAACGCGGGAACCAAAAGCATGACTGTCAACAAAAACAAGACAGAAACACTTTTTGCAGCCAGGATTCTTTGATAGACTCCCCGCCAGCCAAATGCGAGGCGCGTTGCGCGCACGGGAATGAAGGGTTCAGTCATGATATTTCATTCGATTGATTTTTTGATCTTCCTGTTGGCTGCCCTGACCATCTATTGGCAATTGTCTTCACGCCACCAGCTCTATTTTCTTTTATTGGCCAGCGGATTTTTTTACGGCTATATCCATCCCTGGTTTCTGTATCCATTGTTGGTGACCTCGACCATCGATTTCGGGGTCGCCCTGGCCATGGAACGTTACCCAGACCATCGACAACGACTGCTGCTGATCAGCCTGGTGGCCAATCTGGGGCTTTTGTCCATTTTCAAATATTTTGGCTTTTTTGTCGAGAACGTACACACCCTGCTCTCCTGGTTCGGAATCGCACCCGTGCGTCTGGTGCTGGAGATCCTGTTGCCAGTGGGGATCTCGTTTTATACCTTCCAATCGATCAGCTATACCGTGGATGTCTACCGTGGACGCATTCCAGCCTGTCACAACTGGGTGGAATTCGCCGTCTATGTCAGTTTTTTTCCTCAGCTCGTGGCAGGACCGATTGGCCGCGCTGGCGAAATCCTGCCCCAGGTGCAACGCCCACGCATTGTGACCGCTGTCACAATACGCTCGGGTCTGGTATTGATAACATGGGGATTTTTTGAAAAACTGGTCATTGCAGACAACGTGGCCCTGATTGTGAATAATGTATTTTTGCTCCAGGATCCGCCGTTTTGGGTGCTGTGGGCCGGAGTGTTTGCCTTTACCATCCAGATTCTGGCCGATTTTGCCGGTTACACCGACATTGCCCGGGGTGTGGCGCGTCTGTTCGGCATCGAGTTGAGCCGGAACTTTCACCATCCCTATCTGGCCACCTCGCCCCAAGAGTTCTGGCAACGGTGGCACATCTCTTTGTCAAACTGGATCCGGGATTATCTGTATATTCCATTGGGCGGTTCCCGGGTTGTGGCTGGACGTTATGTGTTCAATATTCTGGTGACCTTCTTCTTGTGCGGATTGTGGCACGGGGCGAGTTGGAACTTCGTGCTGTGGGGTGTGTTTCATGGGGTGCTGATCATTGTCTACCGTGTTGCCGGCACCATGCGCCCCTTGCTGGCACTTGGGAAAATACCAGGAATGAATGTCGCACGCTGGCTGCTGATGTTTGTTTTGACACAGTTTGGCTGGCTGATCTTCCGGGAAACCGATCTGACCTGTCTGATGCATTATCTGACTCTCTCACCCTTCACCGATACGGCACGGGAACATGAATATGCCTGGTTCCTGTTTGCCAAGGCGTTTTATTACTCGATTTTTCTATGGTTGCATGCCTGGGTGGAGTTGTACCTGGCCCCGCGTTTGACCACCTGGCCCCGGATACACTACTGGGGAGAGGTGACGACCGTCACCCTGTTGTTTCTGGGCATCCTGAATCTCCGCGGCTTCCAACGTGTGGATTTCATTTATTTTCAATTCTGAACCAAAACCATAACCGGTTTGAAATGGTGTGATCCGGATCTCCAGTCAGGAGTCATGGACACGATTACGGGTCCAGGGGCCTTAGGCCCCTGGTGGGGTCCAGGGGCAACGCCCCTGGGACTTTAATCTTTTAATCTTTAAAGCAAAAACTTTAAATATTTTTATTTTTAAAGAAAATTCAAAACCCTGGGGGATGAATCCCCCAGACCCCCTCTTTTTTTTTAATATGTTGACAACGAACCGATTCCACGCTGCGCACGCAACCCTTTTTCAACCGCTGCCACTGGCATGGGTTGACCGGTCCAGATTTGAAAAGCCCGGGCACCCTGATGAATCAACATGCCCAAACCGTTTTCCACCTGCAAACCGCGCAACCGCGCTGTCTGCAACAATGGGGTCATGGGGGGAGAGTAGACAATGTCATACACGAGTGCCGTCTCCGGCAGTTGACGGAGATCGGGCACGGCACCGGCCTGACTGTCCATGCCCAAGCTGGTGGTATTGATCAGCAGATCACAGGCTGGCAATGTGTCACTCCACGGCATGGGGATCACCGTCTGTTCCGGAAAAAACGGTTGAAAACGGGCTGCCAGGGTCACTGCCCGTTCGGGAGTACGATTCATGATCCGAATGGCTGTTGCGCCTTCTTGCAGCAAACCTGCCACCACCCCGCGCGCAGCACCGCCAGCACCCAATACCAGAATGCGCCCGGTCAACGGCTCTGCATGGACCTGTCGCAATGCCTGCACAAAACCATAACCATCCGTGTTGTATCCGGACAAGCGACCATCGGCATGGATCACCACGGTATTGACCGCACCCATGGTTCGCGCCATGGGATCGAGTTCGTGCATGAGTGGCACGAGATTTTCTTTGTGGGGAATGGTGGCATTGAACCCTTCGATCCCCAGTGCGCGCATGTGCTCGATGGCGGCGGTCAACCGTTCGGCCCGCACATGCAACGGGACATAATAACGGTTCTTCATGCCCAACTCCGCATAGGCCAGATTGTGCATGAACGGAGACAATGAATGGTGAATCGGATCGCCGATCACCGCCAATACATGTGTATCATCCATTCAATTTCCCCTTAGGGTTGTTTGGTGATTCCTGAGCCGAGCATGAATATCCAATGATTGAAAGAAAAGAGGGGGTCTGGGGGATTCATCCCCCAGGGTTTTCATGTTTTCATGTTTTCATGTTTAAAAATAATTTATAAATATTTTTGTTTAAAAGATTTAAAAGATTTAAAAGATTTAAAAGATTTAAAAGATTTAAAGTCCCAGGGGTTTCACCCCTGGACCCCACCAGGGGGGTAACCCCCCTGGACCCATAATAATGATGTATTGACTCTACGACTGATCCTATGGAGATTATTTTTATTTTACCAATAACAAATCTGTTGAGGAGAAAGCAATGGCTCAATCTGAACCGGTAAATTGCCAAAACGCAATGTTCTGGATTGAAATACATCCAATGAAAGCCCTCGAAAACGTCTTCTCTGAACATCTTCATTCATATGTTGATACAGTGTGGTGACAAACCAAGCCTTGATGGACACAAGGCGCACCGTCGTCAGAAAATCCTTGAAATGCTCATCCAACCACTCAAGCGTTGTCTTGAATTTTTCCTCGATCTCGCGAGATTGAAACCCCTCCCTGTTTTTAATATCCCGATTCTCAATCAACCATATCATCACCTCTCCAGGACAATCCTTTTTGACAATCACCAGGCAGTCCACAGATTTGGGTGGATTTGACACGATGCGCGCTGAAAAAAAAGCATCCGGCTTGAAAATCCGCACATGATCAGCGTCCAACATACCATGATCCAGCAAAACATCACACAGTGTGACCTGGACTCCATTCTCTTCACAAGATTGCCGCTGAATGCCAAACAACGGCTCTGCATCAAATTGCTTCCACATCAGCCGGAAATCCGTGCAAACAGAGCCATCTTTTCTTCATACAACCGCTCCGCCACATCCACAAAATTCTCATCATCCACCCCCAACGCATCCACCGGAAGTGGATGACCCACACTCCCTCCCTCCTCCATACGCATCACCGTCACCTGTACCTGAGCTGGATCCAATTGCCCGGCCAAAAGCACATTATTGACTTTGTTGAAAATATAATTGCTGTGCGAAGTCATGACCACCTTCACCCCACACTGGATCAACCCTGCAAAAATCTCCGTCAGCTTGACCTGAACTTCCGGATGCAAATGGGCTTCCGGCTCTTCGATAAATAAAATCGCATGTATGTCTCCTTTTTCAACTTTTAATTGCAATATATCATGTATAAATATCCATATTGGCGACACTTCTGACACCATGGAAGATGTCGCAGACAAATCCATACGCATATTGGCATGGTCTGAAATAAAAATAATTTTTTTTGATATTTTGTCAAATTCAATCGTGCCTTTTAATATCTCTTTTTCTATTTGTCTGACGACAGCAACCAGTTTTTCATCAGGAACAGCATTATTTTCCATCATCAAATCTTGAATATTTTTATGATTGTTTCCAGAATCCAATAAAGCCATAAAATAATCGCTCAATGGCTCAGAAATGCCTGGCAATGTCATGGTACTTTTCAAAAACGATCTGCTCTTTGCCAATTCAAGCAGGATCTGATTGAACGCGCTCAGTGCCTGATACAAGCCGGAACGTGAAGCTGGCAGAAAATATTTAAATTGCGTATATTTTTTAATTTCATCAACAAAATATTTATTGAAAAAAACAGAAAGATCATTAGACTCCAATACTGGATTTTTACAATAAAAAATTATTCTATCGTCAAATTCTTGAGGATCTCTGATTTGCTGACTGTCTTGTGACTTTATTTTTTTGTGGATTTTTACTTTGGTTTCTACACAATTCGAAATAATATATTCAAGAGATAAAACGGAAGAAGAAACAATTATTTTAGATTCATCCGTGTTGTATCGATTTTTCATGTCAGAAATGGTATTGAAAGTTGCCATGAATAATTTTTCAATATTTTTTTGATATAAAAATATCTTTATTTTATCATAATAGCGCTCCGTTAAAATACTATTTTCGTCATCAACAACATTAATTCCATGGTTGTTTTCTTGATTGTAATAATATATTTTATCATCATCACAAAAACTTTTTAATACAAGATACACAATGGAAATCGCATAAGACTTTCCAACACTGTTGTCCCCGATCAGCAAATGAAAATCCTTATCCAGATCAAACTGATAATGCTTGATCGGTCCCACATTTTCCATGGTGATGATCATATCACAACTCCTAGATCGGATTGGGGATATCGATGAAATGAAACTCGATGCCGAGCTGTTTGTGCAGCAACTCCCCGATGGTTTGAACCCCGAATTTTTCCGTGCGGTGGTGACCGGCGGCAATGACGTGGATGCGTTCTTCGCGGGCAAAGTGGTACAATGGTTCCGAGGCTTCACCGCTCAGGAAGAGATCGGCCCCCAAGGCTTTGGCCTCATACACCAGTTCCGGGGCGGCTCCGGAGCAGACGGCCACTCGTTGCACCTTGTCGGGTCCAAACGGCAACACCAGCGGCTCGCCTCCGAAGAGCTGACGCACTCGTGTGACCATGTGATCAAAATCTTCGGCAGCGGGCGTTTCACCCAGAAAGGAGAGGTGGGTGCCGTGATACCAGCCGAAAGGAGCGGATGGTTTCAGGTTTAATTTTTTTAAAATCATGGCATTGTTGCCATATTCGGGATGTCGGTCCAAAGGGAGGTGGTAGGCCATCAGGGTCAATTCCCGGGCCAGAAGAAAGGCCAGGCGATTTTTTAAAATGCCCTCCACCACACGTGAATCCTTGTTCCAGAACATTCCGTGATGTACCAGAATCAGATCAGCCGCCATCTCGTCTGCGGCGCGGAACAGATCCATGCAGGCCGAAACCCCGCCAACCACCCGTTCCACGGAGTCACGACCGCGCACCTGCACGCCATTCGGTGCATAATCGGTGATGGCAGAGGGCTGCAAGGTTTCGGCCAAAAACCGTTCCAACGCGCTCAAATGGATCACTGGCAATACTCCTTCGGTTTAGAGGTTGTTTGTTTCTATGATCATGATCGGTCGAGAGTCAATGCACAATGATCAGGGGTCCAGGGGGGTTACCCCCCTGGTGGGGTCCAGGGGTGAAACCCCTGGGAATTTTATCTTTTAATTTTTTAATGTTTACAAACAAAAACATCTATAAATTATTTTTTAAACATCAAAACATTAAAACCCTGGGGGATGAATCCCCCAGACCCCCTCTTTTTTTTTATAATTGGAATGTCTGTGATCGGCTCAGGAATGACCAAACCATCTTTCAGTGTCACGATTGCAACCAACGGATCAACTTCTATCGACTTGAACAAAGACCATGTCCGACTGTCACGACCGCTTCACGCTGTTGACTGCCACTCCGGAAGAGCTGTCCACCCGGCTGCATGATGCCTATTGGCAAACCCGGGAACAGATTCTGCAACTGCTGCTGCATCACACCCTGATTGAATCCTACCGCAAATTCGTGCAGAAACGGTTGCCTTATCCTTATGTCACTCCGGCCATGGTGTGTCCTGGTGCGGTCACGGCCACCAAGGAACACACCCTGCACAACACCTGTTTGATCACATTGCTGGATGCTCCGTTGCCGGACAAGTTGCGCAAACATTTCCGGTGTCGGGAAGGCAACCGGGTCACCCGTGACAATATCACCGATGTGGCTCCGGATCTGACTGCTTTGGAAAATTATAATGATTCTTTCAAGGATTCAAGTCACGCCTCTTTTCCGGATCTGTTGCGTTTGCTGTTGCCGCTGGATTATTCATTGCTCATCCAAAGCGGTGTTGTGGCCAATTCATCGGACAAAAGAATGGAGTTGACCCATTTTCATGTGCGCATTGAACGTCTGACCGACAATGCATTGCGTCATTTGGGGATTCATTTGAATTATCTGGAACGTTCATTGTTGGAAAGGGGGGAGCCGTTTATAGAAACACTGGAAAAAAAATTATTTGAATATTATCATTTCTATCACAATGCCGGGGGACGGCGTGCGGCTGCGGTGCATGCTGCGCAATTGTTGTTGCGGGAACAGCTCCCTGGTACGGTGATGGTGGGATCGCAACAGGATCGACGTTTGACTTTGCTGACCACCAGCGGAAAAAGTCAGCAGACCGATATTGAACAATTTTTTCTGGTCAAATTGGAACATGAACAGCTGCTGGCACTGTTGGCCTGGGGCAAGAAAAACAAGGTGGATATCAAGAATCGATTTTTGATCAATCCGGGCAATCATCATGAGGGATTGGTTGTTATGCGTATTTGTTATGCGCACACTTTGGCAGGTCAACCGTCGTTGGACAAAAAGCCCAAAAAGGTCGAACAAGTCCATGAGCCATGGTTAAGGATTCAAGAGGAGGCGATTTGGCCGATTGTCACAGGAAGTGATGGCACGCGGATTGGTTATGGGTTTGCGAAGTGTTGAGAGGCTGTTTGGTGAGTCGAGAGTCAGAGACAATACACCAACATCAGGGGTCCAGGGGGGTTACCCCCCTGGTGGGGTCCAGGGGTGAAACCCCTGGGACTTAAATCTTTTAAATCTTTTAAATCTTTTAAACAAAAATATTAATAATTTATTTTTTAAACATTAAAACATTAAAACCCTGGGGGATGAATCCCCCAGACCCCCTCTTTTCTTTTAATAATTGGATATTCATGCCCGGCTCAGGAATCTCCACAGCCATTTGACACTGGAAAAGCCTGTGGATCAAACGTGGACAAATCGACCACAAAAAATGCAAACCTCTACCGCGAACCAGAGGATCACAACACAACGACCACGCTTTCCCAAAATCCCCGGCCAGTCATGCCCAGGAGATTTTTCAGAATTTCATATGACAAATCAAAAGGATGATCGAGTTATCCACAAAAAGTCACTCAACCTTTTCCTCTATCTTTTCAATCTTTAAAAACGATACAATCGTTTCGTTCCATGATCCTGTCATGCCAAGCTTGACTTTAACATCCAACGCATAAGCATATGAGCAAAACCCATGCCTGAACCACATCACCTCTTTTTGAGGGCTTGCCTGAACCTGCCAACAGAACGTACCCCGGTCTGGATCATGCGTCAGGCCGGACGCTACCTGCCGGAATACATGTCCATCCGCCAACAGGCCGGAGATTTCCTGAACCTGTGCAAAAATCCGGAACTGGCCACCCAGGTCACCTTGCAACCCATAGACCGGTTCGGACTGGACGCTGCCATCCTGTTTTCCGATATCCTGGTGGTGCCGGAAGCCATGGGCATGGGACTGAGCTTTGGATCAGGGGAAGGACCGCTTCTGGAACCACCCATCCGGAACCGGTCCGACCTGGAACGACTGCACCCGTTTGATCCGGAACAGGAACTTGACTATGTGATGGAAACCATTCGTACCATCCGCAAACGACTGGATGACCGGGTGCCCCTGATCGGCTTTTCCGGTAGCCCCTGGACGCTGGCCACCTACATGGTCGAAGGGGGATCAAGCAAAAATTTTTCACGCATCAAAGGGATGATGTATGATCAACCCGAGCTGCTGAACGGCTTGCTCAACCGGCTGGTTGAGGCAGTCACCCGCTATCTGAATGCCCAGATCCGCCATGGGGTGCAGGCTGTACAAATTTTTGACACCTGGGGCGGGGTGCTGGGCCATCGGGAGTTTCTGGAATTCTCTTTGGCCAACATGCAAAAAATCGTGGCCGGTCTGGATAAAACCGGTCCGGATGGTTTGCCTGTTCCGGTGATCCTGTTTGCCAAAGGGTGCGGCGCCCACCTGGAAGCCATGGCGGCCAGCGGCTGCCACGTGGTGGGACTGGACTGGACCACCGATATCGGAGAGGCCAGACAACGGGTCCAGGGCCGCGTGGCCCTGCAAGGCAACCTGGATCCGGCAGTGCTGTACGCCTCTCCGGAACGGATCCGCCAGGAGGCCGCAAGGGTCTTGACAGCCTATGGCCCACATCCGGGCCTGATATTCAACCTGGGCCACGGCATTGCCCCGGATTGCCACCCGGAAAAAGTGGCCAGCCTGGTGCAGGCCGTGCAGGGATTTCAACATGAGAGCCGTCACCCATGACCAATACTCTGCTCTCCCAGGAGGTGCGCTTTGACCGCGCCCTGATCGAAAAATATGATCGGGCCGGACCACGCTATACCTCGTATCCAACCGCTCCCCACTTCCACGAAGGATTTGGCCCGGCACAACTGAAAGAAGAATTCATCCGCTCCAGCAACGCACAAGCGGATCGGGCCTTGTCGCTCTATCTGCACATCCCGTTTTGCGATACGGTCTGCTATTACTGCGCCTGCAACAAAATCGTCACCCCGGATCGCAGTCGCGCTCTTCCTTACCTGGAGATGCTGATCCGTGAGATCGAGTTGATGGGACAGCACTTCTCCCAACAACGCCCGGTCACCCAGATCCACTTTGGCGGCGGCTCCCCCTCCTACCTGACCATGGAACAGACCGCCCGTCTGTGGACCACGCTGCGCGCCAATTTTTCGGTGGTGGAGCGTCAGCAAGGAGAGTTCAGCATCGAATCCGATCCCAGAGAATCGCCCCCCGGAACCATCGCCCGTCTGGCGGAAATCGGCTTCAACCGGATCTCCTTTGGGGTGCAGGATCTGGATGTGGCCGTGCAAAAGGCGGTCAACCGCATCCAACCCCTGGAGCTGACCCACCGTTGCGTGCAGGAGGCCAGGGCGCATGGTTTCGGCTCGATCAATATCGATTTGATCTATGGGTTGCCCCTGCAAACCGAAGCGTCGTTTCTGCACACGTTGGATGTGGTGATCCGTGATCTGGATCCGGATCGACTGGCGATCTTCAATTATGCCCATCTGCCCCAGTATTTTTCCCCCCAACGCCGCATCGACGCCGACCAACTGCCGCCCGCAGAAGTCAAACTGCGCATTCTGGAACAGACCATCGCCCGTCTGCTGGCTGCCGGATATGTCTACGTGGGCATGGATCACTTTGCCAAACCCACAGACGAATTGGCCATGGCCCAACGACACGGGAGCCTGCATCGCAATTTCCAGGGCTACACCACCCACGCCGAGTGCGACCTGGTGGGATTGGGTTTGACCTCCATCAGCCAGTTCGACCACGCCTATGCCCAGAATTACAAAACCTTGCCCGAATATTACGCCCGCATCGAGAGCGGAGAACTGGCCACCTTTCGCGGGGTGGAACTGACCCGCGATGACCGCATCCGCCGCGATGTCATCATGCGGTTGCTGTGCGACTTTCAGTTGGATCGGGCAGCCCTGGGAGAACGACTCGGTATCGACTTTCACCACTATTTTGCCGCCGAAACCCCGGAGATCGCACGCATGACCGAAGAGGGACTCCTGGAAGACGATGGCAATCTCATGCGCGTGACCGCAGGCGGACGGCTGCTGATCCGCAACGTCTGCATGGCGTTTGACTGGTATCTGGCCAATGGACCTCAAAAGAAGGCATTCTCGAAGACAATATGAATACCTTGGAATCCTCTGGAAAAATCTGGATTTTGGGCGGTGGCATCTCCGGGTTGGCCCTGGCCTGGTTTCTGCACCGGCGCGGGGTGGCCGTGACCGTGCTGGAGGCCGCCGAACGACCCGGTGGCACCATACGTACTGTGGAGAGTCAGGGATATCGGGTGGAACTTGGCCCCAACTCCACCTTGCAAAAACCCGGAGAACGCCGGGATGCCCTGGGTCGTCTGGTGGAAGAGCTGGGATTGGGCAGCCGGTTGATCGAGGCTGCTCCGGAAGCGGCACGGCGTTATGTGATGCGGCGTGGCCGTCTGTTGCCTCTGCCGGAAACGCCTCCTGCCTTTTTGTTGTCGCCTCTGTTTTCGCCTTGGGCCAAATTGCGGTTGTTGAAAGAACCGCTGGTTGGCTGGGTCCAACACGAAGAGAGTATCGCCGCCTTTGTCCGGCGACGGCTTGGGCCGGAGTTTCTCGATTATGCCGTGGAACCTTTCATCTCCGGGGTCTATGCGGGTGATCCACGGGATCTCTCCGTGGCCGCAGCCGTACCGAGAATTCATGATGTGGAGCAACGATTCGGTTCGCTGATCGTCGGCGGCTTCATGATGGGGCGGGCCAAACAGGCCATGGGGGCACCGCGGGGACGTCTGGTCTCGTTTGATGAGGGCATGGAGTTGTTGCCCGCCACGCTGGCCCAACGTTTGCCCCCTGGATCGGTGCGCTGCCATCATGAAGTGGTGGGATTGCGGCCTGTCGAAGGGGGAGGCTGGCAGATCGAATGGAAAAACCGTCACGGAGAACAGGGGTTGGAACAGGCTGACCAGGTGGTGATGGCCATGCCCGCGCATGCAGCGGCCCGGGTGCTGTTCACCACGTTGCCGGTGGCCAGCCGCATTCTGTCGAGCATTGCCTATGCCCCGATTGTCTCCATGGCGTGCGGTTATGAACGGCGTCAGGTGGCCCATCCTTTGGACGGCTTCGGATTTTTGTTGCCGCGCCGGGAGCAGGTGCGCACGTTGGGGGCGTTGTTCTCCTCTTCGTTGTTTCCGGAACGGGCACCAGAGGGACGCATTCTTTTGACCGCCTTTTTGGGTGGGGCCATGGATCAAACCGCCTTGACCATGCCGCAAGGGGCTGTGGCCGAGTGGATCCAAAAGGATCTGACCGACTGTTTGACCATTACCGGCAGCCCGGAGTTCACCCGTTTGACCCGTTATCACGCCGCCATCCCTCAATATCATGTCGGCCATCACAAACGTCTGGAGGCTTTGGATCAGGCTTTGCAACCCTATTCGGGCATTCATATGCGTGCCAACTGGCGCGACGGGGTTTCGGTGTATGATTGCGTCTGGAATGCCGAACGGCTGGCCAAACGATTGACCGGTGAAGAGGAAACCGAGGAGGAGCATCTGTTGTTATGAGCCGTCTGATTGTCCTGGATACGGAAACGACTGGTCTTTCCCATGCCAATGGAGATCGGATCGTTGAGTTGGGGTGTGTTGAACTGGTGCGTTTGCGCAAGGGAGAGAGTCGTCAGTGGTATATCCATCCCGAACGTTCCATTCCGGCAGAGGCCACCCGGATCCATGGCATCACCGATGCCCAGGTGGCGCATGCCCCCAAATTTTTTGAAATGGTCGATGAGTTTTTGCAGTTCATCGGTACGGATGGGTTGGTGATTCACAATGCCGCTTTTGATCTGGGGTTTCTCAATGCGGAACTGAAGCGGTTGCAGCGTCCGGAGTTGGTTTCTGCCCGGGTGATCGATACGTTGGCTTTGGCACGGCGGAAGTTTCCCGGGGCCAAGTCGGATTTGAATACGTTGTGCAAGCGGTTCAAGATTGACAACACCCATCGTACGTTGCATGGGGCTTTGTTGGATGCCAATCTGTTGGCTGATGTGTATGTGGCTCTGAAGGGTGGTTCGCAGTTTGCATTGGATTTTCTGGGGGAACCGTCTGAACCGGTGGCGGTGACGACGGTGGCACACAAGTCATCAGAATCCGCAGTGTCATCACCGGTTCATCGATCCATGCGTCACTGGCCGCTTTCTGCCGAGGAGCAGGCTGCCCATGCTGCCTTTTTGGAGTTCATGCAAAAAGAGTATGGAGGTGCGTTGTGGAGTGGGATATCAAAATGATCAGGGGTCCAGGGGGGTTACCCCCCTGGTGGGGTCCAGGGGCGAAGCCCCTGGGATTTTAATCTTTTAATCCTTTAATCTTTTAAACATAAAAAATTAATAAATTTATTTTTTTAAACATGAAAACATGAAAACATGAAAACCCTGGGGGATGAATCCCCCAGACCCCCTCTTTTTTTTCAATCATTGGATACCTGTGAAAAGGCTCCAGGAATTGCCAAACAGCCTCTGAACGGTCCTTGAAGTTCCCAGCCAGGAGAACACACATGAGCAAAATCGTTTTTGAAGATCAATCCACAGCTTTGTCAACCATTCAAGGGATCTGGTATAACGGCAGCGAACGGATCACGATCCTCAGCGATGGCACCTTTACCCAATCCGAATGGATCAAAGGGGAATATCTCCAGATGGCCAGCGGCTATCTGACTTATGATACAGGGAGTTATGATTTTTATGGCCAGGAGACCTGGAGCCGCAATGGCGAACCGGAACAGTTCTCCTTCTGGCTGGATGGCACTACCCCTCCCACAGCCGGCAGCGTGGTGATTCATACCCTGGAGGACGACCCGTTCACCCTGACCGCACAACAACCCACCATCCCGTTCACCACCCCGGGTCTGTACGAAACCTTCAACGGAACAACCCTCAATACCGCCTTGTGGGACTCCTGGAATTGGGATACCAATGAAACAAGTTATATAATTCAGGATAATGCCCTGCAAGCCACCGTGGGTCCGGAGAGTGAAAGGAATTCCGCCGGGATGAGCCTCACCATGTCTGCCGGTTATCAGGCATGCGTCATGACCGTGTTCCCGACCACCGTGCAGGGCAATACCTGGTTCAGTCTGGGTACGGATCTGGGCAGCCAGCCCGATGGCAGGGGGTTTTCTGTATCCTTGGGGTTTAGTGGATATAATAATTGGTATCAGATTCAGGCCAATGCCAATCAGGAGGTGAGTGAAGAGCAGTGGGATGGGGTCTGGCACTTCTCGGAGCCTTTGCCACCGGATACCGCGACAAAAGTGGCCTATCAGCTCGGCATGGAGGTGGATGCCGATGCCAGGGTGGTACGTTTTTATGTGGATGAGGAACCCTTTGCCACCTATACGTTGCCGGATGATATTACCCTGGATCCCTATCATGATTTTCAATTCTACCTGGGATCCAATACCGGAGCGCGCTTTGATATCCGGGATGTCTGGGTGGGGGATACGCTTCAGGAGGCGATGGGTCGCATCAGCAGTGCCGAGAGTTGTACCCTGGCCAGCAATCAGGTCGATCTGACCTTGACCGGCACCCAGGCCATCAACGGCATTGGCAATGGACGCGCCAACCGTTTGATCGGCAATGGGGCCAACAACCGGCTGGAAGGTCGGTCCGGAAATGATTATCTGGATGGACGGGGCGGGGCGGACGTTTTGATCGGTGGCTCTGGAAATGACCTGTATGTGGTGAATACGGTCAATGACCAGGTGCAGGAGCTGACAGGCAACGGGATCGACGAGGTGCGTGCATCCTGCTCCTGGAGCTTGGGAGAGAATCTGGAACAGCTCACCTTGACAGGCAGCAGTGCGATCCATGGCACTGGCAACGCTTTGCACAACATCATCACCGGCAACTCTGCGAACAATACCCTGGATGGGGGTACAGGGATCGATTTGTTGATCGGTCGGGGTGGAAACGATACCTATATCGTCAATTCCATGGATGATCAGATTCAAGAGGCACCGAACAGCGGTACGGATCTGGTGCGCAGTTCAGTCTCCTGGACCCTTGGCAACGATCTGGAGCAGCTCACCTTGACCGGAACCAGGGCGATCCAGGGAACCGGCAACGGGTTGGATAATCTCCTGACCGGAAATGGCGCTGCCAATACGTTGAACGGCAGCGCGGGGCGGGACACCTTGAACGGCATGGCTGGAGATGATGTGCTGATCGGGGGCAGCGGAAGTGATCGGCTGACCGGCGGGACGGGTGCGGATCGGTTCAAATACAGTCAACCCTCCCATGGCGGGGATACCATCACCGATTTTTCGGCCAGCAGTGGTGATCGGCTGGAGTTTGTCAGTGCCAATTTCGGACGGTTGACCGTCGGACCGCTGGCCAGCAGTCGTTTGGTCAGCAACAGCAGCGGCAAGGCCACCACAACCGGTCAGCGTTTCATTTTCAACACGTCAACCCGGGTGCTGAGCTATGATGCCGATGGCAGTACGGGAACCGTCGCACCGGTGGTTGTGGCCACCTTGAATGTCTCCTCTCTGTCCGCCAGTGCGATTCTGATCAGCAGTTGAACGCAGGATCCAGGAATGAGACGGAAGGTTGGGACGAAGAGATTCCACAGGAGCTGAAAAAGGAGATGGCAGATCGATCCATCCCCCTGCCAATAATGAATATTATGAACAGAGGATGACCAATCTTGCCAGAACCTCATCCATGATTATGAACAGAGGATGACCAATCTTGCCAGAACCTCATCCATGATGGTAGCTGGCACACGCTCCAGCTTTTTTGCAGAGCGTGCCTGGAAATCGAGTGCTCTGGGTTGGTCACAGCGAATGATGCCTTGAGTGATTGTACCTGCTCTTGCAAGAGGGACAGCAAATCCAGCCATCCGGGCAAAGTTTCCACCAGTGGTAATGGGCAGCACGACAGGAACTCCTGTGAGCTTGTTGAATGCAGCAGGAGATACGACCAGTACCGGTCTTTTCCCCTGGGTCTCATGACCGGATGCAGGGTCCAGGCTGACGAGGAAAATATCACCACGTTCAGCAGTCACAGCAGTTCTCTTCCAAGCGGAGCTGCGTTCAGCCACGCCTCCTGCTCTTCCGGAAAAGAAGATGATTCCGTGGCATCACCCATTGCCAACAGCTCCTCCAGCGTGTAGGAAGGTTTTGGAATGGGATGAATGACAAGATGACCATCTTCGAGGTTCAAACCAACCGTATTTCCTGCTTTCAGCTCCAGGGCATCAAGCAGAGATGGTGGTACGGCCAGCATGGTGGAGCTACCGACCTTCCGCAGTGTTGATGTGTGCATTCCGGGTCTCCATTCCTGTTTCATATTATACATAAAGTATAACATTTTCTGAACAGGCATGCCACGATTCCTTCATCTATACTCCAAGGTGCGGGGTGGGGGGTTCAATCGGCCCCATCCAGTGGCCGACGCATAAACCCAACTGTTTGCCCTCCACCACGCCGACCCGATAGACAAATCCCTGTTTGATCAAGACCGCTTCGGCATAGTTGGGAACCGGTTTCCACCAGTACCAACCCTGTTCTCTGGGCTTTTCGCGTTTCCATTCCATCTTCTGATACCTGGTTGAGTTGAGAGAATGTGACCAAGTTTTCTATCTTGCCTTAATCGGTCAAAAAACGCCAGCCACACTGTGTAAATTTTTCCTTGGAAAGGGCTTGACTCCGTGACACCAATTTGGAATAGTGGCACCGCGTTTGGTATACCCGGAGCATCACCCCATTTTTCAATATAAGGTCAAGAGTTCATGACAGCCCACGCTCACGCCCACTCCCCGGCCCATTCCCATTCACCGGTCGCCAGCGAACCTGAAGAGGAGAGCAGGCGCGATTTCCTGATCCTGGCCACCGGAGCTGTCAGTGCCGTTGGCGTGGCCGGAGCTGCCTGGCCATTCATCAAATCCTGGAGTCCTTCTGCCGACGTACTCTCCCAGGCCACCACCGAAGTGGATATCAGCGCCCTGGCCAAGGGACAGATGATCACCGTTCCCTGGCAAGGCAAACCGGTTTTCATTTTGCATCGCACGGACGAACAGATCGCGGCGGCCAAAAAGGGGGATGGCGAAAAACTCCCGGATCCGGCCCAGGATGCAGATCGGGCGCAAAAACCGGAATATTTGGTCTTGTTGGCCATTTGCACCCATCTGGGGTGTGTGCCACAGCCCATTGGGACCGGCAATTTCGGAGGATTTCTTTGTCCCTGCCACGGCTCGCACTATGATACCTCGGGACGCATCCGTCAGGGTCCGGCTCCCAAAAATCTGGAAGTTCCATTTTATACCTTCAAGGATGAGAAGGTTCTGGTGATCGGCAAGGCGGTTGGGTGATTGGCCTGCTGCGGTTGGAGTTCTCTTCAAACTCTGGCATGCGCCAATAGATGAGTTGCGCGCAAGGGAGATTATCAAGGTGAGTAAATCAATCATGGAGTGGGTGGATGCCCGTCTGCCCGTCACGGCCTTGATCAAAAGTCAGGCCACCGAGTACCCAACCCCAAAAAACCTCAACTATTGGTGGAATTTCGGATCGTTGGCGCTGTTTTGTCTGATCATCATGCTGCTGACTGGACTGTTTCTGGCCATGCATTTCAAGCCGGACGCCAATTTGGCTTTTGATGCGGTCGAGCACATCATGCGTGATGTCAATTATGGCTGGTTGTTGCGTTATCTGCATGCCAACGGGGCCACGTTCTTTTTCATGGCTGTGTACATCCACATTCTGCGCGGCATGTATTATGGGTCTTATCGGGCACCGCGTGAGATCCTTTGGTGGATTGGCATCATTATCTTCTTTCTGCTTATGGCCACGGCCTTCATGGGATATGTGTTGCCTTGGGGTCAGATGTCCTACTGGGGTGCGGCGGTGATCACCAACCTGATGAGTGCCATTCCACTCATTGGTGAGGAGTTGGTCATTTGGATCTGGGGCGGATTCTCGGTGGGCGATCCCACGTTGAACCGTTTCTTTGCTTTGCACTTTCTGTTGCCGTTTGTGATTTTTGGTGTGGTGATCGTGCATTTGTGGGCATTGCATGCGGTACACTCCAACAATCCGGATGGGATTGATCTGGACCATCACAAGGATTGCATCCCGTTTCACCCTTATTTCACCATCAAGGATTTGTATGGTGTCGGGGTGTTCCTGATGGTGTATTGCGCCTTTGTTTTCTTCATGCCGAACTTCTTCCTGGAGCCGGACAACTACATCCCGGCCAATCCCATGCAGACCCCGGCGCACATTGTGCCTGAGTGGTATTTTCTGCCTTTCTATGCTGTATTGCGTTCCATCGATTTTCTGGGGCCGTACAGCAAGCTGGCGGGTGTGATTGCCATGGTGGCGGCCATTGCCATTCTGTTTGTGTTGCCTTTCCTGGATCGGTCGCCGGTGCGGTCGTTCAAGTATCGGCCATTGAGCAAGCAGTTGTTCTGGATCTTTGTCATTGACTGTTTTCTGTTGGGTTGGGTGGGGTACAATCCGGCGGACGCCACGCGGTTCAACGGGGCTTTGCCTTTGATTGTGGTGGGGCGGACCTGCACGGCCATCTACTTCGGGTATTTCTTCCTGTTGTGGATCATCACCGCGTTTGATATCGAAAAACCCAAACCTGTGCCCAAAAGCCTGTAATCAAGGGGAGCGACCCAGATGGACTTCTTGAAATTCCTTAAGACCGTGGCTTTGGCGGCTGCGGTGGTTCTTCCCCAGCCCGTATTGGCCTCTTCTGATGGTCCCCAACTGCCCAAGCAGAATTGGGGATTCATCGGGATTTTCGGTCAGTTTGATCAGGCGGCACTCAAGCGTGGTGCCCGGGTGACGGTTGAGGTGTGCATGGCGTGTCATTCGGTCAAGTACATCAAGTTTGACCAGCTCAAAAAAATCGGTTTCAGCGAGTCGGAGGTGATTGCTTTGGCCGAGGCTCAGAGTCGCACCAAAAAGGATGCCATGATCAGTCCCATGGATCCGGTTGCCGCCAAGGATTCTTTTGGTGTGATGCCGCCGGATTTGTCGTTGATGACCAAGGCGCGCAAGGGGTATGAGGATTATCTGTATGGCATTCTGACCGGTTATCTGACCGATGCGGATCGGGCTTTGGTGCAGCGGGTCATGGAGGATGGGGCGTTAGCCGAGCAGGAATTGATGGAGGTGGCTTCGGCTTTGGGGGTCAATGCCCATCAGCCGGAGCGGGTCAAAGAGGTGTTGCAGAGGATTCAGGCCAATGAGAATTTCAACAAGTATTTTCCGGGCAATTTCTTTGCCATGCCGCAGCCTTTGAATGATGGTGCGGTCACTTATCCGGATGGTGTTGAGAACTCCTTGAAGCAGATGTCGAGTGATGTGACCACTTTTCTGGCCTGGGCAGCGGAGCCGACCCTGATGGAGCGCAAAGAGCTTGGGGTCAAGGTGATGTTGTATTTGTTGGTTTTGACTGTGATGTTTTATGCGGTCAAGCGGCGCATTTGGGCCAAGGTGGAGCATTGATGATTTGATTGCGGGTTTGGAATCAAAAAACCCCCGAGGTGACTTGGGGGTTTTTTTTGTTTATTTGACGATGATGGTGCCTTTCATGCGATTGGCGTGCGGGGTGCAGTGGTAGGGGTAGGTGCCGGGTTGGGTGAAGGTGAATTTCCAGGTTTCGCCGGGGAAGAAGTCTGGGGATTGGAAGAGTTCGGGTTGGTCGCTGGCGATGGCGTGGTAGGTGGCGCCATTTTCGTTGTTTTTCCAGGTGACGGTGGTCCCGGTTGGGATGGTCAGGGAGTTGGGGTGGAAGGTCATTTTTTCGATGGTGACGGTTGCTTCGGTTGGAGCAGCCGATGCCGATGCCGATGTCGATGCCGATGCCGATGCGATTGGAAACATTGGAAACAAGGTCAGCAACAGAGCCATTGTCACGGGCTTAGAGATGGTGTACATGTCGTGTCTCCAGAGTTGTTATACGATTAAAAAAAAGAAGGGGTTTGGGGAATTCATTCCCCAAGGTTTTAAATCTTTTAAATCTTTTAAATCTTTTAAACTAAAACCATTTTGGAATGTGGAATTTGTTTTGTTGGGGCGTTGCCCCAAACCCCACCAAGGGCGTTGCCCTTGGATCCCACCAGGGGCCATTGGCCCCTGGACCCCCTTGACATAAACGAC
>JAANAU010000007.1 GCA_011089965.1 Magnetococcales bacterium
AAAGATGCTCGTCTGAGGCATCAAATCAAAGAATCGTGAATTTGTAGTGCCACTCGCCAAAAAATAGCCTCGCAAGCTATTGATATCTAAATTGATTTTTTATAGCATGTTAAACCTGGGGTAACAGGTGCGATTTAACAGTTGATACGTAATGCCCAGTTCAAGGGGTTGGACACCATTTTTCCCTGTTATCCCGATTACGGCAGCACCTGGTGGCGTAATGGCGGGGAGTTCAAGCAAGGTGGGGGGGAAAGTCTGATGCTCCGCGCTCACAAGGAGCCGCTTTATCGGGCACAGTATGGTTTGGGGTGTCTGACCCGCGCTCCGATCCTGCGCACCGGTCATCTGGTCGGCGGTCGCATCGGGATTTTGTTGATTGAGGATCTGCTGTATACGCTGCGCCATACGGATCGAACCGCACCTTTGCTGACCGTTCTGGAGCAGCATCTGGAACGGAAGTGATCATTTTGGTATTGAAGGGTGGTTGATCTGAGCCTCCGTGCAGCTCCATGGACGATTTATTGGCAAATGCAGAATTTTCTTCAGGGTGTTGATCAGACGGCATGCCCATGGGGATGCTTGAGCCACCCGTACCGGATCCAAACGTTCCAGAATTTGGAAAGAGTGGGATCCTTTATCGTAAGTTTTTTTCGTTGTATGTTTGGAGGCTTGCGACAAACCGTCCAGGATGTCTTTTTTCAGAGCCTGTTCTATAGGTTGGGTATCGGGCAGGGAGGATTCTTGAAATCCTTGCCCATAGTAATCGGAAATTTTCTTTTTGTCCGACAAAAACCAACTCTCCATACATTGCACCATCAAATGTGCATGCGAATCATTGCAATTAGGTGGTTTCTTCCACCCGTCTCTCTGGTGCAAATGGGTCCATGGACCGATATTGGCAGCCACTTCCGATTCGCTGTCCACAATCAGCAGGGGAATTGCCGGTGTTCCAGACGTGTCACGCACGGCATTGCTGAACAACTGGTAGACTTGGCCTCTGGAACCGCAACGTACAATCGTAAACCTTGCATCCGGAATGCCTGCGCAGATCAGGAATTTTCGGAAAGCTTCCCGCATCCGGATGGGCAGATCTTTGGCCTTTTGGTTGCGTTCCCCTCCCCCTTCGATAAAAAGTCTGGCGTTTACCATCGGGTTCCTCCAAATGCCCCATTCAGCCACGCTCCACCCAGGCGGTACTCTTCGATCCAACCTTTGAGATCATCCTGACCAAGCCGCCGCATCCGGGTATGACCATTAACTTTATCGCACACCACGACATATTCCGGCGTTTCTGTCAAGGCATCGGCGATGATATCGGAATGGGTGGTAACAATCAGTTGGGTTCGGTTGGAAGCTTCGAGCAGCAAACGCGCCACCATGGGCAGGATGTCCGGATGCAATCCCATCTCCGGTTCCTCCAGGCAGATCAGAGGAGGCGGTTTAGGATGAGACAATACAGCCAGAAGACACAAGAAGCGCATAGTCCCATCCGACAGGCGGCTGGCCGGAATCAAAGCAAAACGTGCAGGTTCATCCGCCAGCTTTTCTTCCAGATAAAGTTGAATGGATCCCATTTCAACGCGCGGGTAGATCCGTGTATAGCGGCTGTTGAATTCCGTAAGCTGTTGCAAGATCCGCTCCCGGGTAACGGGATCCATTTCCAAAGAGTTCAACACCAATACCAGATTGCTGGCATCTTCATTGAGATGATCCCCCGGCAGATCCGATGGGTGCGGCAATCTGGGAGGCGCATTGCGTCCCACATGCCACTCCCGATAGAGTTTGATCCCTTCATAATGTTTGATGATATCGAAAAGCTCTGGATATTGATCCGGATCTCTGCGTTGAGATAAAATGGATTGATCAAAAGATATATGTTCTCTTCTTAAGCTGCGACCCTTATTTTTGATATTCAGGATCGGGCTGCCATTCCGGAAACGATAGTAAAAACGGACATCCGTATAATCGGTGCTTTCAGGGCGCGCATTCTCAACCGCTTCATCCATCAATTCAAGCTTTTGTCCAGACAGGCCAAAAGACAGTTTGTGTCGCAATGGAATCCTGTTTCTTCTATTGGGAAGGTTGATCTGTACATCCAGGGCAGCAGGAGGCCTCTTTTCGGTTGCCAGGGTATGGCCTTTCCATAGCCATTCCGCAATACCCCCGGATGCCTTGCCTTTGAACGGTGTCAAAAGATCTTTTGGTGCG
Organism: Magnetococcales bacterium; assembly: GCA_011089965.1. Taxonomy (GTDB): domain Bacteria; phylum Pseudomonadota; class Magnetococcia; order Magnetococcales; family Magnetaquicoccaceae; genus Magnetaquiglobus. The sequence continues at coordinate 2,209 of JAANAU010000007.1, forward strand.
GCTTGTAAAATACTGATGGCATCAATCAGGTTGGATTTGCCGGATCCGTTTGGCCCGATGAAGACGTTCAAAGGACGCAGTTCAAATTCCGGAGTCTCTGGTCCGAATGATAAAATATTTTGTATACGCAACGATTGAATGAAGGCGTTGGTGTTGTCACACACGTGCGCATTCCTTTTGATTTGGATTGTTAATCCTGAACTCACGCCACCCAACAATTGCCCATACCCAACAAACACTCACCCAAATTTCATCACATTAGAACATGAATAAATCATACATGTCAAGCCCTATATGCATTCCATATACATCATTTATTGTCGCCATGAACCACAAATAATAACATGCAAGACAAAAAAAGATGCCACAAGCAGCACGAAAATCAAAACAACTCTTACCCCCGACCCGACCGACGGATCAACCAGATCACAGGCAGCAATCCGGTCAACACCAGGGTGACTGCCGGCAAGGCGGCCCGTTCCCACTCCCCTTCGGAGGTCATCTCATGAATGCGCACGGCCAGGGTATCCCAGCCAAAAGGACGCAGCAGCAGAGTGGCAGGCATCTCCTTCATCACCTCGACCATGACCAGCACAATCGCGGTCACCAGACCGGAACGCAAAATCGGCACCTCGATCCGCCACACCACATCCATGGTACTGGAACCCAAACTGCGTGCCGCCTCCAGCAGTGATGGCCGAATGGTCTCCAGGCCACTCTCCACCGGTCCATTGGCCACGGCCAGAAACCGCACCAGATAGGCCAACAACAAAGCAAACACCCCGCCGCCAAACCAGTTGGCCCCGTTCACACCAGATCCTCCGAACCACAACACCTCCATCCCCCGGCCCAACCAGACCAAAGTCAACATCACCCCAACCGCCAACACCGATCCCGGCAAGGCATAACCCAATGTGGACAGATGGATTGCCAACATGGTGCCCCGATCCCCGGCCCGCCGCCGCCGCGCCATGCCCAACAGAAAAGCCAACACAGTCGCCAACAAAGCGGCTGCCCCACCCAACACCACGGTATGCCAGACCAATCCCCAAAACCGTCCATCCAGATCCACAGCCACCCGATGCCAGGCCCACATCAACAACTGACCCATCGGCAGCCCAAAGGCCAACAAAAACACCAGCCCCGCAGCTCCGCTGGCCATCCACGCTGCACTGCCACGCAAGGGAATGCGCTCCTTGCGTCCATGGGTATCACTGGAAAAATAACGTGCCCTCCCGCGCATGCGGCGCTCTACAGCCAAGGCCACAGCCACAAACAACAACAGCACGGTGGCCAACTGGGTGGCAGCCGACAGATTGAACAACCCGAACCAGGCTTTGTAGATGGCCGTGGTAAACGTATTGAAACCAAAAACCGAAACCGCCCCGAAATCGGCCAAAGCCTCCATGGCAGCCAAGGCGCATCCGGCAGCAATGGCGGGTCTGGCCATGGGCAGAGCAGCATGAAAAAAAGCCCCCCACGGCGAACGTCCCAGCATGCGGGATGCCTCCAGCATGCGTTGACCCTGGCCCAGAAATGCGCTTCGGGCCAACATGTACACATAGGGATAAAGACTCAGAGAGAACAAGAAGACCACCATTCCCGGAGAACGGGCATCCGGGAACCAGTAGCCATTGGCTCCGAAACGGGCCGCCAGCCAGTGCTGCAACGGACCGCCGTAATCCAGAAAACCCAGCATGGTAAAGGCCAGCACATAGGCAGGCATGGCCAACGGCAACAACAAGGCCCAATCAAAAAAACGCTGTCCGGGAAACGAGTAGATCGCCGTCAGCCAGGCCAACCCCACGCCCAACAACAACACCCAGAAGGTCACCCCCACCAGCAGGATCACCGTGTTGACCAACAGCTCGACCATCAGGGTATCGACCAGATGGTGCCACACCCCCCAGGCCGGGGTGATCCAGGCCGACAGGATCACCCCGAGAGGAACCACCACCAGGAGGGCGATGCACCAGGCTCCCACCCCCCAACGCCAACCCGGTGCCAGAACAGGAATCATTTATAACCCGCTCGATCCATCAAACGCACGGCATCGGCCTGATATTGACCGGCCAGAGAGACGTTCAGCCCTTCACTTTTGAAACTCCCCCACTCGGCCACCGAGGCATGCGGTTTGACCTGGGGATTGGCCGGATACTCCATGTTCAGCTCGGCAAAGATCCCCTGGGCTTCCGGAGAAGAGAGCCACTCCAACAGTTTGATGGCTGCGGCACGATGTTTGGCATGTCGGGTCACCCCTCCCCCAGAAACATTGATATGGGTGCCATTGGTCTGTTGATTGGCCCAGAACAAAGCTATCGGTGCCGATGGTTTCTCCTTTTTCAAGGTTCCGTAATAATAGGTATTGACGACCCCCACATCACATTTTCCGGCAATGATCGCCTCCATCAGCTTGGTGTCATTGGAAAAAACCGGAACCGCCAGATTGCCCACCCAGCCGCGCACGATCTTTTCCGTGCTCGCCTCTCCCAGGCGGGCGATCAACATGGCCACAAGAGATTGGTTGTAAATCTTTTCCGAGCTGCGCAGACAGAGCCGACCTTTCCATTTGGCCTCAGCCAAATCCTCATAGGAGGTGAGTTCCGCCGGTTTGACCCGTTCCGTGCTGTACACCATGGTACGGGCACGTACCGACAGTCCAAACCATTGATTCTTGGGATCACGCAACTGCTCCGGAATATTGGCGGTCAGCACCGGGGACTCCAGCGGAGCCAGCACCCCCTGTTCCCCGGCATGCCAGAGATTGCCGGCATCCACGGTGATCAGCAGATCCGCAGGTGTCCCTGCCCCTTCGGCCTGCAAGCGAGCCAGCAATGGTCCTTCGTTATCGGTCAGATAACGGGTTTCCACCCCGGTCTTGGCGCGATAGGCATCCAGCAACGGTTTCAGGAGATGCTCCTTGCGGGCCGAATAGATCACCACCTCTTCGGCGGCACTCCCTGCGGATGGCGCCAGCCACACGCAACCCATGAGCGCCAATCCCACAGCAAACCATCTACTCATCTGACAACTCCTTATTTAATCCAAAGTGGACGGACGACATTCATAGACCAATCCGGGATTGGGATTGGCAAACAGCACCAAATGATCCGGGGCCACCCGGATGGCCACCCGGTCTCCCACCGCGTGATCCACATGGGAGGGAAACAGGGATTGCAACTGACATCCGGAATCCAGCTCCAGGGTATAAAGCGTGGAGGCTCCCTGAAAGGCGCGTCGCACCACCCGGGTGACAATCGGCGATCCCTCCTCCTCTTGCACATCATCCGGACGGATCAAAACCCGGACCGCATCCCCAACCCGGGCCGTATAGCCACCCGGTCTGCCCTGGAGCACTCCGGCAGCCGTGCGCACCCGATCCACACCTTCGCAGGTTCCGGACAGAAACGTCCCCTGCCCGATGAATCCGGCCACAAACAGGTCTGCCGGCTGATGGTAGAGTTCATACGGCGTACCCCATTGCCGCAAGGTTCCCTCATGCACCACCCCCACCCGATCCCCCCAGGCAAAGGCTTCGCGCTGGTCATGGGTGACCAGAATACCGGTCATACCCTGGCTGATCAGGATCTGCCGCACCTCCAGACCCAACCGCTCACGCAGATCCACATCCAGGTTGGAAAACGGTTCATCCAACAGAATCAGCTCCGGACGCGGGGCCAGTGCCCGGGCCAGGGCCACCCGTTGCTGCTGTCCTCCAGAGAGTTCATGGGGATGACGCCGTGCCATGGACTCCAGACCCACCAGTTCCAACATCTCCCGGGTCGTGGTACGAATCAACTCTTTGGCTGCCCCTTTCAGACCATAGGCCACGTTCTGTTCCACGTTCAGATGCGGAAACAGCGCATAATCCTGAAACACCATCCCCACCCGCCGCTTCTCCGGCGGCAAGGAAAACCCGGATTTGGAGAGTGTCACGCCTCCCAGCGTGATCTGACCCGACACAACCGGATGAAACCCGGCAATGGCCCGCAACACCGTGGTCTTGCCGCAACCGCTGGATCCCAGCAATCCCACCATCTCCCCTTTGGCCACGCGCATCGACAACCCACGCACCACAGGACGGGTCGGATCATAACCGCATGTGACAGCCTCCAGCTCCAGCAGGAGATCCGCGCAAACAGAATCATTCATCAGCACACTCTTTGCCTGTTCCAGGTTCCGGTCGAATTCAAATGATACACATTCTCAAACAAACAATCAACCCTTTTCACGCATCAAAACCACCAGAGCGGATAGCGGCGTGTCGGGGCCAGATTGTTGACCACCAGGGCCACCAGCAGCATCAGGGTGGCACCGGCCAGAACCGGCACCAGGGCATAGAAAAAGCCCAGCGCCTGGATCTGTTTGGAGCCGATCACGGCAATCAGGGCTGTGGCTCCCCCAGGGGGATGGAGAGAGCGGGTCAGGTGCATGCCGGCAATGGCCAAAGAGACGGCCAAGGGAGCTGCCAGCCATGCCTGTTGCGGAAGCAGTTGCGCCATGGCCACACCGGTCAGCGCCGATACGAAGTGGCCCAGCAACAGATTGCGCGGCTGGGCCAACGGGCTGGAGGGTGCCCCATAAATCAGCACTGCCGAGGCCCCGAAACTGCCGATCATCAACAACTGATCCGACTCCTGCAACAGCAGCCGTTCCATTCCGGCCACCAGCAGAATGCCCAGACAGGCTCCCAGCCAGGACCAGAAGATCTCCAGACCGGCAACGCGGGGAGGAGCGGTCTGCACGCCACGCATCTTGAACAAAAACGCATCGCAAACAATACGGCACAACCCGGATCCACTCAGCATGCGGCGCGCAGATTCCAGCATGTTTTGTCTCCTGCATGTTTGGATTGGAAAAAACAGGATAAGATTTCAAACCGCACCCATCATGGGATGCGTCGTTCATGTCAAAGGGGTCCAGGGGCCATTGACCCCTGGTGGGATCCAAGGGCAACGCCCTTGGTGGGGTTTGGGGCAACGCCCCAACAAAACCAATTCCACATTCCAAAATGGTTTTGATTCATGTTTAAAGTCCTGGGGGATGAATCCCCCAGACCCCCTCTTTTTTTCAATGATTTAAACCAGTCACCCGTTGGAACAGCCGGATCTGACCCTGGGTGGTGGCCTCCCAGGAGAACCGTTCGGCATAACGCCGGGTTGCCACACGATCAGCTGGTATTGACAACAAATCCTGCACAGTCATGGCAATTGCTTCGGGGGTGCGTTCCGTGATCAACCCACCCGCTTCGGGGGTCGTGACCACCTCAGGCGCACCCCACACATGGGTGGCAGCCACGCGCAGACCACACGCCATGGCCTCCAGCAACACATTCGCCCACCCTTCGCGACTTGAAGCCAGGACCAGCAGATCTGCTGCCGAGTAGTAGCGTGGCAAACTCTCCTGGGCCACCTGACCCACGAACGTCACCCGTTCCGCCACTCCCAGATCCCAAGTCAACTGACGCAACGACTCTTCCATCGGTCCGGCACCGATGATCGCCAACCCCACATCCGGCAGCAAAGGCAAGGCACGTACAATCCGGTCATGTCCTTTGCGTTCGATCAGATGGCCGACCGACAGCAAGGTGGGACGTTGCCATCCCAGACGTTGCCGTTCCGCTTCCCGATCCAGCGGTACAAACCGTTCCAGGTCCACCCCATTGCGCAATACCGTGATGCGGGTTTCGTCGATGCCCATGTCCAGCAACACCCGTTGCAGCGCCGCACTGACCGTGATCAGCCCTGCCGCCCGTTTGGCCACATACCGGATCATGATACGGGGTATCTGATGGGCAGGTATTTGGTTCAAGTCGCTGCCACGTGCCGTGATCACCACCGGTTTGTGCAGGTATTGTCCCAGCAGCCAGGCAGCCACGCCATCCGGATAAAAATAGTGCGCATCGATCAGATCAAAATCAAACCCTTCCTGCATCCAGTTCCGTATGGTATTCAGCGCCCCCAGTGCCAGCAGCAAGGGTGCCGAACTCATACCGATTTTGGGAATCAACACATAGCGGGGATGACGCACCTCAATACCATGATAGAATTCATGCTCCGGGGCCTGGTGTCCAATATGCGCATAGGGATTCAACCGTGGATGGCGCACAGGAAACCAGGGCACCGGTGCCACCACTCGGGCCTCCACAGCTCCGGAAGCCACCAGATGTCGCAAACGTTCACCGACAAAGATCCCGTGTATCGGATTGGCAGCATGGGGAAACAGGGTGGAAAAGGTCAGAATACGCACGAAACCAAAACCTTGGCTGGCAGACATTCCATTATTGAAAAAAAAGAGGGGGTCTGGGGGATTCATCCCCCAGGGTTTTAATATTTTAATATTTTAATATTTTAATATTTTAAAAAATAAATTTTAAATATTATTTGTTTAAAAGATTAAAAGAGTAAAGTCCCGGGGTGGCTCTGCCCCTGGACCCCACCAGGGGGGTACCCCCCTGGACCCATAATGGTTGCGAACAAACTCATTGTTATAATATATTATATCATAATCCCAAAATCTCTTTGGCCAACGGCACCGTCAAGGGACGCTTCTGAGCCATACCCGCCCGATCCAACCGCTCCAAAGCCTCCGCCAAATCCGCAATACGCCGTGGCAAACGCGCACATAAATACTTGATGAGTTCCGACCCCAACCGCACCTGACGATCCGCCGCCAACTTGATCAAAATCGCCTCCAACTCCATATCATCCGGCGCAGCAATCTCCATCACCGATCCCCACAACAACCGCGAACGCAAATCCGGACGCAACCACTCCAATTGCGTCGGAGAATACCGGGAAGCAATCAACAAACGCCCACCCGCAGCCCTCAAATGGTTGAACAAAAACAAAAGACCCTCCTGAAGCGCCTCCGCCCCCCCCTGAAGACGCTCCAAATTGTCAACCGCAACCAATACCTGCCCCCTCCAACGCAACAAGAAATCCGATAATGCCTGCTCTCCCCCATCCGCCACCGCACTGGCCAACCCCGCCGGATCCAGAAAAGCCGCCGATTCCGCTCCAAACAACCGCCGCTGACGACCAACCGCAGCATGCAACAAATGGGTCTTGCCACACCCGGAAGCACCAATCAACATCAAACAACTCACCGGCGCCTCCATCAACCCCAATACCGCCGCATGCGCCAAACGATTGGAAGGACCAACAATCAAACTCTCCAACGTAAAAACCGGATCCAACCCGAAATCCAATATTTTCTGACCGGAAATCATGCCACCTCACGAATAGACCCTGGGTGCAACCTTGACCCGCAACTGCTGAAAAAATCGATCCATATACTCGATCTCATACTCGGTATCAATATCCAAAGCCGGACCAGGACAATCGCTGATCTGCAAATTCACCGTACAATGGGTCAAAGTCCGAATCCGCTCTTCCAAAAGCGCCAAATCGCGAAATTTGCGCGGCGCATATTTGTTCTTGACAATGATGAAATAAGCACGCACCAGAAATGAAAACGCCTTCAACATTTGATAATAATTCTTCCTGGCCACTGGCATCGATGCACCTCCAACCTCACCTTCACCCGGATGAGACTTGGAAAACAACGATTGAACAAACACCACATTGTTCTTGATCTTCTTCAGATTGAACCGCCCCCCCTCAATGATGGTCCGATTGTTGAACAAATGACCCGCCAGATTCCATACCCATCTGGGTACCTTCAAGGGCTTGCCAGCCACAAAATTATTCACAATCAGATCATAGGAGTCATCGCCCAAATAATAGTTATAGTAATTCTTGACCGCCCGATCATAGCAAAACGGCTCCGGGGTCCGTGCGATCACCCCCTCCACAGCAGTACGTATCGTGCGACCCAACACCAGATCTGCCCGGAGATTTTTGTTGGCAACCAGACAATCGATCTCCTCCGGTTGAATCAAAGGCACATCACTCACCAGCAGATTGATCGGCAACTCTGCCAAAACCGGATCCTGGGCAAACTCATGCCACAACTCCCAATGCCGCGCTTCCAACTCCGCACCCAAAAGCCACGGCTCCACCGCACGCTGCGTAACATGATGCAGATACAACAGAAAAGCCGTCAAAAAACTCTCAATCAGATGATGCTTTTCCGGGACAACAATCAGCTTCTTGCCCTGGTGAACCGCCTGATCCTGCACCTCTGCCACCACGCTCTCCAACCGCGCCGAATCTCCCCACAGGTAGATGCGATCAATGGTCGTGGCCGCAAAGGCCGCTTCCAATACCCGAAGCAGACAACACCTCCCGGCAATCGGCACATAAGGTTGCCACTGGCCACCCACCTGCTTGGCCCCCCGGGTGCCTGCTGCAATGAACAATACCTCTTTTTTCATGGCCACATCCCAAACCCACCCACGACCTACATCCAGGTCTTGGTGGCCGGAGCAGCCGACGGAACGGGTGCTGCCGGTTTTCCGGGCGCAGACGGGGTGGCTGGTGCAGAAGATGCCGGCGTCCTGGCCGGAGGGACCAGCCACAAAAGAGTCTCATCCGCACGCTTTTCCTGCTGTACCGTCAGCTTCTTCAAAGCCGCATCCAACGTCTCATCCGACCCCTGATAGTCACACGCGAACAAAGTCTCTTTGGCCGAATCCTGCACCACCTGCGGCTCCTGCATGCCCGGAACAGCCCGCAAACCAGTCAAAAATTCGGTCAAACGGGCCAACTGGGCATCATGCACCACCCGCAAACGCACCTGTTTCCGCGTTCCCGACACCACGGCCTGGCCAGACAACCAATTCTCCATCACCTGTTGCACCAGTTTGCCTGCCACCACCGGATAAAGGGCTGCCGTCGCCTCTTCCGGAGTGGCCCCACTCTTCTCCTCCTTGACCTGAAAGGTCACCGGCTGCTGATCAGCCCGACTGACGATCAAAGTGGCGGTCATACGCATTTTGGCCCCTTTGCCACCGGTCACCGGAGCGATCTGTGCCTGCACTGCCCACACTGCGGTGGCGTGATAACGTTCCGCCACCCAGCTCATCAACTCCGGATCAGCCCGCACCGCCCGCTCCCAGGTCATCCGGGTCAACTCCTCAAAATCTCCCAACGGGGGCAACAGGGTCAAACCATACTCCCGCGCTGCCACAGGCAAAGCCTTCCAAAGCAGAGTGGATGGTCCGGTGCCAGACTCTTCCTGGTTCATCAGCACGGCCAGAGGATAGGCCACCTCCTTGTGTACGATCCCCTCTTTGGTCAAAGCCGCCCCCACCTCCTTGCGAGAAAAAATCACCTCCACATTCAAATCCAGACGCTCTCCCACCTGCTTGCGCCCCCGTACCACGGAACGCTCCACAAACCGTTTGGCATCCTTGAGACAGGCAGCGATGAAATCCTTGCGCGCCTCACGCTCGCTGGCTGTCAACATCCGTTTGAAAAGCCGCTGCAACCCCTCGCGCTGCGCCTGGGCCATGCCGGTCTCCTGGGCCACTTCCGCACTCTTGCCGCCCAAAGGTACGGAAATCTCGATCTGACGCACCTCGTAGATCGACCCGCCCGTCTCTGACCCGGCCCAGACCACGGACCCGTGTACCCCCAACAAAAGCCACAACCCCATCCAACCCAAACATCTCAAGCCAAGATCGCTCCAAATCTTCATGCTCATCCCGACTCCCGGTTTGTTGCCGCCTGGATCACCCCTGATCCCCATACTGCGCAAGATAACGTTTCGGTGCTCCAGAGGCAACGCCCCGGATCCGGTGTCCAAAAAAAAGAAAGCTGAAAACAAACAAATTACACATACAAACCGCGTGCGGTTTAGTGTACTCTGTCCAGCGCCAAAAGACCAAACCCCTTTGCACCAAGGAACCATCCCGAACCATGTCCACCAGCACTCCCCCCCCAACTGACCCTCCACGCCCCTCCATCACCTATCGGGATGCCGGCGTGGATATCGCAGCCGGCAACCGGGTCGTGGATCTGATCCGCCAGGCCGTGGCCTCCACAGGACGACCCGGGGTCATCGGTGGCATTGGCGGATTTGGTGCCCTGTTCCGCCCGGAGTGGCAAAAATTCAGCGACCCGATCCTGGTGGCATCCACGGATGGGGTGGGAACCAAACTCAAACTGGCCTTCATGCTGGATCGCCATGATACGGTCGGGATCGACCTGGTGGCCATGTCGGTCAACGATCTGGTGGTCCAGGGTGCGGAACCGCTCTTTTTCCTGGACTATTTCGCCACCGGGGCGCTCAATCCCGAAGTGGCGGCCACGGTCATTCAGGGAATTGCCGAAGGGTGCCGTCAGGCCGGATGCGCTTTGGTCGGCGGAGAAACCGCGGAAATGCCCGCCTTCTATCCGCCGGGTGAATATGATCTGGCCGGATTTGCCGTAGGCATCGTGGATCGCGCCCGTCTGATCGATGGTTCCACCATTACGCCAACAGATGCGGTCATCGGCATGGCCTCTTCAGGTCCGCACTCCAACGGCTACTCGTTGATTCGCCGTCTGGTGCTGCCTCCCCACGGACCGGGCCTGGACCATCTCTGCCCCACACCGGAAGGGGACAAACCCCTGGGAGAACTGCTGCTCGCCCCCACACGCATCTATGTCCGTTCCATCCTGAAGTTGACCCAACAGGTGACCGTCAAAGGGCTGGTCCATATCACCGGGGGCGGCTTCACCGAAAACATCCCACGCATCCTTCCGGAAGGAATGGCCGTCACCCTGGACCAGAACGCCTGGCCCCGTTCGGCCCTGTTTGATCTGTTGCAGGAGCTGGGCAATATCGAAGCGCACGAAATGCATCGCACCTTCAACTGTGGTATCGGCATGATCGCCATTGTCGCCGAGTCCGACTGTGCCGCAGCCCTGGAAAGCCTGACCGCCTCCGGAGAGAACGCCTGGCGCATCGGCTCCGTGACCTCCTGGAACCATCCTTCCGATCCCCGGGTGACGATCCATGGCTGACCCCGCACAACTGAACGTCGGGGTCTTGATCTCCGGCAGCGGCAGCAATCTGCAAGCCCTGATCGACCGCATGGAAGATGGTTCGGTTCCAGCAAGAATTGCCCTGGTCATCAGCAATCAACCGAATGCCTTTGGTCTGGAACGGGCCAGACGCGCAGGAATCCCGGCCTGTGTCATCCATCATCGGGACTTTGCGGATCGGGAGAGTTTTGAGCAAGCCATGATCATTGCCCTGGAAGAGGCTGGCGTGGAACTGGTCTGTCTGGCCGGATTCATGCGGGTCTTGACCCCGTGTTTCATCCGGGCGTTTCATGGACGACTGCTGAACATCCATCCGGCGCTGTTGCCCGCCTTTCCGGGTCTGCACGTCCAGCAACGCGCCATTGAGGCTGGTGTACGCTTTTCCGGTGCCACGGTCCATTTCGTGACCGAAGAGGTGGATGCCGGGCCGATTGTGGCCCAGGCCGTGGTTCCGATCCTCGAAAACGATACCTCGGAAACCCTGGCCGCACGCATCCTGAAGCAGGAACACCGCATCTACCCGTTGGCGGTCGCGCTCTATGCCCAGAAACGGCTGCGCATCGAAGGACAACGGGTGCGCATTCTCAACCCCACCGAAAATCCTGCTGCCTGCCTGATCGCCCCCAACCCGCCAGCGGCGTGATCAGGTGGCCTGCATCTCCGCTGCCCACTCTTCTGCCAGGAGATCGGCCTGAACCAAACTCTCCGCATCCATCTCCTCGGCAGAGAGTAGCAGATTTTCCAGTGCATCGACCTCGCCACCACGGGCAGCCAGCAGAAACCAGGCACGGGCCTGAATCAGGTTCTGTTCCACCCCGTCTCCCGTGGCATACAGGATGCCCAGATTGTTTTGGGCCTTGGGATCGTTTTGCCGCGCAGCCGCCAGAAACCAGGTGGCCGCCATGGCCGGATCGGCAGCCACGCCCAATCCTTCCAGATACAGGGTGCCCAGATCGTGTTGCGCCGGGGCATACCCTTGTTCGGCAGACAGGAAGTGCCACTGGAACGCTGCCTCGTAGTCGAGCGGCAGTTCCACCCCTTCCAGATACATGGCCGCCAGGTTGTGTTGGGCCTTGGCATCACCCCACTCGGCCAAGGTGGTCAAGGTGGCGGCATACTCCCCTTCATCCAGGTTGTAAAGGCCATTCGCATGAATCGATGGATTGGCAAGCAGCGCATTAACGTCCAATACCGTTCAACCGCCCCGGGTCCCCCTGTTGACAGATGATGATGGATCCACCACAACATCCGGTCAACATGCAACGAACAGACCAATCCGTACAAACACTGCCCAAAAAAAAGGAGGTCCAGGCATCACGCCCTGGACCTCCCGGATTCCACCTTGCCAGACGCCTGTTTTGAACGCATCACCCCAGGCCACACATACCGCCTGCACACCCCCCGGATGCACAGGGAGGTGGAGCGGAAGGGGCTGCACTGCGGGCCGAACCCGAGACCTGCACACCCCCGGTGGTCAAAAGCTTGCGCACCTTTTCAGCCCCGCACTCCGGGCACACCTTGACGACCGGAGCCGACATCGGGTGTTCCTTCTCAAAGCGCACCCCACACCCGTCGCATTTATAATCGTACAATGGCATCGGATCACCTCAAACAACACACGTCCCAATCAACGAGTGGCCCGCCGTTCCACCCGCACCTTGACATCCGGAATGATGTCCGGATGCAGACGGATGCGCACCGTATGATCTCCCAAGGTCCGAATCGGATAAGGGACATCTATGGCACCGCGCGGAAGGGCAATACCCCGTTCGGCAAAAAAGGCGGCAATATCGGCATTGGTCACCGAGCCGAACAGTTTGTCGGCAGCGCCTGCCGGACGATCCAGCACCACATCCACTGCCGCGATCTGACCAGCCAAAGCCTGGGCCTGGGCAAACAGCTCCTGCTGCCGGGCCTCGAAGGCCATCCGTTCCTGTTCAAAACGATCCTTGTTCCGACGGGTGGCCGGCAGGGCCTTTCCCTGGGGGATCAGAAAATTGCGCCCATAACCCGGACGCACCTGAACCACAGCACCCAGATCTCCCAGTTTACCGATCTTTTCCAGCAATATCACTTCCATGGCATCTCAGCTCCCGGGGGGATCCCCTCCCCCCTCCTTAGGGGTGCGAACAAAGCGATGACGAAAATCGACCCAGACATCAAACAGGCCCAGTGCCGTCACAAGGAGGGTCACATGGTGCCACAAGAACAGGGCGACATAAAACAGGCCGCGCAACACTCCAGTCACGGCATAATGACGGAAAAAGGCCTGGACAATGGCCATCCCCTGCATGAAATAGAGTACAGCCACCACCAACACCAGGTTGGCACCCAAAACATGCACGAACCCGGTCAAAGCATAGGTCGGCACCATGGCACCAATCACAACCCATACCAGCACGAACGGCAACCGCCATTCGGTCAGATCTTCACTCTGGAACAGCCCGGATCCGCCCCATTGCATCACCAGGGAGCGGGCTGCCAACAGATTGCTGACCTGCAACAAAAACCAGGCTGCCACCACGAATCCCGGCAACAGCAGTGCCATGAGCGCCAGAATCGGCTCCAATGCGCTGCGCACATCTGCCAAGAGTACGGCATCCCCACCGTTTTTGGCAACCGAGGCCAATACATTGGCCTTGAATGCCTCAAGCTTCATCGCGACATCTGCCTGGAAGTCGATCCCCATGGCCAGGGTCCAGACGAAAAAAAGCAGCATTCCGCCCACACCCAACAAAAAGGCCAACCCCATACAGTGGGTCACCCGCCAACCCATCCGGACCATGCGGGCAGCCAACACCGGAAAGCCGAAATAAAACAGAAACGCGCTCACAGGAAAACGCAAACCATCCCCGAGCAACGTTGCACCCACCACAGGGATGGCGGTCCCGATCCATGCGGAACGGGAACCGCCCCACAATGCGGTCAACAGCACTGGCAAAGGTGCAAAAAGCTGCAAGGGAAGCAGCAATGGCACCACCATCGGCAGCACCATCAACACCAAAGCCTGGGTGCCTGCCACCACCGGATTGGTGATCCAGCCAAGGGCAGTCATCACCAACCCGCCATGGTGCGGTGTGGGCAGCCCTTGACGCCAACACGTTGATTCAGGGTCATCACCGCCATACCAGGTCACGCATGCGCACAGCGGTTTACTTGACCAGATGCGGCAGCAGAGCGATATTGCGCGCCCGTTTGATCGCCTTGCTCAACAGGCGTTGATGGGGGGCGCACACACCCGTGATCCGGCTGGGCACGATCTTGCCACGCTCGGTGATGAAACGCAGCAGCAGCTTGGGATCCTTGTAGTCGATTTGCAGTACCTTGTCTGCGCAAAAAACGCACACCTTGCGACGCCGGAAAAACGGACGCCGGAACCCTCCAGCCGCTCCTGGCCCGGCAGCAGCTCCTGCCGGACGGGCACCACCCCCGCCCGCTCCTCCCGGACGACCAGGCCGACCCGCACCAGGACGCCCAAATCCCATGGAACGACCCGCGCCACCCGCCGAACGGGAGGAGGCGTCGTAATTCGTATTGGAGTCGTTGTCTTGTTCGGACATATCAAACTTCCTCGATATCAAGTTGACGCATCCGGTTGACTACGGATGCGTAATGCGCCATGCGGGTCAAAGAGCACCATCGACCTTGACAAACACGTCAATCTCCAGGGCCACCAGTTCCATCTGGCCCCATCGGATCTTGCCATCTTTGACCCAACGTTTCTGATTCAGCCGTCCAGTCACGCGCAGCCGACACCCCGGAGTCAGGGAGCGCCACCGGTCGGCGAGCGCGCCCACAGCCAGAACCGGCATCCGCACCTCCAGCCGCAACTCAGGGTCTGGCTGTTCATGGCAGGAGAGGTGTTCCAACTCCATCCACAACAGAGGCCGACCCGTTGCCGTGACCCGATAGTCCACCGGCGTGATGAGCACCCCTTCCAGAACCATCTGATTGGCAACAGCATGACCTGGGGGCAAAGGTGTATTCATCTATGGTGCGGCCCGGTACACAATGGGCATGGCAGCCCGCTGGCAACGCACGTCCGGGATCACACGTCCAGATCGTCGTCTTCGTAATCCTCGTCGTCCGGAACCTCATACTCTTCGTCGCCCGGCAGCAGAACTTCAGAGGAGTCGGAGGCCCGTTCGCTCGACGGAGCCAACGGCGAAGGCACCAGGTTGGCCTTTTTGACCCGGATATTCTGGAACTTCAGAACATCCTCGTCGATCATCAGTCTGGCCTCCAGGTTGGCGATCAGCGGTCCCGCCCCTTCGACCAGGTTGAAGATATAGAACCCCTTGGTGTTTTTCTTGAGCGGATAGGCCAACTGACGCCGGCCCCAAAGCTCGTGTTGCAGGATGGTTCCTCCTCCGGAGGTGATGATGTCAGCCACGCGACTGACCACCTGTTCGACCTGTTCGGTCGTCAAATCCGGACGTACAATGTAGATGGACTCGTAAAAAGCCACGGCGCCTCCTTTCGGATCGTTTCAGCGGTTAGGCCCCAAGGCAGCCACCCAGGAGCAAGGAGATAACAGGCCATGATAAAGAAAACACACCATTGTCACTCCACAGAATCCAAAAATCAAGCATCCATTCTCTTCCCGGAGGAAAAATTTCCCCACACGCCAGGGG
This sequence comes from Magnetococcales bacterium, assembly GCA_011089965.1. Classification (GTDB taxonomy): domain Bacteria; phylum Pseudomonadota; class Magnetococcia; order Magnetococcales; family Magnetaquicoccaceae; genus Magnetaquiglobus. The sequence goes on from JAANAU010000007.1 coordinate 17,777, forward strand.
TCGTCCCCTTTTTCACCACACGCCAGGGGGGGGTGAGCCAGGGCAGTTGGGCCGGATTCAATCTGGGGGAGCATGTCGGAGATCGACCGGAACATGTGACGCACAACCGGCAGATCCTGATGCAGGCATTGGCACCGGATGCCCACACCCTGGCTGTTGCCAGTCAGGTGCATGGCTGTCGCGTGGTCGAGGCCGGTTGGAGCGGTCCGCCCCCCGAGGCGGACGGGGTGGTGACCAACCGCATGGGTCTGGTTGTCGGTGTCCTGACCGCAGACTGCGTACCGGTATTGTTTGCAGATTCGCGCGCGCGCGTTGTCGGTGCCGCCCATGCCGGTTGGCGTGGCGCCGTGGCAGGCGTGATCGAAGAGACCGTCCACGCCATGCAACAGCTCGGAGCCTCACCAGACCAGCTCCACGCCTGGATCGGCCCGGCCATTGGACCTGCCAGCTACGAAGTGGACCGCACATTCCCTGAGGAATTATTGAAATCTACGGAAAATAAAATGGAACAGGAGTGGCAAAAATTCTTTTCTAGCTCAAAAAAAGCTGATAAGGTGTACTTTGATTTACCTGGATACGTCCTTGCACGGCTCATCAAGACCGGAATTGACGCGACGCACATCATCAATCTGGAACAATGTACCTATGCCCTGGAATCGATATTTTTCAGCCATCGACGTTCGGTCCAGCGCGGAGAGAACCCCTGTGGACGCCAACTCTCAGGCATCTTCCTGCTCCCGAACCCTTAATCCACGGACCGTTCTGCTCATGGCAGCGGTCATCTACCCGGTACATGCCACAGCCGTACACGCCGACTCCCCTCTGGATCGGCTGATTACACGGGTGGCTGTACAGGAAAATCTCGATCCTGACCTGTTGCGCGCTGTCGTGGCCACAGAGTCGGATTTCAACAACGAGACCGTCTCCCCGGATGGTGCTGTTGGCCTGATGCAACTGATGCCCGAAACCGCGCGCATTCTGGGCGTCAAAAACATCCACAACCCGGAGCAGAACCTGCGTGGCGGCGCACGCTACCTGAACCAGATGCTCAAAAAATTCCCCAAAATCCCTCACGCCCTGGCTGCCTACAACGCCGGCCCCAAAATGGTGGAACGGTTTGAGGGCATCCCCCCTTTGACCGAAACCCAACGCTATGTGGGCAAGGTCATGAGCTACTACAAGAAATCAGCCGGATCCAAAAAACGATTTAATCTTGGCAAAAAATTTGTTAATAGGGAAAACAGCGATCCCCGTTCCGCTCATGACAAAAGCAGCCGCATGAGTGCCAAGGTGATCCCGCCGATTCCCACGCTGTCGATCCGGCGCACCCACACCCTTGCGCGCCACGATCTCATCGCGCCCACGCCCCATGGCAAGCGGGTTCCGCAGTTTGCCCTTGCCTTGAGCGCACCGGTACAGGGAGAGTCGGTCCCCATTTTGCGCGCTGCGCAATGAGCGGTTGGTGCATGGAATGAGCGGGTTTGCACTCCCTGCCGTCACTTTGGAGTTGCTGCATTCCTGTCTCAATGAAAAAAACGGGCCAATCTGGCAGACGCCTCTTGGCCCGCCCTCTGTGGAATCCGGTTATCCGGCAGCGGTGATTGTTCCGTTGATGCCGGGCATCACCGGGTGGGATGTTTTGTTCATTCGGCGCACCTTGACCGTTTCGCACCACCAGGGTCAGATCGCTTTTCCTGGTGGTCGCACCGACCCTGGGGATCATTCGCCCGAAGAGACTGCGTTACGGGAGCTGCATGAAGAGTTGGGAGTGGATCCGACCTGCATGCGTATTCTGGGTCGCATGCCTCCAACACGCACTTTACAGACCGGTTTTCTGATTCACCCGTTTGTCGGTCTGCTCTCTGCGGATGTCATGCTGCAACCGGCCCCGGATGAAGTGGCTGAGACCGTGATTCTGCCCTTGAATTTCTTTCTGGAAACCGTCAAGCTCTCCGGACGGGTTGAGCAGTTCGTCAGCCCGCAGGGTGTGGTTTGGGGCGCAACCGCCAGAATCATGACGCAATTGTGCGTCGCCATTTTGACAAACCTTACATGCGAATCCTGATTGTTTTGACGCTTGGCATCCTCTCTTTGGTGGGACTTTTTCTTGGGATCCGCATGATCTGGGCTGCTGTGCATCCGAGTTCGGCACCTGCTCCGCTGCCGATGCCCGAGTGGTTGACGGCCCGTGCCCGACAGTGGTTATTGCTTTTGGCCATTGTTCTGTTGGTGATTCCAATATTGATCGATCTGGCATCGACCCGTCAGGATCCTGGCGAGCATCAGCCGCCGCCGCCCCTTTCGTCCACGGTCATTGCTCCAAAACGTTGACCTGTGTGTTCTGTCCGGTTTGCCACTTCTGGTAGCAATCGGCAAAGAAACATTCCAACCGATCAATCACCTCGGCATCCGGCACTCCCATCACCTTGCTCATCAGAATGCGCGATGCTTCGGCCAACACCTTTTCATCGGCTTCGATCATGGGATAGTTTTTTTTCAACCGTTTCAGGCCTGCCACGGCGCTTTCCTGAGCGGGACGGGGAATGGCCAATGGCGTTGTTGGCCATTCCGTTTCCCGGGGGGGCGTATCGGACTGTTGTTCGCTGACCAGAAAACGGGCAAAGCGCAACAGGGTTTGTTTGTGTGTGACCTCCAATTGTCGCCACAGTTCCAGCAATGCTTTCCGGTCCTGGTCCCGGTCCTTGGTGCCAACCAGCATGGACAATTGCTCCTTGGGTCTGTTCTCCACAGCTTCACATGATATCCGCAACCATCAGGGGTCCAGGGGGGTTACCCCCCTGGTGGGATCCAAGGGCAACGCCCTTGGTGGGGTTTGGGGCAACGCCCCAACAAAACAAATGACACATTTCAAAATAATTTTGGTTTAAACATAAAAAATATTAATAAATTCTATTTTTTAAACATAAAAAATAAAAACCCTGGAGGATGAATCCCCCAGACCCCCTCTTTTTTTCAATACCTGGATCTCCACACCCGGTGTTTCAACCCCACCAGATCATACCCGGCTTGGGACGCGGCTCGAATGCAACCTCCGCATGACCGGCAGACAAGGCCAATCGCCTCCCCTCCGCCTCCTCCAACAAATACTGACGCACCAAAAAATCTGCAATCTCCAATAACCAAACATGCTTTTTGGGCCTGAGCGCAACACCGGCATGCTGGATGACCGTGCGCGTGACCAGATCCACCACCACCTCAACCTCGTCACCCAGAGTCAACCGCACAGCCACCGGAACCGCTGCCTCCAATACCACCTCATGCCGTGTCACCCCAACCGACCGCCCAGCCATGACACACTACGGCAAACGAATGGTCCGCTTCTCCAACTCCGGACGCGGACGGTAAAAAATGGCCACATGACCAATCATGCCTGCCATGACACTCATGGTCTGATCCACAATCTCAGCCGCCAACTCCTGCTTCTCCTCTTTGAACTCATTGAACTTGACCTTGATCAACTCATGATCGGTCAACGTACGCTCCAATTCCAACAACACCGCTGGACTCAATCCCTCACGCCCGATCCAAACCACCGGCTGCAATGCATGAGCCAACCCCCGCAAATACTTGCGCTGCCCGCTGGTCAATACCAAACCCGCTCCACTCTGCTCGTCCGCATTCATCCCCATTCGCCTTTACATGAATTCATCGTTCAACCCCTCATGCCAAACCGTACCCAAAGTCTCCCGCACCACCTCCTGCAAACCCTGACCATCCGGCACAAAGGCCACATGAAACAAAGCATCCCCCTGATTGACCAACGGATGGTTGGTATGACCGATAATCACCCCTTCCCGATCTGCCCGCACCTCAACGGTCTCACTGCCCAAAGGATTGACCACCACCCCCAACACCTCCCCTTTGCGCACATGGGCACCCACCTTCTTGACCGCCCACATCATCCCGCTCTCCGGAGCACGCACCCACCGGCTGGAATGAGCGGTCCACCAGTGGGACCAAACCGAAGGGGTCTTCGGTCCATCACGCACCATCCCCAAATGACGCATCACCCCCAGAATCCCCTTCAACCCGGTATGGATGGCCACCTCATCCAACCGCATGGCCTCTCCCCCCTCGTACAACAATACCGGTACACCCACACCCTCTGCCGCACTGCGCAACGACCCGTCCAGAAGATCCGTATACAGATGAACCGGCGCATGAAACGCCCTGGCCATCTCCTCTACCACCGTGTTGACAGCCAAACCCCGGGTCTGGGGCAGATTGTACCTCTGCCGGGTGCCGGCATGCAGATCAATCCCATGGGTGCATCGGGCCACGATCTCCCGCATGAAGATCTCGGCAGTACGAGAAGCCAGAGAACCGTTGGTCAAACCCGGAAAGGAACGATTCAAGTCCCGATGGTCGGGAAAATAGCGACTGTGATGGAGAAAACCCAACACATTGACCACCGGGATGACCAGCAACGTCCCCCGCAGAGTGCGCAAGGCACGGGCACGCATCAGACGACGACAGATCTCCACACCATTCAATTCATCTCCATGAATGGCCGCACTCACGAACAGGGTGGGACCAGCCCGTTTCCCGTGCAACACATGCACGGTCAGATCCACCGGCGTATGCGTGTACAACCGGGTGACAAAAAAACGCGCCACCCCCTGTTCGCCCGGCTTGATCCGCACGCCGCCAAGCTCCACAGGCTCATTTTTCCTGACACGTTTGCGTTCAGAAGCGATTGGCTGATCCCGGACCATCTGTCATGGTTCTATGATTGAAGAAAGAAAAGAGGAGTCTTGAGGATCCATCCTTCCATGGTTTCAAAAGATTGGCGCCCCATCCAGCCCGCATGGACATACTGTAGCGGAAACATCGACCGCAAGTCCAGAGATCCTGGCAGCATTCAATAGAGACGATTGAAAATGAAGCATAAAACACTCATCCATCCCGTGACCCGCCCTGCTCCTGGAACTGCAACAGGTGAAACCGGGCATACTCCCCATCCAAAGCCAACAGCTCGGCATGGGAACCCTGTTCGACGATGCGCCCGTTGCGCAGGACGATGATGCGGTCCACGTTCTGAATCGTGGAGAGACGATGGGCAATGATCAGGCTGGTGCGCCCCTCCATGAGCCGCTCCAATGCCTCCTGGACCGCCCGCTCGCTTTCGGTGTCCAGGGCGCTGGTGGCCTCATCCAGGATCAGGATCGGGGCGTTCTTGAGCAGGGAACGGGCAATGGAGAGCCGTTGACGCTGACCACCGGACAGACGCACGCCCCGATCCCCGATCACGGTGTCAAACCCGTCAGGCATGGCCTCGATGAACTCCAGGGCATTGGCCGCCCGGGCAGCGGCACGCAGCTCGTCCATGGTGCGACTCCGGTCCCCATAAGCGATATTGTTGCGGACCGTATCGTTGAACAGGATCACATCCTGGGTCACAATCGCCATCTGGGCACGCAGGCTGCGCTGGGTCACGGTGCGAATGTCCACCCCGTCAATGCGCACGGCACCAGAGGTGACATCAAAAAAACGCGGCACCAGATTGACCAGGGAGGTCTTGCCACTGCCGCTGTGACCCACCAGAGCCACCCGCTCGCCCGCCCGGATGGTCAGATCAATGCCATCCAGAACATCCGGCAACCCCTCCTGATAACGAAACCGAACCTGCTCAAAGGTCAACGTCTCCCGGAACGGGGGCAGGATCAGACGTTCGGCCCCATCCTGAATGGCCGGTTCCTGATCCAGGACGGTAAAAATGCGCCGCGCCGCCGCCAGACTCTCCTGCAACTGGTTGTTGATGATGGTCAGACTCTTGATCGGGTCATAGGCCATCAACAACGCGGTGATGAACGAAAAAAAAGTGCCGGTGGTCGTGGTCCCGGCCACCACGGCCTGCCCCCCATACAGAATCACGGCGCTGACCGCAAACCCGGCAATCATGTCCATGGAAGGGGACGAGAAGGCCCGCACCTTGGCGGCCCGCAGGTTGTTGGTCAGAATGGTCTTGCTCAACCGCCGGAAACGGGCGCTTTCATAGCGTTCCATGCCGAACGCTTTCACGATCCTCTGACCGGAGATGCTCTCGTCCAGATGGGCCGTGATCCCGCCCATCAACTCCTGCCGCACCAGACTGAGCTTGCGCATGCGCCGGCCAAACAGATAGATCATGGTCCCGGCCAGAGGCAACCCCACCAAGGAAACCACGGCCATCTGCCAGTCACGGTAGAACAGCACACCGATCAAAAAAATCACCGTAAACCCCTCGCGCAGCAGATTGGCCACCACGGTCGAGGCAGAGTTCTTGAGCAGATTGACATCATAGGTGATGCGCGACACGATGCCGCCTGTGGCATGGGCATGGAAATAACCCAGATCCATCTCCATCAGATGGTTGTACAGTTTCACCTGTAAATTGCGCACCACCCGCTGTCCCACCATCTCCATCAGATAATACTGGGTGAAATAGACCACCCCGCGCACGGAAAACAGCGCAATCACGATCAGTGGCAAACTGGTCAGCATCACCCGGTCCTGCTCGATGAACACCTTGTCCAGAATCGGTTGCACCAGATAGGCAATCGCCCCATTGGTGGCCGCCAGGATCAGCATGCACACAAAGGCCGGCACCAGATACCAGCGATAGGGCCAGACCAGTCCGATAAACCGCATGTAAAGATTCTGATTGGAATAATCGCCAACCGGCGAACGGTCCACCTGAAGATGCGCTGATTTCACGTTGCTTGACTTCCTGCCAAAAAGTGGGGCTTCAATGAATCTTGCGACCAAGGAAGGCGATATTGCGGGCAAAAAGCGCAGGCCACATCCTGCCCCATCTGCCCCCCTTGAGGATGTGAATCTCGTCCATGACAAAACCAACTGCGCGCAACAAGACAACCAGTTCCTGATATTGATAAAATTGCAGATGGGTCTTGTCCCCGGCCATGCTGAGTTTTTTGCCGCGCAGCACTTTCCAGCGATCCACCAGATGATAAGCCAACGGGACATTGCCGACAAAACGGCCCTCGGGCTTGAGCACCCGATGGATCTCCGCCAAGGTCACCATGGGATAGGGGAGATGCTCCAGAACTTCGGCCAGAACCACCACATCAAACGCCCCACTGGCAAACGGCAAAGAGCCGTTCAGATCCACCTGTCTGGTCTGGATGCCATACAGTTCAGCAGCCTGTTGCAAAGCCTGGGCATCGATGTCACAACCGGTCACCTGATTGCCGCTCGCATAGTGGCGCGTCAACCGCCCGTCCCGGCACCCCAGATCCAGCACACTCTGACCGCTGCCGATCCACTTCTGAAACAGAACGGCCCGCTCCTGTTCCAGAAAACTCTGATTGAGACGGCTGCCGCTCTCATGGTGCTGACGATAGAACTGCTCAACAAGTTCGGTCAAAAGGTCACCTCGCACACCTTCCAAGATAACGATAACCCAAACAGTCTACCACCCGCACCCCAAGGATCAAGCAGATTTGTGCATCTCCAGGGATTTCTGGTATGCTGCTTTGGAGTTCTGTCCAGCGTGACCACCCATGGAGATCGCAGTGCGCACCCAAACCCCCATTGTCAGCGCCTCCCATCCCCTCACCAACCAGGTGATCTATACGCTGGCCGAACCACTCCTGCCCACCTGCCACCGCATTCTCGATTTGGGATGCGGCCAGGGCCACATGACCCAACGTCTGGCCACGGGCCTGGGCCGCCTGCAACGGCCACCAAACCAGATTCTGCAAGCCTGTGATCTCTTTCCGGAAGGGTATGCCTGTCCGGAGATCCCGTTCATCCAGGCTGACCTCAACCGTCCCTTGCCGTTTGACGATGCCACCTTTGACCTGATCGTGGCCGTGGAGGTGATGGAACACATCCATCGCTTTTATGACCTGCTGATGGAGTGCACGCGGATTTTGCGTCCCGGAGCTGTTTTGATCTTCTCGGTCCCCAACATCCTGCACATGAACGCCCGTCTCTCTTTTTTGATGACCGGTTTTTATGACATGTACATTGTCCCAACCATCGATTCTGCCAAAGCCGGACGGCTCTGCGGCCATGTCATGCCCCTCAGCCTGGCCTATCTGGCCTACGGCTTGCGGCGCGCCGGATTCACCGACATCTCCATCCACCCGGACAAACGAAAAAAATCCGCCACTGCCCTGGCCCTGCTCTGCCATCCTCTGCTCAAGCTCGGCTCCTGGTGGTATGACCGCAAGATCCAGAACTATGATGTCCAGGTCCATGCCGAAAACCGGGCGATTCTTGCGGCCATGAACGGATTCGACATGCTGACCGCGCGCAGTTGCATCCTGAAGGCCAGAAAACCCACATGACCGACCCCGTGACACCTGCCAACCGGATCCGCGCCCTGCGCACCACGATCTCTTACCATGATCATCGCTATCATGTCCTCGATGACCCGGAGATCACCGACGACACCTATGATGCGTTGTTCCAGGAGCTGGTGGCACTGGAAACCGCCCATCCGGAACTGATCACTCCCGACTCCCCCACCCAACGGGTCGGCTCCACCCCTTTGGACGGATTGGCCAAGGTGATCCATCGCGTGGCCATGCTGTCGATTGACACGGTGACCGATGTGGCCGAGTTCCATCGCCGGGTGACCGAGGCTTTGGGCGAACCGGAAATCGACTATGCCGCGGAACCGAAAATCGATGGGGTGGCGGTCAGCCTGACCTATCACGACGGGGTGCTGATCCAGGTGGCCACCCGGGGGGATGGCCGGGAGGGCGAAGATGTCACGGCCCAGGCCCGCACCATTGCCTCCATCCCCTTGCGTCTGCTGGGGGAACACCACCCGCAACGGCTGGAGGTGCGCGGCGAGGTGTTCATGACCCTGGAATCGTTTGATCGCTGCAATGCCACGGCCCTGGCCCAGGGGGAGAAACCGTTTGCCAACCCGCGCAACGCCGCTGCCGGGAGTTTGCGGCAGCTCGATCCGCGCGTCACGGCGCAGCGGCCCTTGCGTCTGTTCTGTCACGGCGTCGGCGAGGTGGCAGCCGCTGCGTGGCCGCTGACCCATGCTGCCATGATGGCCCAGTTCCAACAGTGGGGATTGCCGGTCTGCCCGGAGGCCACCGTGGTTTCCGGTGTTGCGGGATGTCGGGACTATTACCAACAGTTGGCTGCCAAACGGGATCAACTCCCCTACGAGATCGATGGCATGGTGTTCAAGGTGAACACCCTGGCCTGGCGGGAACGGTTGGGGTTTGTGGCCCGCGCCCCGCGCTGGGCTGCGGCCTGCAAGTTTCCGGCGCGCGAGGCGTTGACCGTGATCGAGGCCATTGACATTCAGGTGGGACGCACAGGCACCTTGACCCCGGTCGCCCGGCTGACCCCGGTGGGGGTGGGCGGTGTCACGGTCACCAATGCCACCTTGCACAACTTCGAGGAGCTGGCGCGCAAGGATCTGCGGGTGGGAGACACGGTCCGGGTGCGACGAGCGGGCGACGTCATCCCGGAGGTGGTGGCCATGTTGCCGGAGCGGCGTCCTGCGGACTCCCTCCCGGTTCCTCTGCCCACCTGTTGTCCGGTCTGCCAAACCCCAGTGCAACGTTCCGAAGGGGAGGTGGCCATCCGCTGCATGGAGGGGTTCTTTTGTCCCGCCCAATTGAAAGAGGCGATCCGTCACTTCGCCTCCCGCCGCGCCATGCAGATCGAGGGACTTGGTGACAGGCTGGTCACGCTCCTTCTGGAGGCCGAACTGATCCGGAATGTGGCCGATCTCTACCAACTGCACCGCATCCCGGACCGTCTGGCCGCCCTGGAACGCATGGGCACCAAATCCGCCGACAACCTGCTGGCCGCCATTGAAGAGAGTCGCAACCGGGATCTGGCCCGTTTTCTGTTTGCCTTGGGGGTGCGCGAGGTGGGAGAGGCCACAGCCGCCTCCCTGGCCCGTCACTTTCAGACCATCGATGCCTTGATGGCCGCATCGCTCACCGAACTGCAAGGGGCAGGCGACGTGGGACCGGTGGCTGCCGACCGCATCTGGCACTTCTTCCGCGAACCGCGCAACCGGATCGTGATCGACCGGCTGCTGGCTGAACCGGCCACTGCCTGGCATCAGGCCGCAACCCGCCACACGACCGACAACCACCCGCTGGCAGGTGCCACGGTGGTTCTGACCGGCACCCTCACCACCTGGAGCCGCCAGGAGGCCAAGGCCCGTCTGGAGGCTTTGGGCGCAAAAGTGACCGGCACCCTCTCCAGCCGCACCCGTTTCCTGATCGTCGGCGCATCCCCCGGCTCCAAACTGACCCAGGCCCGGTCATTGGGCGTCGAGGTGCTCCACGAGGCCGAAATGATGACCCTGGTGAATCAGACCTGATTTGCACAGACCGCGCAACCCATGACATGCGCTCGGGAAGAAAAAACTTCCCCGTCCGGCAAAATCAAGTTTTTTTCCAAAGATCGCCTTGTTGATCAACCACTTGCGATCAGAATCCGAGTTGCCGACAAGGAGGAGATCGCAGGGAGCGTGACCATGGCCACGGCGCTTTGCGGACCATTGCCGTCCGGATCGTAGCGCAGGACGCCGGTGGAGGTCTGGAACAAAAACCGTTGGCTGCTGCTGGTGGCTGTCCCGAGGCTGCTGGCGCGGAAACGGGTCGAAGCCAGAATGCCTGGGGAGAGATTGTCAAAGTTCGCACTGACAAACACCAATTTGTCATCCTGGGTCGCACTGAAGTCGGTGATGGTATCGCTCTTTTCAAAGGGTGCGTTGAAGAGGAATTGATCGGATCCAGGACCGCCGGTCAACTGGTCGTTGCCATTGCCGCCGATCAAGCGATCATTACCGTCACCACCTGAGAGGGTATCGTTGCCGTCACCGCCGAACAGGGTGTCTGCACCGCCCAGACCGCGCAACGTGTCGGTGCCGGCGTTGCCGGTCAGGAGATTGGCTGCGCTGTTGCCCGCCAGGGTGTTGGCCCGGGCGTTTCCTGTGCCACTGACCGCTCTGGAACCGGTCAGGGTGAGATTTTCCAGGTTGTCGCCCAGAGTCCAGGAGACCGGACTCTTGACCAGATCGATCCCCTCGCCGCTGTTTTCCTGGATGATATCGTTGGCAGTGACCTGATAGATGTCATTGCCGGTACCGCCAATCAGAGTGTCGATCCCGGTTCCGCCGTCCAGAAGATCGTTGCCACTGCCGGATTCGATCCAGTCGGCTCCGGCTCCGGCATGCACGGTGTCGGCTCCGGCTCCGGTCAGCAGGGTGTCATCGGTGGTGACCATCGTATTGGCGATGAGATCCTCTCCGGATCCAGTGGCCAGCAGCAGCCGTTCCAGTCCGCTGACCGTGATCCCTTTGACCAACTGGGTCAGGGTGGGATCATTTTCCCAGATGATGGCTGCTGTGGTTTGCGACCAGTTGGCATAAAAGGTATCATAACCGTCGGTGGCCTGGGTGCCGCCGCGATAGGATGTGCCCGACTGACAGATCAATAGATCATTGGCCTCGTTGGTGGCATTTTTGTTCATGCCGGTGATGTTGACCTTTTCGATGCCGTAAAATCGCACCTGACTTCCCTCGCCCCGGTAGATCGTGGTGTATTCGGCAGTGGCCAGAGCGGTTTGAATCTGCGTGAAACCGCTGTTGTAGTGAAAAAAGCCGTTGTCGGTGTTGCCCAAACCACGGATGTAGTAATAAAGTCTGCCGGAGGTGTTGTCCCTGGCCTGAATGGTCAGCAGATCGGTGCCAGGTCCGCCATCCACGTAGTCGGAACCACCCCCACCGGTCTCGATGGTGTCATTGCCGGCACCGGCGTAGATGGTGTCGTCGGTGACTGTCCGGGTATTGGCGATCCGGTCGTTGCCGGAACCGGTGGCCAGCAGCAGACGTTCCATGCCACTGACCGTGATCCCATTGACCACCTGGATGACGGCAGGGTTGTTGTCCCAGATGATGGGGGTGGTGGCGCTCGACCAGTCGGCATAGAAGGTGTCGTAGCCGGTGGCGGATTGACTGCCCCCATGGTAGAAGCTTCCACCTTGAACAACCAGCAGGTCGTTGGCATCGTTCGTGGCGCTTTTGTTCATTGCGGTCACGTTGACGTGCTCGATATTCGTGTAGCGAACCTGTCCGGCATCGCCTCGGGCGATGGTAAAATACTCGGCAGAGACCAGTTGCGTCTGGATGTTCGCAAAGGTGCTGTCAAAGGAGAGCCACCCCAGATCGGTGTTCCCGTATCCGCGCAGATAGTAGCTGACTTTGCCGGTGGAGGCCGCGCTGGCATCGACCGTCAATGTGTCTGAACCATCGCCACCGTTCACATCGTCCGAGCCGAACCGACCGGTCTGGATGGTGTCGTTGCCAGAACCGCTGATTACGGTGTCGCTGCCCGCACCCAGCCTGACCGTGTCGTTGCCGGCTCCGGTATGCAGCGTGTTGTCGGTGACCACCGCCCCATTGACGATCCGGTCATCTCCCGACCCGGTTTGAAGCAGCAACCGTTCCACTCCGCTCACTGCAATTCCGTTGACCACCTGGGTAACAGTGGGATTGTTCTCCCAGAGAATGGCGGTTGTGGCATCGGACCAGTCGGCAAAAAAGGTATCGTATCCCCCTTCGGCCTGTGATCCGCCATGATAGGCCGTGCCGTCCTGGAAGATCAGCAGGTCGTTGCCCGTGGGGATGCCGGTGATGTTGACCTGTTCCGTATAATAATAACGGACCTGACCGATCTCCCCCTCGTAGATGGTGAAATACTCCCCGGCGGCAATTTGGTTGTTGAGCGTATTGTAGTCTCCATTATAACTCGCAAACCCGACATCGGTATTTCCAAACCCTCTGATATAATAATAAATATTTCCGGTCTGACTGGTACTGGCATCGATGTTCAACATGGCGCGCTCCTGTTATTTGAGTCCCCCGAGAAAATGCCTGTTTCGTCATGATCACCTGATCGCTTTTGATGCGGTCAAAACGGTTGAGACGGTTTCTTAAAACCGTAATGACGAACATCGTATCAGCCTTGGCTTCGGCAATTTTGACTTCCAAATTCTTGAGATCCTCCTTAGAGGCTGTTTCTTGCACCGATCAGGCAGTGCCAACAGATTCTGGATGGAGTGCACTCATGGCGGGCAAACCCCTGACGGCTGTATCGATGATCAACGCGCCACCATCATAATCTGTACTGCCGACAAAAACGAGACATTATTCTCAAAGTGGCGATGCTGACCACAATCGCGGACCAGGCTTGCACCTCCCCCATATGGACAGGCTGTTGCAGAAAAGAACGAAGCGCGCCCATGACGATTTCCATCTTTGGAAAATGGGCCAAGATCCGGTAAACTGATTCTGGTTGGTTGCATCGCAAAGAACATTCACCTGCCGGAACCGTTTGCCATGTCCGTTGTGATCGCTTTGGCCCAGGTCAATCCCCATGTGGGAGCCTTGGAAAACAATCTGGAGATGCTGATCGCTCAGGCCCGCAGCGCCGCGTCAGCCGGTGCCAGGCTCGTGATCTTTCCGGAGCTGGTCTTGACCGGCTATCCCCCAGAGGATCTGTTGCACAAGCCGCTCTTTCTGGATCGGCTGCGCACTGTGGAACGTCGTCTGCACCATGCCTTGGGTGATCTGGCCATCGCTGCGGTCTACGGTTCGATCCGACAGGGAACCCACGGGTTGATCAATGCCGGGGTGTATGTCAACCATGGACAAGAAGAGGGATTTGTCGGCAAATGTCGGCTGCCCAATTACGGCGTTTTTGACGAGCAACGCTATTTCACCCCCTTTTCCAGCGTGCGCGCCTTTGGTTTCCATGGCCTGCCCTTTGGCATCACCATCTGCGAAGATCTGTGGCACTCGGGGGATCCGGTGGCAGGCATTGCCCGTACCGAGGCGGCATTTCTGATCAACATCAACGCCTCCCCCTATCATATCAACAAACAACAGGAGCGCGAGACCGTTGCCAGGGAACGCATTCTGGAGAGCGGACTGCCGGTGGTCTATGTCAACATGGTGGGGGGGCAAGACGAACTGGTGTTTGATGGCGGTTCGTTTGCCATGAACCGGACCGGCGCACTGGCCACCCGGGCGGCCCGGTTTACCGACGCCTTGACCCTGGTCACTCTGGAACGCTCCCCCGGCGGGGTGGTCACCTTCGCACCCGGAGCCATCCACCCGGAACCACCCGAAGAACAGGAGATCTATCAGGCGCTCGTGGTCGGATTGCACGATTATGTGACCAAAAACGGTTTCCGCTCCGTGGTGCTGGGACTCTCCGGCGGGATCGATTCAGCCCTGACCGCTGCCATCTGTGTGGATGCCCTGGGGGCAGACCGGGTGCAGGCCTTGATGATGCCCTCGCCCTATACCTCCCGGGCCAGCCTGGAAGATGCCGCCACGATTGCCGCACGCCTGTCGATCCGTCTGGAAGAGGTGGCCATTGGACCGATGTTCGATGCCTTTCGCCAGCAACTGGCCAGCGCGTTTGCCGGACTGCCCGAAGACACCACGGAAGAGAACCTTCAATCGCGCATCCGTGGCACCCTGTTGATGGCCCTGGCCAACAAACGGGGCGGCATGGTGGTGACCACGGGCAACAAAAGTGAAGTGAGCGTTGGTTATGCCACCCTCTACGGGGACATGGCTGGCGGCTATTCGGTACTCAAGGATCTGCTCAAGGAGCGGGTCTATGCCCTGGCGCACGCCCGCAACCAGTGGGCCAGCGCACGCGGCGAGCCGCCACCCATTCCGCAACGGGTGCTGGAGCGCGCCCCGTCCGCCGAACTGCGCCCGGATCAAAAGGATGAAGACTCCCTGCCGCCCTATCCGATCCTGGACCGGATTCTGAAACTCTATGTGGAACAAGAGCAAGGGTTGGACGAGATCGTGGCGCGCGGGATCGACCCCGAAACAGCCAGACGGGTGATCCGTCTGGTGGATGGCAACGAGTACAAACGACGCCAGGCCGCACCCGGTGTGCGGGTGACCCGGCGGGCCTTTGGCAAGGATCGACGCTACCCGATCACCAACGGATTTCGCGTCCATTAACAATACGTTCCGGAACCAGATGCATGACTAATACCCCCATCCACGAACCGGAACTGCCGGAAGAGGAGTCCGGGCCAGAACCGGTGCGCATCATCCATCCCAGCCTGGAGCGGATGGGCGTGCAATTGCGGCAGGAACGCGAACGACAAGGGTTGGATCTGGAAGAGATGGCCAGACGGACCCGGATTCGCATCACCCATTTGCAGGCCTTGGAAGAAGGTCGTATCGACACCTTGCGCGGTCAGGTCTTTGTCTCCGGTTTTCTGCGTCTGTATGCGCGCAATCTCAACTTTGCCGACATGGAGGGGATCGAAGCCTGCATTGCCGATCTGGACAACGGCAAACAGACCCTGCAACCCGAACACCGCATCACCCCACCCACATCGCGCCATCGCCCGACCTGGAGTCTGGCCGTGGCCGGAATCCTGGCCCTGGGGGGCGTGTACGGCTATTATGACCTCTATGTGGCCGACAAGCCCGATGTCGCCTCCCTGCCCGCCCCCCCCAACGCAGTCCCGTTGAAGGTGGGTGAGGCCTTGCCGGTGCGTCCTCCGGCCACACCCAAAACGCCCGAAGAACCGACTGCCGCTCCCAAAAAAGAAGAGCCGGTCGTGATCAAAACGCTTGGACCAGAGGATCCCTCCTCCTGGCCAGCCACCGACTCCTCTCCAGACCGTCTGGCCGCTGCCACGCAAGGACCGGTCAAGCCCAAACTCCCGGAACGCCCGGAGGCCGCCACCACACCCAAACCCGAGGTCAAACCCGAGGTCAAACCGGAACCCAAACCGGAACCCAAACCCGAGGTCAAGCCGGAACCCAAACCCGAGGTCAAACCGGATCTCAAGGTGGCTGCCAAACTGGAACCAAAACCAGCAACCAAGCCCGCAGAGACGCCCAAACCCGCAGAGACGCCCAAACCCGTTGAAAAACCGCCCGCCAAATCCGAACCCAAGGTGACAGCCCCCGAACCTGTACCCGAAGAAGAGGCCGAAGGTTCCGGATCATGGCTGGAGAACGTGATGAGCCGCTTCATGACGCGGGAGGAACCGCCTTCCTCAGAGGAAGCCGCACCTGTTGAAACCCCGGTCCATCTGACCACACCCCATGCCGAACCACGCACAGCTCCACCCGTGACCACTCCGCCGACACCCCCGGCAGCGGCAGAACCACCCAAACCAACGGGCAAAAACACGGCAGTCGGCAGTGACAGAAAAAAACCGCCCAAAGGGATCAAGGAGCGTTATCCGGAACCGGTGCAAAACGAAGCCGATCTGGCACCCGAATCCCCCAATGCCGTCTCCTTGCAGGCCAAGGAGCTGGTCTGGGTGCAGATCCACGATGCCAATGGTGTGATTGTCAAGGATATGGTGCTGCAACCCGGTTATCTGTTCCGGGTGCCTGAGGGAGGGGGCTATTCGGCTGTTCTGGGCAATGCGGCAGCGGTCCGGGTCCGGGTGGGCAGTCAGGAGGTGAAGGTGCGCGGTCAGGCCGGAGAGATGGTGGAAGGGGTGAAGCTGAACGCCGAAGCGTTGCGCGCCGGGTCAGGTGGACGATGAGTCGCGCCCCGGCTTTGACCGCGCCACGCCGCCCGACGCGCCAGATCCATGTGGGCCATGTGGCTGTGGGTGGGGATGCCCCCATTTCGGTCCAGTCCATGACCAATACCGATACCCGCGATGTCGAGACCACTCTGGCACAGATTCAAGCCCTGGCTGGGGCAGGTGCCGACATGGTACGGGTCTCCTGTCCGGACGAAGAGGCGGCGTGCGCCATGGGTCCGTTGTGTCAACGCGCCCCGGTTCCCTTGATTGCCGATATTCACTTTGACTATCGTCTGGCCCTGTTGGCCCTGCAACACGGGGTGCAGGGGCTGCGTCTCAATCCGGGCAACATCGGCTCTGTAGCCCGTGTGGCCGAGGTGGCACGTGCGGCTGCCGAACGGCAAGTGCCGATCCGCATCGGCGTCAATGCCGGCTCTTTGGAAAAGGATCTTTTGGCCCGTCATGGGGAACCGTGTGCCGAGGCCATGGTGGAGTCGGCCCTGCACCACATCCGCATTCTGGAAAAGCTGGACTATCGGGAGATCAAGGTGAGCCTGAAGGCGAGCAACACGGCCATGACCGTGGCCGCCTATCGCCAACTGGCCAGTCAGGTCGATTATCCGTTGCATCTGGGCATCACCGAAGCAGGCGGACTGTTGCCGGGCACGGTCAAATCCTCGGTGGGATTGGGGCTGCTGCTGGCAGATGGTCTGGGGGATACGTTGCGGATCTCCCTCTCTGCCGACCCGGTCCATGAGGTGCGGGTCGGTTTTGAACTGTTGAAGGCCCTGGGGCTGCGACAACGGGGGGTGACGATCATCGCCTGTCCCACCTGCTCCCGTCAATCTCTGCCGGTGATCCCATTGACCGCCCGGCTGGAAGAGCGGCTGGCCCACATTCAAGAAAACATCACGCTGTCGATCATCGGCTGTGTGGTCAACGGACCTGGCGAGGCCAAAGAGAGTCACATCGGCATCGTGGGTGGCGAAGGAGAGAATCTGTTGTATCGCGCCGGCAAACCGGTGGGCAAGGTGGCAGATGGAGCCGTGGAAGAGCGGCTGGTGGCCGAGGTGGAAGAGCTGGTCGCACGGATGCGCGACCAACAGGCAACGAAAGGAATGAAAACAACATGATTCAAACTGTACGCGGGGTGCGCGACATCCCTCCGGAAGAGAGCGCAGGATGGCTTTTTCTGGAAGAGCAGGCGCGCCGCATCTTCCAACAGTATGGCTATCGGGAGTTGCGCACCCCGATCTTCGAGCGGGTGGAGCTGTTTGCCCGGGCCGTGGGCGAAACCAGCGACATCGTGGAAAAAGAGATGTATCTTTTCCAGGATCGCGGAGGCGAAACCCTCTGCCTGCGACCCGAAGGGACCGCCTCGGCAGTGCGCTCGTTCATCGAAACCAGCCGACACCGCTCCCTGCCGTGGCGGGTCTTCTACATGGGGCCGATGTTCCGCTATGAACGTCCGCAAAAGGGGCGCTATCGCCAGTTTCATCAGATCGGCTGCGAGCTGTTCGGTCCCGCCGGCCCGCTGGCCGATGCCGAGATGATGGCTCTGGTGTTGCGCCTGCTGGAGGCCATCGGCATCGGCAGTGCGGTCACCCTGGAGATCAACTCCCTGGGATGTCCGGTCTGTCGCGGCCCCTACCGGGAGCGTCTGACCGCCCATCTCCATGAGCGGCGGACCCAATTGTGCGGCAACTGTCAACGGCGTCTGGAGCGCAACCCCTTGCGGGTTCTGGACTGCAAGGAGGAAGATCCCGCCTTGTTGCACGAGGTGCCCCGCATGCTCGACCATGTGTGTGACGGCTGTCAGGAGCATTTCGCCGGCTTGACCGGCCATCTGACCGATCTGCAACTCCCCTTTCGGATCAATCCGTTCATGGTGCGGGGACTGGACTATTATCACCGGACCGCCTTCGAGGCCATTGCCACGGGTCTGGGCGCGCAGAATGCCGTGGCGGCTGGAGGGCGTTACGACGGACTGGTGGCAGAGATGGGGGGCGTCTCCACCCCGGCAGTCGGATTTGCCATGGGCATGGAGCGGTTGCTGCTGTTGATGGAAGAGCAACGGATTCCAGTGGTGCGACCGGATCTGTATCTGGTCGTGGCCGGGGACCGGATGGTGGATGGGTATGGGTTGCAGTTGGCCGAACAGTGGCGCAGGGCCGGATTAAGGGTGGAGATGCATCTGAGCGGTGGCAGCATGAAGAGTCAGATGAAACACGCCGGACGCTCTCTGGCTCCGGTGACGGCACTCATCGGCACCCAGGAGACGGCAGAGCAGACCGTCACGCTCAAATGGATGGAAAGCGGTGTGCAGGAGAGCCTGTCGGCAGAGCGCGTGTTGGAGCGTCTACTCCAAACCAATGCATGAAAAGGGGAATGACCGTGTCACGGGTAGAAGTCGAAGGGATCTTTGAAGAGATTGATGAACAACTGGAGGCGGAAAATGCCGCCCGACTGTGGAAACAGTATCAGCCCTGGATCATCACCAGCGTGGTGGCGCTCTTTCTGGGTCTGTTCGCCTACACCGGTTGGACCGAATATCAGAAAAAACGCGACCAGGAGGTGTCAGAACGCTATTTCGCGGCCCTGGATGGCGCGGATGAAAAAACCGATGCCGGATTGCGGGCCGTGGCAGAAGGGTATGGTGCCCACGGCTATGCCCTGCTGGCCCGTCTGACCACAGCACGCACTTTGAACGACGCCGGCAAGACCGATGAAGCGGTGCGCATCCTGGAAGAGGTGGCTGGCCAGGCCAACCCGCCCCTGAAAGATCTGGCCCTGCTGCAAGCCGGATATGTCCTGGCCGATGATGCCAAACGGGCCATGACCCAACTGGAGAAAATCGGACGGGATTCGGTCTTCAAGCCCCATGCCCTGGAGCTGACCGGGGTGCTGACCGCAGCAGGTGGAGATCAAACACAAGCCTTGGCCAACTACAAGGATGCGCTCTCCCTGAAACCCGAAGGGGGGCTGCGCAAACGGCTGGAGCAGCGAATCCAACGCATGGGAGGCTGAACGAACATGGTGCCACATCGAGCTGCCACAACCACCCCGGGGCGCATCGGCGCCACCCTGTTGACCCTGTTGCTTTTGGCCGGATGTTCCACGCCCACCTGGCTGGGCGGCAAAACGGACGGCAAGGAGAGTACCCGCTTTCAGCCCCCGGATCCCGGGGTCTCGACCGGCCTGAATCCAGTCTGGCACCGCTCCATCACCGGCTCGGCAGACAAACATTTCACCCAGCCTGCCCGCATGGCCGTGGGGCCGGATGGCCTGTATCTCGGCACGTTTCAAGGCCATGTGGTCCGGGTGGACCGCCAAAGTGGCGAGATTGTCTGGAAATCAGGGGTGGGCGCACCGGTGACCGGCGGGGTTGGCATCGATGCCGTGCGGGTCTATGCGGGCACGGAACAAGGAGTAATGGTCGCCCTGGACCGCACCACCGGAGTCGAGCTGTGGCGCACCCAGATGAACACCTCGGTGGACTCGGCCCCGCTGGCTGTGGATGGCAAGGTGATCTTTCTCACCCTGGACAACCGTACCCATGCCCTGGATGCCAATACCGGACGCAAACTCTGGGTCCACTCCACCCCTGCCGAACAGTTGGTGGTGATGGGATCCTCCACCCCGTCATCCGCCGATGGATTGCTGTTCATCGGCTACTCTTCGGGGGAGGTGTTTGCCTTGCGTCTGGCCGATGGACAGAAGGTGTGGTCGGACAATCTGCGGGTGCTGGGGGGCAGCGGCGAGCTGGATCAGATCCAGGATGTGGATGCGGCAGTGGTCTTTTCCGACGATTCCGGACCGCGCCTGGCCGCACGCCGCGCCTTTGCCGTCAATCATCAGGGTCGGGTCGTGGCCTATCTGACATCCAATGGCAACCGGATCTGGGAAAAACGGGTCTCTGCCGTGCAACAGCCCCTCTGGTTCAAGGGACAACTGTTCATCGCCGACATGGAGGGGCAGATCATGGCCTTGAGCAGTGATGATGGCGTGGAGTTGTGGCGCGTCCGTTTGAGCGATGGTCTGCTGAGTTCTCCGGTGATGTACAAAGGGATGCTGCTGGTGGCGGACAATCAGAAACGGCTGTTTGCCCTGGATCCGGCCAGCGGTCGCCTGACAGGCCGGGAGCTTCTGCCCGGACCGGTGTTGTCATTGCCCCAGGTCACGGAAGAGGGGGTCTACTGGTGGACCAATGACGGTGATCTGTTGCGCTATGAATAATTCCGGAACATACCGGCCCTTGCTGGCCCTGGTGGGACGGCCCAATGTGGGCAAGTCCTCGCTGTTCAACCGTTTGACACGCAGTCGGGCCGCACTGGTGGACGACACGCCGGGTCTGACCCGGGATCGCAAATATGGAGAGGTGACGTGGGGGGGACGCGGCTGTCGGGTGGTGGATACGGGGGGGTTTGAAACCAGCACCAAAGAGCCACTGATCGCACGCATGCGCATGCAGGCCGATCTGGCCATGCAGGAGGCGGATCTGATCCTGTTCGTACTGGATGCCAAAAGCGGTCCTTTGGCCGATGATCTGGAGCTGGCCCAACGGTTGCGGCGGGGTGGAAAGCCGGTGATCGGTGTGGTCAACAAGGCCGAAGGCCATATCGGTGCCAGCGGTGTGGGCGAGTTTCATCAACTGGCTCTGCCGGTATTGGTGGCGGTCTCGGCAGCCCATGGCGAAGGGATCGACGAGCTGCTGCGGGCGGTTGTGGCCCGCTGGCCCGCTCCCATGGCCATCAGCCCGGCTGAAGAGCCGGATCCGGAGACAACCGTTCCACCGGATCCCCATGCCGTGGCACGGGTGGCTGTGGTCGGCTGTCCGAACGCGGGCAAAAGCACGCTCATCAACCGTCTGCTGGGCGAAGAGCGTCTGGTCACCTCGGATCTGCCCGGCACCACCCGCGATGCCATCGATACCCATCTGACCGATGGTCAGGGCCACCGCTATGTTCTGGTGGATACCGCCGGCTTGCGCCGCAAGTCGCGGGTGGCCCTGCGCATCGAGAAATATTCGGCCATAGCCGCCTTGCAGGCCATGGAACGGGCCAAGAGTGCGGTGCTGGTCCTCGATGCCGTACGTGGCATCAGCGAGCAGGATCAACGGGTGGCTGGTCACGCCCTGGAGGCTGGATGCGGACTGGTCTTTGCGGTCAACAAATGGGATGCCGTACCCGGCGGACGCGAGGCGGAAAACCGCTTCCGGCGCGAGTTGGGACTGGCCTTTCCCCGGTTTGACCATGCCCCGGTGATCTTTGTCTCGGGTCTGACCGGACGGGGGGTGGAACGTCTGCTGCCTGCGGTCCGCAAGGTCTGGCAGGCAGGCCAGCAACGCATCTCCACCGGCATGCTCAACCGCTGGCTGGCCGAGGTGGAGGAGGAGAATCCCCATCCGCGCCATGCCGGTCGTCCAGTGCGCCTGAGATTCGTCTCCCAGGTCCGGGTGGCCCCCCCCTTGATCATCTTTTTCGTCAACCGTCCCGAAGCCATTGTCGAGAGCTACCGGCGTTATCTGGAGAACCGGTTACGGGAACGGTTTGGTTTCCAGGGGGTGCCGTTGCGTCTGGAGTTCCGCCCCAGCACCAAAGAGAATCCGTTTGCCGAACGGTAAACCCGGATCACTGCCGCTCCACCCAGCGGTGGATCCGGTTGATGATGCGTTTGCACTCCTGATCCGTCAACGCGGCATACAACGGGATGGCCAGGGTTTGACTCAGCCAGCTCTGCCAGCCAGGCGGCGTCCCTGCCGGAAGCCGGAACCAATGCACGGCCCCGCACCCGATTCCGGCTTTGGTCAAAAACGCCTCCAGGCTGATGCGGGCAGCGACATCACGCATCGGCAGATAGAAACACTCCCGGCAACGCCCCTGTGCCAGATCCGACGGCAGCCTGGCCCACCCCCGCAACCGCATGGCGGCATAGCGACTGACCAGCTCCCCGCGCCGTTCCAGCCGTTCCGGCAGGCTGTCGAGCAGGGAGAGTCCCAGGGCACAGGCCGCTGCACCCGGAGCATGAGATCGGCGTTGCCTCAAGGTCTCGATCAACTCCCCATCGGTGGAGAGCAGCAGAGCACCGACTCCCACCGGCAGAATACGCGGACCGGTCAGATTGACCAGCTGGATCGCCCCCTGGCCCACTCCCGACACAGGCAACGGTACGGCAGAGATCTCCTCCAGAACCCACCGGGCATGACCGGCAGGCTGCCACCACCCCATCCCGGGTTGCTGCCACACAACCCCCCCTGCGGACACGGTCGGATCCGCATCGCGGTCATGCCAGTCACACCCCAGCCAGGCCCCATGCAGCGCCTCGCGCCAGGCAGGATCCAGCAACGGATCCACATGCACCCCCATCCCGGCAGGCCACCCCAGAATCTCTTTGATCAACCGGATCGCCTCAACATGGTCGGCAAACGCCACGGCCCGACGCTGCCACCTCTCCTCCCAGGCCCCTTCCCAGGAGCGCACCAGTGCCGCATCCTGAAACGGATTCAGACCCAGTTGCGCCACCAGGGTTTGCGCGTCAACAACTGAAAGATCCGGACGGTACAGGGGGATTGAAAGGCTGTTTGGTAATTCCTGAGCCACTCACAGATATCCAAGCATTAAAAAAAGATTTGGCCTAGAGGATTCATCGAAAATATTCTTAATGTTTTCACATTTAAAAAAACAAAAATATGGAGTTTGTTTTGTTGGGGCGTTGCCCCAAACCCCACCAAGGGCGTTGCCCTTGGATCCCACCAGGGGCCACAGGCCCCTGGACCCTTTGACATAACTACGCATCCCGTAATGAATTCGTCTGACCGGTCTGCGGACAGAAGTCCGGGGTGAAACGGGCGGCCAGATCACGCGACTTTTCCGCCACCTCCTGGGAAAGCTTGTAGGCGCAGAAACGAGGTCCACACATGGAACAGAACTCCGCGCTCTTGTGGGCATTTTCGGGCAGGGTCTCATCATGATAGGAACGGGCACGCTCCGGATCCAAGGCCAACTCGAACTGACGATTCCAGTCAAAGGCATAACGCGCCCGACTCATGGCATCATCCCGATCCCGGGCACCAGGCCGCTTGCGGGCGATATCTGCGGCATGAGCCGCAATCTTGTAGGCGATGATGCCGTTGCGCACATCCTCGGCATTGGGCAGACCCAAATGCTCTTTGGGCGTGACATAACACAGCATCGACGCCCCCTTCCAGGCCGCCACCGCCCCCCCAATGGCCGAGGCGATGTGATCATAACCAGCGGCAATGTCGGTGACCAGCGGACCCAATACATAGAAGGGCGCCTCATGACACAACTCACGCTCCTTTTCCATATTGAACTCGATCTGATCCAACGGCACATGTCCCGGACCTTCGATCATCACCTGCACATCCTGTTCCCAGGCCCGCCTGGTCAACTCACCCAGAATGCGCAACTCGGTGAATTGGGCCGCATCCGAGGCATCGTGCAAACAACCAGGCCGCAACCCATCCCCCAGGGACAACGTCACATCATATCGCTGACAAATCTTGAGCAATTGATCAAAATGGGTAAAAAGAGGATTCTCCTGCTCATGATACAACATCCACTGGGCCATCAATGCCCCGCCCCGCGACACGATCTTGGTGATGCGGGTCGAAATCAACGGCAACACCTCCAACGTAACCCCGCAATGGACCGTCATATAGTCCACCCCCTGTCTGGCCTGCTCCTCGATCACCTCCAACATGATCTCCGGGGTCATGGCACGCATGTCCGGTACACGCTCCACTGCCTCATAGATCGGAACCGTCCCAATCGGCACAGGAGAGGCACGCAAGATCGCTTCCCGGATCTCCCGGATGCGCTTGCCGGTGGACAGATCCATGACCGTGTCCGCCCCATAACGCAAGGAAAGGTGCAGCTTTTCCACCTCTTCATCCAGACCCGACGAGATCTGCGAATTGCCGATGTTTGCATTGATCTTGCAACGGGCAGCCACACCAATGGCCACCGGTTTGGCTTCGGGATGACAGATATTGGCCGGGATCACCATGCGCCCGCGCGCCACCTCCGCACGCACCAGTTCCGGGTCCAATCCCTCGTCGTGGGCCACATGTTCCATCTCCGGCGTGATTTGACCTTGCCGGGCGTAATGCAACTGGGTAACGTTTCCTGATCGGTTGCGAATCCATTCGGAGCGAAATGCGCTCATGCGAACTCCTCGGGCAAAAGGTTGTCCAACTAAAGACGATGGGGCGCTTGCAAAGATGCGACCGCGCATGATCTTCCCATTGTGCTAACCCTCATCGCCAATCACAAGGAGTTTTCCCATGAGTCGGCTGGAAACCCATTTTGGCGCGCGCATCGCCTGGAGTACCGACCGGTCCAAAACCGTGCCGCTCCACTTCGGCGATCCGGTCGCTGAAACGCGCGCCCTGATGACCGATGTGGCGCTGGTGGATCTGAGCCACCACGAACTGATCGCCATATCCGGAGACAATCCCAAGGATTTTCTGGGCGGACTGATCACCAACCAGGTCAAGAACGTCACCCCGGAACGCTCCATTTATGCCGCCCATCTGACCCCGCAAGGACGGTTTCTGTGGGATTTTACCATACTGCACGACGCCGAACGCCTGTTGCTCCTCACCGAACCCGGCAACGCCACTCCGCTGACCAACCGGCTCTCCCAGTTCATTCTGCGCGCCAAAATCCACATCACCCAAGACCCCATCCCTGCCCTGCTGGCCGTGGCCGGTCCCGAAGCCACCCGGGTCATCCAGGCTGTTTTTCCCCATCTGCCGCTCCTGGCTGCGGAACCGGGCGCCACCTTCACCTTGGAACCGATGGTGCGACTGTGGCGCGACCCCCGCCACGACCACTTCGGATGGCGACTGCTGGTTCCAACCGATCAGATCGCATCCTGGTGGGACCGGCTGGTCAAACGAATTCCGGCTGCCGGATTTGCCGCCTGGGAAGAGTACCGCATCCGGCGGGCACTGCCGCGCGGCGGTGACGAATTCATTCCCGAGGTGTCGTTGCCACTGGAGAGCGGACTGCTGGAGATGCATGGCGTGGATTTCGCCAAAGGGTGTTATGTGGGTCAGGAGACCACGGCACGCACCCATCATCGCGGCACCTTGAAAAAAAGAGTCTATTCCCTCATGCTGTCGCCCGGTCCTCTCGTGACACCAGGCACACCGATCCTGCTGTCCAGTGGCAAAGAGACCGGGGTGCTCACCAGTGTCACCACAGGCAGTGGCGAACGGGCCGGATTGGGCATTGTCCACCCGAACGATATCGACCCGGAGCGACCGTTGACCGTTGGGGGGGTCCAGGTCACGGCACGCAAACCCGATTGGGCCACCTGGTGATCGGAACAGATCACGGGTCGATAATATCTGTTATTTTGTTGCTGAGGATTCCTCTTCCATGACGACCCAAACCGCTACCCCCACGTCTCTGCCGCCCCTGCCCCCTTTGCGCATCGGCGAATACACCGTCCCGGTCCCCATCATCCAGGGAGGGATGGGGGTACGGGTTTCGGCCCATCGTCTCGCCTCGGCAGTGGCCAATGAGGGGGGAGTCGGCGTGATTGCCGCCGTGGCCTTGTCGCTGGCCTCCAGGTATTACGAAAAGGGACGCGATTACTACCGTGCCAATGTCAAGGCATTGATCGAGGAACTCCAGACCGCCCGGGAGATCAGCCCCAATGGCATCATCGGGGTCAACTGCATGGTGGCGATCCGCGATTTCGAGGCCATGGTGCGCACCTCGGTGGAACATGGTGCCCAGATGATCATCTCGGGTGCGGGCCTGCCCTTGCGGTTGCCGGAGTTTGCCACGGCCAATCCCAACACCGCGTTGATTCCGATCATCTCCTCGCTGCGCGCCGCCCGGCTGCTGGCCAAACGCTGGTACAAGCTCTACAAGCGGCTGCCGGATGCCATGATCTTCGAGGATCCGAACCGCGCCGGTGGTCATCTCGGGGTCAAGGATGCCAGTCAACTCTTTGCCCGGGAATACGATACCGATGTCGTGGTTCCGGAACTGGCCGAATGGTCGCACACCGAATACAACGACGAAATCCCGATCATCACGGCTGGAGGGATCTGGGATCGTCAAGACATCGATCACGCCTTTGCACTGGGTGCCAAAGGGGTGCAGATGGCCAGCCGCTTCATCTGCACCTTTGAATGCGATGCCCACGACCAGTTCAAACGGGCCTTCATCGATGCCAAAGCAGGGGATGTGGTGATCGTGGACTCCCCTGCCGGACTCCCTGGACGGGCACTGAGAACCCCGTTCACCAAAACGTTGTTGCGTGGCGGCGAGGTGGCCGATCAGTGCATTGCCACCTGTCTGGAAGCCTGCCGCTGCCGCGAAGAAAAAGAGACCTTCTGCATTGCTTTGGCTCTGCATCGCGCCCAACAGGGCGACCTGGAAAACGGTCTGGTCTTTACCGGCTCCAATGCCACCCGTCATACCGGACTGGTGCATGTCCGGGACATTTTCCAGGAGATCCTGTACGGCATTCCGGTACAACCCGTGCCCATTCCCGGCTGACCGAATCCACCTCCTTCCAGACTCACAGGCGAACGACCATGCTGCCCGACTCCCGTTCCATCCAGCGTTTTTTTTCGGGTTTGGCCGAGGTGTGTCCGGTGGCCGAACTGAGTCACTTCCATCTGATCCACTGGTCTGCCGAGCCGCCTTCCCCTTTGGATCCTTTGCGCGCCTCCGGATTCCGGGGCAAGGTGGTGGCAGCGCGCGCTTCATTGGCCGATGCCCTCCGCCACCATCATCCGGGTCTGGTTGTCGTCCTGGATGACCACCCCACAGCCGGTGAGCAGGCCGAACAGGTCCTGATGGAGTTGCCCCAGGGCAAAGAGGCGGCCCGTCTGGCCATCGATACTGCCCTGGCCGCTCTGACCCCGACCGGCAAGCTGTGGCTGTTTGGCGAAAAGGAATCAGGCATCCGCTCCCTCTCCAAACGCTATTCCGGGTGTGAAACCGCCCTGTGCAAGGGCCATCTGCGTCTGCACACCCTGACTGCTGCCAGCCAGCCGTTGCCGGACAAAGGGGAGTCTGCACCCTTCCGGCCCCAGGCCGATGGTTTTGCCTGTCTGGAATACGACGGATTGCCGATTGCGGTGCGACCCGGGATCTTCTCCTGGCGTACCATCGATGCCGCCACCCGGTTGCTTCTGGAGGCAGTCAGAGAGACTCCGGGGCGCAGCGTGCTGGACTGGGGATGCGGCAGCGGGGTGATCGGCGTTACATTGGCCCGCCGTTTTCCAGAGATCCAGGTGGTCCTGAGCGATGATCTGGTCACAGCCACCCGGTGCGCCCGGCGCACGGTGGAGATGAACGATCTGTCCGGACGCTGTACGGTGCTCACCGAAGATGGCCTGGGGCCGGCACTCTCCAGACAGAAATTCGATACCATTTTCACCAATCCCCCCTTTCATCGGGGCGTGCGGACCGATCACGAGGCCACACTGGCCTTTCTGGCCCAGGCCAATGCCTGTTTGAACACTCAAGGTTCGCTGTGGCTGGTGGGCAACCGTTTTCTCGATTACGGCACGCTCCTGCGGCAGCAGTTCGGCCAGGTCGAAGAGATGGAAGGAGACGACGCCTTCACCCTCTGGCGCGCACTCAAGCTGCGCAAAACCACCACCCATTCCCGCCCCTCCCTCTCCCAGATCCCGGTGGGTCGCTGGATCGAGGCCGATGCTTTGTCTTGATCCAACGCACCTGCACACCAACCAACAGGTTGGAGAGCCGCAGACATATTATCGCCGGGAAAGAATCTTCTGTTACTGAGACTGAAAGGTGTTTCATGGGATGCCAGAATGAGCTATTCTGGCATCCATCACGCCGCAACTCAGGAGCAACCGCCATGTCGCAAGCCGTGACCTTTGATGACGTGTGGAAGATGTTTCAGGAAAATGCCCAACAGTTGCAGGAAACCAGATGGCAATTCCAGGAGATGGTCCGCGAGAGCCGGGAGCGCGGCGCCGAGCTTGACCGTCGGATGCAGGAGACGGATCGCAAGATCCAGGAAGTTGCCCGACAAATGAAAGAGACGGACCGCAAGCTGGATCGGCTCGGTGGACGGTTGGGTGAGTTTGTCGAGGGGTTGGTGGCTCCGGCCTGCAAAACTTTGTTTGCGCAGAGAGGCATTCCGGTTCACAAGGTCAGTCGTCGGGTGGAGGCCGACTTGCCGGAAGGCCGTCACATGGAGATTGATCTGTTCGTCGTGAACACCGACTCGGTCGCATTGGTAGAGGTCAAAAGCAAACTGACGGTGGATGATGTGCGGGAGCATGTGCGTCGCATGGACGATTTCAAGGAGTTTTTTCCGGAGTATGCCGACAAACGTGCGGTTGGCGCGGTCTCGGCCATGGTGATCGACGAGCATGTTGCCCGTTTTGCCATCAAACAGGGACTGTTCGTGATCGAGCAGGCCGGTGACACCCTGCGCATGGCCAACGATGATGATTTCATACCAAAATGCTGGTGAATCCTGCTTTCCTCTCTGGCGTTTCAATCACGCCGCAACTCAGGAGCAACCGCCATGTCGCAAGCCGTGACCTTTGATGACGTGTGGAAGATGTTTCAGGAAAATGCCCAACAGTTGCAGGAAACCAGATGGCAATTCCAGGAGATGGTCCGCGAGAGCCGGGAGCGCGGCGCCGAGCTTGACCGTCGGATGCAGGAGACGGATCGCAAGATCCAGGAAGTTGCCCGACAAATGAAAGAGACGGACCGCAAGCTGGATCGGCTCGGTGGACGGTTGGGTGAGTTTGTCGAGGGGTTGGTGGCTCCGGCCTGCAAAACTTTGTTTGCGCAGAGAGGCATTCCGGTTCACAAGGTCAGTCGTCGGGTGGAGGCCGACTTGCCGGAAGGCCGTCACATGGAGATTGATCTGTTCGTCGTGAACACCGACTCGGTCGCATTGGTAGAGGTCAAAAGCAAACTGACGGTGGATGATGTGCGGGAGCATGTGCGTCGCATGGACGATTTCAAGGAGTTTTTTCCGGAGTATGCCGACAAACGTGCGGTTGGCGCGGTCTCGGCCATGGTGATCGACGAGCATGTTGCCCGTTTTGCCATCAAACAGGGACTGTTCGTGATCGAGCAGGCCGGTGACACCCTGCGCATGGCCAACGATGATGATTTCATACCAAAATGCTGGTGAATCCTGCCTTTATCTACATGTATCCCTGACAGACGCGCTCTCAATCCTGCCCCTCGCAACGGACAATCTGGCATGAGGACTCATCGGGCACCAGTCTGACCAGCAGGGTCGTCATGGCTGCACTCTCTTCGGGATTCAACACCGCAGACACCTGATCGCGGGTAAGCTGCTTGACCGCCTGAAACGCCTGCTCGATCAAAGGCTGGCCCGTTGCACTCAAACGCACCGGCTTGACCCTTCGATCCCCCTCCACCCGTGGCCGCTCCACCAATCCCCGACTGGTGAGTTGATGCAACACCTTGGTCAATCCCCCGGAGGTGATCACCAAAGAACGTTGCAGTTGCGACGGGGTCAACTCATGCGGCCTTGGTGCACGCCGCAACGTGGCCAAAACATCAAACTCGGCCGGACTCAACCCAAAACGGGCCATCTCCGTACAGGCCCGACCATACAACACCGTATACGCCCGATGCAGCGCCAACGTGAACGGCATCACCACCGGATCCAGAGATTCCGGCCAGCTCTCCCGGTGTTCGGCCAATATGGTCTGAATGAAACGATCCATGCATGGATCCCTCGCAGAAACGCATCCAAACCGCACCCATTTCCGGATGCGTTGTTTTTATCACAGGGGTCCAGGGACCATTGGCCCCTGGTTGGGTTTGGGGCAATGCCCCGACAAACCAATGACACCTTCCAAAAAAGTTTCCGTTTGAAATACAAAAAAATATCTTGCAAACCACCTGAAATGTCAATTACCATTCCCTAAAAAAATATCTTACAAGACAGATAAACACTCTTTTACCTTCTCAACTGTTGCGGAGCCGCTTGTGACCTGGATGTCTCCATGGATGGGGCTTGTGTGTGTGAGCATCTGGCTCTCTGGATGCGCCATTGTCGGACAGGAGTACCGGCGTCCGGAAAGCGTGCTGCCACCCGCTCACTGGGAGGCTGCCCTGCCCCATGGCGGCTCCAGGTTGGCGTTGAACGCCTGGTGGCAAAAGTTGCAGGATCCAACCCTCTCCGGATTGCTGGAGGCCACCCTGACCCGCCATCCCGGATTGGAGGGTGCCCAGGCAGCGATTGAGTCGGCCCGGGCCGCTTTGCGGATGCAGGAGGCCGGGGATCAACCCACGGCTCGCACCTCTGGTCAGCTCCAACAGGCCGGCCATCCCACCGCCAATCCGAATGCAGCCACCATGACCAGCCGGGCCGTGGCCGTGGATGCCGGTTGGGAGCTGGATCTGTTTGGCCGGGTCCAACGGGCAACCGAAGGGGCGCTGGCCAAAGTGGCGGCCCGAAGTGCCGAATGGCATAGTCTGAAGATCACTCTGGCTGCCGAAACCGCCTCTTTGTACAACGAACTGCGCACCTGCGAACGATTGACCGCTGCGCTGAACCAGGAGGCAGCCTCCCGCCAGACCAGCCACGAAGTGACCCGCGTGGCCACCCGGGCCGGCTTGACCGCACCTGCCGAATCCGCAGTCATGCAGGCGCGGGTGGCTGAGGTGCTCTCCCGTCTGGCCGGACAACAGGCCGAGTGTGCCCTGACCATCAAGGGGCTGGTGGCTCTGACCGGTCTGGCAGAGCCGGAAATGCGCACCCGACTGCACGCCAGAACCGGCCAACCCCTGAACGCCCCGATGCTGACCGTCACCACCCTGCCCATGCAGCTTCTGGCCCAACGTCCGGATCTGGCGGCTTACGAGCAGGAACTGGTCGCTGCCAATGCCGAAATCGGCGTGGCCGAGGCGGCCCGTTTCCCCAGAATGTCCCTGTTGGGCAATATCGGGATTGGCGTGATCTCCTCTTCAGGCCGTGGCAGTCAAGAGGTGCAATCCTGGAGTTTTGGTCCGGCTTTGAGTTGGCCGGTGCTGGATGGGGGGATCATCGAAGCCGGGGTCACGGCAGCACGGGCGCGTCATGCCATGGCCTTGGCCAGCTACCGGGCCAAGGTGCGAGAAGCAGTACGCGAAGTGGAGAGCGTCCTGGTCAACCTGGAGGCCAGCCAACGCCGCCTGGAAGAGGCACGCAACCTGGTCCAGGGCATGACCCTCTTTCGCCAGGCTGCCGAGGAGAACTGGCGCACCGGCGGCATCAATCGCCTGACCCTGGAAGAGGCGCGACGCCAGCAACTGGAGGCCGAACGCTCCAAAATCCAACTGGAAGGACGCCAGATGCAATACTGGATCAATCTCTACAAGGCGCTGGGCGGGGGATGGGGTTCATGAATGGTTTGTTTTTAAAGATGGAAAAATATATGAGTCGTTGTTTTGTTGCTTGGGTGGCTCTCGCTCCAAACCCCACCAGGGGCTTTGCCCCTGGACCCCACCAGGGGGGTAACCCCCCTGGACCCCTATTTATTATTCTTTTGGTGATTATTCTCTGCACAACCGGCATCGCGCATGCCGAAGAGCGGGCCGCACTCACCGTGACCCTCACCCACCCCACCCGAGCGGAATGGCCACACACCATTCACACCAGCGGTGGCATCTTTGCCTGGCAGGAGGCCATTGTCTCTTCGGAGATCGGCGGGGTGGCCATTGTCTGGTTGCCGGTGGATGTGGGCAGCGTGGTCAAACGGGGCCAGGAATTGGCCCGACTGGCCGATGAGAGCATCAAGGCCACCCTGGCCCAACAAAAAGCCAATCTGGCCCGTGCCAAAGCCAACCTGGCCCTGGCCCAATCCAATGGCAGCCGCGCCCGGGCCGTCGGTGGATCCGGCGCTTTGGCCGAACAGCAGATCACCCAATACCTCCTGGCCGAAGAGTCGGCAGAAGCAGAAGTGGCGGCTGCCAAGGCCTTGGTGGAACATGAAGAGATCCGCCTGAAACATACCCGCATCCTGGCCGCAGACGACGGCATCATCTCATCCCGCAATGCCACTTTGGGCGCTGTGGTGCAACCGGGCATGGAACTGTTCCGCCTGATCCGACAAAACCGGCTGGAGTGGCGCGCCGAATTGACCGACACCCAACTGACCCGTATTCGTCCTGGTCTGAAGGCCACCATCACCCTGGATCCAGAAATCACCCTGGAGGCCACACTCCGCCAGATCGCCCCCACCTTGAACCCGGAAACCCGCAAAGGATTGGTCTATTGCGATCTGCCGGACAAATCCCCCTTGCGGCCCGGCATGTTCGTACAGGGCACGATTCAACTGGGTCGCCTGAGCGCCCTCTCTTTGCCCCAGTCGGCATTGGTCTTTCATGACGGCCACACCTATCTGTTTGAACTCCCCAAAGAGAGCGACCGGGTGGTCAGGCGCAAGGTGACCACGGGACGCCGCCTGGACGACCGGATCGAAATCACCTCGGAGCTGGATGAAGAGGCGCGGATTGTCACCAGCGGCGGATCGTTTCTCAAGGATGGAGACCGGGTCCGGATCGCGGAGTCCAAACCGTGAATTTTTCCGCTCTGTCCATTCGTCATCCGGTTCCGGCCATTCTGCTGTTCACCCTGCTGACCCTCCTGGGCCTGACCGCATTTCGCGCATTGGGCATTCAGAACTTTCCCGATATCGAAGTGCCCTCGATCACGGTCAGCGCCACGCTGGAAGGGGCAGCACCCGCCCAACTGGAAACCGAAGTGGCGCGCAAAATCGAAGATGCAGTGGCCTCCTTGGGGGGAATCGAACATATCCGCACCACATTGACCGATGGCCTGGTCACGATCCAGATCGATTTCGACATCGACAAAAACGCGGACTCCGCCCTGAACGAAGTGCGCAATGCCGTGGATTCGGTGCGCAGCGATCTGCCCCAGGATTTGACCGTGCCGGTGGTCTCCAAGCGCACCACCACCGGTGGCGTGATGATCGCACTGGCCGTGACCTCACGGGTGCTGGATGAAGGGGAGATCTCCTGGCTGGTGGACAATGAGCTGGGCAAGTTGTTGCTCTCCGTGCCGGGTGTGGGCAAGTTCGCCCGCATGGGCGGTGTGGACCGGGAGATCCGGGTGGATCTGGATCCGGTACGAATGCGTGCTCTGGGGGTCACGGCAGAAGAGGTGTCACGTCAGTTGCGCCAGGTGCGCAAGGATGCCTCTGGCGGACGCGGGGATATCGCCGGTGCGGTTCAGTCGATCCGCACCCTGGCTGCCCCGGAGAGCCTGGAGGATCTGCAAAGACTGGAGATCCCCCTCTCCGGGAGTCGGCGTTCCATCCCGCTGTCGGCCATTGCCACCATCACGGACAGCTTTGCCGAACCCACCAGTGTGGCCCTGCTGGATGGCCAACGGGTGGTGGGTGTGGAGGTGACCCGCGCCAAAGGATCGAGCGAAGTGACCGTGGCCACGGCAGTCCGCCGTCAGATCGAAGCGTTTGCCCGCTCCCATCCCCAGGTGACCATCCAGGAAGGGTACAACACCTTTGCCCCGGCCCAGGACAATTTCACAGGGTCGATGGAGCTGTTGTACGAAGGGGCATTTCTGGCGGTGGTGGTGGTCTGGTGGTTTTTGCGTGACATGCGCGCCACACTGATTTCGGCAGCCGCCTTGCCATTGTCGATCATCCCGGCCTTTCTGGTGATGCGTCTGGCCGGATTCAGTCTGGACACCCTGACGCTGCTCGCCTTGGCGTTGGTGGTGGGCATCCTGGTGGATGATGCCATTGTGGAGGTGGAAAACATTGTCCGCCACCTCAACATGGGCAAAAAACCCTATGAGGCGGCACTGGAGGCAGCCGACGAGATCGGCATGGCCGTGATCGCCACCACCTTGACCCTGGTGGCAGTCTTTTTGCCCACGGCTTTCATGGCCGGAATTCCGGGCAAATTTTTTCGTCCTTTCGGGATGACCGCTGTGGCAGCGATTCTGGCCTCGCTGGTGGTGGCCCGGCTGATCACACCGATGATGTGCGCCTATCTGATGCGGCCACCGCGCCACGAACACCGGGATGCCCGCTGGTTGTCCTATTATTTGCGCTGGGTTACGGTCTGTCTGAGCCACCCCAAAAGCACCATGCTGGCTGCCATCCTGTTTCTGGCCGGATCGCTGGCTTTGGCACCGCTCCTGCCATCCGGCTTTGTTCCGGCTGCGGATCGTGCCCAGACCATGGTCAATCTGGAACTGCCCCCAGGCAGCAGTTTGCAGGACACACAGGCTGCCTCCGAAAAAGTGACTGCCATCCTGAAAGAGATTCCAGAGGTGACCAAGGTCTATGCAGCAGTCGGGTCAGCGGCCAGCAGCGAACATGGTCCTCTGGGCGGAGCGGCCAGCAGCGACACACGCAAATCCACGCTGGTGGTCAATCTGGTCCATCGTCACGAACGCAGCCTGAAGCAGTCGCAGGTCGAAGAGGTGATCCGCACCCGGCTGCGTGCTTTGCCGGGTGTCCGTTTCACGCTCAGCGCCAACACGCCCGGGGTCAAGCTGTCGCTGGTTTTGACAGGCAACGATGCCACAGCTCTCAACCGGGTGATCGACTCTCTGGAGCCGCAACTGCGCACGCTGAACGGGGTGGGCAATGTGCGTTCCAATGCGGATCTGGAACGGCCCGAGATCCAGATTGTCCCGGATTTTGCCCGCATCGCCGATCTGGGAGTGACCAGCGAGGCCTTGGCCCAGACCGTTCGTGTGGCCACTGCCGGTGATTTCAAGATGCTTTTGGCCAAGCTCAATCTGCCGGAACGCCAGGTGCCGATCCGGGTCCGCTTTGCCGGGGAGGTGCGCCGGGATCTGGCCACCATCCGGCAGTTGCCGGTATCCACCCGTTTTGGGATTGTCCCTTTGGAGTCCGTGGCCCGGGTGGAGATGCGCGGCGGCTCGACCCGCATTGACCGGCTGGACCGCATGCGCCGGGTCAGCATTGACATCGAACTGGGACAGAGGGTGATCGGGGAGTTGTTGGCCGAGGTGAACCGGCTGCCGGCCTTGCAGAATCTTCCGGTCGGGGTGCAACGTCCGCCGGATGGGGACGCCCAGCGCATGAAGGAGCTGTTTGGCAGTTTTGCCGGGGCCATGTCCATCGGGGTGCTCTGCATCTACATCGTGCTTGTGCTGTTGTTTCACGACTTTCTGCAACCCGTGACCATTCTGGCTGCTTTACCCTTGTCCCTGGGTGGTGCCTTTGTTTCGCTTCTGGCCACCCACAACTCTTTTTCCATGCCAGCCGTGATCGGCATCCTGATGCTGATGGGAATTGTCACCAAGAACTCGATTTTGTTAGTGGAATATGCCGTGGTGGCCCGGCGGGAACGGGGCATGAACCGACGCACCGCCCTGCTGGATGCCTGTCACAAGCGGGCGCGCCCCATTGTCATGACCACCATTGCCATGGGTGCAGGCATGCTGCCGGTGGCTTTGGGTCTCGGTGCCGAACCCAGCTTCCGTGCGCCCATGGCCATTGTCGTGATCGGCGGTCTGATCGCTTCCACGCTGTTGTCGTTGCTGGTGATCCCGGTGCTTTACGGTTATGTGGATGATCTGTCCGGATTCATCAAAAACCGACTCACGTGACGCCATGTTCAATGCCTTCCATAAAATCGCCTCAATTGGCCACACCAATCCGGATTAAAAAAAGGAACTGGCAACTCGTGCAATATAAAGACTGGACACCACATTTAATTTGTGTAAAAATTGGCAATAATAGTTATTGCTATTTATACGCATTTGCGACAATCCACCCTGTCAGTCTGGATCAGGAGGAAAAGCCATGATCAACAATATAAAGGCAAGCAAAAAAATTTTTATTATGGTTTTTATCCTTATGATAATGACTCTTATTTCAAATTTACTGGTATTGAATAATCTTAAAGATATTGCACGCGAAGTTCACGAGATTACAGTACAGGACATGCCCCTGATCCGGAATATCACCGCCATCGAGATTCATCAATTGAAACAGTCCAGTCAATTGCAGAGGGCCTTGCGCTTTGGTGAAACATCCAGAACTCAACCCGTCATACTCAATCTGCTCAAAGAAGAAGAAAAGAAAATTCTAAATCTCACAAAAGAAATAAAAAAAGAAATTGGAGAAAGCAAAAAATACATTAACGACATCATAAGTGAGGCAATTACAGAAGAAGAAAAACGTTCACATCAATTTCTTGGTGATCAAATCAATAAAATCGAAAAAGAATATACAGATTTTATTGAACATACAAGAAAAATTTTTGAGCATCTTCATACCGGTTCCATATCTGAGGCTTACGCCTTATCTGAAAAACTGGAAAAAGAAGAGGAACAATTAAATGTCGAGATTGATTCTTTTCTGAAAACGGTTGAAAAAGAGACTGAAGATGCTCTCCAGATCGTCAGTGAAGAAGAGCAGGCAACTTTGAAAGTTCTATTGATCTTGACTGTCATTTTCATTCTGGCAGGCGGCTCATTTTCTTACATCATCGGAAGGAGCATTTCCGAACCGTTGAAAAGGGTCGCGACTGTCTTTCATGAACTTGCCACAGGCAACCTGATGGTGCGTTGCACCATCGAGCGCAAGGACGAAATTGGTCAGTTGAGCCTGGCTCTGAATCGCATGGTGGAGACATTGCACGCCATGATTCAAGAAATCGCCCAACACGCCAAGATCTTGACTCAAACCGCATCCGAGCTTGGGAATGTATCCATTCAGATGTCTCATGGATCTGAGCTTTTGGGAAGTCAATCCTTGCAGGTGGCTGCTGCTGCCGAGGAGGTGAGCACCAGCATGCACGGCGTCTCCATTGCGACCGAGCAATTCAACGACAGCATGGGCAAGGTGGCAGCCAGCGTGGAAGAGACGACCAGCAACATGTCCACCATTTCCGCAGCCAGCGAGGAGTCCAATGTCAATCTGGCCACCGTGGCATCGGCCACGGAGCAGGTGACGGCCAACATGGAGCCGATCAATCTCTCCAGCCAGAGTACCAGCCGCAGTGTCCATCTGGTTTCCAGGTCCATTGCAGAGGTGACCCAATCCATCGGTGAAGTAAGTGATCGCTGCCAAACGGCTGCCAAGGAGTCGGAACATGCTGCACAACGGGTTCTGGAAGCCAATACCATCATGCAACAACTTCTGGTTAGCGCCATAGAGATCGACAGGGCCATTGTCATGATCAACGACATCGCCGGACAGACCAACATGTTGGCCTTGAATGCGGCCATCGAGGCTGCCGGTGCCGGAGAAGCAGGCAAAGGTTTTGCCGTGGTGGCCAACGAGGTCAAAGCCTTGGCCCGTCAGACCAGTGAAGCGACCAAGTTGATCGCGCAACAGGTTGGCGACATCCAGAGCAATGCTCAAGCCTCCAGCCAAGCCACGGAGCAGGGGGCGGAGGTTATGGAAAGGCTCAAATATACCAATGAGGAAATTCTTCAGGCTGTATTGGCCCAATCCCATTCGGTGGAGTTGATCCATCGTTCCATGGAGGATGTCAGCCGGGAGACCGAAGAGGTGACGCGCCGGGTGGGAGAGGCCACCATCGGCACACAGGAAGTGGCACGTTCGGTGTGTGAAATTTCAGCCGGTATTGATGAAGTCACCAAAAACGTGAGCGCATCCTCTTTTAATATTGAATCCATGGGTCGTCTGATTTCAGAAACCTTCCATGTCTCGGAAGAGATTTCCCATCGAGTCGCAGAGACCTACCGTGCCATGGAAGAGATCGCACACAGCGTCTCTGAGGTGAGTGAGGCCGCCAGCAGCATGAGTGTCATCAGCGGTACGGTCAAGGAGCAGTCACAGGCATTGAACGTCATCGTCCAGAAGATGGACACCTCTTTGAGCCGGTTTCAATTTGCATGATTTCTGGACCCTGCCACCGCCTGTTCGAAAAACGGCACCCGTTCACTCCTCCTCCAGCCGGACCATCAGTTCGGATCCCAGGGAGGGGGTATAGCAACGGGCGGCGTTTCCCTGGTTGATCACCACTTCCACGGTACCGAAACCGCCGATGACCAGGGCAGAGGTTCCGACCGGCACACTGGCAAAGGTGGTGACCAGTGTACCGCACAAGGTGCCATCGAGCCATCCTTTGGCGGTTTGTCCGCGCACTTTGTCACCGGGCAGGGCTGTGATCAGGTTGCCATAGCGATCTGTGAACATCACTTCGGTACGCCAGGCTTTGTGACCGGCGGAGCGCCAACCTGGATCGTGCAGCAGGTGGGGTGGTGAGATCAGGGGTGTACCCAGGTGGCTTGGGGAGCGACCGTGCAGGAGGTGGGCAGCGACCGGGGCAAACAGGTCGCGACCGTGGAAGGTATGGCTGATGGTTGGGTCATCTCCCGGGCCATCCAGGGTGAGGATGCGTGCATCGGATCGATTCAGGATGGGGGTCAGCAGGCCGTTATCCGGGCCGATGAAGAACGAGCCGTTTGATTGCACCAGCAATCCACGTCGACTGCTGCCCACCCCCGGGTCCACCACGCACAGCCAGATGGCGGGTGAGGGCATATGGGGCAGACAGCGTTCCAGCATCCAGGCACCGCTTTTGATGGCAAAGGGTGGGATGTCATGAAACAGGTCGAGAATGGTGACGCGGGGGAAAAGGCGGGTCAGGACTCCTTTGACCTGGCCGACATAGGGATCGGTGGTGCCGAAGTCGGTCAGCAGGATGACTGGCATGGGGGGAGTGGAGGAGCCAAACACGGAGAGATCCGGAACGCAATCGGCCAAGTATGAATGACATCATTGGGGTCCAGGGGCCTATGGCCCCTGGTGGGATCCAAGGGCAAAGCCCTTGGTGGGGTTTGGGGCAACGCCCCAACAAAACAAATCACACATTCCAAAATGGTTTTGGTTTGAACAAAAAAAATTATAAAATTATTTTTTTAAAGAAAAAATCAAAACCCTGGGGGACGAATCCCCCAGACCCCCTCTTTTTTTTTAATACTTGAAAACACTCATACCCGATGGTGAAACAGTCTGGATCCCTGCACGGCAGCCCCATAACCGCGCCGTAACGCCTGCACCCGACGATTTTCTGAAAACAGTTGATCCGCCACTTCGGATTTGTGCCGCATCAAAACCGGCTGAATCTCCTGAATACGCCCCACCAAACGAGTCAGTCGCTCGCGCGTCCCATCCCCGGGCGTGACGCCCTCGGGAAACCGACTGGTGAACCGCTCCAACTGCACCATCTCCCGATCCCACACAACCATCAACCCTGCCAAGGCCTCGGCATCCAACCCTTCCGGAGCTGCAAGACGATCCAACAACCCATCCAACCTCTGCACGATCTCGAAAATGGCGCTCCTGTTCGTACTCACGCCAACCCCTCAAGACGCCGCGTGGTGGGGACTTCCAAAGGCGGCAAGGCCGGAATGGTCTCGTTTTTGACCTGACGCACCGCCTCGCGCCACCCCTCCAACAGGGTGCTGAGATGACGAATCACCTCGCGAATGTACTCGGCATCCTTGCGCAGATTGGCCTGGGTGAGCCGATCCAACATGTAGCCATACAGATCAAAAAGCTGAATGGCCAACTCCCCACCCTTCTCAAAATTCAAAGTGTTCTGCAACTCTGCTATGATGGCAATGCCCCGTCGCAGACTCATCTTGTGATCGCTTAAACGACCACTCTGCAACTCATCAATGGAACGTTCCAGAAAACGGATCGCCCCTTCATAGAGCAGAATCAACAGATCCTCCCGTGAGGCAGTGTGTGCCCGGGAGGTTTTATAACTGCGCAGACCATACGACATGGCGGGTCATCACCCTCACTGGTCCATGGAAACCGTGGCGGAACCAGGACGCAAGCCCCGCCAACCCTCCAACAAAACATTCAACTGCTCGATCACCCGATGAATATACTCGGACTCATGGGTGAGACCGGCCTGGGTGAGACTGTCGAGCATGAAACCATACAGATCATTCAACTGTGCCGAGACCTGACCGCCTTGAGAGAAATCCAGAGTCTTCCGGAACTCCTCGATGATGCGCCGTCCCCGTTGCATCCAGTGCTTGAACTCTGCCACCCGGCCATCCTCACAGGCACGTTCCGCCTGCTCCAGAAACTGGATGCACCCTTCATACAACTGAATCAACACCTCCAGTTGAGAGGGTTCCTCCTCAGGACTGTGCACCATCACGGGAGCAGCCTGAGCCGCGTTTGCCGTCACCACTTGCATTTCCACTCCCTTCTCTCCCTCCGCAGACGACAACCAGCCATCAACCGCTCAATTTCTGCATGGAGCTGAGCAACGAGGTGCTGGAGCTGTTCATGCGGGTGATCAGTTGTTCCAGATTGGAGAACTTTTTGGTCAAGGTTTCACGCACCTTTTCCAGTCGGGTATTTTCCCGTTCGATATTCTTTTCCAACCGGTCGATGCGCGCCTTCAGACCATCCTTGCGACCAGTAACCGCACCATCGGTGCTGGAGGTCAACGAATCGATCAGATCGGCCATGCGATAGGCCACCCCCTCGTTCAGACCGGAGCCTGTGGTGTGGGAGGTGGTAAAGATCCGCGTGATATTGCTGAAATTGTTGGAGAGCGCATCCTCCAGGGAGCTGGTATCGAAACTGATCCGTCCGGTTTTCTGATCCGTGCGCAGACCAATCGAGGCCAGGGTGGAGTACGGGGTCAACGCATCTCCAGAAGCGGATTGGGTCGGCGTGTTGAGCACACTGCGCAACTGGGACAACACGCTGCGGGCCAGAGTCTCCCCGGAAAGGGTTCCGTTTTTGTTCTGGTTGTAATAGTCCACAACGGCATTATAGGTATCCACAAAACCGTTCAACACGGTCGTCATGGCAGCCGTGTCATCGCTGACCGAAACATACACCGTGGAACCGGCAGTATCATCTTTCAGATTGAGGGTGACACCAGTCAAGGCATCGGTGATCTGGTTGGTGGAGCTTTCGATGAGGATGCCGTTGATGGTCAACGAGGCATTGGTCGGCGCCCCGTTCGGCTGGGTGAACGAGGTGGCGTCCATGGTGACCGCTCCCCCATCCAGGGAAAGGGCTGTGTTCCCCTCAATGGCAATGCGATCCCCGCCGGAATGTTGTCCGCTGTCCCGCGCGGTCAGAATCAAACGGTATTGGGTGCCATCGTTGAGCACGCTGGCACTCACCCCGTCCTCATCTCCGTAATCGACGCCGTTGATGGCATCGGCCAACTCGGAGAGGGTCATCCCCTCCAGAGAGGCCGAATCCATGCCGCTGGTTCCAGCATCCGTGCCATAGCTGACGCCATTATAGGTGAAAGAAAAATTGGCACCCGCATCCAGGGTATCGCTGGGATCCATGGCACCCACGCTGCTGGCCCACACGTCATAGGTGGCCAAACGGGTGACAGAGATGGCATGGGTGGCAGCCTGGGCCGTGCTGTCGGCAGAGGCAGTGATCATATCCTCGTTGGAAGAGGAGACGGTATGGGGTGCCCAGGCCGAGGTCTCTTGCAGCTCTTCGGCCTTGGTCTGCAAGGCGAGCATCCTGGTCTCGAACTCGCCAACGGCCTTCTGCTGATCCGAGAAAAAGCTCTTGTCGCGCTCCATGGCCTTGAGACGGCTCTTTTGCGCGTTGACCAATTGATCCACGATATCCGCAGGCAATCCGCTGGCCATGCCTGAAATGGTGACGTTTCCAATCGCCATCGCTCTCTCCTCCTTGGAAGCTTCCGACCAGACTTCACTCAAGTCCCGCCGTGCAACAACCCCTGAATCGCTCGCACCCGTCGGGCCAACTCCTCCAGCCGTTCGCCGGAGATCTGACCATACATGGTGTGACGATCCTGTCCGACAACCTGCATGACCGGTTCATCGTTCCAACCCACCACAGCCATCTGGCATTGTACGGCATTCAAACCCATGACAATCCGATTGGCCTCTGCCATCAGGCTCTCCAGAAACAGCAGATCCCCCGACACCTCTTGCGCCACATCCCTGGCTGAACAATCCGCTATCGATGATCTCATCATGCCGCTCTCTGGACACTCTCTCAAAAAAACCGGTCCAACCGATCTTTCATTAATTTATCGGCAGGACCGGGTCACTCCTTGCGGAAAAAAATCAGGCTCAGGCATTATTTCCCAAGCAACTGCAACGCCAGCTGCGGCTGTTGATTGGCCTGGGCCAGAACCGCAGTACCGGCCTGTTGCAGGATGGCATTGCGGGTCAAGGTGGCGGTCTCGTTGGCAATGTCGGCATCCATGATGCGCGAACGGGCTGCCGACATGTTCTCCACCACATTGGACAGATTGGAGATCACCGCCTCAAAACGGCTCTGCACCGCACCCAGATTGGAGCGAATGTCGGAAACGCTGTCCAAAGCATCGGTGATCTGATTCAAGGCCGCATTGGCACCCGAGACCGTGGTCAGATTGATGACATTGTTTCCAGAAACATAGGCAGCCACCGTGGACGGCACATACGTGGATCCCATCCCGGCATCCGGCACGGCCACGGTGCCTGCATTGAACAGACCGGCCAGGGTCGTGGCCTTGATGGTGACCGTGATCGTCTGTCCGGCTTCGGCACCCACCTGGAACTGCTGACCCGTGGTGGAGAAGGTGCCATCCAGGACCGACTTGGTGTTGAACTGCACCTGCCGCGAGATCCGCTCGATCTCGTTGAGCATCTGGTTGACCTCTTTTTGCAGATCATCCCGGTCACTCGTGGTATTGGTGCCATTGGCTGCCTGCACGGCCAGCTCGCGAATCCGTTGCAGGGCATTGGTGGTTTCGTCCAGCGCCCCCTCGCCCACCTGGGCCAACGAAATGCCGTCATTGGCATTGCGGACCGCCTGGTTCAAACCGCGAATCTGCGAGGTCATGCGGGTGCTGATGGCCAGTCCCGCTGCATCATCCTTGGCCGAGTTGATCCTCAGACCGGATGCCAAACGGGCAAAGGTTTGACCCAATGCACCGGTGGAACGATCCAGATTGCGTTGGGCGTTGAGGGAAGCTACGTTGGTATTGATAAAAAGTGGCATGGCTCTATCCTTCTTCTATCGTCTCAGTATCGGTCAGGAAACCGCAACCATTTGTCTGACAGCCCTTTTTCCTCTTGTCTGTTCCCGGTACGCGCCGCGCATCTCATACGGGATCAACGGCTGACGCGCCGAATACTCTCTCATCACCACCTGGCGTCCACGGCGATTGCGCACATTCACCACCACCGGTCCAGCCAGATTGGTCCGCATCTCCTCGGGTTTGCCATCCGGAATGGTCAACAGCGAAAACACCTCCATATCCTCGCCCTTGTCCAACCCGATGGCATCCGTATCCGTATCCTCCACCAGGAACTCCAACTCCGCAAAGAAATCGAAGGGATTGATCACGATGAAAGCGACTTCCGGTTCATCCACGGATTGCAGCCAAAAAAATGACGAATCGTCTGCATACGGAAACATCAAGTACCGCTTGCTGTTGGGAAACCCCAGCATCCCTTCGTCGAGGGTGATCAGCTCATCCTCCATGAATCTCAGGGTTCCGAACCGCGTCCCGTGGACCTCCATGATTCTTTCTCCTTTAGTCGCTTCAAGCTCTCAAGTATTGTGAAACCGTTGCCAGACCGTGATGATCCTGTGGACTTTTTTTC
Organism: Magnetococcales bacterium; assembly: GCA_011089965.1. GTDB lineage: Bacteria > Pseudomonadota > Magnetococcia > Magnetococcales > Magnetaquicoccaceae > Magnetaquiglobus. The sequence goes on from JAANAU010000007.1 coordinate 61,955, forward strand.
CTGTTCAACGGTCAACCATCGTGACTGAATAGATTGAAGCATCTTTTATGCCAATTTATGACACCCGCAAACCACTCTCTTCCCACCCATCTGGAGCGCCTGACAGGCAATTATTGCCTCCTGGCACCCGGTACACCGGTAAACGTCAAAAAAATCACTTATCCCAAACCTGACACCATCCGATATTCAACATCAGTCAAACAATTTGACACCCCCTTCCACCCCGGAATGCCTGGGGTGGAAGGGAGAAGACAACCTTAGCGCAACAGTTGCAAGGCCAATTGCGGCTGCTGATTGGCCTGGGCAAGAATGGCCGTTCCAGCCTGCTGCATGATGGAAAGCTTGGTCAGATTGGCCGTCTCTGCCGCGATATCGGCATCCATGATGCGGGAACGGGCCGAAGAGACGTTCTCCACCACATTGGAGAGATTGGCAATATTGGCCTCGAACCGGTTCTGGATCGCGCCCAGCTCGGCACGGGTGGACGAGACCCGGTCAATGGCACCCGCGATCACTGCCAACATGCGACCCGCAGCCTCGGCTCCACCCAACTGGTTGAAGTCCGGGTCATACGCCAAAGTCGGATCTTCAGGCATGCCGTCACCGGTGATGTTCACCAACGGTTGCGGCGGATACTTGTTGTCCGGATGAATCAACCACTCCGGAACCACCAGCCGCTGCCCTGCCGGAATCGACACATGGCCGGCTGCATAGGTCACCGCTTCATCCCGAACGTACAACACCTTGGCCATGTTCAGAGCGGCAGTGCCCGCATCTGCCACGTCCACACCCTGCTCGGCAGCCTTTTTGCTCGCTGCCGCAATCACTTTGGCCGCATCAATGGACAGATCCCGATTTGCATCCGCTGCCCGCCCTGCCGCTGCTGCGGATTCAATGTCCTGGCCATTGTTGATGGCATTGCGGAAAGCGTCCACCACATCCTGAATGTTGCCAATCGGCACTGGCTCCACCCCACTGGCGCGCACAGCCAACTCCAACACCCGATCCGGACTCGGCGCCCCCTGAACCGCCTTCACCACCGCTTTGGTTTGCAACTCTTCCAGAAAGGCATCTTGGTCACTCTGACTCGCAAAATTTGCCGCTTTGGCCGTGGCAATCACCGTGGCCAACTGCTCCTTCTTCAGAGCCGGAATATTCGGATTGTCATCGATGATCTCCTGGGCAGCCGCCGCAAAATCCGCATCACCGATATGTTCATTCACCGCCGCGACCAAAGCTTCGCTGTCCTCTTCCCAGCCAAACCCCTTGATCATGCTCTTGACCGCTTCATCCGGATCCACCGTGTAAGGAGAACGCCCGGAGTCATCGGCACTGGCCACGGCATTGATGCCACGGGCCAATTCCCGGTTGAACAGCTTGCTCCCCTCCCGCGGCGTACCCGGCGGGGCATTGATCACCATGCCGGGAATCCGGGGATTCAGACCGCTTTCCGCCTCTGCCGGATTGGCCAGTTGCGGCTGGGCCAACAGAGTCGAAGCGCGAGCATCGGCCAGCTCCACCATGACGGTCTGATCTTCGCGGGCACCCACCTGAAACACCAACGGCTGGGTCTTGCCATTGAGCATCGGCCAGTTGTTGAACTCGGTCTCCTGGGCAATGCGCTCCATCTCGCTCAGAAGCTGACTGATCTCCTGTTGCAGACTGAGACGATCTTCCGGGCTGTTGGTGGCATTGGCCGCCTGCACGGCCAACTCGTTCATGCGCTGCAACATGTTGGCATGTTCCTGCAACGCCCCTTCAGCCACCTGCGACACCGAAATCCCGTCATTGGCATTGCGAATCGCCTGGGTCAGACCACGCACCTGGGCCGTCATGCGGTTGGAAATGGCCAGACCCGCCGCATCATCACCGGCAGTGTTGATCCGCAAACCCGAAGAGAGACGGGCAAAGACTTTGTTGAGATCTCCGGTTGAGTGCAACAGATTGCGTTGCGAATTCAACGAGGCGATATTGGTATTGATATAAAGCGGCATGGTTCGGGTTCCTTCAAGTTCTGGTCATTCCATATGCGTTGAGCGGCATATTCAATCAGCCGCAAGCAGCCATTTTTTGCGGGGCGAACTTCTCGCGCCGAAACCGGCGCCGCGCCTCCTGCCGACCCAACCGGCGGTTCTCAGCCTCACGTTCCCGCATGTACTCCTGACGCAGATCCTGCGGAATCAATGGCTGACGGGGCGAATACTCCTTGATCAGGATCTGACGGCCCAAGCGGTTGACCGTGTTCACCACCACCGGCCCGGCCAGATTGGTGCGCATCTCCTCGGGACGCCCTTCGGGAATGGTCACCAGGGAAAAGATCTCCACCTCCTCGCCGCTGGGACAACCGATGGCATCCGCATCCGCATCCTGGATCACAAACTCCATCTCCGAGAAGAAGTCGAACGGATTGATCACGATAAAGGCAATCTCCGGCTCATCCACCGACTGCAACCAGAAAAACGACGAGTCCTGTCCATACGGAAACAAGAGAAATCTCCTGCTCAACGGGAACCCGAGCAGTCCCTCGTTCAAGACAATGATCTCCTCCTCTTTGAACTCCAGCACACCAAACCGGGTTCCATGAATTTCCATCGTTCTCTCCTCCACTCCCATGAATCCTTATCGAATGAAATCTATTAAAGAGGTATTCATGACCTGACGCTGCGTGGCGGTCATGACCTGCATGGCCTGCGAGGCCTGCTCCAGATCGGACAGCACCTTGAACAGATCGGCTTCCACATTGTCCGCCCGCACCTTGGTCAAGGAGGCCTCATCCGAGGCCAGGGTTTCGCTGACCGCCTGCACCTGCATGTTGCGAATGCCCGTGACACTCTGCAAATCCGCCACCTGGGCACGTCCTTCCTGCACCCGATTCAATTGCAATGCCACTTCTTTCGTGTCCGCACGCAAAAGAGCGCCCCGCAACGCTGCCATGGCACCCAGCAGGTTGACCCCTTTGGCATAATTCCCTTTTCCTTCCAACAGTTCCGACCCGGTGACATTCCCGGGCAACACCTCGCCCTGACGGGAACGAATCGGGCGATCCTCACTCCCCCCCTGATAGCTCGGCACCACCTCGAAGTAATACGCATCCCCGCCTTGCGGTGTACCGGTCACCGTGAATTTGACACCCTCCCCCAGATCCAGCTCATTCTGGGCGTTCAGGGAGGTTGAAGCCTGCTCCACTCCATTGATATTGACCTGGTATTGATCGGTGGCCGCATCATATGCAATCTTGACGCTCCAGGGCACACCCGAGGGTGTCTGACCATCCGTCACCGAAGCGGCAAAACCACTCCCGGCCTGCGTCAAACGGCTGGCACCGGAACGCTGCACCTGGACCGATGTGGCGGCATAGTGTTCTTCATCAAACGGTGCCCGCATCTGCCCTCCCCCAAATACCGGCACCTCATCCAGCACACTGTTGACGCTGTTGATCATGTCCTGATACCAGGCCAAGGGCTGTTGGGCCGCCGCTTTCAATGTGGTGGGATTGCCGCCGACCGCGCTCTGACCGAGTTGCAACACCAGATCCTGGGCACCCATCATGGCCTCGTGGAGGTGACTCATATGGCTTTCGGCCATGGTCAACCGTTCAGAGGCGAATTCCGTGGTCTTTTTCAGACTCTGCACCCCGGAAAGATCCGACGAAAAAATCAGATGCCGATAGGCAGCGGTTGGATCGTCGGACGGGCGGTTGGCCCGATTGCCGGAGAGGCTCTGCTCCTGGACCTTCAGGATTTCCGCCTGCTGACCCTGCATGGCCATGGCGCCAGACTTGAACAGCAGGTTGTTGGTGACTCGCATCATGGTCAAAACTCCTTACGCACGCATTAAACCATCTGAATAATGGTCTGCATCAGCTCATCGGCCACGCCAACCATCTTGCTGGATGCCTGAAAAGCCCGCTGAAAACGGATCAGATCCGTCAACTCCTCTTCCAAAGAGACTCCAGAGATCGATTCGCGCATATCGGCCAGAAAATCCTGGGCTGCCTTCTGTGCGGTCAAAGACTCGGTATCCTGATTGATGATCGATCCCAACTCCCCGACCAGAGTGGCAAAGTGACCGGTCAGGGTGGCATTGTTGCCGAACAGGTCAAACCGGGTGGAGCGCAATCTCCCAAGGGCCAAGGCACCCTGGCTGTTGGCATCGTCATGGGTGGCGCGCGTCGGGTTGGCCGCATCATCCACGATCAGCCGTCCCACTCCGACCCGATCCGGATCTGCCGTCAGTTCCGGATTGACCGACATGTCTCCGGCCCCGCGACCACCCAGCAAGGCACCCACACCCAAGGCTGCCAGCAGGCCGCTCTCATCCACGACCACACCGATGGTACTGCCCGAATTCTCGGCACTGATTTTCAATTTCTTGTCGATGGTGATTTCGGCCTTGACCCCGGGCAGTTCGTCAATGACCTCTTGCACCCGCGTCAGTGACATCGAGGTGGTGATGTTCACGCTGACCGGCGTCAAGGTTCTGCCGCTGCCCGTGGCAAACACGATCCGTCCATCGGTCACGCGGTCCGCATCCACCGGTCCTTTTTGATAATTGGCACTGGTCGTATCGGTTTCCAGATCGGCCAGAGCGGTTGTCAGATCATTCCCCAAGGAGATGTTGCCGGTCATGCTTGTCGCCATGGTCCGACCCGCGGATTGGGAATTGACCCGGTTGAACTGGAAGCGGATCTCATCTGCCAGCGCCTCCAGGCGGGTCATGAAGCCGTTCGGGCCATGGATCAATTCGTCGCGAATCTCCAGAAGCGCCCCCAATTGGCCACCTGGCACCTTGTTGGGATCCAGCTCACGATCTCCAATACTCAGCCCCATGTATCCGGTCGAAGTCAATTGCGTGCTGCGTCCCAGTTCGGCGGCGAACACCGAATCCACCAAAAGCTCCTGACCTTTCGAGGTCATCACCTGCACATCCCCGTTCTCCATTTCCAGGGAGCGGATATCGATGATCTGCCCCAGCTCCAGCAACATCTGGCGGCGCTGATCTTTCAGATCCAGGGCCGGGTCGGTCCCTTCGTTGCGCACGATGGTATTGCTGACATCCCGGATCGCCTTCAAACGGACGTTGATATCCTGTAAAACCACGCTGATCTCACGATCAATCGGCATGGTGGTCTCACCCAGGGATTCGGTCATGCGATTGAAATGGGTGGCCACCCCTTGCGCCTTGGAGACCACCTGAAAGCGGGCAACCGCATTACCCGGATTGTCGGCCAGGGTATCGGCAGCGTCAAAAAAGGCGGTCAACCCTTCGGACAGTCCATTGCCATCCATGTCGTTGAAGACGTCTTCGATCATTTTGGTATAGCGTTCGCGGGTTTGCAGCCGACCCAGCTCACCGGTTCCCATCTCCAGGCGACGATCCACCAACTGATCCACCTGCCGCCGCACATCCGCAATCTGCACCCCGGTTCCGCCACCAATGGACTGATTGCCTGGAACCGACACCAGATCCACGGCCTGCCGGGAAAAGCCCGGAGTATTGGCGTTGCTGATGTTGTGGGAAATGGTTTGCAACGTCCCCTGAGAGGCGAAGATGCCCAGTTTGGAGACATTCAGCAGGTTGACGAGTGACATGGTTCAAAACGCTCCCAATGACGTGGATGCAACCGGAAAAATATGTTCCGGGGGGTCCAATTTGCCGTTGCCTGGGATATTGCAGAAGACATGCCAAGATTGTTGCAAGAGGAGAGGTTTTCGCAAGCCATGGGGGAATTGCTTGTTTTAATCGATAATTCAAATGCGTAACCCAAGAAGAACCCGGATTGCCCATGCAGACGACAGATTGACTCCCCGGCAAAAGCGGTCCACGCATACCGGGAAGAGGCGGCAAATGTTTCCTTGGGGTGGTGTTCTGGTGTGCCGCGTGTTACCGTTTGGTCCCGCGTGGAGGTGAAGATGGTCAACCCATTGAAAAAAAGAGGGGGATCTGGGGGATTCATCCCCCAGGGTTTTGATTTTATGTTTTAAAAATAAAAAAATTTTTATATTTTTTTTGTTTTAAAAGATTAAAAGATTAAAATCCCAGGGGCTTTGCCCCTGGACCCCACCAGGGGCCTAAGGCCCCTGGACCCGTAATCATGAAAAATTTCCGGAGAGCCTCCATGTCCTCCCTGTCCCCCCCCATGAACGTGGCCGTGCGCATCGCACGCCAAGCAGGCATCCTGGCACGCGAATGGTTCGACCGCCGCCATGAACTGGAAATCAAACAAAAAGGAATCAACGATCCCGTCACCGCCGCCGACCTGATGGTGGAAGAAGAGATCCGCTACCACCTCAAGAAAGCTTACCCCCGCTACGGAATCCTGGCCGAAGAAAAAGGAGGAAACCTGACACAAGAACGCCCCTGTTGGATTGTTGACCCCATCGACGGCACCCTCAACTTTGCCCATGGCCTCCCCCACTTCGCCATCTCCATCGGCCTGATCGAAAAAAATGTCCTCCAGGGAGGCGTGATCTATGACCCCATGCGCGACGAACTGTTCACAGCCGAACGAGGACGCGGCGCCTACCTCAACGACCGCCGCATCCGGGTCACGCGCCCCACAGAAGGAATGACCCATGCCCTCCTGGCCACCGGCTTCCCCCACAGGAAACTCCATCAATTGCCAGGCTATCTGAACGCCTTTGAAGCATTTGTCAAAATGGTGGCCGATCAACGACGCCAAGGCTCCGCAGCACTGGACCTGGCCTATGTGGCCGCCGGACGCTACGACGGCTTCTGGGAATGTGGACTGGCACCCTGGGATCTGGCTGCCGGAGTGCTGCTGGTGCGCGAGGCCGGAGGACTGGTGAGCGATTTTGCCAATCAGGAAGGATTCCTGACGTCGGGCAACGTCATTGCCGCGCCCGACGCCATTCATGGTGCCATGCTGGAGGTCATCCGCAACTCCGGACTGGCCGGATGATCACTCCCCATCCGGTCAGAATCCAACGCCACGGGACGCAGCATCTGACCGGATGGTGACTCAGTTAAAAACCCGACAACAACTTCAAGGTAATGGCCGCCTGCTGATTGGCCTGAGCCAAAACCGACACCCCGGCCTGTTGCAGAATGGTGTTCTTGGTCAGATTGGCCGACTCGACCGCAATGTCCGCATCCTGAATGCGCGCACGGGCCGCCGATGTATTCTCCATGGCATTCTCGGCATTGGCGATAATACTCTCCAAACGTGACTGATAGGCCCCAATCTTGGCACGCATGGTGGAAATCGCACTCAATCCCGTATCCAGACTCCCCAGTGCGGTTGCTGCTGTGGCACTCGTACTGACGGCCACACCGGTCAGCGTAAGGTTGGCCAAGGTCATTGCTGAAATCGTAATGGAAAGCGTATCCGTACTTCCGGCACCGACCTGAAACATACCCTCAAAATCAGCCCCCCCGGTTCCTCCCAACAATTCGTAACCGTTGAACTTCGTATTTTGAGAAATCCGCTCCACTTCACTGATGAGTTGTTGCACCTCTGCATCCAGATTTAAACGATCATCATCGCTATAACTTCCATTGGCAGATTGCACAGCCAACTCCCGAATCCTTTGCATGGCAGACTCGGTCTCAGCCATTGCTCCCTCTGCCACCTGCAACATGGAGATGGTATCATTGGCATTGCGCACCCCCATGTTCATGCCACGAATCTGCTTGGTCAGCTGAGTGACAATCGCCAGACCCGCTGCATCATCCTTGGCGCTGTTGACCCGCAACCCGGAAGCCAGACGCTGAAAGGTCTGCGACAGGGCATTGTTGGTCTTGCTCAGATTGCGCTGGGCATTGATCGATGCGATATTGCTATTGATGACGAGTGCCATGGTACGTTCCTCCTCGAAATATAATTGTGTTTCTCGGGTGATGGTTCAGCCGAGCATGTGGTTGACCTTCCCTGGTGATGCTTGATGGGCCGTTCTTTTTACGGGCTGACCCTCACCCCGACTCCTGGCAGATGGACGCTGCGCACACGTCGCTCATCTGTATCGGTTTGCCGATCCTTTGTGTCCAAACCAGTTCAACATGCTTTGGATCATTTATGATCGATAAACTATTAACAAATTTACTGCTGATCATTTTATCGTTTTTCCATTGCCGTGACTTGAGCACTTTTTGCAGTTTGTTCCACCCTCCACCAAAAAAGTGCTCCAGACCTGACACCGGCTCTGGCCGCTTCAGGCCAAAATCACCGTTGATCAAATTATCGGATCTGCGCATGGCGACTTGAGAAGTTTTTTGCCGAACCGCACGCACCGCCACACATTCTGCCCGGCATCTCACCGAAAAAGGACAGAACCGCACGGATCAATATGTAAGAAGGGATTGTTTCAGCGCATGAAAAAGCAGAATCAGACCGGGGGATCCACCGGCGCGTCGCAAGAGTTGCGCACCTTGAGCAACAACGGATGCAGCACAGACCACTGGGTGTCCGCCTGATCCAACAGCTCCAGCGTACCCTGGAGTCCAACGTGGGCCGCCTGATACTCCAATTGATCAAACAGAGCCTGCAACGCAACCGCACCCAAAGCGCCACATTGCGACTTCAAGGCATGGGCGATCTGCTGCACCGGCTCGGCCTCCTGCTGCACGCAGAACTGACGCAAACGAACCAACTGAAACGGAGCATCGGCCAAAAACAGATCCACAATCCGCACAAACCCCCCGGGCACACGGGACAGACCCACCCGCAACCGCTCCAACACCTCAAACTCCAGAATCTCCCCCACCCTGGATTCACCACCCCAGGAAGCAGCCAACTCCATGGCCCCGGAGCCGCCCGGAACCGGCCAATGCGCCAGCTGAGGCAACCACGAACGCAACAGATTATACAACTTGTGCATGCGCAACGGCTTGTCCAGATGGTCATTCATCCCGGCATCCAAGGCCGCCTGCCGGTCTGCACTGCTGGCATGACCGGTCAAGGCAATGATCGGCACAGCCACCCCGCCCCGCCCGCGCTCCATGGCCCGCACACGCCGACAGGTCTCATACCCGTCCAAACCCGCCATATACATATCCAGAAGGATCAGATCACACCCATGATCCGCCATCCAGATCAACACCTCCTCGCCAGAAGAGAAACAACACACCTCCACCGGCCAACCGCGCAACATCACCTCGGTCAACCGTTGACTCAATGGATCATCATCCACCACCAACAGTCGCGGTCGAGGCGTCTCGTCCAGGGTCATCGTTCCACCCCCAGAAATCCCCGGATCGAACGCGACCACTCCGCAGACAACCCAACCTGCTCCAATACCGCCGGATTCTGACGCACACCATGCCCCACAGCTGCCAGTCCGACCAACAACAACACCATCCACAACAACAATCGGGCACTGCTCGCCACGATCTTGATCACCCCCAGCAACGCCAACACCATCCCGCCAACCAGAATCAACCAGGATACCCAATCTCCACCACCCATCATTTCACCCTCCCACAATCCACATTCCAGTACATGTAAATTCAACACACCTGCCCACCATCCGGACAACGGTCACACAATGCCGCAAAACCATCGGCTGCGCCAGCCAATACGGCCAATCCACACCGCTTCCGATATTCCACGCCTCCAATCCCGGTAAAAAAAATTTGACTCACACCAGGAAAAGTGGATAATTCTCACTCTCGATTTTCACGCATTCAACACTGAGAAACCCGGCATTGAACTTCTGGTACGGTAAACACATCGTCATCGGATTGGGCGGCGGCATTGCGGCCTATAAAACCTTGGAGTTGATCCGCACCCTGCGCACTGCCGGCGCCCGGATCACACCGGTCCCCACCCCGGCGGCTTTGCATTTCGTCACCCCGCTCAGCTTGCAGGCTTTATGCGGAGAGCGGGTCCGCGATGCCCTGTTTCTGCCGGAAGCACCCGATGGCATGGACCATATCCAACTGGCACGTCAGGCCGATCTGGTCATCGTGGCCCCGGCCACGGCTGACCTCCTGGCCCGCATGGCCCAGGGCCTGGCCGATGATCTGTTGACCACACTGCTGTTGGCCCGACGCGGCCCGGTTGTCGTGGCACCAGCCATGAATCCAGCCATGTGGGAACATCCGGCCACCCGCCGCAACGTGACCACACTGCAAGAAGATGGTGTGCAGTTCATCGGTCCGGAAGCGGGAGCCATGGCTTGCGGAGACGAGGGGATCGGTCGCATGGCCGCACCCGTGACCATTCTGGAGGCAGCCCGCCGCGCCCTCACCCCCAAAACCCTGACAGGCCGACGCCTCCTGATCACTGCCGGCCCCACCCGCGAGGCCATGGACCCGGTCCGTTTCATCTCCAACCACTCTTCCGGCAAAATGGGCTGGGAGATCGCACTGGCCGCCTTGCGCGCCGGGGCCGAAGTGGAACTGGTCCACGGTCCGGTCACCCTGCCCGCCCCCATGGGAGCCTGCTGCCATGCGGTCGATTCGGCCCGTGCCATGCTGGATGCGGTTGTGCCGCTCTGGCTGGATACCACGGATCGACCGGGCTGCGATGTGGCCATTCTCACGGCTGCCGTGGCCGACTTTCGTCCCACGGAACAACGCCAGAACAAAATCAAAAAAAGCTCCGGCATCCAGGAAAGCACCCTGGAGCTGACCCTGAATCCGGATATCCTGGCCATGCTGTCGGCCTGGAGCGGGGTTGCCACCCGTTCAGGCCGTCAAAGGATCGTGGTCGGCTTTGCTGCCGAAACCGACGCACCTTTGATCCATGGCCGGGAAAAACTGGCCCGCAAGGGGTGTGATCTCATGGCCATCAACGATGTCAGCGCAGCAGGCAGCGGTTTTGGTACGGATACCAATGCCGTCACCCTGATCGGTCGCGATGGTCGCACGGAGCCTTGGCCACTGCTGCCCAAAGAGCAGGTGGCCGAACGGTTGATTCAGACCATCACCAACCTCATCCACCATCCACCGCGCTATGGGTGCAGTTGAGCATTGGTTACCATACAAAAAAAGGGGGGGGGAAGCCAACATGTTAAAATTTTCCCGTAAACTGCTCTATGCCATCGAGGCGGTCACCGATATCGCCTACAACTCCACAGGCGAACCCGTGCAGATCCGCGAGGTGACCAGCCGCCAGGGAGTGCCGCAACGCTATCTGGAACAGGTGATGCAACGTCTGGTCCGCGCCGGCATCCTGAAAGGGGTGCGCGGACCGCGCGGCGGTTATCTGCTGGGACGGGAACGCGCCCTGATTTCGGTGGGCGACATTGCCCGCGTGGTCATGGATGTCGCGGAAGTGGATGAGTCCGGACTGCCCTCGGACACGGCCACCGGACCCATCGGTCAGGTGGTGATCCGTCCCTTGTGGGCCGAATTCCAGGACAAGATCCTCATGATGATGGATACCGTGAGCATCGAGGATCTGACCACCCGCGCCTTCCGGGGCGGCGTACCCAGCGAAAGCTGCGACCGGATCACCTATTCGATATGAATCAAAGTGGCCACCGGGTGCTGCTCATCGGTGCCGGGGGGTTGGGGTGTGCGGCAGGATTGGCACTGGCACAGGCCGGAATCCCACACCTGACCATCGCGGATCCGGACCGGATCGCTCTGTCCAACCTCCACCGACAGATCCTCTACACCACCCGAACCATCGACCTGCTCAAGGTGGAACAGGCAGCCGTGCAGCTGAAAACAATCAACCCGCTGCTGTCCGTAACCCCCGTGAACCAGAAACTGACCACCCCGGAGGCCATCGGCCTGATAGCCCAACACCATGCCGTCACCCTGGATGCCTCAGACAACTTCACCACCCGGTTTGCTGCCAACGATGCGGCCATCCGCTACCGCTTTCCTTTGATTCATGGCGCGGCCACAGGTTTCATGGGACAACTTCTGACCATTGATCCGGGCCGGACCGCCTGCCTGCGTTGTCTCTTTGGCGGCCCGCCTGCCACCGAAGGGGCCACCTGTCAGAACGAAGGGGTGATCGGACCGCTGGTTGGAGAAGTGGGCTGGCTCATGGCTCTGGAAACGGTTAAACTCTTACACCATCGCGGTCAACCGGCGTGGAATCGGCTGCTCACGATCCATGCCCTGACCGGACAACGCCGCGCGGTGCCTCTGCGACCCAATCCGCGCTGTCCATGCCACTCCTGAAACGAAATACGGTTCTGTGCCACCATGAGACCCAAAATCCACGCCAACATCACCACCACCATCGGCCACACCCCATTGGTCCGCATCAACCGGTTGCATGGCACCCTTCCGGTCGAGTTGCTGGCCAAGCTGGAATATTTCAATCCCATGGGTTCGGTGAAAGATCGCATTGCCCTGGCCATGATCGAAGAGGGCGAACGGGATGGGGTGATCAACTCGGAAACCGTGGTGATCGAACCCACCTCTGGCAACACCGGCATTGCCTTGGCAGGCGTATGCGCAGCCAAGGGGCTGCGCTTGATTTTGACCATGCCCGACTCCATGTCCCAGGAACGCCGCAAACTCTTTGCCCTGCTCGGTGCCCGGGTGGTGCTGACCCCGGCCAAAGAAGGGATGCGCGGAGCCATCCAGAAGGCCAAAGAGCTGTTGAAACATGAAAGAAACGGCTTCATGCCCAACCAGTTCGACAACATGGCCAACCCCAGAATTCACGCCGAAACCACAGCCGAAGAGATCCTGGAAGATACCGGTCACCAGCTTGATCTCTTGGTGGCAGGTGTCGGTACGGGCGGCTCATTGTCGGGCATGGCCCAGACCATCAAGGCGCGCCTGCCCCATCTGTGGGTGGTGGCCGTGGAGCCGGCCAACTCGCCGGTATTGTCCGGAGGCATGCCTGGCCCCCACAAGATCCAAGGGTTGGGTCCGGGTTTTGTCCCGGCAGTGCTCGACCGCTCCCTGATCAACGAGGTGGTGCGGATCGGGGATGAGCTGGCCATCGAGACCGCACGCCGTCTGGCCCGTGACGAAGGGATCGCCTGTGGCATCTCCGGAGGTGCGGCCCTGGCCGCCACCTTGAAGGTGGCATCCCGTCCGGAATTCACCAATAAACGGGCTGTCCTCATCATCCCGGATCTGGCCGACCGCTACCTCTCCACCGATCTGCCGCCCGCATGAATCCGGCCCACATGACCGCCGCGTGGAGTGAACGCTACTCCAGACAAATCCTGCTGCCTCAGATCGGCGGCCAGGGCCAATACCGTCTGGCTCAGGCTGCCGTGGGGATCGTTGCGGATCATGCGGCCCTGCTGCCCACCCTGCTCTATCTGGCCGCAGCCGGCATCGGCCATCTGCGCATCGCAGACCCGGACCAGGAACGCTGTGCCCACGCCATCGCGTGGGCACAGGCCAACAATCCCACCATCCACATCACCACCAGCCCGCTGGATTGGCATCAACCCGAAGCGTGGCTGCACGGTTTGGATCTCGTCATCGATCTGCATACCGGCTGGCCAGAGTTGTCCCGGCCCTGTGCCGACCACCGGATTCCACTCCTCACCACCTGGAGCAGCGCCGATGGGTGCGGATGGATGGCAGGCAGCGATGTCGGGGCCAATCCAGAGCTGCCCTGCCTGCACTGCCAACCCCCACCCCGCTCCACCAGGCTGCCCGCACCCTGGGAGAGCTTGTGGCACGGCCTGTCCGCCACCTGGATGGCCACCGAAACCCTCAAGAAAATCCTCAAGATCGGAGATTCCACGATCTGGAGCCACGCTTTGGCATTTGATCTGCTCCAGGCCACACCACGTCGTCATGGGCGCAGCAAACATCCCGACTGTCCCTGCTGCGCCCAGCAGCCCACCCCCTGTCTGGCCTTGACCTGCACCCCGGAGAACACCCCTGCCGCCACCCGGCTGGCAGATGAGACCATTGACATCACCCGGGAACGCTGTCCCATGACCTTTGTCAAGGTGAAACTGAAACTGGAAACCATGTCGCCGGGTCAACGCCTGGTCGTGCGTCTGACGGGTGAAGAACCCCGTCACAATGTCCCGCGCACCCTGCATGAACAGGGTTTCCCATGTACCACACCCACTGCCGAACCGGATGGAACGACCTATACCCTGGTGGTGACAAAACCTCTACCCCCCGAATAAATGCCAACCCGATCATTCTCTCTTGAGATTTCCAGAGGCAATGGCGTATGGTATGCTGGAATTTTGCTTGGACATAACCATACATAAAATATTACAAAATACTAACTTAAACCAAAACCATTCTGGAATGTGTCATTTGTTTTGTTGGGGCGTTGCCCCAAACCCCACCAAGGGCTTTGCCCTTGGATCCCACCAGGGGCCATAGGCCCCTGGACCCCCTTGACATAAACGACGCATCCCGAAATGGGTGCGGTTTAACCAGATCCTCACAGGTTGCTCTCACGGTCGGAGTTTTCCATGCGCGCCACACCCCATGCACCCGCTGGTTTCACCCTCATCGAACTGATGATCGTCATTGCCATCCTGGGCATTCTGGCTGCGGTCGCCCTGCCGGCCTATCAGGATCAAAAGGCCCGGGAGCAGGCATCCGAAGCGGTCACGTTGTTGCTGGCACTTGAGGCACCGGTGACCGAATTCCACAACACCAAAGGCCGCTATCCGGCGACCAGCGAGATCAAGGGCACCTTCAAAGGGACGCATGTGGCGGCCATTGCCTTTACACCCAGCGGTGACACCTTTACCATGACCGCCACTTTCAACGCGGCTGGTGTTCATTCGGGTTTGATCTCCAAGACCCTCAAAGCCTTTACTGCCGATGGCGGCCACACCTGGCTGTGCGGCCCGGGCAAGGCCACCTCGGGTGCCGTGGAGGTGAAATACCTGCCCGACACCTGCAAAGACAAGAGCTTCTGATCATCGCACATGCCTGGCATTCCGCACAAAATCGCTGTTGAGCTGGCCGTACAGGAGAGCCAGGTCGTCGCTGCCATTGCGCTGTTGGACGAAGGGGCCACGGTCCCTTTTATCGCCCGTTACCGCAAAGAGGTGACCCAGAACCTGACCGACACCCATTTGCGCCATATTCACGAACGGCTTGTGCAGTTGCGCGAATTGGAAGAGCGGCGCACCACCATTCTGGAGAGCTTGCGCAAGGGGGACAAACTGACCCCCGAGCTGGAACGGGCGTTGCTGGAGGCACAGACCCGCACCCGTCTGGAGGATCTCTATTTTCCGTTTCGTCCCAGGCGTCAAACCAAGGCGGCCTTGGCCATGGAGGCAGGTCTTGGCCCTCTGGCCGACCGGTTGCTGCGGGATCCCACGGTGCATCCGGACCAGGCTGCCACCGCTTTCATCCATCCGGAGTTGGGCATTGCCGATGGGGCCAGCGCCCTGGAAGGGGCACGCGAGATCCTGATGGAGCGGATCGCCGAATCCCCTGCTGCCACTGGCGAGTTGCGCACGGTGCTGTGGGAAAAGGGTATCGTGCAATCCAAGGTGGTCAAAGGTCAGGAAGAGAAAGGGGCCAAATTTGCCGACTATTTCGCTGCCAGCGAGCCGCTGCGCAAAATTCCGCCCCATCGGGCCTTGGCACTGTTGCGTGGTCAGGAGGAGGGGATTTTGCGTCTCAGTCTGGACCACGAGGAGGAGCTGACCCAGCCGGTCCGCGAACCGGTTGCCTGTCTGGCGATTCTGGCCCACCATGCCGGCATCCGCGATCAGAAACGCCCGGCAGACGGCTGGTTGCAAGAGACGCTCCGTCTGACCTGGCGCAAAAAGGTCAAGCCCCGCCTGGAAACCGATCTGATGAAACAGCTCACCGATCAGGCCCACGACGAGGCGATCCGGGTGTTTGCCCGCAACCTGAAAGAGCTGCTCCTGGCCGCACCGGCAGGCATGGTGCCGGTGATCGGTCTGGATCCCGGGGTGCGAACCGGGGTCAAACTGGCGGTGGTGGATGCCACCGGCAAGGTGGTGGCCACCGATACCCTTTATCCCCACGCCCCGCGTCATGCCTGGCGGGAGTCCCAGGCCCGGCTGGCCGAACTGGCACGCCGCCACGCGGTCCAACTGGTCAGTATCGGCAATGGCACAGCCTCCCGCGAAACCGAACGGCTGGTGGTGGAGCTGGCCAAGGCCATGCCGGAGTTGTCCTTGCGTCCGGTGGTGGTGAGCGAGGCCGGGGCCTCGGTCTACTCGGCTTCCGAATATGCCGCCCTGGAGTTGCCTGAACTGGATGTGACACTGCGTGGAGCGGTATCGATTGCCCGCCGTCTGCAAGATCCTTTGGCCGAACTGGTCAAAACCGATCCCAAATCCATTGGCGTGGGTCAGTATCAACACGATCTCCACCCCAAGAGGCTGGCAGCCGCTCTGGATGGGGTGGTGGAGGATGCGGTCAATGCAGTGGGTGTGGATGTCAACACCGCGTCGGTGCCGCTTCTGGAGCGGGTCTCCGGGCTGAACAAGACCCTGGCCAGAAACATCGTGGCCCAGCGGGATGCCAAAGGAGCGTTTCCATCGCGTCTGGCCCTGTTATCCGTGCCCCGGTTTGGTCCCAAAGCCTTTGAGCAGGCAGCGGGATTTTTGCGCATTCGCAACGGGGCCACCCCATTGGATGCTTCGGCAGTCCATCCGGAGTCCTATCCGGTAGTGGAGCGCATTGTCAAGCGGGTGGGTCTGGAGATCACCCGGTTGATCGGCAACACGACCATTCTCAAGACCCTGGCCCCGCGCGAATTCGTGGATGGCCGTTTTGGTGAACCGACGGTACGGGACATTCTGGCCGAACTCGAAAAACCGGGCCGCGATCCCCGTCCGGAGTTTCGCACTGCCGCGTTTCAGGCGGGTGTGGAGAGTCCGGAAGATCTGACCGTGGGCATGATCCTGGAAGGGGTGGTCAGCAATGTGACCAATTTCGGTGCTTTTGTCGATATCGGGGTGCATCAGGATGGATTGGTGCATATTTCGGCCATGGCCCACCACTTTGTCAAAGATCCCCATGCCATCGTGAAGGCGGGCGACATCATCCAGGTACGGGTGGTGGAGATCGATCTGACCCGGCGGCGCATTGCCCTCTCCATGCGGCTGGACGATACCCCTGCTCCGGTGGTCACACCCCAACCCAAAGGCCAGACCAAGCCAGCAACAACCCCTCCCACCCAGCCACAAGCCGACAGTGCCATGGCTGCGGCCTTTTCCCGACTACGCGCAAAATTTCCACAATAATCGGGCAACCGGATCTTTCACGCTGAACCTGTCTGCCCTGACAATGCAAGGTCGATGGCTTGGCTCAAATCCGCCAGGGTGAGGGGTTTGTACAAGATCCCCCGACATCCCATGTCGTACACCCGCTTTTCATCCAGTTTCTCGCTGTATCCGGTACACAAAAGTACGGGAAGATCCGGACGGATGGAGAGGATCTGCGCCGCCAGACTCTCACCACGCATGCCAGGCATGATCTGATCGGTGATCACCAGTGCGAACTCCTCCGGGGCCTGTTGAAAACAGTGCAACGCTGCCAAAGGATCGTTGTAACCCTCTGGGGTGTACCCCAGGATCTTCAACAACGACGACATGGTGCTCACCAACGTTGCTTCGTCATCCACAACAAGGATCCGTCCCCTGCCCATGAACAACGGCACAACAACCGCCGACTTCATTCCAGCATCCGGTTGCTGCCCCAACGGCAGCCAGATCGTGATCTCCGTTCCCTTGCCTGGCGCGCTTTCCACCTGGATCGCCCCGGCACAATTCCGCACCGCGCTGTCCACCATCGCAAGCCCAAGGCCGGTCCCCTTGCCAAACTCCTTGGTGGTGAAAAACGGATCAAACATCCGTTTCCGCACCTCCTCGTCCATGCCCGGTCCCGTATCCTTGACCACAAGCCGACCCAATCTGCCCGCATCCACCCCAAGTGCCTTGGCCTCCTGGTGGGACAACGACACACAATCCAACGCCACCTGCAACTCTCCTCCCTCCTCACCCATGGCCTGACCCGCGTTGACACACAAATTCATGACGATCTGGTGAAACTGACTGGTATCCCCGACGATCACCACACGCTCCTGAGTGATGCGCTCACGGATGCGGATCGACGAGGGCAAGGTCGAACGCATGAACTTCAACACCTCCTTGAGCAGGGGCACCGGATCGAACGGCGCATGTTGCACATGGGTATGACGGGCAAAGGTCAACAATTGTTTGACCAGATCCCTTCCCCGCAAGGCCGCACGATGGATATCGTTGACCAACTCCATGTCGCTGCATGCGGATCGCATATGCAACAGTTCACTGTTTCCCAGAATGATCGCCAAAATATTATTGAAATCATGAGCAATGCCGCCCGCAAGTGTGCCGACAGCCTCCATCTTGTGAGCATGGACCAGCCGCTTCTCCATCTCGATGCGTTGACTGATGTCCCGAAAAAAACCAAAAACAAAGTGCTCGTCTCCCAACGGCACCGCAGTCACACTCACCTCCAGGTCCAGGAACGCACCGTTTTTCCTGCGATGTCGGGTCTCGAAGAGGTCATGACCGGTTGCAATCAGGGTGTCGAGATGACGCTGGATCTCATCAGGATTCTCCCTGGCCTCGAAATCCGCGATCCGCATGGCAAGCACCTCTTCGCGGGAGTAGCCCATCCACTCCAGATAGGCCTGATTGACATCCAGGATGCGTCCTTCGTGGGGGTCCACGATCCAAAAGCCGTCCCGGGTATTGGACAGGATGGCGTCAAACCGGCCAAGCAGGTGTTTGAGTCGCTCTTCCACCTCCATCCGCTCCTGAAGCTCCTGACGCAACTGCCGGTTGGTCGCAGCCAGATCTGCGGTCTGTTGCGCCACCAGGCTCTCCAGACGATGCTGCAAACGGCTCAACTCCAGGTGGGTCCGTACCCGCGCCAGCAATTCATCCCGTTGATAGGGCTTGGAGATGAAATCCACCCCGCCGATGGCAAATCCCTTGACCTTCTCATCACTGTTCATGGTGGCGCTGACGAACAACACCGGAATGGTGCTCAACGACTCCACGGCTTTGACACGTCGGCAGAACTCGAAGCCATCCATCACCGGCATGACCACGTCCAACAGGATCAACTCTGCCGGCTCGGCCAGCAATGCTTCCATCGCCACCGCGCCGCTGGTGCTCGGGCGGACCACATGCCCCTCTTCTTGCAGCAGATCTGCCAGCAGTTTCAGTGTCGGCAGGCTGTCTTCCACAATCAGGATTCCCCTGCGTTGCCGGGTCATGTCTGTTCTCCCAGGAAAACCGACACCGCCTTGCGGAGCGCCGCGAAATCAAAACGTTCCACCGCCCTTTGCAACCTGTTGCCCAGCATGAGATCCTGTTCCATGATCCGTGCAATCACCACCCGGATCGCCTCCAGATCGAGGCGAACCAGACCGGAATGAAGCATCTCGATCAAATCGGGCGGCAGTGAGGCGAATGCCTGCGGATTCCATGTCTCCTCCACCACCACAGCGCCGCGTTCCTCATCCCCGGTCACCACCGTCAACGGAAGATGTTTGCGCAGGATGAGATGCAACTCATTTTCAGAGAAAGGCTTGGCCAGGAAATCATCGCACCCGGCATCGAGCATCTCCTTGCGTTCATTGTCAAAGGCATGGGCCGTGACCGCAATGATGACCGCCTGTCGTCCCTCTGGCAGGGCACGCATCTGTCGGACCGCTGTCAAACCATCCATGACCGGCATGCGGCGATCCAGCATCACCAGACGCGGTTGCCACTCCTGAACGATCCGCACCCCTTCCTGACCGTTCTCCGCCATGCGCAACGGAAATCCATGCATGGACAAAAGATGTTGCATCAACAAACGGTTTTCCACCTGATCTTCGACCACCAGGATTCCAAACTCTCCGGCATTGTCGATCCGGATGACCGGGGCGTTCTTGTCATGCGTCGATTGCACCTCATGGGAGGCACAGGATTCAAAGGCAATGGAAAAGGCAAAGTCGGATCCCTGACCCGGCACACTGGTGATGCGCAGCTCCCCCCCCAGCAATCCGATCAGTTCCCGGGAGATGGCAAGCCCCAACCCGGTCCCGCCGCTTTGATTGAGCTGGACAAAGGGCATCTGGATGCGCTCGATCTCTTCCGGGGAGATCCCGATCCCGGTATCCAGGATCTCGAACCACAGAACCCGTTTGTTTCCTGGCGCAATCAGCCCGTTGACGTACAACTTCAGAGTCACCCCGCCCACCCGGGTGAACTTGATGGCATTGCCGATCAGGTTGATCAGAATCTGGCGCAATTTGGCCGGATCGGAGCGCACAAGCCGGGGAAATGACGAAGATTGGTCGATTGCCAGCTCCAACCCCTTCTCCTCCGCGCGTCCGCGCAGCATGGCGACCAGTTCGTGCAGCAGAGCACCCAGATCGAACGGAACGCTTTCCACCTCCATGCGGCCCGATTCGATTCTGGCCAGATCGAGGATGTCGTTGATGATGTCCAACAGATGGGCACCGGAATGGAGGATGATCTCCACATGTCCCTTTTGGGCCGGAGTGATCTGCGGATCCTTGGCGATCAACTGGGCAAACCCCAACACGGCATTGAGGGGAGTGCGCAACTCATGGGACATGTTGGCCAGAAAACGGGATTTGGCCTGATTGGCGGTCATCAGATCCATGGTGCGTGCCCGCACCGTCTCCTCCAGCCTGTCCCTGTGGCTCATAAGCTCCTGATTGGAAAGCGATATCTCCTGCAACAGATCACGGTATGCGGCATCCTTGCGATTCAGGGCATCGACCAGTTGATCCAACTCGTCCGGCACCCGGTCCGAAAGCGGTCTGCGAGTCAACAACAAAGGCGCGCTCCCATGGACAGAGGGCGCACTCCGGACATGACGGGCCATGTGCGCCAGATGGCGACCAATGAGATAGTGAAACAATGCCAGAATGAACAACGACACCAGAAAGGTCTTGATGGTCTGCGTGACCAGAATCACCAGCAACCGATCCAGCAAACGCTGATGGATGGCACCGAGATCGGCCTGGATGCGCAAGGTTCCCAGCGGGATGCGCTTTTCCCGGTAGTCATGCTCCAAAGAATAGCTCCGCTCGATCATGGAGGCAGGCCGGGTCTCCGGTTCACCGACACGCAAGGTTGTGGCATTGGGACGGGTGATCTCCAGGTAACGGATCTCCGGAAGGCGGCGGATCCCTTCCATCTGCAACAGGACCGCATCGGCATCCGTCACCCAAAGCTGCCGTGTCAGCGTGTCCAGATGGGTCTGCCGGATCTCTTCAAAACGGACCGTCAATTGATGGATCTCATGCCGGTAGTCCAGGTAGAGTTGCAGACCGGTCCCGATCAGGGTAATGACAGAGCTGAACAGCAGCACCATCAACGTCATCCGGCGCGCCAGCACGGACCGGAAATGGATGCTTTGATCATTCACCGAAACAGATCCTTCCGGGCAGCGTCGATCACCTCCTGGTAACTCCTGTCGCTCTTCATTCCACGCAAGGTATCGACCACCTGTCCGGCCAATCCTGCATGTTTTTTGTGCAGATACAGATGCAAATTCTTCACCGCCAACGGGGGCCGGATGGCCCGGATCCCGGTCAGGCCCTGCTGACGCAGGTGATGCTCCCCTTGCAACTCGTCGTAGAGAATGACCTGAACGCGATCATGGACCAGCAGAGCAAACAGCAGATCCTTGTTCTTGACCTTGATCCGGTTGGGGTGGTCACGGGTATTTTCCTCGAAGAACCGCCACCCGGTGATCAAACCAATGGAATAAGCAGACAGGTCGTTCCAGTTGGTGATCACCATTTCCGGCTGTCTGGTGAAGGCGGAAAACGCCATCTCCAGCCAGGGTTCATCGACCTTGACCAGGTTCGGGAATTTTTCGGAAATGATCGGATCAGCCACCCGGAACAGATCGCCGTCGTCGATCCCTTCGTTGGCATTGATCAGGGCGCGTTGTGGCGGCAGGTGGGAGAATTTCACCTGCCATCCGAGCCGCTCGAACAGCAGAACCGCCACCCGGTCCACCAGTCCGCTCCCTTGCGGATTGGTGTAGAGCGGATTGGAATCGGGGATCACGATGGACAATTCGACGCCCTGGGCCATCCTGGCAACCGGCCACACCAGGAACAACAGCAGCCCCGCCATCCCCCAAAGCCTGCTGGCACATCCAATATCGCGCATGGCCATGCTCCCCTTGGAATGACGCGATTTCAACCGTGAGAGGAATATAACAGAATCTGGCGGGATGTGTATACGAATTATATGCGAATAATTACTTAATTATTTTTCTGCCTTCATCCCTGGATCACGCAGAGTAGAGGGTCAGCAACGCATCATAGGGCATGGGTTTGCCGATGAAGTATCCCTGGGCCATTTCGCATCCCCACCGGCGCAGGCATTCCAACTGTTCCTGCGTCTCGACCCCCTCGGCCACCACGTCGAGTTTCAATCCATGGGCCATGGAAAGGATGGCATTCACGATCATCCCGTTCTCTTCATCCTCGGTCCGCAGATCCTGCACAAAGGAACGGTCGATCTTGAGCGTGTTCAGAGGAAAGCTTTTCAAATAAAGAAGAGAGGAGTATCCGGTCCCGAAATCGTCCATGGCCAGGGAAATGCCCAGATCACGCAGATCTTTCATCAATTGGATCGCCTTTTCCACATGATCCATCACCATGCTTTCGGTGATCTCCAGCTCCAGACACTCTGGTTGCAATCCGGTCTCTTGCAGGATGGCACGGATCTGCGCCAACAGGTCGGGCTGTTGAAACTCCCTTGAAGAGAGATTGACCGCCATCTTGCAGGAGAGATTCCGGCCATTGGCCAGGGTGGCCGCACAGCGGGCAGCGGTCAGCAGCATCTTCCTGCCGATAGGGACGATCAGGCCGGTCTCTTCTGCCAGAGGGATGAACTGGACGGGATTCATGATGGTGCCATCCGCCTTTTTCCAGCGTACCAGCGCCTCCATCCCGCACAGACGATTATCAGGAATATGGAGTTTGGGTTGGTAATAGGCGATCAACCCATCCTGCTCCAGGGCCTGATGCAAATCATGCTCCAGGGCGATGCGTTGGAAGGCCCGGACATGCAGTTCGTTGGAAGCGAAACGGAAGGTGTTGCGTCCCGACTCCTTGGCCTGATACATCGCCATGTCGGCATGCTTGAGAAGATTTTCCGTATCCTTGGCATCCCTGGGAAAAATGGCGATGCCCACACTCGCCCCGACATGGACATTCAACCCCGACAACGCAATGGGTTCACTCAACGCACCGATCAGTTTCTGCGCCACCGAGGCGGCCTTTTCCGGATTCACCACGTTGTCGAGCAGGATGGTGAATTCGTCGCCCCCCAGCCGGGCAATGGTGTCGCTGTCGCGGATGCAGCCGCGCAGACGCCGACTCGCCTCCTTGAGCAGTTCATCCCCTGCGGCGTGTCCCAAGGTGTCGTTGATCCATTTGAAGCGATCCAGGTCGATGAACAACAGGGCAATCCGGCTCTTGTTCCGTTTGGCGATGGCAATTTCGTGGGTCAGACGGTCCTGAAAAAAGATGCGGTTGGGCAATCCGGTCAAGGGGTCGTACAGAGCCAGTTGCTCCATTTTCTGTTCCATGGCCAGCCGATGGTCACGGACCAGACGGGCGTGATCCAGGGCCTGTTCCACCGCATGCCCCAGGACATGCAGGCTCTCCAGAGGTTTGTTGAGGTAGTTCCAGGCGCCAAGGCGCAGCGCCTTGATGACATCCTCTTTATCCCCATGTCCGGAGATGAGGATCACCGGGGTGGCGCTGGAGAGGGTCCGAATCCTGGCCAGGAGTTCCAGCCCATCCATCCCCGGCAGACGCAAATCCGTCAATACCAGTTCGGGCAGATGTTGACTGAAGAGTTCCATGCCAACGTTGGCATCGTGTGCCACCAGAACCTGGTATTGAAGAAACTCCAGGTAGTGTTTCATGGTGTTGGAGAGATGAACATCATCCTCAACAACCAGCAACAGTCCCTTGTGATCCATGGAAAACTCCATTGAAGGCTCTTATTGCACCTTCCTCAAGGCCTCCTGGAAACGCGGCTCATCAGGGTCAAGCTCTGCGGCCTGTTCAAAGGCGTGACGCACCTCATGCAAAGGGGAGCGACGCCATTTGAGCACCCTGCCAAGATCGAACCACGCCCAGGCATGGCGGGTACGGGGTGCCTCCATTTGCACCACCCGCTGCAACATCTCGCGTGCTTCATCAAGCTGCCGATTGTATACGGCCCAATTGCCCTGGCCGCCATATGATTTCGGTTTGACTTTCTCTGCCAGTTTCATTTTAACCTGGGCAAACTCGTGCAGCGCCTTGACATCCTGCATGACGGCAGCGCCCGCACTATGAAAATAGCGATGTGCCCTCTCCATCCGACCCGCACGTTTTTCCTGGATTGCCGCATTGAAAGCGTCACCGACCGCATCCAGGAGTGGCAGCCGATCCAGCCATGTCACGGCTTCACCTACCCGGTTTTGATCCAGATACGCTCCGGCGATCAGGGTGATCAGCGCCGCCGGACTGGAGACCGGATTGGCAACGACAAACTGGTCATGGATCGCTTCGGCAGCATGAATGTCGTTCTGAGCGACCAGTTCCCGCGCCAGCTCCACACCGAGTCCAAGAGATCCGGGAGCATGCGCAAAAGCCTCCTTTAAACGCTGCAATGCGCCGGAATAATCACCAATCCCTCTCAGATTGGCCACGTCCTGCAAGGTAAGAATCGCTTGATATTCGGGATGCGCAGGCAAGGTGGTCCGAAAATAGCTGCGTGTCTCATCGAAGTCGAACCGTGGCGGCGACGAACCGTTTTGCTGCATGGCCCGTCTGACCTTGGGGATACCGGTGCCACGCGCTTCAGCAAGCTTCAACTCCTTGAGAAATTCACCAATACGCCGATTGCGCGCTGGTACGGGTGGCAAGGGGGTCAAACCATCGAGATGGCGCGCTTCGATCCCTGGAACCGGACCCGGATAACTGATGATCTCCATCCGATCCGGATAGAGATAGACCTTGATCGGCTCAAGAATCCCATCGTAGGAGCGATGATAAACCGCGTTTACCAGCGCCTCTCGCAAAGCCTGGGTTGGATAACTCACCCAGTGAACGGCCTGGGGACGATTGGGCAGCTTCTGGATCTGTCGTACCGAGAGGTTTTCCAGATAGGCCAAACACTCTCTGAGCTGCTCGTGGATCGGTCGCTGTGAAAAAATTTTCTCTTCAAGCACATTGCCCGACATATCGGCGGCGAATTGCACCACCTCGATCCGCGCACCAAGAAACCATTGCTCCGGATTCTGGCTGAAGAACAGCAAACCCACATTACGCGGTGCGTCATGCCCATTGACAGGCTCGACGATCCGCAAATGGCGGTACACCGTACGTGACTCCTGCTCCTCGACCAGGGCGCTGCCAATATCGTGCAAAAATTCCCTGACCTTGGTTTCGCGGATCTCCAACACATTTGCCTGCAATGATCTGCGATCATCAAAGGGCACCCTGGCCGTCAATTGGACAAGTTGCGTCTTCAGTTCCGCGCGCGTGTCCGCATCCACAGTCTCACAACCCAGGCGGATATAATACCTCCGCGCAGCCCCTCTCTCGGATGACTCCGGTGCCTGATGAGGACGCATCTGACTGCCCGGTGCCCAGATCACCAGGATATGCCGACCATCCACCTGCTCAGGCGAAAGTACCGGCTGATAGACCGGATCAATGGTCTGGCAACGTCCGCGGATCCATTTTTGCGCTGCCTCCACCTCGACTGTGGTCAAGCCTTGCGGCGGCATGATGGAGACCCCGTTCTGTTCTGCCACACCGATGATGATGTACCCACCGTTCAGATTCTGAAAATCATTGGCAAAGGCACAAATGGAACGAATCACCTTCGAACCGATAACATGCTCATCCCAGGAGGCTTTGAACTCGACGCGCGACGACTCCACATGGCGCAAATAAAGCAGATCGTTGAGGTTGATGGGCAGGATGGATGCCATGGCTGGTTACTCACATAATTTCATGAAACACACCCGTCCAGCATATCTTGAAAATGATTTCAAATCACCAATAGACAATGACATCACCTTTGACAACAAGGGCGCAACAACCGCATGCACCCTTGTTGCAACATCACGGTAACGCAATTTCAATACCAAAGAAAGGCTGTCTGAAGCCCACCGTGCAAAACGGCAGAATCGATGCCCCTCAAGAGGCTGCGTTGGATTTGGCTGCGCGGGGGTAAACCGTACGCCGCATGGGTTGGGAACGGTCGGCAGAGGAGGTGGCCACAACACGACGGGACGGACGGGCCGGACGCACGGTACGCACGGGTTGATTCACAACCGTTGCACTCGTCATGCTCGTGATGCTCTCTCCTGCTGCCGCACGGTCGGAATGATGGGGATGCTGGGTATCCACCGGAATCCGGATCCGGATGGTCTTCTCAATGGCGCGCAACAGGGGCAACTCCAATCCATCACACAGCGAAATGGCAACCCCTTCGCGACCGGCACGGGCCGTGCGACCAATGCGATGGACATAGCTCTCCGGCTCATTGGGCAGATCAAAATTGATCACATGGCTGATGCCGTTGATATCGATCCCGCGCGCGGCAATATCGGTGGCCACCAGCACCTTGGACTCGCCATTGCGAAACCGGCTCAGGGCACGCTCTCTGGCCCCCTGGGACTTGTTGCCATGCAAGGCATCGGCCTCGATGGAACGCTTTTGCAGATCCAGGGCCACCTTGTCCGCACCATGCTTGGTACGGGTAAAGACCAGGGCGCGGGTCAGATCATCCTGATCGAGCAGTTTGACCAATGCCGCCCGTTTGTGGCTGCGTTCGACGAAAAAGACCTTTTGTTCCACCCGCTCCACCGTGGTGGCAGGGGGTGTGGTCTCCACGGTCACCGGATCGCTCAACAGCCCCTGGGCCAAATGCACGATCTCCCCGGGCATGGTGGCAGAAAACAACAGCGTCTGCCGCACCAACGGCAGACGGGCAATCACCGTACGCACATCCTGGATGAATCCCATATCCAGCATGCGATCCGCCTCATCCAGAACAAAAACCTCCAAATGATCCAGCTTGACAAAGCCCTGTTGCATCAGATCCAGCAACCGTCCCGGGGTGGCGGTCAGGATGTCCACGCCCCGGCCCATGCTGCGCACCTGGGGCTGCTGACCCACGCCACCATAGATCACGGCACGGGCCAGGTTCAGATGGGCACCATACGTGGCAAAACTGGTATCGATCTGGGCTGCCAACTCCCGGGTGGGGGTCAGGATCAAGGCCCTGGCCTGACGCACTCCAGGTCGCATCCGACGCCGCGCCAACCGATCCAGGATGGGCAAGGCAAAAGCAGCTGTCTTGCCGGTCCCGGTCTGGGCAATGCCCAACAGATCGCGACCCGCTCGCAAATGTGGTATGGCCTGCTCCTGAATCGGTGTCGGAGCCGGATAACCCGCTGCTTGCACAGCATTCAAAATCGCTGGCAGCAGATCAAACGTTGCAAAACCTTTCACTTCCCATTCTCTCCCATTCAATCGCAATCCGTGTATGTACGTTCGCTTTAACCAACAATGCGAGTTTTGACTGATTTTGTCAACGAAAAACCGACAGACCGACAGAACATACCCATTTCATCCGATTTCACGGCAAGGCCAGCAATCGATCTGCTCCCAATGCAATCAACGTATCGGCCAAAGAGCGCCCCAACCCTTCCGGATCCTCGACTGCACCAGTGAGTTCCCGGGTGATCATTTCCTTGCCATCCAGCGAGCCAACCCGGCCTGCCATGACCAATGCTCCACCCTGCAAACGGGCATAACCGGCGATGGGCACCTGACACCCCCCTTCGAGCTGGTGCAGAAAGGCCCGTTCCGCCCGCACCGCGATACTGGTCTCCGCATGGTCCAAGGGGGTCAGCAGTGTCCGGGTTGTGTGATCATCGATCCGACATTCGATCCCGACTGCGCCTTGGCCATTGGCCGGGATGATCCGCTCCGGGGCGAAATACTCCACGACCCGTGCCGTCAATCCCAACCGTTGCACCCCGGCAGCTGCCAGGACAATGGCGGCAAACTGACCGGATTCCAGTTTCTGGATCCGGGTATTGACATTGCCGCGCAACGATTCCATGTGCAGATCCGGACGTTCATGCAGCAGTTGACACTGGCGACGCAACGACGAGGAGCCGACGCGCGCACCGGTCGGCAGATCTGCCAGAGCCGCATAATCGACGGCCAGCAGCACGTCACGGGGATCGGCCCGTTCCAGAATGGCGGCAATGCCCAATCCGGCAGGGAATTCCGCCGGGACATCCTTCATGGAGTGGACGGCCAGATCGATGCGACCATCCAACAGGGCCTCTTCCAGCTCCTTGACGAACAACCCCTTGCCCCCCACCTTGGCCAGGGGCACATCCAGGATGATATCGCCTTTGGTTTTGATGATGATCAATTCGGCCCGCAGGCCGGAGTGGATCGTTTCCAGCCGGGATTTGACCCAGTTGGCCTGCCACAGTGCCAAGGCACTGCCCCGTGTTCCGATCTTGATGGATGCTTGCATAGGAAGCCCAATGGTGCCAGGGTGAAAAAGGGAGTATGCTAAACCATTCACCATGGCACGAACCAGGACAAAGGACAAGGATCATGCGGGCATTGGGGATCGAAAGCAGTTGCGATGAGACCGCAGCCGCTGTTGTGGAGTGGCCGGAAGGTGCCATGCGCCCTTTGCTGCGCGCCAATGTCGTGCATGGTCAACTGGATGTCCATGTCCGGTATGGGGGTGTGGTTCCGGAGTTGGCCAGTCGTGCGCACATCCGCAACATTGCGCCTGTGGTGACCGAGGCATTGCACAGGGCCGGGATGGAACCCTCGGCCATTGACTGTGTGGCTGTGACCGCCGGACCTGGACTGATCGGTGGGTTGTTGACCGGCATGGCGGTTGCCAAGGGCATGGCCATGGCTTTGGAAGTGCCGTTGATCGGCGTCCACCACATGGAAGGCCATCTCATGAGTCCTTTTCTGGATCCAAATCCCAATCAGAGTGATTTTCCTTTTGTGGCATTGCTGGTTTCAGGCGGACATACTTTATTGGTGCATGCTCAGGCATTCGGTCAGTATCGCATTCTGGGTCAGACCCGCGATGATGCCGTGGGTGAAGCGTTCGACAAGGGGGCACGCCTGTTGGGGTTGGGTTATCCGGGCGGGCCTGCCATTGCCGCGTTGGCGGAGGGCGGCAATCGGGAGGCAATCCGTTTCCCCCGGGGGTTGACAGGTCGCGACCAGATGGATTTCTCTTTTTCCGGGGTCAAGACCGCCTTGCGCACCTTTCTGGGGCAGCATTCGGATCGGAGACATGACCGATCCTGGCAACAGGATGTGGCAGCCTCTTATCAGGAGGCCATTGTGGAGGTGTTGGTGACCCGTTCTTTGGCTGCCTGTCGTCTGACCGGGGAGAAGCGTTTGATGGTTGCAGGTGGCGTGGGTGCCAATCGGCGGTTGCGGGAGTTGTTGAGTGAGCGTGCCCAATCGTCCGGGGTACAGGTATATTTCCCGCCTCTGGCCCTCTGCACGGACAATGGTGCCATGATTGCCCTGGCGGGCATGCACCGGTTGCGTCTGGGACATCGCGACGGCTGGGATTTGAATGTCCACGCCCGCTGGCCTCTGGAACAGATCAACAGGATTGAAAAAAAAGAGGGGGCCTGGGGGATTCATCCCCCAGGATTTTGATTTTAAACAAAAATCATTTTGAAATATGTCATATATTTTGTCAAGGCGAAAGAATTCCCCAGACCTCTTCTTTTCTTTCAATCATTTCGACAATTTGCAACCATGGGTGCCTGTTCATGAACACACAAACCGCCGTCATCGGAGCCGGATCCTGGGGCACAGCACTGGCGACTGTCCTGGCGAGCAAATTGCCACAGGTCACTCTGTGGTGCCATGAACCCGAAGTGGCGGACGGCATCAATCACCACCACCGCAACCCGCTATTTTTGAAAGAGTTTCTCCTGCCGGAAAACATCATCGCCACCACCGATCTCCTCACCACCGCCGCCACCCATACCATTCTGGTGATGGTGGTCCCAACCCAGTTCACCCGCACAATCCTCACCACCCTGCAACCAGCCGTCACGGATGAAACCCTTTTTGTATCCGCCAGCAAAGGGGTGGAAGCAGAGACCATGACTCTGCTCTCCGACATCCATATCGAAATCCTGGGCACCCCCCTGGGATCCAAAAGCTGCTTTCTCTCCGGCCCCTCGTTTGCCCGGGATACCATCTCCCGCCTGCCCGCAGCCGTTGCCATTGCCGGCTCGGATCCCCAACGGGTGGAACGGATCCAGAAACTGTTCCATACCGCCTGGTTCCGCACCTACTCCACAGACGACGTGATCGGCCTGGAACTGGGAGGCGCACTCAAAAACGTCATCGCCCTGGCTGCCGGAATCAACGACGGCCTGGGCATGGGCCATAGCGCCCGTGCCGCCCTGATCACCCGGGGTCTGAACGAAATGATCCGCCTGGGGCTGAAACTGGGGGCCAGGGCCGAAACCTTTTCCGGTCTCTCCGGACTGGGGGATCTGCTGCTCACCGCCACCTCTGACCTGTCACGCAACCGCACGGTGGGCGTGCGCCTGGGCCGGGGGGAATCTTTGGAATCGATCCAACAAGGCAGCCACGAAATTGCCGAAGGGGTGCGCACTGCGGTCGGAGTCCAACGCCTGGCACACAAACTCAACCTGGATCTGCCCATCACCCGGGGTGTCCACGCCATTCTGTACGAGGGACTCTCCCCCCTGGAGGCGGTACGCGACCTGATGGAACGGGATCTCAAACCGGAAATACTCCTTTGAGCAGGGATGATCCAAACACCATGCGCAAACATCCCTCCCTGTCGCACTCCCTGCCTGTCATTGGCTGGCGTGAATGGGTCAGCCTGCCGGATCTGGGCGTCAACCGCATCAAAACCAAAATCGATACCGGCGCACGCACCTCGGCCCTGCACGCCCTGGAACCCAAACGGATCCAACACAACGGCCAACAACTGGTACGGTTCCATCTGCACCCGGCGCAACGCAAATCCAAACCGGAAATCATCTGCCAGGCCCCGCTGGTGGACTGCCGCACCGTGGTCAACTCCGGCGGTCAAACCGAATACCGCCTGGTCATCCTGAGCCGCATCATTCTGGCCGAACAGGAACAGTTCATTGAAATCACCCTGACCAACCGCGCGCCCATGGGCTTTCGCATGCTGATCGGACGCACGGCCATCGGCAAACGGTTTCTGGTGGATCCGGGTCGTTCGTTTCTGGTCTCGAAACATCTGGAGAAAGAGCCGTGAAAATCGCCATTCTGGCCAGAAATCCCAACCTCTACTCCCACAAACGGTTGGTGGAGGCGGCCCGTCACCGGGGACACGAGGTCGAGATCATCGACACCTTGAAGGTGTACATGAACATCACCTCCAATCAACCCACCATGCGTTACAGCGGCAAATTGCTGAACGGATTCGATGCCGTCATCCCCAGGATCGGGGCATCCATCACCTTTTACGGTCTGGCCGTGCTGCACCAGTTTGAGATGATGGGGGTCTTCCCGCTCAACAGCAGCGAGTCCATTGCCAAATCCCGGGACAAATTGCGCTGCCTGCAACTGCTGGCCGGCTCAGGGATCGGCCTGCCGGTCACCGGCTTTGCCCATGCCACCCAGTTCACCGACGATCTGATCCAAATGGTCGGAGGCGCACCCGTGGTGATCAAACTGCTGGAAGGAACCCAAGGGATCGGTGTGGTGCTGGCCGAAACCCACCGCTCGGCCAAAAGCATGATCGAAGCCTTTCGCGGCATGGATGCCAACATCCTGGTGCAAGAGTATATCCACGAGGCGGGCAGTGCGGACATCCGTTGTCTGGTGGTGGGGGAACGGGTGGTGGCCGCCATGATGCGTCAGGGCAATGACGGCGACTTTCGTTCCAATCTCCACCGGGGCGGTCAGGCCAAACCGATCCGCATCACCCCGCAAGAGCGCCAAACCGCAGTCCGTTCCGCCCGCCTGATGGGACTGAATGTGGCGGGTGTGGACATGCTGCGCTCCAAACGCGGTCCTTTGGTTCTGGAGATCAACTCCTCCCCCGGACTCGAAGGGGTGGAACAGGCATCAAACGTGGATGTGGCCGGCAAAATCATCCAGTTCCTGGAACGAAAACTCCACCCCAAACCGTCCCCAACCAAAACCCGATTTGAACCGATCCGCCACGACAATCCGGGATCACAGTGATACCATCCGCTTCATGCCGTTGATAAAACATTTAAAACTGCACGAACGATTCCGCTCCGGATCCATCACCTTCCCCATGGCCCGAGAGCCGGATACTTTCTGAAATGCGGTATGAATATTGCTAACAAAAGCCTCACGCAGAAAACCAAACACCTGAAACAACGTGGACTTTCCAGTACCATTGGCACCGACCAGGACACAAAATCGCGGAATCTCTTTCAACTCCAGATTCCGAAAGCACTTGAAATTCTTCAGCCGTATCGCCTCGACTTGCATGTCCCAACCCTTTTCTCACGGAAACAGATAACCGCCCTCCCTCTTCCCCTCACCCCTCACGCACCACAACCCCGCCTTTGGGCAGGCTCACGATCACGGTGGTGACACCCGCCACACCAGCATCCAGCTCCATGCTCCCACCCTGGGTCTTGGCCGCAAGCCAGGCCGAATAGGTGCCCAAACCGCTCCCCTTGGTCTTGCCGGTGACATATTTCTCAAAAAAATGCGGACGGATCGCCACCGGCACCTCCCCCGGATTGGTCACCCGCACCACCCCGAATCCCTCCTGATCACGCAATTCAATCTGAATCCCGGCATGAAACGGTGCCGCCTCAATGGCATTGAGCACCAGATTGTAAAAAATCGAATAACACAGCATCTTCTCGCCCAAAATCGAAAACAGCCCCATACGCTCCACATCGGCATCCAATACAAACGACACCTTGATCTTTTTGGTCTGGATATGCTTTTCCAGTCCACCGACGATATGACGCAGTGTCTCCAATAAATCAAAACTTTCAGTGTTTAATTTATAAGTGTTATTCTCCATCTTGTACATGTCAAGAGATTTATTGATCATGTCCAGCATGATGTAACCACTTCTTTCAATCAGTTTCAACAGATTACGTTGAGCTTCCGTATAATTGTTGTCCAGCAGCATGATCTCCGGCAACCCCAGGATCCCGGAGAGCGGTCCTTTCAGATCATGACGGGAGATCCGCTCCATATCCTCGCGAATCTTCAACGCCTGCTGCAACTCTTCGTTCTTGCGGCGCAGATCCTCCTTGGCCCGTTCATGGGCAATGGTATTGCGACAACGCACCAGAACCACCGAGGCACTGCTCGGCTTGCGGATGAAATCCACGGCCCCGAGCTGCAATCCCACGGTCTCGTCATCCTGACTCTCCTTGCAGGTCAGAAAGATGACCGGTATCGCCTCAGTGGCCGGATTGGCCTTCAGACGCCGACACACATCATACCCGTCCAGATCCGGCATCAAGACATCCAACAACACCAGATCCACCCCTCCGGAAGCCGCGATCTGACAGGCCATGTCCCCGCGAATCGCCACCTTGACGGCAAAATGTTGATCCAATGCCGCCTTGATCACCTTGATCTGATCGGGCTGGTCATCCACCAGCAGGATGGTGCCCTCTTTGCCATTCGGATTGGTCATGCCCATGGTCACGCCTCCACCTCCAATGTCACGCCGCGCTCTCCGGCCCACTCCCTCAGGGTACCCAGCGCCGCCTGATAGTCATATCCATCCAGATGGGCTGTCAACGTACGCAAGAACTCCAAATCCTCAGCCGTACGCACCACAGCCCGCATCCGGGCACACACCCCCTCTGCATCCGAATCAAAATCGGCCAACAGCACAGCAGCCTGACGCATCAAAGGAGGCAAAAGCTCTGAACCGGTCCCGTCATCCTCTCGGACCGCCACCGCTTCCGACGCATCGGACTCAGCTCCCAGCGCCTGCCCGATCATGGTCACCACCGCAGCCAGCTCCTGCCCGGCCTCGGACAAAAACCCCTGCAACCGCTCCACGCTCTCCCCATCCCGCGCCCCGTGTTCGATGGCCTGGGCAGCCTGACTCAATTCCATGGCACCAATGGTGGCAGCCATCCCTTTCAACGAGTGGGCTGCCCGCTCCAACGTCGTCCATTCGCCACTGGCCAAAAGCTCGGACATGGCCTGACACGCCTCACTTTGATTGTGTACAAATCGCGCCAGAATGTCCAAGTACAATGCAGTATTGCCCCCCATGACCCGCAGGGCCGCCACCGTATCCAATCCCGGCAATGCCGGCAGACCGGTCACCGGGGACAAAACCGGCTCAACGGTTGCCACCGGAGCCGGATCAGAGGCCGGGCGCTCCGGTTGGATCCAGCGCGCCAGAACCGCATACAACACCTTGGGATCCACGGGCTTGGAGAGATAATCGTTCATGCCCGCTGCCAGACACCGCTCCTGATCTTCCAGCATGGCATTGGCAGTCATGGCAATGATCGGAATCGTCGCTCCCCGGCCACCCTGCTCCCGGATCCGGCGCGTGGCGTTCAGACCATCCATGACCGGCATGTGCAGATCCATCAACACGCCATCAAACGTGGCGTGCGCCAATTGGGCCACGGCCTGCTCCCCATTGGTCACGATGGTCAGGGTCACGCCAACCTGGGCCAGAAGCTCCCGGGCCACCTGTTGATTGATCTCATTGTCTTCGGCCAGCAGCAGATGCGCGCCACGAATGCGCGCGCGCACATCTGCATCCTTGGTTTCGACCCACTCCCGACCTGCCGGTGTGGCCAGACCAAAACCGCACAACACGGCATCACGCAAAGCCAGCCGACTGACCGGCTTGACCAGGAAACCGTCCAGGGCCACCTGCTCTTCGACATTGCGCAGCACATGCTCCTCGCCACCATGAGAAGTGACGAGCACAACCCGTGGCACAGGTCCGATCCGTTCCCCCAGCTTGATCTGACGCACCACCTCCATGCCCCCGGTCTCAGGCAGGGTCATATCGACCAGAACCAACTGAAACGGTTCCATGCGCGCCTCAGCCGCAACCAAAGCCGCCAGGGCGCTCACCCCATCCGCAACCGCAACCGCCTGCAACCCCAACGACTCCAACAAACGGCACAGAATCGCACGCACGGAAGCGTTGTCATCGACCACCAGTATCCGCTGTCCCAGCAATGACTCAGCCACTGTCGGTGGCTCCCCGGCAGGACGACTCGCCCGGCCAAAAGGTATGGTGCAGACAAACCGGCTGCCCACCCCCAGCCGACTCTCCACCTGAATCCGTCCCCCCATCATCTCCACCAGACGCCTGGAGATGGCCAGTCCCAATCCGGTCCCGCCATGCTTGCGCGTGGTGGAGCTGTCGGCCTGACTGAACTCCTGGAACAGCTTGTCCATCTGTTCCGGGGTCATGCCGATTCCGGTATCGCGCACTGAAAACTCCAGCCACACCGCGCCATCCTGTCCATCCAGACAGCGCGTGGCAATGGCCACCTCCCCTTTCTCGGTAAACTTGACGGCATTGTTGGCCAGATTGGTCAATATCTGACCCAGCCGCAACGGATCGCCCACGAGACAGGCCGGGGCAGTCAGATCATGGTCCAGAATCAACTCCAGCTCCCGCTCCATGGTCTTGACCGTGACCATGGCCAGGACACCGTTCAACACCTCTTCCAAGGAGAACTCGATCCGCTCCATCTCCAGCCGCCCGGCCTCGATCTTGGAAAAGTCCAGAATATCGTTGATCAGACGCAACAGGGAGTTGGCGGCATTGTGAACCTTGAACAGGTAATCCTGCTGTCGGCTGGTCAATTCGGTCTGCAAGCAGAGATGGCTCAAACCGATGATGGCATTCATCGGGGTGCGGATCTCATGGCTCATGTTGGCCAGGAAGGCGCTTTTGGCCTGGGTGGCCAGTTCGGCGCTCTTTTTGGCGCGGGCCAGCTCCTCTTCCTGCTGACAGCGAATGATCAACCCGGCCAGGGTATTGACAATCGGTTGCAACAGCAGACGGTCATCATCCGTGAATTGATAACCGGCCTCCACCCGCAGATTGAGTACGCCGATCAACCGCTCGCCACCCACAATCGGCAAACAATAATCCCCATGATCGGTGATCCCGTAAAAAGTCACGACATGACCGGCATCCAGGTGCGGAGCATAGATTGCCTTGCGCGTCTGCGCGGCCTGACCGCACAAACAGTGACCCGCAGGCACACGCGCACACAGCTCCAATAGCGGTTCCGGCAGACCGCGCTGGGCAGCCAGACGCAGCTCCTGTTGCTCTTCATCCCACAAAAAGATCGCACCTCGGATCTGACACCCCAGCCATGGAATCGAGGTGATCAGAAACATTGCCTCATGCAGATGTTCACTCAGGGTCAGATCTTCCAGGGAATCCATGAGCAGGCGGTTGATGATCGCACGGATTTTGCCTTGCTGTTCGAGATATTCGTTGTGATGGGAGAGCTGCCGGGTCTGTTCCACCAGCTTCTTGAGCAAGGCATACTGTTTGCGATTGGTCTCCTTGACACCATCCCGTTCCTCGGTCACTGTGCGCAACTGCTCGTCCCGGTTCCGTTGGGCCTGTTGGCAACGGATGCGGGCCAGATAAAACACCCCCATCCCAACGATCCAGACCCCCACATGCAGCAGATCGGACCAGATGTGCAGATTGCTCACAGCGGCCAGACGCCCGGGAGATGGCGTGGTACAGAGGACCGTGGCCAATGCCTGACGGGCGCTGCGGTCTATGGCATGGAGATTCCACGCCCAACCACCGGCCATCAGGATACTCCACAACACATACACGACCCAGAACGGGGGCCGCATCTCCATGAACCATTTCTTCAAGGCGCAGGTTCCATCATACCAAGGTTGCCGCGTTTCCCGGCCCCCCTTTTGAGACCGGAACACCCTTCACCATGAAACCCATTGCACCCGGGGTCAAGAGGAAAATGGCGGGATCACCATGAATAAACACATGATAACCTTGGAAGAAAAAGCAAAACTCGCCAGACGCGAAACCTCTTTCACTTTTTGCCAATTCCAGTCGCCATGTCCCTTGTCAATCGTCTGATTCTCATCACCCGCCCGGAGCCGGGAGCCACGGAAACGGCCCGTCTGTTGCACGAGCAGGGCGCTGTAGCTCTGGTGGCACCACTCATGATCATTGCCCCGGTGGAAGATCCTGCTTTACTCCATGAGGCTTTGGCCCGCCTGTCCTCTTATGATGCCGTGCTCCTCACCAGTGCCAATGGTGCCCGCTGTTTCAGTGCCGCACTGCCTGCCGGGATCACCCCACCTCCTCTGTTTGCCGTGGGTCACAAAAGTGCCAGCCTCCTCAAGGCACGAGGCTGGCCGGTACAGGTTCCGGATCAGCCCATGGGTGGGGAGATGCTGGGCGCATGGCTTATGCAACAAATGCCCGCAGCCAAAAAAGTGTTGTTCCTGCGCGCGGAAGATGGACGGGAAGAGATGATCGAACTTTTGACCCGAGCCGGAAAAGAGATCGAGACCATTCCGGTCTATCGGAGCCTGCCCCAGACACGACTGCCGGACGCGGTGATCGAACGGCTGCCTGACATCGATGCCATCCCGTTTTTCAGTCCCCGTTCGGCAGAGCTGTTTTTTGAGCTGTTGTCCCACACCCCGGCCACCCTCGCGCCACACACCCTCATTGTGGCCTTGAGTCCGTTGACTGCCGCCACCTTGCGCCAAAAGGGGATCCGGGTCGATCTGTTGGCCAAAGGCCGTGATGATCAAGGGGTGGTGGACGCTTTGGCAGACTATTGGGAGAGATCGGAAAAACCACCCTCGGCGTGAATCCGACAGAATGCAGCCACGACCTGGGGATCAAAACTGCTGCCCGACAAGCGCCGGATCTCGGTCACAGCCTCATCCACACTCCAGGGGCGTTTGTAGGGACGGCAGTTGACCAGGGCATCAAAGACATCGGCCACCGAGACGATGCGTGCAGCCAACGGGATCTCCTCGCCGCGCAACCGTTCCGGATAGCCGGTGCCATCCCACTTTTCGTGGTGATACATGGCGATTTCACGGGCAATACGGAAATTCTTTTCGTCCTTGATGATCATGCCGCCGATGCGGGCATGGGCGGTCATATTGACAAACTCTTCCGCATCCAGCGGACCTGGTTTGTTGAGAATCCGGTCCGGGACTCCAATCTTGCCGATATCATGCAACTGACTGGCCTGGGCATAGCTCTCGGCAGTCTCGGCATCCAGCCCCAAAGCCAAAGAGAGACGACGGGTCAGACGCACGATCCGGTGAATATGTTCACCGGTATTGGCATCCTTGGCTTCGGCAGCCTCGGAGAGCATCTGGATGGCCGAAGCGTGGGCCTGACGCAACTCCAACTGCACCCGCAACGATTGCAAGGCCACGCACACCTGCCCTGTGAAAATCCGCAACAAATGGACGGCCAACGGATCCAAAGGCTGCACATGTTCCAGATACAACATGCCGATCACCTCGTCCCGGATCCGCAAGGGAATGACCGTTTCGGTAGGGGTCAGATTCTCTTGCACCGGGGGGCGGGTCTTGTCCAGACGCGCCTCGCCGACTTTGGCCTTGATGACGATCTCATCCTTCTGGAACAGGGCCAGAAAGCCGTTGGCAATCCGCACCGAACTCTGCGCCCCCAAATGACACAATCCCAGAATCTGGGTGAAAACCCCGGAATAGAACTCTTCAAACGAATCCAGAGGGTGCAGATACATGCGCGGGGCTGCTCCCAGAATGGCCTCCAAACCCTGACGGGCCATATCGATGGTGGTCAGATCCCGATAGGACTTCAAGGCCGAACGGACCGTGGTATAGAGCTTCTGGGCAGAAAGTTCACTTTTCTCTTTATAATCATCAATATCATAACGATCAATCACATACCGTTCCGGTGCCATACCTGGTTGACCGGTCCGGATCACCAGACGGATTCTGTTGTCGTTCAGGGTATGACGAATATACTCGACCAACTGCAAACCCGCATCATCGCTCTCCATGACCACATCGATCAGGGCCAGGGCAAATCCCGGGGATTGGGACAAAAGCTCCCGCGCCTGTTCGGCAGAAGAGGCGGCCACAATGGCCAGGGCGCGCCCCCCGAAGACAAAATGACGCAAATTGAGACGGGTGATGGTGATGACATCCGGATCGTCATCCACCACCAGTACCGGCCACGGCGGCAAACCATTGCCCGCCTCTGCCGTACCAGACACGGATTTGGGCTTGAGTTGCAAGGTACGTTTTTCCATGACCATGGGCCGCATCTGCCAGAATCAAGAGCAAGAGTCACAATATGTTACAGCAACCCTACCAAATCTGGCCAATGCCGTCAATTTCATTTTTTGATTGACTATGGCATGAAATCCTCCGAATTTTCAAAGATGATGCCATATTCAATCATTGCCATGCCTGGAAAATTATTATTCTTATTGTTTGGTATCCACTGGCCAGCGACACTCAAAACAGACCCCCTGACCAGGGGCGCTGCGCAACTGAATCGATCCGCGCAATTTGGTGGTGATCAGATTGTAACAAATATAAAGACCCAACCCACTGCCACCGGCTTTCCGATTGGTGGTGAAGAACGGCTCGAACGCCTTGGCCTGCACCTCCTCGGACATGCCTGCTCCGGTATCGGCATAGGTGAATTCAAGCATGCCATCCACCAGAGCAAAACGCAGATGGATCATGCCTGCCTCGCTTCCCCGATCAAAACCGTGGGTGAGACTGTTGAGCAGCAGATTGGTCAAGATCTGATTCAAATAGCCGGGAATCCCGATCACACGCAACCCTTCGGGACACTCATGCCGGATCTCGATGGCGGTCTTTTTGAAGGCATTGCTCAGGCTCATCAAGACATCGCCCACCACCTCGCACACCTTATAGTCACGCACCGCCTCCGACGATTGATCGATGGAGGCACGTTTGAAGCTTTTGATCAACTCGGAAGCGCGATGCAGATTGCGCACCACCAGAACCGACACCTCGCCCACCACCCGCAAGGCAGTCAGCAGGCTCTCCACATCCACCTCGTCCTGGGCCAGCATGGCATCAATGGCCCGACACTCTTCCAGCAACTGGGTGGCAGCGGAGTAGGAGACGCCGATGGGGGTGTTGACCTCGTGGGCAATCCCGGCCACCAGGCGCCCCAGCGAAGCCAGTTTCTCACTGGCGATCAGTTCATGACGTGTCGCCTCCAGCTCCCGGATTTTTTCGTTCAGCCGTTGGGTC
Source organism: Magnetococcales bacterium (assembly GCA_011089965.1). Classification (GTDB taxonomy): domain Bacteria; phylum Pseudomonadota; class Magnetococcia; order Magnetococcales; family Magnetaquicoccaceae; genus Magnetaquiglobus. The sequence goes on from JAANAU010000007.1 coordinate 102,186, forward strand.
CGCTCCACCACCCGGGCATCGAGGGTGGCCAGCAGCCGGGTCAACTCCTCCTCGGCCCGACGCCGGGAGATCAAACCGGCCAGGGTATTGGCAATATTCAGCAGAAATTCCACCTCGGCATGGTCAAACATGTGACCGGCAGCCAGATAGACATTCAACACCCCCATCAGCTTCTGATCCGATACCATGGGCACGCAGTAGTGACCATGGGGACGCATGCCCTCGAACCGGGTTTCGTGACGCGCATCCAGCTCATAGCTCATCACCACTTCGCGAAACGCCCCGGCCCGTCCGCACAGACAGTGGCCCAACGGCACACTCTGACACAGCTTCAACAGGATGGGGGACAGGCGGTGTGCCACCGTCAACTCCAACTGCTGCGTCTGTTCGTTGAACAAAAACACGGCCCCGCGCGGCTCCACACCCAGCCAGGGAATCGACAACACGCTCTCCAGGGCGCTGCGCAGCACCTCTTCCAGGCTCAGGGAAGAGAGGGATTGTTGCAGAATGGTGGTGGTGGCCGTGCGCAGATCCAGGGCATGGGCACTCTCCTGTTCGCTCTGCTTGAGTTCCCGCACCATCCCTTCCAGTTCCCGATGACGCGCGGTCAGACGCTCCTGCATGGTTCGGAGGGCACCAGCCAGCTCCCCGATCTCGTCACGCCGCTCCACCTGAATCGGGTCACTGCTCCCCTCGGCCACCTGCTGCGCCGCATCCTTGAGGCCATGAATGGCACGCAACAGATCCCATTGAAAAACGGCCATCAACAGACTGATGATCAGCAGAATGGCCAATACCGTACTCTGGGAAAAAACAAACTGATCAAACAGCAAAGCACGCTGTTCCGCATCCGAACGGGCATACACCTCATCCAACACCTCGACCAGTGCCCGTATGGCCCTTTCGGCATCCACCACGCGCGCCCGATACTGCTCGATCCATTCGGTTGCGACAAGCTGTTCGCTGACCATGGCATAAAAACCATGGATGTATTGCTCAAAGGCTGTCCGCACCTCCGACCGTTCATCCGGGGTCAACGCATGCTGCTGCACCCGTGCATCGAACCGTTCCACCTCGGCATGGAATTTTTCCACGTACACAAGCTGTCTGCGTTCGATGAAATCTTTCTCATGACGCCGCAGTTGCAACATGGAAGAAAGCAACTCAAACGCCTTCTGGGCACGCAATTTCTCTTCGACCCGATGGATCTGACGACGGATATGACCATGCTCGCCAGAATTTTCGTTGAGACCAATGGCGATCAGCTTGTCCCGGATCCGTTCAAACAGCTCCAGCAGGAGGTTGACCTGCACACGAACCTGTTCAATCCTGTCTGAATCCCCCACGGCTCCCAGTGCCACCAGTTCATTGAGATGAACCGGTATGGTTTGCAAATGGGCGACCACCTGATCCGCCACCTCCGGATCCTTGGTCCGGAGAAAATACTCCACCTCCTGATGGGCATGATCGCCATTGCGTTCGATCTTATGGACCAGAATGGCAATTTTACGGGTCTGGTGTTCCTGGTCCCAGGAGTCCTGATTGGCCCGATAGTGCCAGACCGCCTGCACGGCATGCATGCCGAACGCTGCCAGAATCAGCAACAAAAAGAGCTGAAGCTTGCGCTTGAATCGCAGGTGTCTGACCATTCGAGCCTGCCAGCAACGTCAACGCGCCGCATCCGAACCGGCAATCGGCTCTTCGGGATCGGCTGGCGGCGACTCGGTCGGGGTTACCTCTTCGACACCCCCCTCCTCCGGGAGGTCGATTTCGGGTGCCACCGGGACGACCGGTACGGCAGAAGGTTCGGTCACGGGTGCAGCGTCACTCCCGGAAGGAGGCGTGGTCGGGGCAACGGGTGACGAGGGTGCCGTCTCTTTTGGAAATCGGGCCGGGAGCTGCGGCTCCGGCTGATCGATGCGAATGGCCGCCGGATTGCCATCCTCGCGATCCAGTTGTTCCAGGTTGGGCAAATGCAGTCCACCTTCGGGAATGGTCTGTTCCGCAGCCACCTCCGGCACGGTCAGATAGGCCTCACGCGCCTCGACGTTGACATCCGATACCACGGCCACCCGCCGCGACTGACCATCCGGATTGTCCGCCATGCGTTCGGCCAGACGCCAATCCACCACCACTTGCAGATCCGGGCGGCGACTCAAGGCCTGCTTGATCGCCTTTTCCATCAACACGCGCAGGCTGCCTTCATGTTTCAAATCGGCCAGAACAGGATGAACCTCCAGATACAGCTCCCCATTGCGCCAGCCTGCCTTGGCCGGTTCATTGACAAAGGCCACGCTGTCGCCAGGATTCACGTTGGGAAAGAGCATCACGATATCCTCGGGATACAGACGAATGCAGCCGTGACTCACCCGCCGTCCCACGCCCAAAGGCCGATTGGTGCCATGAATCAAATAGGCCGGCAGGGTCAGATAGATGGCATGGGTTCCCAACGGATTGCGCGGCCCTGGCGGGATCGCTTCCGGCAGATTCGGATCCTCCTTGCGGATCGAGGCCGGTGGACGCCAGGTGGGATCAGCGGTTTTGCTGGTGACCGTGGTGCGCACCCGCGGGGTCATCATCCCCTCCTGGCCCACGCCAATCGGATAGGTATCGATCCGCTCTCCTCGAAAATGATAAAGCCGCATCTCCGGCAGATTGACCACGATCTTGGCCGGATTGTTCAATCCGGGCAGCACTTTGCGAAAGTCCAAACGGATCTTGCTGCCGATCCTGGGACTCCAGGGATCCTGGGTGGGATTGGCCAGCATGATCTCATTGAAGCCCAGATGATTGTCCCGCGCCAGGATGATCATGGTATCATTGGCCGTGGCCCGGTGGCGATAATAGGTGCCACCGATCACCTCATCCTTGCGATTCTGCAACACATAGTGACGCCGGGGCACATCCTCGGGATGAAATGCCCACGCTGCGTCCATTCCCGCCAGCCAGCCGGCCAACAGGATTCCAGCTCTGGTCAACCATCTTGCGGTCACCGTGTGACGCTCCCTCATCTTCCCTGCTCCTCTCCCTGAAAACCCACCATGCGACGCAACAGGTGCAAGGCGGTTTGACTCGCCTGCCAGCGGATCCGTTCGCGGCTGCCGCGATAGAATCCCCGATGTTCCAATGTCTGCCCATTGCGGTGGCACACGGCCAGATGCACGGTTCCCACCGGCTTGTCCGCACTGCCCCCATCCGGCCCGGCAATGCCGGTCACGGCCACGGCCAGATCCGTGCCACCCGCTGCCAGCGCCCCCTGGGCCATGGCCAACGCCACCTCCCGACTGACCGCGCCACGACTCTTGAGCAGCTCTTCTTCCACCTGCAACAACCGTTGCTTGGACGAATTGGAGTAGGTCACCACCCCTTCCATCAGATAGGCCGAAGCCCCGGGCAGGGCGGACAGACGGGCAGCGATCAATCCGGTGGTGCATGACTCTGCCGTGGTCACGGTCAGACCCGACTCGATCAACTGTTCGGCCACGATCTCTTCCAGCGGGGTGGGTGCCAGGGCATAGATCCGGTTGCCCAACTGTTCATGAATGCGGTGTTTGAACTCCGTGCCCATCAAGGCCGGGATCACCACGCCGGCATCTCCGGTGGACAAATGGTGGATCCGACAATGGGAGTAGGTTTCGTTGACCAGATACTCCCCCAGCTTCAGAGGTTCTCCGGCACACTCCACCATCCAGCAGACCGTCTCGCGGGGACGGCGTCCTCCGGAGGGTTGTCCGCCGACAAAGCCGCGCAGCAGTTTGAGCAGCGAGGTGCGCCCCGCCCAGATCGACTGACGGAAATAGGCCACCAGACGCCCGCGCCGTTCCACGGCAAAACCAATCGCCTTTCCATGTTTGTCGGTCAGGGTGCGGGTTCCCAGCACCTTGAGATGATCGGACTCCTCGGCCCCCAGTCCCAGAGAGAGTCCCATGGTGGAAAGCAACGAGCGGCGCAGACGGCTGCCGCCTCCGCAATCCTGCACCAGAATCACCTTGTAGCGCTCCGGCACATCGGCAGGATCAAAGGGGTGATCCTCATCCAGCTCCATGACCGACAAGGAGGTGATCCCCAGACACTCCAGCGTCAAATCCAGACAGGGGCGACCGGAGGCAGGCAACAAGACACCCTGCTCGCTCCAGCGCGGCATGACCAGCAAACATTTCATAAAGATCCGATCCTGGCAATCAGAAGAAGGCACAAGCCTGCCCAGACCCCGGCAGCCAGATCATCCGCCATCACGCCCCACCCCCCCGGCAGCCGTTCCAGGGCATGCACCGGCCAGGGTTTCCAGATATCAAACAGGCGAAACAGCAGGAATCCGCCCACCATCCAGCCCCATCCACGTGGGGCGATCATCATGGTAAGCAAAAATCCGGCCACTTCATCAATCACCACCTCGGAAGGATCCTTGCGCTTCAGAACCTCCACCACCACCTGCGCACTCCACACCCCCACCCCCGTGATCAGAATGAACACTCCGGCCAAAACGGCATCGCCGAACATCTGACAGAGCCAAGCCAGCGGCACGGCAGCCAGGGTTCCCCAGGTTCCGGGTGCCTTGGGCAGACGACCCGCCCCGAAAAAGGTGGCACAGAGCAATGCATGATCTGTTTTCATACGGTTACCCTGAATGCAGGGATGATGGATGATGGATCGTCATACAAGGAGCACAGGAGGCTCTCCCAGCTTTTCCAATCGATCCAGCCAGCCTGAAAAATGGGGGCAGGCATGTCGGATGGCGGGAATGCCTGTTTTGCCCATCAACGTGGGACCATCGGAGGTTTCCTTGCAGCCGCTTCCCATGTTTTTCAATCCGGCCTTCGGATGCGTGGAGTTCCCGTGGTTGATGAGTTCCGGCTCGCCAGCCTCCAGGAGCGCCTGGCATACCTGGTCGCGTACATGCGGGTTACCAAAATGGTCGGCAATGGTTGCGGGCGCACAAAACAACCATGCTTCAAATTCATGCAGAGCAAGAAACGGGATGAATCGTGGATGGCCGATGGCATTGAAAAATTTTTCCTGCAACACACCCCACCCCGGAACCCGCCGCCACCTGACATGCGACGGGTCCACAGCAGGGTTGGACGCACATAAACACCTCGTCCAGCCAGGTATGGTGCCAGGGTCTGCTTGACAAATGTCTCCTTTAAAAGATAAAAGTCCCAGGGGCCTTGCCCCTGGACCCCACCAGGGGGGCAACCCCCCTGGACCCCTGATGATGGCGTATTCTCTCTCGACGGAACAATACAAAAATGCATCCGTGTCAAAAAGAACCTGTTCAATGACCACCCAGATAGGCGCGGCGGATCTCCGGGTTGTCCAGCAGTTCGGCACCGCTCCCCTCCATGCGTATACAACCATTGACCAGGACATACCCCCGATCTGCCAGACGCAACGCCTGATTGGCATTCTGCTCCACCAGAAACAAGGTCGTCCCCTCGACCACAATCTCGCGCAACGCCTGAAAAATGCGCCGGATCATCAAAGGTGCCAGTCCCAAACTCGGCTCATCCAGCAGCAACAATCTCGGTCGTCCCATCAAGGCACGACCAATGGCCAACATCTGCTGCTCCCCACCCGACAAGGTGCCGGCACGCTGGCCGGCACGGTCATGCAGAACCGGAAACAACCCGTGAATCCGCTCCAATACCATCTCATTCACACTCTCCCCCCCCATGACCAGATTCTCACGCACGGTCATGGCCGGAAAGATCCGCCGCCCCTCCGGCACCAAAGCCAAACCCAGACGGGCAATGCGATGGGTGGGCAGAGCGGTGATCTCCTGACCGGCAAACACCACCTGCCCCCGCGCCACACGCGGCAAGCCGAACAACGACATCAACAACGTGGATTTGCCCGCCCCGTTGGCCCCGATCAAAGTGACGATCTCACCCAACCCCACCTCCAGCGTCACATCATGCAACACCGGCGTGTGACCATGGGCCACATCCACCCCGCGCACCTTGAGAATCGGCTCACGCTGGTTCACACCCCCTCCTCCGCCCCCTCCGGCGCACCCAGATAGGCCTCCAGAACCACCGGATCATCCCGCACCCGCTCCGGACGCCCCGAAGCGATCACCTGACCATGATCCAACACCACCACATGATCCGAAATCTCCATCACCAGACCCATGTCGTGCTCGATCAGACAGACCGTCACCCCGTGCCCGCGCCGCAAGGCCAGAATCCAATCGGCCAGTTCACGGGTTTCGTTGGGATTCAGCCCGGCTGCCGGTTCATCCAGACACAACAAACGGGGTGCGGCACACATGGCCCGGGCCATCTCCAGACGCCGCTGCCGTCCATAGGCCAGCTCTTTTGCCAACCGGTTGCCATCTTCCGACAACCGAAAAAAATCCAGCCAATACCAGGCCCGCTCCAAGGCTTCGGCCTCGGCGCGCCGATAGCCGCTGCTTTGGAAAATCCCCGACACCATCCGGTTGTCCACCCGCGCCCTCTGGGCCACCAGGAGATTTTCCATGACGGTCATCTCCTTGAACAGACGAATGTTCTGGAATGTCCGCACCACGCCGGCGCGCGCTGCCAAGGCCGCCCCGCCAAACATCTTGCAGTACAGCCGACGGGCAAACGACCGGGGCGACACCCAGTCCGACCCTTGAAACGGACGACCCATCAACTCCATCAGATCCAAAGGCACCCCATCCGCACCCATCAACCGCATGGCACCGGCATCCGGTCGATAGAATCCGGTCAGACAGTTGAACACCGTGGTCTTGCCTGCGCCATTCGGACCGATCAAGGCAGTGACGCTCCCTTTGCGCACGTCAAACCCGACCCGGTTCAAAGCCACCACACCGCCAAACCGCATGGTCAGATCGCGCACGCTCAGGATCTCGGCCATCACCCCACCTCGGAACGGTGAAAACGGGCACGACGGATCCCCATCAGACCACGGGGACGCCACATCATCATCAACACCATGGCGCAACCAAACAGCAGGCCCCGATACTCGGCAAAATCGCGCAACACCTCGGGCAGAACGGTCAGCACCACGGCGGCCACGATCACCCCACCCGTGGACCCCATGCCCCCCAACACCACAATGGCCAGAATATGGGCCGATTCCAGAAAGGTGAATGAGGTTGGATTGACAAACCCCTGGGAAGCGGCAAAAAAGACCCCGCCCACCCCGGCAGTCATGGCCCCCAGGCCAAAGGCCGACAGTTTCACGGTCACCGGTTGGATCCCCAGCGAGCGACAGGCGATCTCATCCTCGCGCAACGCCTCCCAGTTGCGACCCAAGGGCATGCGCCGCAGACGCCGCACCAGGAACACCATGCCACACACGACCAGAAACAGCAGAAGATACAAAAAAATATCCCTGTATTCATTCGAGTAGGGGATGTTCAGAAACTCATGCAACGTCACATGGCCTGGAGATGCCCGGCGTCCGAAATCCATACCGAACAACGAGGGAAAAGGGACGCGCAACCCATTGGGTCCGCCGGTCACCTCCAGCCAGTTGTTGAGTATCAGGCGGATGATCTCGCCAAACCCCAAAGTGACGATGGCCAGATAATCCCCGTGCATGCGCAGCACCGGAAAGGCCAGCACCACCCCGAAACCGGCGGCCAGCATGGCACCCAGCGGCACAGCGGCCCAGAAGCTGAGTGCAAAGTAGTGATGACCCAAAGCATACGTATAGGCCCCGACCGCGTAAAAGGCGACAAAGCCCAGATCCAGCAGTCCGGCCAATCCCACCACCACGTTCAGTCCCAATCCCAGCAGCACATAGATCAAGGCCAGAATGGCCACATTCAGCCAATATTTCCCGATCCACCACGGCACCAGCAATGCCCCGATCACCGCAGCGATCACGATGTAGGGACGATGGTCATCGATCCAGGCCGTGATCCAACCCGGGCGTCGCGTTGTGCCCACCATGCGCTGGCGGCGTTCCAGAAACCAGCCGAGGAGCAACCGTCCCAGCACCACGCCGACGGCCAGCCACAAGGGACGTTGCCAATGGCCTTCCAGGGTATAGCCGGACAAGGAGACCCCGGTCAGCGGGACAAAAAGCAACAGTGCCACCACTCCTGCCAACACGGCATCCCAAAGCTTGCGGGGCATGGTCACACCTTCTCCACTTCAGGATGGCCCAACAGTCCGCTGGGGCGGAAGATCAGCACCAGCACGAGCAGTGAGAAGGCGAAGACATCCTTGTAATCGGTGTTGACAAACCCGGAAAAGATCGACTCCGACAGCCCCAGCACCAAACCACCCAGCATGGCACCCGGCAGCGAGCCGATCCCGCCCAGGACCGCTGCGGTGAATGCCTTGATGCCGGTGACAAAGCCTATGAAAAAATCAAAGGAGCCGTAATTGAAGGTGACGAGCGTACCGGCGACTGCGGCCATGGAGGCACCCAGAACAAAAACCACAGAGATGATCCGATCCGTATCCACCCCCAGCAGCGCCGCCATGGTCCGATCCTGTTGGACTGCCCGGCAGGCCCGCCCCATGGCCGTACCCTGAATCAGATACCACAGCGCCCCCATGCTGACGATGGCAGTCACCACGATCAGGATCTGGGCATGGGTGATCTGGACAAACTGCTCGGGACCATTCTCCATGAGTCGCACCCCGCCATCCAGCAGGGTGGGGATGCCCTGATTGCGCGCCCCCTGGGCGATGCGGACAAAATTTTGCAGGATCAGTGACATCCCGATGGCTGAGATCAGCGGGGCCAGACGGGTGGAGTGGCGCAATGGTTTGTAGGCGATCCGTTCGATGCTCCAGCCATACAGTGCGGTGACCGCCATGGTCAGGATCAACACCATGAGGATCACCACAGGTGGCGACTGGATCCCCAGCAGGGTAAGGGCGGCCAGGAAAATGGCGGTCAGATAGGCTGCGATCATGTAGACTTCGCCATGAGCAAAGTTGATCATGCCGATGATGCCATAGACCATGGTATAGCCCACGGCAATCAGGCCATAGACCGATCCCAGCACCACGCCATTGACCAGTTGTTGCAGCAGAATATGGGCATTCACCGCCCGGCACTCCGAAGGCGCAGCACAGATCGTTCAGCGTGGCAGCTCTTCGTATTTGCCGTCAGAGGTCCAGCGGTACATGACGTAGTCCGAAATCTTGAGATCCCCTTTGGCATTCCAGGATTTGTTCCCCATGACGGTTTCCACGGTATTGGCCTTCAGCCAGGCTGCCAGTTTGGCCCCTTCCGTGGATTTGGTGGCACGCATGGCAGCCACCATGGCCTGGACCGTGGCATAGGCGTAGAGGGTATACCCTTCGGGTTCATACCCTGACTTGCGGAACCTTTCCACCAGGCTCAAACCGGTCGGAAGTTTGCGCGGATCAGCCCCAAAGGTCATGAAGACCCCATCGACAAACTTGGGACCGCCAGCCGAGGTGACAAAGGTTTCGGACATGATCCCATCCCCAGAGATCAAAGGAGCGGTCACCCCCTGTTCACGCATCTGACGCACCAGAGGTCCGGCTTCGCTGTGCAGCCCGCCGAAATAGACGGCATCGGCCTTGACCGAGCGGAGCTTGGTCACCAGGGCATTGAAATCCTTTTCACCCCGCGTCAACCCCTCGTACAGCACCTCCTTGAGACCCAGGGTGGCCAGATGTGCTTTCATGGCATCGGCCAGTCCCTGTCCATAGGTATCCTTGTCATGGATCACGGCCACGCGCTGCGCCTTGAGCTGCTTGACCACGAACTCGGCACCCACCACCCCCTGCTGGTCATCGCGTCCGCAGGTGCGGAATATGGTGGGAAAGCCCCGTTCCGTCACCTTGGGATTGGTCGATCCCGGCGTGATGGCCAGAAGACCGGCTTCGGCATAGACCTCAAAGGCCGGAATCGTGGAGGCGGAACAGAAGTGGCCCACCACCGCCACCACCTTCTCCAGATCGACCAGGCGATTGGCCACGGCCACGGCCTGTTTCGGTTCGCAGGAGTCATCCCCCTTGACCAGTTCGATGGTATCGCCATGAATGCCGCCCTGGGCATTGACATCCTTGACAGCCTGTTCGGCTCCGCGCCAGAACTGTTCGCCAAAGGCAGCCTGTCCCCCGGAAAACGGTCCAGCCACACCGATCCTGACGGTCCCGGCATCGGCCAGACCCGCACCACCCCACATCCAACCCCACACCAGCAGGGCCAACGCCCCTGTGCGCATGCTGTTCATACCTCACGCTCCCCGCAGATCTTCATCACAGGTTGAACCAAAAAAAACTACGCCTCCCCTTCGGTATCGACCATGGCCGCCGCAATGGCCTCTTCCGGGCTTTTTCCGCCCCAGACCACCCACTGCATCGCGGGATGGAACCGGTCGGTCTCCTCTTCAATGGCGGCAATGATATCCTCCAGTTGTTCCGGATGGAGTTCCGCACCGCGCAAGGGGAGCACCACCCGGAACACCGGGGTGCGCTCTTCGTTCCAGATTTCAAAGTGGCCCAGCCAGACCCGTTCGTTCATCAGGGTGATGGTCTGTGCCGCCACCCCCATGAACCGTTGCGGGATCTTCAGATTCATGTAGGCATTGAATTGCAGATAGCCGGTCTCTTCGTGAAAGGCGACCCACAACCTCTGCTGGCCCCACTGTCCGGGCATCTCGGCCCACAGTTCATATTCGTTGGTCCGTTCAGCATTCCAATCCTGGCTGATGGCGAACTCTTCCACCGCACCCATCGGATTGTCCAGTTCCAATTCCTGCAAAGAGGGAACCTGATCGTAGGATCGTCCCATACATCCCTCGCTGATTTAGAGAAAATTCCTTGGCGGTTTGCGCGCACGCAAACAACCTGACTGACGCCATCCCACCCGATTCTAACACAACACCGCTCAAAAACGATTGGAAAAAAAATGCTGAACTTGCGCGCATGCCCATTCCTCTCCCTTCTCCCCATACTCTTGTCCCATGAACACACAACATCGCATTGCCATTTTCAAGTCCGGTCGTCACGCAGATCGCAACGGGACGACCTTGGTGATCACTGATGCCGACCTGGAACGCACGGTCGCAGCCTATGACCCGGCGCGCTGGCGGGCGCCTTTGGTCATCGGACACCCGCGTCACGACACCCCGGCCTGGGGGTGGGTGGCGACACTCTCTCTGGAAGAGGGAATGCTGATCGCCACACTGGTGGATCTGGATCCTGAAGTGGTCGAACTGGTGCGCATGGGGCGTTATCGCAATGTTTCGACCAGCTTCTACACTCCGGACGGATCCGACAATCCTCTGCCCGGGGTCTTTTATCCGCGTCATGTCGGACTGCTGGGTGCGCAGCCTCCGGCGGTCAAGGGTTTGCCGCAGGTGTCGTTCCAGGAGTCAGAAAACGTACCGGCTGTGGCCGTGGGCGAGGGATTGGCCCCGCCCGACCGTTTGGCCCGGCCTCAACCCCTCATGGAGTCACGCATGGACAGTTTACAAGACGAAGCCGAGTGGAAACAGCGTTTGGAACAGTTGCAGAAACAGGAGCAGGAGCTGGCGGCACGGGAGGCCGCACTGCGTCAATCCGAAACCGAAGAGTGTCGCAAACAGACCACGGTCTTTGTGGATGGGTTGATCGCCGAAGGCCGCATCCTGCCACGGTTCCGGGAAGGATTGATCGCCTTTCTGCTGTTCATGAATGAAACCAGTGTCGTGGAGTTTGCCGAAGGACAGAACACACGGAGCTTCATGACCTCGTTTCTGGAGGCGCTTCCCAGACAGGTGGAGTTTGCCGAACTGGCTCCGGAGAGCCGCAGCGGCATGGAGCCGATCCGTTATCACGCGGCCCAGGGGTACAGTGTGGATCCGTCAGGTCTGGAGACCCATGCCCGGATTCTGGCGTATGCCAACACCCATCGCACCGACTATCTCACGGCAGCCTTGGCTGTGAATGCCTGAACAGGAGAACCCTCAAGATGAGTCAACAAAGCATTTCCATTCTGACCTTGACCGTGGTGGCCTCCGGAACGGTTGCCGCCTGTCGCGCCGTGGGTTTCAACGGGGCGCAGATCGCCGTGCAGGGAAGCAAGCCCATGGGTCTGGCCATGAGCAGTGCCACCTCCGGGAGCGCCCTGGCTGTGGTCACCCATGGCACTGCCGTGGCCGAAACCGGTGCAGCCGTCTCGTTGGGGGCACCATTGATCGTCGATGCCCAGGGACGGCTGATTCCCGCCACCTCGGCCTTGCGGGTCAAGGCCGGGGCCACGGCAGTCACCAGTACGGCAGCCAACGGTGCCATTCTGGAGGGCGGGGATCTGCCGGAATTCGTGATTGGCGATGCCTTGCAACCGGCTTCCGGTGCGGGTGAATTCATTGAAATTCTGCTGCGTCGTTAATCCTATACCGTTTTTCATACCAAGGAGTGATTGCTCATGTTGATGTCCCCCAATCAGGTCCGGGTGATTGACCCGGTATTGACCGAAATCGCCCAGGGTTATCGTCACGCCGAACATGTTGGCCAGATTCTTTTTCCCAAGGTTCCGATACAGGTTTCCGGTGGTCAGGTTCTGGAGTTCGGACGGGAGAGTTTCAAGCTCTATCAGGTGCGGCGCGCACCCGGAGCTGCCACGCGCCGCATTCAGTTCGGCTTTCTCGGTAAGAGTTTTGCCTTGGTGCAAGACTCCCTGGAGGCCCAGGTGCCGCGGGAATACCAGCGGGATGCCAGTCGCGCCCCCGGGGTTGATCTGGCGCAACGTTCGGTCGCGGGTGCCTTGCGCGCCCTCTCTTTGACTTTGGAGTATGACCAGGCGACCCTGGCCACCAATCCGGACAACTACGACAACAATCACAAAATCACCCTTTCCGGAACCGATCAATGGAGCGATGGCGGCTCCAATCCTTCCGGCGACATCGACACGGCCCGGGAGGCGGTACGCTCTTCGGTGGGGATCTATCCCAACACGCTGGTTTTGTCTGCCGTGGCCTTTGCGGCGCTCAAGAACCATCCGAAGATCGTGGAACGGTTCAAGTACACCAGCCGCGAATCGATCACCCCGGAGATGCTGGCCGCTTTGTGGGATTTGCAAACCGTGGCCGTGGGCAAGGCGGTGGCCTTCAACGATGCGGGCGAGGATATCGACATTTGGGGCAACCATGCCATTCTGGCCTACACCCCGGTCAAGTCTTCGGGCATGGAGGATCCATCCTATGGATACACCTACACCCTTCAGGGCCATCCACTGGTGGAAAAACCCTATTATGAGAACAATGCGCGCAGTTGGATCTACCCGGTCACGTATGAGCGGGTGCCGATCCTGACCGGGATTTTGTCCGGATTCCTGATCCGCAATCCGGCGTAAGACCATGACCACGTTTCGGGTACTTTCCCCTTTGCGGCACGACGGTGTCATCTGGCCTCCCGGTGCCATTGTGGAGATCGACCTGGAGCGGGCCACAGCCGCCTTGGCCAGTGGTGCGTTGGCACGGCACATCCCGGACAACGCGCCACCCATCTGCAAAACGTCCAGAAAGCGACGGAGCCATACGCATGAGCTATGCCACGATTGAACAGCTCCTGCACATTTGCGGTGCCCGGGAGTTGGCGCAGATCGCGGTTCCGGAGGAGCTGGGTCTGGTCTCTCCGGAGCTGATGCGTCGCACTTTGTTGCAGGAAGAGCGGGACAGCTTCACCGATGCCGAACGGGGGGCTGCCGATGCCGGACAGGAGCGGATCGTACAGAGTTTGCACGATGCCACGGTATTGATCGACTCCTATCTGGTATTGCGGCCCGGCTTGCCCGTTTCCCCGGAGCAGGTGGCGCGCACCCCTTTGCCGCGCATCTGTGCGGTATTGGCCCGGCGTCTTTTGCATCGGGAGCGGGTTCCGGAGGCCGTGGTGGCGGGTCATGTTCTGGCCATGGAGTGGTTGCGGGATCTGTCTGCTGGTCGTGTGGCCTTCTTGTCCGGGGGTGCGGTCGTGGGTGCCGGGGCACCGGACTGTATCAGCAAGCCCCGGATTTTCGATGATTCCACTTTGCGCGGGTTTGTTCGATGACCGATCTGTTGGCTGCCGAACCATTGATTCTGGATCGTTTGCGTGACCGGGTGGCTTTGGCGCGTCAGGTACACGGTGCGCGCACCTTCAAGGCCATTCCGGCGCGCACCGGGGCCATGCCTGCTCTTTATCTGATTGCCGACGGTTTTCAGCCGCTCATGCGGGCCGGGTGTGAACAGGCCGTGGAGCAGGTGTGGCTGGTGGTCGTTGCCGTACGCAATCTGCACGATGCCGAGGGTGGCCAGGGAGAGCGTCGTGAGGCCGGACCCTTGTTGTTTCAGGTTTGTCAGGCGCTCATCGGTTGGCAGCCTGTTCCGGAGTTGGGGGCCATGCATTTGATCGCCTCCCCCGGTTCGGTATTCAGTGACGAGCAGGCTTTGTTCTCGTTGCGTTTTGCTATGCGTTTTGTTTTGTGTGGTGTTTGACTGCCATGGAAAGAGAGTCATGAAACAACTCGGTCCCATACTTCTGCCTGCTGGAATGGTTTGGAGTGATCGTCATGATGTTGCGTGCGTTGAACAGACGGTGGTCCGCACTTTGGGCGGAAGACCGGTGATCTGGGTCAACCCGTTGCGTGGTGGCATGCCCATCACCCTGGTGGCTCAGAGCGACGCAGCCTGGCTGGATCGCTCCACTGTGGAGGCTCTGGTGCTGTTGGCAGCCCAGCCCGGGGCCTCCCATCCCTTGATTTGGGACCAATGGCATTTCACGGTTTTGTTTCGTCACGACACCCCACCCGCCATGACCGCGGTCCCCATTTGGCCAGGTCATGATCGGTTCACCGCAACCATTCGGTTGTTACGTATCGATTAGGGTTCCAAGTATTGAAAAAAAAGAGGGGGTCTGGGGGATTCATCCCCAAGGGTTTTAATATTAAAAAATAAATAATTTTTAAACTGTTTTGTTTAAAGAATTAAAGGACTAAAGTCCCAGGGTGGCTCTTGCCCCTGGACCCCACCAGGGGGGTAACCCCCCTGGACCCCTGATACTCGCGCACCGCACGCACCACAGCCTCCCGGGAGAGATCCATATGGCCATCCAAAGCTCCGAAATCAAATGGTACAAACCACTGAACGTCAGTGACACCAACAGTAATGGCGGCCCCATGTCACATATCGAAATCCCGGACAACGTGAAAAACAATGTCTGGCCCGACGTTCCCCAGGCCGAACGGACAACAGGATCAACCAAATACAGAAAAACATTCATAAAAATCGCCAACGATGACGACCTCCCCCTGATTGCCCCACGCATCTTCATCGAAACCCCCACCCCGGGAGATGACCTCGTGGTGCTGATGGAAGGAACCCAAACCGATACCCAAACCCAGGCCATCACCTATGCCCGCTGCTACGGCTGCGGCCAACTCGAATCCGATGCACTCAGCGGAGATACCACCATCCCGGTCATGGTGGAAAACGGCAACAACCTCGCCGGCAACGGCATCTTCCAAACCAATGACCTGATCCGCATCTCGGACAAAGAACATGTGAACGCCGTGACAGGCAATACCCAGTTCCTGCGTCTGGCTGCCAGCAATGCCGTCTCCTGGAATGGCAACCTGGCCACCCTCACACTGGCCAGCTCCAACACCCTGGAGTTCAACTTTTCAGCAACCAATACCCGGGTCGCCTCGGTGATCGAAACCGATGACATCACCACCTCAATCACCGGCTGGCAGGAGTCCACCACCGCCGGAACCTACAACGAAACCACCCACCCCGTGACCTGTGACCACATCGGCACCATCGAGGAGAACTGGACCCTCACCTTTTCCAATGCCACCCAGTTCACCTGTGCCGGAGCGCGCGTCGGCACCGTGGGCAGCGGCTCCATCAGCTCCAGCTTTGCCCCCAACAACCCCAACTTCAACAAACCCTACTTCACCCTGTCCGGTGGAACACCACCCTGGGGCGGCACCTGGGCCAGCGGCGACACCCTCTCCTGGACCACCCACCCGGCTGCCGTGGCCATCTGGGAAAAACGCCAGGTTCCTGCCGGAACCAACAGCCACGCAGGCAACAAGGTGGTGGTGGCCATCAGCGGAGAGAGCGCATGACCGCTCTGGAAACCCAACTGCTGCTGGAATTCGCACCCCATGCCCACATCCATGCCACCCCCTTTGAACTGCGCCTGGCCGAAGATCGGGGAGCAGCCCCGGTCCAGGTGCAACCCGTGGTGGTGCCAGCCTGGACCCGCGCCTTGGCCGCCGAAGAGTACGCCCCCTGGCTCGATCAGGCGCTGATCCAGGAACAACCGGGCTGCAAACGAATCCGACTCTACTGCTCCGAACAGGCAGCCAGCCAAACCCGCCTGATCGTCCAGGGAGGAACAGCCACCTCCCTCGGACGACGCCAGGCACCCCTGATGGAAACCCTGGTCTGGGTCCGCACCCATGCCAAAAAACTGCGCCATTTCCAGGATCACCCCACAGTCCGCATCATCGATCATACCCGCTTCTACAACGGACGCGGCGAACCCTGCCCACTCCCGGAATTTGATCCGGCCACCGGCACCTTTCACCATCCCCAGGAGATCACCGGAGCACTGGTGGTGGAATA
The DNA here is from genome assembly GCA_011089965.1 of Magnetococcales bacterium. Taxonomy (GTDB): domain Bacteria; phylum Pseudomonadota; class Magnetococcia; order Magnetococcales; family Magnetaquicoccaceae; genus Magnetaquiglobus. Next base: position 118,723 of record JAANAU010000007.1, read on the forward strand.
CACTCCCGGCTTCACCCTCTATGAAATCCACTACGACACCGGCGAAACCCAACTGCCCGCCACCTGGTTCCGGGAAATGAAACTGGCCTGGCTGGCTGGCAACATCCATGACGCCACCATCCCCCAGGTGCAGGTGATCGCCATTGGTCCAGACCGGGCCGATCAACTCGCCTTCAGCCGCGACTTCTGGCCACCCCATGCCGCCACCAGCTCCGGCTACCGCTCCCGCACCAAAGAACCGTTTGTCCAACAGAATGACGGATATCTTTACACAGGCAGCGGCAATCCAGAGTCATGCTGGGAAAAATGCAAGAATAAAATCCAACCCGAAGCACGCCTGCTCACCCAGGCAGAACTGGAGGCGATCCGCAACTGTGTGGAACTGGAACGCAACCCCAAATTCCACTATGTCGAATCCTCCCGCATCGAACGCACCGAACGGATCACCGCCTTGGACAATCCGGAAATGTACATCGATGTGGCCCGCCCCGTGGAACTGACCATGCGGCTGCAACGGGCCGATGGCGGGGTGTGCACTACCCGCCCGCCAACAGGCTGTTGCCCGGAAATCATCCTGCGTTTTTCCAACCACTCCTGACACACCACGCCCATGGCTGCGGAGATCTTTCCACGCATCAACCCAGGCCCGTTCGACCGCATCACCGGCTGGTCCTGGCCCACCATCACCTATCGGCTGCACCTCATCCGGGATGACGGCCTGCACTACACCCCGGAAACACCGGAAAATCTGGAAATCCTGCTGTACGATTCCCGGTGGAACCTGTTGTTCACAGGCAGCACCAGCGCCGTTCCAGAATTGCACCACATGGCGGCCACGCCGGGTCTGATCCTGCGCTTCACCTATGTTGCGCCCCATTATGTCATCAGCTTTGACCGGACCGTGCTGCGCACCCTGCTGGAGTTGACCGGCAACCACTTTGAACTGTTTCTGGTCACCCAGGGAGAACGCACCCTGGAGTGCACCTATCCGCGCCGCTATACCGGAAACGGACCAGAACCGCGCCACATCCGCCCCGGATCCCATACCATACCCATCCCGTTCTGGGAACGCACCACCCAAACCCTGCAAACCCATCTCAGAACCCTGCGCATCCAAACCACCATCCGCTCCAGCGTCCCCTTCACCACCCACTACACCATCAGCAACGGAATGGCCCTGGCGCGCTTTCGACTCCCCATCCTGGCCGTCACCTGGACCCCCAATGCCCGTCTGACCGGCTGGAACCATACCCTCCATTTGACCATACTCTGTCCGGGCATCGAATACCTCCTGCCCCGGCAGATCATTGCCAACCTGAATCCGCCGCCCGACCCACCCTCCAGCCCGACCGATCAGGTCAAAACGCTCCATGGCGGTCTGATCGTCACGCTCGGACTGGGTGCCTGTTCAGGACTCTGGAGCAGCATGCAGGTTGCACTCCATACAAACTTCAATTATGAAGCCACCCTGCCCTTTGCGGCCACCGAATCCTCCGGTTACAACACCACGTTCCCAATCGGAGGGGTGCATGGCCCCAACCTGGCCAGCAGCCAATCCTACATCCGCACCCATACCCTGGTCTGGAGTCCGGATCACTTCCTGTACCAGACCGGTCACTGGCCCCTGGTGTATCACTCCCAGATCGCCACGCTCGAACCAAGTCCCGTCGCACGCTACGACGCCATCGACCTTCAACCCCAACCCGAGTAATGCCCATGGGTCACCGCTATTGGCGTGTCTACATCACCGAATCCACAGCCGGTTCCAATATGCTCATCTCCCTCTACGAAGTGGAGATGCGCAATGCCAACAGCAACAACATGGACCTGTGCAACGGAGGGACCGCCTCTGCCAGCCATGCCACCAACGATGCCTACAAGCTGTTCGACAACAACACCAGCAGCTACTGGAACAATGGCAGTCCCGGAGCACCCTCATGGTTTTGCTACGATTTCGGGTCCGGCAATCCGGTCGTGGTGGAAGAGTTGTGGATTCTGCCGCGCTACTCCAGCCAATCCCCACAGGCGTTTCAATGCCAATGGTCGGATGACGGGGTCACCTGGAACACCCAGGGCAGCTGGACCAACCAGAGCTGGAATACAGGCTATTTCACCAAATACAATCTCCCGGCATTCACCCTGCCCATGGTCCACGCCCAACGCACGCTCCCCTATGCGCTGGCCCTGGAAAGCCGTCGACTGGCCGGATACGATCTGGGAGTGTTCGTCCATACCACGAGCAACCACCTCTATGCCATGGCTCTGAGCCGACAACAGATCCATGCCTACCCCCTGACTCTCGAACAGAGCCATGAACAGCCATGCGGTTTCCTCCTGGCCCGGGCCAACCCGCAGAATTATGCCATCGGCCTGGAATCCGGCTTTGTCCAGGCATGGCAGGCCTTGCTGGAGTCCAGACTCTCCCAACCCCTGTATGACACCTGGACCAACACAAAAACGCAATCGTGGTCCACACGCCAAATCGCCACCAAAGATCACGTTCAACCCTATCTTGCGACCAGCACACTCGGCCCGGTCGTTCGGACACAACCGTATGATCTCTTGACATGCAACCTGGCCAATGCCTGGCAACACCATCTCTGGAACCACCTGCCTGCTGCAACCACCCGGATCGAAACCATACCGGATGTGATCTGGAATGGTCAGGCCATGGAACTGATCACCCTCACCCTCTCCTGGTCTGCCGAACAGGTCAGCTGGGTGGCCCACCTGACACTCGCCGAGGAGCGGACCTTTCTGGAGATCCACATGGATCAACCGGTCACCCTGGAGATTCAAACCATCCGGTTCCAGATGGTGGTGACCGGCAAGGAGCTGATCCGCACAGCCTCGGCAGCACCGCAACGGCTGGTCACGGCCATGGGCAGACCGATCCGTCACGAACTGCCCCGCGCCCTCCCGTTCACCCGCACCTGGGAGCAGGCAGTCTGGGCACGCGCGGCTGTGGAAGAGGCCTTGCAGGAGACGGTCATCTGGGAACTGCCCAACTGGCGTCTGCCCGGGCAGAGGTTGCACGTCAAGGAGGTGGCACCACTGGAGGTGGCCAAAATGATGGCCAGGGCCGCTGGCGGCGTGGTGCGTTCCAGACCCGATGGCCAGATCGTCGCAGCCCCGCTCTTTCCTCTGCCGGTTCCGGAGTGGGAGAAGGCAACGTGCGACCATCTGTTGACCGACCATGCCGATCTCATCGCCTGCCGCGCCGAACTCCACCCTTCAACCCGCATCAACAGCGTGACCGTCTCCGAACAGACCCCGGAACTTCAACCCCCGGAGCTGCGCCTGGAGATCGATCCGGAGAGCCATCCTGGCAACCAGCCCCACGCTCCAGAGCAGACCATCCGGCTGCTGGCACCTCTCTCGCCAGGCGTGACGCTCCACTCTCTGGCCCACTCATGCGGGACGTGGATGCCGACCGAACCGGTCACCCGCACCCATCATGAACTGGTCCGCTTTACCGGCAGTACACGGGCCGTGTTGTCCTGCCCGCTCACCACGATTCAGGAGATCACCTGGTTGGGGAACGATCTGGGCGCTGTGACCTTGGCAGCAGATGGCCGCACCCTGTGCGCCGCCCGTCCAGGGGTGGCGCTGGCTGCGGTGCAGGGGCTGACCGCAACACACACGCTCTATCCGTTCAAGGCACCTGCCACTGTCAACGGTTCTGACCGCTTTTCCGCCTTGCTGGTGGCACGGGCGGATCAAACGCACGGATTGGGATTATCGATGACCATGCAACGTCATGCAGAAGGGGAGGTACGACAGAAAGAGATCCTCTCTCCCCTGTTGTCTGATCTCAGGGTGGTTCAAAGCAGGGCTGTGGCCGAGTTGGATGCTGGGGAAACCCTGAACACCATGCATCTGACGCTGGTATTGAAACCAGAGATCCAACCCGGATCCATGGTCGAGGTCCAGGATGGCTGGTATGGCACCGGATACCGGGGCGTGGTCATCGCCGTCTCCCATGAGATCACCCGCAACCAGGCCAACACCCGCTTGCAGGTGGTCACAAAAGGTGGCTGATCCCGGATCCCGTCAGCGGGACTGGGGCCTGGCTCCCTCTTTGGGCAGATCCTTCAACCCCTCGATGGGCGGGGCAAAAATGGGATTGTCCATGCCGCCAACCGGCAGATACTGTTCTTTGAGATCCAGGACGCACTGGGTGACATAGGCATCCACCTCCTTGGCCGGCACCTGATCCTCGATTGCAAACTGCTTGCATTGGATCATCAACTCTTCATCCGAGGGAACGGCCTCGGCTGCTTCCACCGCCAAACCACTCAGCACCACCACGCCCGCCAACCACGTGGACAACATCCATTGCGCTCTCATGATGAACCATCCCTTTCTGGCAAAACAATCGACACGAAAAAACCGGTCAGCCTCACCGAGGCCGCCCGGGCTGGGTCGGAAGAACATTTTTTTTGCCCTCGGGCGCAGACGTATTGGCCGGAGGTGTGGACGGTGGCGCGCTTGTCGGCTCCTCCACGACCTCAGACTCGGCATCCTCCTCCTCGTAGGCGCGATCCAGGGCCAGATCCCGCAGACACTGCTGCATGTAATGGCTCAAATGCTGGCTTTTGACCCCATCCTCACGGGCATAACGTTCACAGGTGGCCCTGGGATCCTCTCCTCTGGCCGCACTGCCCGCTGGCGCAGCCGATGACCAGACCGGCCACAAACCAACTCCCATCCCGATCACAACCATGCCCACAATACGCCACATAGAATCCACTTCCCGCCTGTCTGCCCACTGGTTGATCTTTTGCCGTCTGCTCTCATCCAACCCGCATCCAGATACCATACCACATCCAACATCAAAGGGAACAGGATCCATTCACGAAGAGGCAACCCACACCATGCGCGGCTGCACCCCATTGTCTTCCGGCAGATCGACCGGTTGATGCAACATGGCGCTCATGGCATCGTCAACCATGGCATCGATCTTTTTTTCAACCAGGGCGTGATGACTGAACAACACCGGCACCACAAACCGCTCTCCAGGTGCTGCCGCTCCCGACAAACTGACCCGATCCCGCCGGGAATTGCCTCCACGCTCTGTGGTTGGCGTTGCCTGCTCCTCCTGCCGCACCGGCCGTGACCGCCCCTTGGCAGCCCGCACCGGCTCCACCCCCGACTCAGTTGGCCATGAAATATCCATGACACACCTCCAGACCTTTACTTTTATTAATCCACGCGCAAACTGCCTGACTGTTACGCCTTGCAGAAGTTATCGGTCAGGCCTGCCCCGAAGAAAAGCAAAAAAAAAGACCGGCTCACACCAGATCGCCAGTCGGTCGTTGTTGCCAGATGATGGAGGCCAGATCCGCACGGGGAGTCAAGGTGGTATCGATGACCAGATGGGCCGCTCGCCGATAGA